>JAHBZL010000009.1 GCA_019635485.1 Piscinibacter sp. | reverse complement strand
ATTCAGGGCCGGAAGCGGCCCAACCGTCTCAGACGATCGAACCCTGGAGCATCAGTCGTCCAGGCCGAGTTCCTGGATCTTGCGGGTGATCGTGTTGCGCCCGATGCCGAGCTTCTGCGCGGCCTCGATGCGGCGCCCGCGGGTGATTTCCAGCGCAGTGTGGATCAATTGCGCCTCGAACTTGCGGGTCAGCGCATCCCACACCTCCGGCGCACCGGCCAGCAGCAGGCTGCGCGCCTCCTGTTCGAGCCCGCCGAGCCAGGCCGCACCGGCCGGCGCGGCCACGGGCGGGGGCGCCATCGCCTCGGCCACCGCCGCCACGGCGGCCGGCGCCGGCGCAATCGCCGCCTCCACCGGCTCGGCAGCGCTGCGCGACGCCCCGTCGTACGAGAGCTCGGGCGGCAGGTCCTTCGGCTCGATCACCTGGGCCGGCGCCATCACGGTCAGCCAGTGGCAGATGTTCTCCAGCTGGCGCACGTTGCCCGGAAAGTCGAACTTCATCAGCCGGGTGAGCGCCGCGTCGGTGATGCGCTTGGCCTCGACGCCCAGCTCGCGCGCGCTCTTCTGCAGGAAGAACCGCGCCAGCGCTGATACATCCTCGCGCCGCTCGCGCAGCGCCGGCAGGCGCAGGCGGATCACGTTCAGGCGGTGGAACAGGTCCTCGCGGAAGACACCCTGCTTGACGCGGTCCTCCAGGTTCTGGTGGGTGGCCGCGATCACGCGCACGTTGGCGCGCATCGGGTTGTGCCCGCCGACGCGGTAGAACTGGCCGTCGGACAGCACGCGCAGCAGGCGCGTCTGCAGGTCGAACGGCATGTCGCCGATCTCGTCCAGGAACAGCGTGCCACCGTCGGCCTGCTCGAAGCGCCCGCGCCGCGTGGTCTGCGCGCCGGTGAAGGCCCCGCGCTCGTGGCCGAACAGTTCGGACTCGAGCAGGTCCTTCGGGATCGCGGCGGTGTTGATCGCGACGAACGGGCCGTTCGCGCGCGGGCTGTGCTTGTGCAGCGCCTGCGCGACGAGTTCCTTGCCGGTCCCGGACTCGCCGGTGATCAGCACCGTCACCACGCTCTGGCTCAGGCGGCCGATCGCGCGGAAGACGTCCTGCATCGCCGGTGCCTGGCCCAGCATCTCGGGCATCTGCGACTGCGCGGCGTCGCGCACTTCCTCGCGCAGGCTCTCGTCGACGGCGCGGCGGATCAGCTCGACGGCCTTCGGCACGTCGAAGGGCTTGGGCAGGTACTCGAAGGCGCCGCCCTGGAAGGCACTGACCGCGCTGTCCAGGTCGGAGAACGCGGTCATGATGATGACGGGCAGCCCCGGGCGCAGGGCTTTCACCTTGGCCAGCAGCTCGATGCCGGAGCCGCCGGGCATGCGGATGTCCGAGACGAGCACCTGCGGCTCGTCGTCCTCCATCGCGGTCAGGACGTCGCGCGGGTTGGTGAAGCTGCGCACCGCCAGGTCTTCGCGCGCCAGCGCCTTCTCCAGCACGAAGCGGATGGATTGGTCGTCGTCAACGATCCAGATGGGTTTCATGCAGTTGCGTTCGAACCCCGACCGTTTGACCCAGGCGGATCGGGGGAATCAGGGTAGAGGAATCACGATCTTGAACACCGTCCTGCCCGGTTCGCTCTCGCACTCGATCGTGCCCTGGTGTTGCTGCACGAAGGTTTGCGCCAGCGTCAGACCGAGGCCCGATCCGCCGTCGCGCCCCGAGACCAGCGGGTAGAAGATGCGATCGCGGATGGACTCGGGCACCCCCGGGCCGTTGTCCTCGATATGCAATTCCAGTGCCAGACGATAGCGCTGCTTGCCCAGCGTCACCTGGCGGGCGATCCGGGTGCGCAGCATGATCACGCCGTCACCCGCCACGATGCGCTCGGCCAGCGCCTGCGCCGCGTTGTGCGCGATGTTCAGCACGGCCTGGATGAGCTGCTCGCGGTCGCCGCGGAAGTCCGGGATCGACACGTCGTAGTCGCGCTCGACCTCCAGCCCGCGCGGGAACTCGGCGATGATCAGCGAGCGCACCCGCTCGCAGACCTCGTGGATGTTGACGTCGCCGACCACGTGTGGCTTGCGGTGCGGCGCGAGCAGCCGGTCCACCAGCGCCTGCAACCGGTCCGCCTCGTGGATGATGACCTGCGTGTACTCGGTCAGGGTGCGGGTCTGCACCTCCATCTCGAGCAGCTGCGCGGCGCCTCGGATGCCTCCCAGCGGGTTCTTGATCTCGTGCGCGAGGTTGCGGATCAGCTCCTTGGTGGCCTGCGCCTGGCCGAGCGCGCGCTCCTCGCGATCCTGGCGCGTCTGCGCCTCGATCTCGACGAACTCCACCAGCACGTGCGGCGTGCCGTCCATCTGGTTGACGATCGCGTGCACCGGCAGCGGGTCGCCGCCGCCAGGCCCCGGCCGGCGCAGCTGCGCCTCCAGGCGGCTGGTGGAGAACTCGTTGCGCGCGACCGCCGCGACCGTGTCGCGCAGCATGTCGGATTCGACGAACCACTGGAACAGGGAGCCGCGCTGCACGCTGCGGCGCGACAGGCCGAGCACGTTCTCGAACGAGGCGTTGGCGAACACGCAGCGGCCTTCGGGCGTGACCACCGCGACCATGGTCGCCAGGTGGTCGAACGCGGCATAGGCGGCCGCCGCGGCGTCGGCGGCGCGCGCCGCGGCCGTGATCGACGGGATCGGCAGCCTCACGGCGTGGCTACGGCAGGCAGCTTGGCCAATTCGCGGCGCAGCGCGGCGACATCGCTTTCCTTGCGCGCGATCGCCGACTTCATCTCCGCCACGCGGTCGAGGTACTTCTGGTAGTTGCGCTCGTCGCCGTGACGCTCCGGCTCGCCGTTGTTGAATTCCTTCTGCATCTGCGCGAGCGCGTCCTCCTCCTTGCGCAGCTCGGTCTCGAGGATGCGGCGCGCGTCACCGTCGCGGGCGCGCTGCGCGGCCGGGTCGACTTTCGAGTCGGCCGGGCGTGCGCTGGCAGGCGGCACGGGCGTGCCCTGGCGCGGACGGGTGCTCTGGATCACCGTGATCGGCGCGCCTTCGATGACCTTGCAGCCCTTCTCCTTGGCCTCGGACGCGCTGATCGTGTCGGTGTAGAGCACCGGCGGGCCGGGGCAGCGGTAGACCACGGTGTTGCCCTGCGCCCAGGCGCCTGCCGGCAGCAGGCTGCCCAGGGCCAGCACGCCGGCCAGCGTCGATCGGAAACGGTGCATGCATCGGACTCCTGCCCTGCCCAACGCCGCAGGGAGACGCCACGCCGACAGGGTTGGCGCGATTGTCGCCCAGGGTCGGTGCGCGACAGCGGAGTAACCGCCCAAGAAAAAAGGGACGACCGAGGTCGTCCCTTGCCCAGCGCGTGAAAACGTCACAGCGCGAAGTACATGTCGTACTCGATCGGATGCGTCGTCATGCGGAAGCGGGTCACCTCCTGCATCTTCAGCTCGATGTACGCGTCGAGGTAGGAGTCGGTGAACACCCCGCCCTTGGTCAGGAAGGCGCGGTCCTTGTCCAGGTAGTCCAGCGCTTGGTCCAGGCTGTGGCAGACGGTCGGGATCTTCGCATCCTCTTCCGGCGGCAGGTGGTACAGGTCCTTCGTCGCGGCCTCGCCCGGGTGGATCTTGTTCTCGACGCCGTCCAGGCCGGCCATCAGCAGCGCGCTGAAGGCCAGGTACGGGTTCGCGGTGGGATCCGGGAAGCGCGCCTCGATGCGGCGCCCCTTCGGGTTGGCGACGTACGGAATGCGGATCGACGCCGAGCGGTTCTTCGCCGAGTAGGCCAGCTTGACCGGCGCCTCGAAGCCCGGCACGAGGCGCTTGTAGCTGTTCGTGCCCGGGTTCGTGATCGCGTTCAGCGCACGGGCGTGCTTGATGATGCCGCCGATGTAGAACAGCGCGAACTCCGACAGGCCGGCATAACCGTCGCCGGCGAAGAGGTTCTTGCCATCCTTCCAGACCGACTGGTGCACGTGCATGCCCGAGCCGTTGTCGCCGACGATCGGCTTGGGCATGAAGGTCGCGGTCTTGCCGTAGGCATGCGCGACGTTCTGGATCACGTACTTCTGCAGCTGCAGCCAGTCGGCGCGCTGCACCAGCGTGCTGAACTTCGTGCCCAGCTCCATCTGGCCGGCGGTGGCCACCTCGTGGTGGTGCACCTCGACCGGGATGCCCAGCGACTCGAGGATCAGGCACATCTCCGAGCGCATGTCCTGGAAGCTGTCGACCGGCGGCACCGGGAAGTAGCCGCCCTTGACGCCCGGGCGGTAGCCCGAGTTGCCGTGTTCGTATTCCTTCGCGCTGTTCCAGGCGGCTTCCTCGGACTCGATCTTGACGAACGAGCCGGACATGTCGGCACCCCAGGTCACGCTGTCGAACACGAAGAACTCCGGCTCGGGGCCGAAGAAGGCCGCATCGCCCAGCCCGGAGGACTTCATGTAGGCCTCGGCGCGCTTGGCCAGCGAGCGCGGGTCGCGCTCGTACGGCTTGCCGTCGCCCGGTTCGATCACGTCGCAGCTCAGCAGCAGCGTCGGCTCTTCGTAGAACGGGTCGATGTTGGCGGTGTTCGGATCCGGCATCAGCAGCATGTCCGACGCCTCGATGCCCTTCCACCCGGCGATCGAGGAGCCGTCGAAGGCATGGCCCGACGTGAACTTGTCTTCGTCGAACGCGGACACCGGAACGGACACGTGCTGTTCCTTGCCGCGGGTGTCGGTGAAACGGAAGTCGACGAACTTGACTTCGTTCTCCTTCACCATCTTCATCACGTCGGCGACGGTCTTGGCTGCCATCAAGGATTCTCCTGGCTGGATGCTTATGAAAGAGGTGGGGGGGGTTGGTGCGAGGGGCGAACGCCCCCAAAAGGCGCACAGGAATGTAGCAGAAAGCATGCCCGCGACCGGGTCACGCCATCGTCGGCGGGCGTCTGAACTGGTGCGCCGCAGCGCCCCGAAGTGGGTCGTCGTTGCGCGCGTCAGCGCACCAACTCGGGGCCCAATTGCAACTGGTGGACTCGCAGGCCGTCCAGCAGTTCGGCATAGGCGGCGAGCAGGTCGCCCTCGCCCTTCACGCCGAGTTCGATGTGGCGCCCCCACTGGGGATGGTCGACGCTCGGCAGGCTGAACACCTTGATGCCGGCGAAGCGCGCCTCGATCGCCTCCATCAGCGGCGTCAGCGTGGCCTCCATGCTGCCGAACACGATCACCGAGCGCTCGCGCGTGTCGACATGCCGGTGCTGTGCGCGGCAATGCGTGTCCAGCACCCACTCGATCATCGGCCAGGCCATCACCGGGAAGCCCGGCACGAAGAACACGCCGCCGTCGCCGGGTGGCGCGAGCAGCGCGAAGCCCGGGATCTTGTTGTACGGGTTCGGAATGATCTGGGCGCCCTGCGGGAACACGCCCATGTTGAGGCGGTGCACGTTGTCGGAACGGTCGGGCTCGAACGGCACCCCCTGCTCCGCGGCGACGTCGCGCATGCGCTCGAAGATCAGCTCGCGGGCACGCGGGTGCAGTTCCAGCGGCACGCCCAGCGCCGCCGCGGCCGACTGGCGGGTGTGGTCGTCCGGTGTGGCGCCGATGCCGCCGCACGAGAACACCACATCGCCGGCGCGCGCCGCGGCCAGCGCATCGCGCAGATCGGCGGTGATGCGGGCCGGGTCGTCGCCGACGTAGCGCGCCCAGGCGAGCGAGAGGCCCCGCGCGCCCAGCAGTTCGATGACCTTGGGCAGGTGCTTGTCCTCGCGCTTGCCCGAGAGGATCTCGTCGCCGACGATCAGGAGGCCGAAGTTCATGGCGGTGGCAGCAGGGCCGCCGGCACGGCCGGCAGCGGGTTCAGTGGTGGAAGCAGGCCGGGCGCGGCGTCCCGCTGGGCCTGCAGCGCGGCCAGGCAGTAGTGCGCGAACCACAGCGCGGCGAAGGCGAACACCAAGGTGTAGATCCAGATGGCGGCCGGCACCAGCACCGGCGCCAACGCGACGAACAGCACCCCCGAGGCCCACACCAGGCTGGGCGCGGCTCCGAGGTAGCCGGTCAGCACGCCGATGCCCAGCAGCGGCCAGCGGTGCGTGCCGATCAGCGCGAGCCGCTCCTCGCGGCTGGCGTGTTCGGCCAGCACGTCGTAGCTCAGCACGCGGTAGGCGAGCCAGCCCCACACCAGCGGCGGGATGACCAGCGCGAGCGGCGGCACGAGCCACAGCGGGATCGACACGACCAGCACGAGCAGTGCCACCAGCGTCGCCAGCAGCGCACCGAGCGAGCCGGCCAGCAGCGAGCCGCCGTGCTTGCGCTCGAGCGCGGGAAAGCGGCGCCGGGCGACCAGGCCCAGCATTGCCGGCGTCATGAGCGCGGCGACGGCCAGCAGCGCGACGATCACGATCACCGGCGTGGCGAGGAACACGATGACCAGCGGCGCCAGCCCCGACTTCAGCCCGGCCAGGCCGAACCGGTCGAGCCACGCGAACAGCGCGTTCACGAGCGACCAGCCGTCCAGCGCGGCGTTGACGGCATCGATCGCGGCGTCCCAGAAGAAGTAGCCCAGCGCGAGGGCGGCCGCGACCATCAACACCAGCGGCAGCAGCGACAGCGCGATCACCCGCGGGTGCAGGCAGTAGGCGACGGCGCGCCAGAACGCGTCGAGCAGCAGCTTCATCGGCGCCGATTCTCGTCCAGGCGCGCGCCGGGCGTGCGGATCAGCGCAGGTTCCCGGTGTGGCCGAGCGAGTAGCGCCCCGGCTGCGGCCAGACGGTCAGCCCGTGCGGCTCGGCGCCGACCTTGATCTGCTTCACGTCGCCACTGGCGACATCGAACCGGTAGATCACGTCGTCGTAGCGCGCCGCGAGCCACAGGAACCTGCCGTCGGCGCTGACGTTGCCCATGTCCGGGCTGCCGCCGCCGGGCACGCCCCAGCGGGCGACCACCTTCTCGGTCGCGAAGTCGATCACCGAGACGCTGCCGTCGCCGTTCTTCGGGCCATGGATCTTGTGCGATCCGCGGTTGGCCACGTAGAGCTGCCGCCCGTCGCGGCTCGGGTACAGGCCATGCGCGCCCACGCCGGTGGAAATGAAGCCCACCTTGGTGAACGAGGCGCCATCGACGACGTGCACGCCGTCGGCGTGCATGTCGGCGATGTAGAAGCGCCTGCCGTCCGGCGAACTGCGGATGTCCTGCGGCATGCCGCGCTCGAGCGTGCACACCTCGGTCGGCCCCGGTTCCCAGACCTTGCCGGGCGCGCCGCGCGGCGCCACCGCCTCCTTGAAGCGCGTGCTCGGCATCGACAGCTTCAGGTACCCCAGCACCTTGCGCTCGACCAGGTCGACCTTGACCAGCGCCCCGGTGAACTCGCAGGTGAAGATCGCGAAGCGGCCGTCGATCGCGAAGTCGGCGTGGTTGACGCCCGGGCAGCCCGGCACGTCGATCGAGTACTGCGCCGCCATCGTCTTCGGGTCGCGGAAGTCGAGCCGCTTGCGGGCCTCGGCCACCACGATCGCGGACTTGCCGTCCGGCGTGAAGTACATGTTGTACGGGTCGTCGACCATCACCGCCTTGCCCGGCTTGCCGGTCTTCGGGTCGATCGGCGTCAGGCTGCCGTCCGTGCGGCCTTCGGCATTGTTGGTGACCCACAACGTGCGCAGGTCCCAGGACGGCACGATGTGCTGCGGGCCGATGCCGACCTTGAAGCGGTCGACCACCTTCATCGCCTGCGGGTCCACCACGTAGACGTCGCCGGAGCGCAGGTTGGGCACGTAGATGCGCTCGAGATCGCCGCGCACGGCCTCGCTGAAGCGGCCGGCGCCGGTCTCGCTGTACAGGTTGGCGCCGTCGATCACCGGCGGCATGCCGGCCAGCGCCACCGTCACGCCGCGCGGCGCAACCGCCGCCGAGGCGGCCGCCGGCGGTGTCGACGACTGCGCTGCCGACTCCAGCACCACCCCGGCCAGCGCCGCTGCGGCGCCGAGCACCGCGAACCAGGGCCCCGCGCGCCGCGCCGCCCGGGCCACCAACATCCTGCCTTCCATGTGACTCCTCGAATGCCTCATTTGCCGCGCGTCAAGGCGCGGATCGCCGCCACGGAGCGCGCCACGACCTGGTCGGCTCCGATGCGTCCGAGCTCAACGCTCGCGCGGCGCGGATCGCCGACAACACCGTCGCTCCGGCCCGCTGGCTGCCCGAGGCGGTCGCCCCGGACAAGGCTCGGGTCGACTGCCAGGGCCAGCGCGGTGTCCGCCAGGCCGGCGTGGCTGCCGATCTCGTCGGCCGTGTAGCCGCGCGCTTTCAGCGCGTCGACGTACACCTCCTGCGTCACACGATAGTAGTCGGTCAGCGCGTGCACCCGGCAGCCGGCCGGGCGCCCGGGACGCGCCGCGACACGTTCGAGACTTTTGAGGTAGCCGCCGTGGTCCGGCAGCAACACGACGTCGCGGAAACCGTGCCGGCAGAGGCTGCGCGCGGTGCCGTCCAGCAGCGCCTCGAACGCCGCCTCGGGGATCGAGATCGTGCCCGGCCAGCGCATGTGCGCGACCGGCGGGTCGATGCGGCCCTCCGGCACGTAGGCGAGCACCGGTGCCACCAGCGCGTCGCCCAGCTGCTGCGCGATGCGGCCGGCCAGCACGCGCACACGCACGTTGTGCTTGCCGAGCACCATGTGCGGGCCGTTCTGCTCCGTGCCGCCGATCGGCACGAGCGCGGTGGTCGCACCGCCGGCGACGCGGTCGCGCAGCTCGGTCCAGGTCAGCTGCTCGAGCTCGACCGGGCTCGCCGTCGGGCCGGCTGGCGCGGCGGCCGACGCCAGCGGCAGCAGCAGCGCCAGCAGCGCCGTCCGCAGGAACGGGAACCTATTCGTCGTCGCCTCCGAGCACGCCGCCGAGCAGCCCGCCGGCGCCGAAGCCGCCGAGCACCGAGCCCTCCTCGCGCGAGCCGCCGCGCTGCGGCGCGGCCGCGAACACGCGCGACGCCAGGCGCGAGAACGGCAGGCTCTGCAGCCACACCGTGCCCGGGCCGGTGATCTTCGCGAAGAACAGGCCTTCGCCGCCGAACAGCGCGGTCTTGATCTTGCCGACGTACTGGATCTCGAAGTTCACGTTCGGCGTGAAGGCCACCACGCAGCCGGTGTCGATCATCAGCGTCTGGCCCGCCTGCAGGTCGCGCCGCACGACGGTGCCGCCGGCGTGCACGAAGGCCAGGCCATTGCCCTCGAGCTTCTGCATGATGAAGCCCTCGCCGCCGAAGAAGCCGACCGAGAGCTTCTGCTGGAAGTAGATGCCCAGCGACACGCCGCGCGCCGCGCACAGGAAGGCGTCCTTCTGGCAGATCAGCGTGCCGCCGAGCTTGGCCAGGTCCATCGGCAGGATCTTGCCGGGGTACGGGGCCGCGAAGGCGACGCGCAGCTTGCTGTTGCCCTGGTTCGTGTAGACCGTGGTGAACAGCGATTCGCCGGTGACCAGCCGCTTGCCGGCACCCAGCAGCTTGCCGAAGAAGCCGCCGCTCTGGTTCTGCGAGCCGTCGCCGAACACGGTGTCCATCTGGATCCCGGCGTCCATGAACATCAGGCTGCCGGCCTCGCCGACGGCCGCCTCCCCGGGGTCGAGTTCAACCTCGACGAACTGCATTTCCGAACCCTTGACCTCGAAGTCGACCACGTCCATCGCCATGCGCTAGCTCCTGCGGAAGTACCAAAGCGGCGCGATCGTACCCAACTCCGCCACGCCCGAGCCGATTCCCCTGCGCGGTCCGGAGCCGCCTTCCCACGGGGTGTTCGAAACCTTGTCGCGGCCGCCGGCCGGGGCCCCGGCGGCACCGGGCGCTGGCGATAGACTGCCGCCATGCCCGAGTCCGACACCGCCGTCGCTGCAGACGCCCCGCCACGCCCGGGCGATGCCTACGTGCAGTCGTTCGCCCGCGGGCTGGCGGTGATCCGCTCCTTCAGCGCGCGCGCGCCGCAGCAGACGCTGTCGGAAGTGGCCCAGCGCACCGGGCTGACGCGCGCCGGCGCCCGGCGCATCCTGCTGACGCTGGAGTCGCTCGGCTACGTCAGCAGCCAGGGCCGCCAGTTCAGCCTGACCGCCAAGATCCTCGACCTCGGCTTTGCCTACCTCTCCTCGCTGCCGCTGTGGAACCTGGCCGAGCCGGTGATGGAGGCGCTGGTCGCCGACGTCAAGGAGTCGTGCTCGGCCGCGGTGCTGGACGGTGCCGACATCGTCTACGTGCTGCGCATCCCGACGCACAAGATCATGAGCATCAACCTCGGCATCGGCAGCCGCCTGCCCGCCACCGCCACGTCGATGGGCCGCACGCTGCTGGCCGAACTGCCCGGCGCGGCGCTGCAGGACCTGCTGCGCCGCCACCCGCTGACCGCCTACACCGGCCGCACGATCACCGATCCGGGACGATTCGGCGACGAACTCGAGCGGGTCCGCGCGCAGGGCTGGTGCCTGGTCGACCAGGAGCTGGAAGAAGGTCTCGTCTCCCTGTCGGTGCCCATCCGCGACCGCGCCGGCCGGGCGATCGCGGCGATGAACGTCAGCGGCCAGGTGCTGCGCACCCCGTCGGCGGCCATGGTGGAACGATTCCTGCCAAGGCTGCAACAGGCAGCCGCGCAGATCTCGCGCATGCTGCAGATGAAGGCCTGACCGACAGCGATGATCCACCTGCTGAACCTGCTCGCCGCGATCGCGCTGCTCGTCTGGAGCACGCACCTGGTCCGCACCGGCATGCTGCGCGCCTTCGGCGAGAACCTGCGCGGCGTGCTGTCGCGCAGCTTCAGCAACCGCTTCAGCTCGGCGCTCGCCGGGCTGGGCGTGACCGGGCTGCTGCAGTCGAGCACGGCCACCTGCCTGATCGTCGCCTCCTTCGTCGGCAAGGGGCTGGTCAGCACCGCGGCGGCGCTGGCAGTCATGCTGGGCGCCGATGTCGGCACGGCGATGATGACAGTCGTCTTCTCGTTCGACCTGTCCTGGCTGTCGCCGCTGCTGATCTTCGCCGGCGTCGTAATGTTCACGGTGCGCCAGAACACCGTCGTCGGCCGCATCGGGCGCGTGCTGATCGGCCTGGGCCTGATCACGCTGGCGCTGCAGCTGATCGTCGGCGCGACGCGGCCGCTGACCGAGTCGCCGGCGATGCGCGCGCTGATCGTCGCGCTGCCCAACGACATCCTGCTGGACATCGTCGTCGGCGCGGTGCTGACCGTGCTGTCCTACTCCAGCCTCGCCATCGTGCTGCTGACCGCCACGCTGGCCACCTCCGGCATGGTGCCGACCACGGTCGCGCTCGGGCTGGTGCTGGGCGCGAACCTGGGCAGCGGCATCCTGGCGCTGCTGGCCACCGGTGGCGCCTCCCCGCAGGTGCGCCGGCTGCCGCTGGGCAACCTGATCTTCAAGGGCGTGGGCGCGGCCCTCGCGATCCCGTTCATCGGCCAGGTGCACGTGCTGCTGCAGGAGACCCACGGCGCGGTGCACGAGCAGGTGGTCTGGTTCCACCTCGGCTTCAACCTCGTGCTGGCCTTGCTGTTCATCGGCTTCACCTCGATCGTCGGGCGGCTCGTCGAGCGAGTGCTGCCCGAGCCCACGCTGCGCGGCGACTCGACCCGCCCACGCCACCTCGACCCGGTCGCGCTGGCCACGCCGTCGCTGGCGATCAGCTGCGCGGCGCGCGAGGCACTGCACCAGGCCGATGTGGTCGAGACCATGCTGCGCGGCATCCTCCCAGTCATCAAGCACAACGACCTGGTGCTCGCAGAGCAGCTGCGCAAGATGGACGACACGGTCGACGAGCTCTACTCGGCGATCAAGTTCTACCTCACGCAGATCTCGCGCGAGGCGCTCTCCGAACGCGAGAGCCGGCGCTGGACCGACATCCTCTCGTTCACCATCAACATGGAGCAGATCGGCGACGTGATCGAGCGCGTGCTGCAGGACGTGGAGGACAAGAAGATCCGCAAGAGCCGCAGCTTCTCCGAGGCCGGGCTGGCCGAGATCAGCCACCTGCACGAGCGGCTGCTGGCCAACCTCCGGCTCGGGATGAGCGTTTTCCTCGACGGCCACGTGCGCGACGCCAAGAAGCTGCTCGAGGAGAAGGCGCGCTTTCGCGACCTCGAGCACGAGTACGCGGCGACGCACATCGGGCGGCTGCAGGACAACACCGCGCAGAGCATCGAGACCAGCTCGCTACACCTGGACCTGATCAGCGACCTGAAGCGCATCAACTCGCACATCTGCTCGATCGCCTACCCGATCCTCGAGACGGCCGGGGTGCTCTCGCAGACGCGCATCCGCCATTCGCGCCTGACCTCGCTGTCGCCGGACGACACCAGCAACTGAGGCCGGGGCGGCGGCGCCGGACCGGACGGCGCCGCCGCAGCGCGCTCAGCCGAGCGGATTGATCACGCCGGCCGCCGGGATGTTGCCGCTGCCCTTCTTGGACTCGACGAACCTGAACAGCTCCGCCATCGTGAAGCGGTCGCCGCTGCCGAGCTTCGGCGTGCCGGGGTAATTGAGCACGCTTTCCGGGTCGTCCTTCAGCAGCCCGACCAGCACCTCGGCGACGATCGTCGCGCCGACCGGACCGAGATGCTTGCCGGCCGTGTGCACCTCGGCCTCCTTCAGCAGGTAGAACCACAGCGGCGTGTACTTGGCCAGCCCGTGGCGGCGGATCACGTCGCCGCCGGCGCCGCTCTCGAGCGCCTCGACCGACAGCGGCGCGATGTTCATGCGCGCCGCCACCGCCTGGCCGGGCGGCAGCTTGTAGTGCCGCACGCCGCGGATCAGGTTCAGCTCGGCCAGCGGCGTCGCGTTGGGCGGCTCGCCGATCACGAGCTGGTCCGAGATCGACGCGTCGATCGCGCTGGCCATCTGCGGCGTCGTGCCCAGGCCGTCGAAGAACTGGCGCCAGTCGAGCAGCCAGTTGCTCGGGTAGCGCGGTGCGCCGAAGAAGCCGCCGTCGGCGGTGAAGGTGAACGCGAGCCGGAAGCTGGACAGCCCCGGCCCGGCGGCGAGGTTGAACACCTTGTTGAAGTCGTACGCGGAGCGCACCATGCTGTGGCCGAAGCGGTAGGCGGCGCCCGAGAACTCCAGCGGGATGAAGGGCTGCTCCGCCAGCTCCCCCGGGCCGATGCGGTAGTACTCCAGGCCGGCCAGCGCCTTGTCGACCGCCGCCTGGCCGCAGATCAGCGGCAGGAACTGCGTCAGCACGATGCGCTGGTAGTGGTGCACCACGATCTTGCGCACGTCGGCGAACGAGGCCGTCGGCAGGTGCTGGCAGACCGCGTTGTGGAAGTGCAGCAGCGTGCGGTGCAGCTGCGCGACGATCAGGTTCTCGTCGTTGCGCTTGTCGCCGATGATCGCGGTGCGGTTGTTCACGCCATCGCAGCTGCGCGGCAGGTCGTAGCTGGCACCGTCGAGCGCGACGACCTGGGCATCGCCGCCGCCGGGCGCAGCCGCGCCGGGCTGCACCACCGGGCCGACCAGGAACTGCCGCCCCGTGCCACCCGCCTCGCGCAGGTACATGAAGGGCTGGTCGCGCGGACCCGAGCCGTACAGGCTGTCCAGGTCCAGCGCCGGGGTGCGGAAGTTGACCAGGTCGCCGACGTCGACCGCGTTCTCGCCGAGGCTGGTCGGATCGAAGGTGATGTCGTGGTCGACGAACTGGCCGAAGTACGTGAAGCCGGCCGGGATCACGCCCGGGCTGCGGTTCGGCGCATGCATCGCCGCGCCGAGTTCCTTGCAGATCTGCAGGTCGCGCGCGGCATCGCCGGTGCTCCAGGCGACATCGGCCAGCTCGGGGAACAGCAAGCCGAAGCGGCCCGGCTTGACGAGCTGGCTGCGGACCGGTTGCGCGTCGGCGGTGCCGTAGCCGTGGCTGCGAGGGGCTTTGGGTTCCATGCGGCGACTCCTTGTCGAAGAGGGAGCCGCCACTGTGGGCGCCCGAGGCCGCGAGCATCATCCCCAACCGGTACGACAACGCTGCCGCACCCTAGGGGCCACGGTCTAGGGATCAGCCGCGCCGCTCGCTCTTCTCGAGCACGATCGTGATGTCGTTCGGGTACTTCCACATCGCGCCGGTCATCATGTCGGTGATGCCCAGGTCGAGGAAGAAGCCGCCGACCACGCCGGAGGTCTGCGTCTTGCTGATCAGGCGTTGCGTGACGTCGTCGTAGCCCGGTGCCGAGCAGGACACCAGCACGTCCTTCGCGCCCTTGCCGATCGTGATCGTGTTCTGCTTGCCGCTGACGCTGCCGAGCGTCGCGCCCTCGCGCGAGACGACGCAGCGCGTCTCCTTCGGGCTCAGGTTGAAAACGACGGTCTGCGTGGTGCCGTCGGTCACAGAGGCGCAGCCGGACAGCAGGGTCAGGCCGGCGGCGAGGTGGATCAGGGCGGTTTTCATGGAGGGTCCTTGCAGCGTGCGGCGGGATTGCCGCGCGAGGTCGCCAGTGTCCGCAGCGCCTGTCGCGCTCGAATCGCCCGAAGGAGCCATGGCCCGCCGTTGCGGCGGGCCAGCGGCGGCTCAGCGTGCCGCGCCGTCCAGCACCTGCAGCAGGACCAAGGCTGCCTCGAGCGTGAAGGCGTCGTCGGCCAGGCGGCGCTGCAGCGTCGCGGTGTCGACGAGCTCGAAGCGCAGCACCTCCCCGTCCTGGTTGACCGGCTGCAGCGGCGCCGGCACGACGGCTTCGAACACCGCGATGCGCTCGACCATGTAGCCCTCGGAAACCGGACGGCGCACCAGCAGGTCGCCATGCCGCACCAGGCCCTGCAGGTCGGCCACACGCAGGCCGGCCTCCTCCCAGGTCTCGCGCTCGAGCGTCTGCGCGAGGCTCTCGCGGTCGGCCACCAGGCCACCCATCAGCGTGTCCCACAGCCCCGGGTCGGTCGCCTTGTCGAGGGCGCGCTGCTGCAGCCACCAGCGTCCGCCGGCCTGCCGCCCAGCCAGGTGCACGGCATGCGTCGTGATGCCCAGCGGCCGCACCGCGGCACGCTCGATCGCCGCATGCACGATGCCGGACGCGTCGGTGACCGACAGCAGTTCGTCGCGCCAGCGGCCCGCGAGCCCCTGCGCGTGCAGCCAGCGCGCGAGCGACGCGAGCGAAGCGTCCGGGTCCCCGTCGACGGCGAAGCCGCCAGCGTCCTCGGCGACCGGTAGCCCTGCAGCCACCAGCCGCCGGCCCAGCGCCGACTCGACGGAGCCGATCTCGGCGCCGCCGGCCGCCAGCCGCAGCGGCCGGCGCTCGCGCAGCGGCGGCGCGGCGGCCCGCGCGTCCAGCCGCGCGCGCCAGTCCGCCGTCATGCCAGCAGCGAGCGCAGGCCCGCCTCGTCGAGCACCGGGACGCCCAGCTCGCGGGCCTTGTCGAGCTTGCTGCCGGCCTCCTCGCCGGCCACCACGTAGTGCGTCTTCTTCGAGACCGAGCCGGCGACCTTGCCGCCGGCCGCCTCGATCAGTTCCTTGGCCGCATCGCGCGACAGCGTCGGCAGCGTGCCGGTCAGCACCAGCGTCTTGCCGGCCAGCGGCCGCGGCGAGGTGTCGGCCGCCGCGCCGGCGTGTTCGTCCCAGTGCACGCCCGCGGCACGCAGCTGCTCGACCACTTCGCGGTTGTGCGGCTGCTCGAAGAAGGTGCGGATGCTCTGGGCGACCACCGGGCCGACGTCGTTCACCTCCAGCAGCTGCTCGACGCTCGCATCCATGATGCGGTCGAGCGCGCCGAAGTGCTTCGCGAGGTCCTTCGCGGTGGCCTCGCCGACCTGGCGGATGCCCAGCGCGTAGAGGAAGCGCGCCAGCGTCGTCTGCTTGCTCGACTCCAGCGCGGCCACCAGGTTGGCGGCGCTCTTGTCGGCCATGCGGTCCAGCGCCGCGAGCTTGGCGACGCCGAGCTTGTACAGCTCGGGCAGCGTGCGGATCAGGCCGCCCTCGACGAGCTGGTCCACCAGCTTGTCGCCCAGGCCCTCGATGTCCATCGCACGCCGCTGCGCGAAGTGCAGCAGTGCCTGCTTGCGCTGCGCCGGGCAGAACAGCCCGCCACTGCAGCGGTGGTCGATGCCGCCCTTTTCGCGCACGACCCGGCTGCCGCACACCGGGCAGGCGCGCGGCATGCGGAAGTTGGGCACGTAGGCGGGCCGATCGCCCGGCAGGCGCCCGACCACCTCCGGGATCACGTCGCCGGCGCGCCGCACGATCACCCGGTCGCCCACGCGCACGCCCTTGCGGCGCAGCTCGAACAGGTTGTGCAGCGTGGCGTTGCTGACCGTCGTGCCGCCGACGAACACCGGCTCGAGCTTGGCCACCGGCGTCAGCTTGCCGGTGCGGCCGACCTGCACGTCGATGCCGCGCAGCAAGGTCACCTGCTCCTGCGCGGGGTACTTGTGCGCCACCGCCCAGCGCGGCTCGCGCGAGACGAAGCCGAGGCGCTTCTGCAGCGCGATCGAGTCCACCTTGTAGACCACGCCGTCGATGTCGAACGGCAACGCATCGCGGCGCGCCGCGATGCGCTCGTGGAACGCCACCAGCCCGGGTGCGCCGAGCACCACCGCGCGCTCGGCGTCGACGGGCAGGCCGAAGGCGGCGATCGCGTCCAGCGTCGCGCCGTGCGTCGCGGGCCGCTGCCAGCCCTGCGCATCGCCGAGCCCGTAGGCGAAGAAGCTCAGCTTCTTGTCCGCCAGCGCCCGGCTGTCGAGCTGGCGCACCGCGCCGGCAGCCGTGTTGCGCGGGTTGATGAAGGTCTTGCCGCCCTTCTCGCGCTGGCGTTCGTTCAGGCGCTCGAAGTCGTCGCGCCGCATGTAGACCTCGCCGCGGATCTCGATCAGCGGCGGCGCCTCGCCCAGCAACCGCAGCGGAATCTGCCCGATGGTGCGGATGTTGTGGGTCACGTCCTCGCCGGTCTCGCCGTCGCCGCGGGTGGCGGCCTGCACCAGCACGCCCTCTTCGTAGCGCAGGTTGATCGCGAGGCCGTCGAACTTCAGCTCGGCCGAGTACGCCACCGGCGGATCGGCCTCGCCCAGCTCGAGTTCGCGGCGCACGCGTGCGTCGAAGGCCAGCGCCCCGGCGGCCGTCGTGTCGGTCTCGGTGCGGATCGAGAGCATCGGTACCGTGTGCCGCACCGGCTCCAGCCCGGGCAGCACCTGCCCGATCACGCGCTGCGTCGGCGAATCGGCGGTCAGCAGCGCCGGGTGCGCGGCTTCGATGGCCTGCAGTTCCTGGAACAGGCGGTCGTACTCGGCGTCCGGGATCTCCGGCGCGTCGAGCACGTAGTAGCGGTGCGCGTGGTGCTGCAGCAGGGCACGCAGTTCGGCCGCACGGGCGGCGGGATCGGGGGTGGGGACAGTCATCGCGCGCAAGCATGCCATGGCGGCGTCCCACATCCGACGGATTGCGCATGCGCCGCGCATGCGTCATCCTGGATACAGAGGGCTCGACTCCCGGGCGCTCCGGACCGGGCCCGGACCAAGGAGTCCACATGCACCCGCATCAGCTCGCCGCCGCCCTGCTGGGCGTCGCCGCCGCGGCCGCCGCGGCCCAACCTGCGCGCCGCGTGTACGTGAACGGCCTGCGCATGGACACTGCCGCGCTGGCGCGCCTGGACCGCGCGGCCTGCACGCGAATCCCCGACGGCGCGTACTGGCTCAACACACGCAACGGCGCCTGGGGATACGCCGGCAACCCGACCGTGCAGGGCGTGATCGGCGACGCCTGCAGCGCCACCGGCGGCACCGGCGGCCAGGTGGCCGGCGACGGCACCTACGGGCCCTACGCGACGATGCGCCGCGCCAACGAGGTGGCCAACGACCTGCGCCGGCGCGGCCTGCGTGCCGTGACTTTCCACAACGGCGACGGCTACTACGTGCGCGCCTCGCGCTGAGCACCGCCCCGCACGCGTGGAGCCGTCGCTGCAGAACTGACGCTGGCGACCGCGCCGGTCAGCTGAACACGCGCCGCGCCGCGGCCGACCCGGCCGCCAGGTCGCGCGCAGCGAGTTCGTCGTACAGCCGTGTCAGTTCGGCGCCGATGCTGCCGAAGCTGTCGGCCGACAGCGCGGCGCCGTTGTCGTCGACGATCGCCGCGTCCATGCCCAGCGAGAGCGCCTGCGCACTGGCCTGCCAGGTGATGAAGGGCTCGACCAGCGCGTCGGTCTGCGGCACGTCGAACGACAGCGTGACGTCGCGCAGCGCCGCCTGGTTGGGGTCGTCGGCGAGCGCGGCCTGCGAGTCGAACGAAAGCGTCAGCACCGGCGGCGCGCCCTCCTCGGCCGCCGGCAGCACCAGCCGCCCCGGCACCATGCCGGCGACGAAACCGTGTCGCGCGGCGTGCTGCTGGATGTAGCCCACGCTCCAGGCCACCGAACGGGAGCGCAGGTGCACCGCGAGTTGCGCGTCGTGTTCGCCGGCGAAGGCGTCGAGATCGCGGGCGCGCGCCACCACCTCCAGCATGTCCGGAAAGTCGGGGCTCGCGCCGATCGCGTCGGCGAAGGCCTGCACCTTCTGCACGAACTCCGAATACTCGATCTCGTTGAGCGCGCCACCCCGGTTGGCCAGCTGCACGCCGGCCTGGAACTCGCTGTAGCGCTGCCCGGCCGCCGGCGGTTCCCACTCGCGTGTCGCGACGTTCAGGCCTTCGACGAAAAACGGCTTGCTGCCGGCGCGCCGCGTCGGCGGCAGGTGCGTGATGGCCATGTCGCCGCTGATGTGGACCTCGACGGCGAGCGTCGCCACCGCGTCGATCAGCGCGTCGATGCGCGGTGTCGTGCGGCGCGGCGGACGCGGCGGCTCGACGGCCGGCTCGGCCGCCGGCACCGGCGCAGCTTCGAAGCTCGGTTCGATGCCAGCCTCGCGCGGCGGGGGAGACGGCGGCGCGACCACCACGCGCCGCTGCGTCGCGCGCCGGGCCTGCCAGAAGGCATGCCCGGCAAGCAGCGCCAGCACGGCCGCACCGAGCAGCGACAACGCGACGGTCAGGCTCATGACGGCCCCAGGCCCGCGTGCGCCATCGACGTCCCCCGCTAGGCGGCCTCGGCCATGCCGACCGCGGCCTCGATGTCGACGGCGACGATGCGCGAGACGCCCTGCTCCTGCATCGTCACGCCGATCAGCTGCTCGGCCATCTCCATCGCGATCTTGTTGTGGCTGATGAAGAGGAACTGCGTGCCCTGCGCCATTTCCTTGACGAGTTTGGCGTAGCGCTCGGTGTTGGCGTCGTCCAGCGGTGCATCGACCTCGTCGAGCAGGCAGAACGGCGCCGGGTTGAGCTGGAAGATCGCGAACACGAGCGCGATCGCGGTCAGCGCCTTCTCGCCGCCGGACAGCAGGTGGATGGTGCTGTTCTTCTTGCCCGGCGGCTGCGCCATCACCTGCACGCCGGCATCGAGGATCTCGTCGCCGGTCATCACGAGCTTCGCCTGCCCGCCGCCGAACAGCACCGGGAACATGCGCCCGAAGTGCTCGTTGACCTGCGCGAACGTCGTGCCCAGCAGCTCGCGCGTCTCGAGGTCGATCTTGCGGATCGCGTCCTCCAGCGTCGTGATGGCCTCGGTCAGGTCGGCGTTCTGCGCGTCCAGGAAGGTCTTGCGCTCGCGCGCGGCCGTCAGCTCGTCGAGCGCGGCGAGGTTGACCGCCCCGAGCGCGTTGATCTCGCGGTTGATGCGGTCGATCTCGCCCTGCAGCCCGTACAGCTTGACGCCGTTCTCCTCGATGCCCTTGGCCAGCGCCTCGAGGTCGACCGCCGCGGCGGTGAGCTGTTCGAGGTACTGCGCGCCGCCCAGCTGGGCGGCCTGCTCCTCGAGCTGCAGCTTGGTGATGCGCTCGCGCAGCGGCGCGAGGCTCTGCTCGTGCTGCAGGCGCTGCTCGTCGGCACGGCGCAGGCGCAGCGTCAGGTCGTCGTACTCGCTGCGCTTGGCGCCCAGCGCGGCCTCGCGCTCGAGCTTGAGTGCCAGCGCGGTCTGCAGGCCCGCCTGCGCCGCCGCGTCGGTCAGGCGCGTCAGCTCGTCGTGCAGCTGTTCGGCGGACTGCCGGTTCGCCTCGACCTGCTGCTGCGCGGTCTCGATGCCGCGCTGCAGTTCGCCGCGCCGCGCGGCGAGCGAGCGGGCCTGGAACTGTGCCTCCTGCGCCTGCCGTTCGAGCGCGCGCAACTGCTCGCGCGCCGCGGCCAGCGCACGCTCGGCGCCGATCACGCCCTCGTCGAGTTCGGCATGGCGCTCCTGTGTCGTGGCGAGCTGCATGTCCAGCTCCTCGAAGCGCGCCTCGCCGGTGGCGCGGCGCTCGCTCAGCTCCTCGAGCTGGGCGTCGATCTCGGCCAGCTCCTCGTCGAGCTGGGCGCGCCGGGCGCCGGTCTGCTCGGCCTGCTGCGTCAGGCGCAGCAGCTCGACCTGGAGCTGGTGCGCGCGCGTCTGCGCTTCGGCCGCCTCGCGCCGCGCGCCGACCAGGCGCTGCGAGGCCTCGGTATAGGCGGCCTCGGCGCGCACCAGCGCGCTGCGCGAGTCCTCGGCGATCAGCGCCTGGGCGCGCTGCTGGCGTTCCAGGTTCTCGATCTCCTGGGCACGCGCCAGCATGCCGGCCTGCTCGGAGTCCGGCGCGTAGAACGCCACCGCGAACTGGCTGACCTGGTGCCCCTCGCGCGTCGTGATCACCTCGCCGTGGGTCAGCTTCGAACGTTCGGCGAGCGCCTCGTCCAGGCTGGCCGCGGTGTAGACACCTTCCAGCCAGTCGTTCAGCAGCGCCTTCAGCCCGGCGTCGCCCAGGCGCAGCAGGTCGGACAGGCGCGGCAGCGTCTGGTGCGTGTTCGCGATCGCGGCCTGCGGCGGCGTGTAGAACGCCAGCTTGGCCGGCGGCGCATCGTCGGCGAAGGCGCGCACGGTCTCGACGCGCCCGACCTCCAGCGCATTGAGCCGCTCGCGCAGCGCCGCCTCGAGCGCCGTCTCCCAGCCCGGCTCGATGTGCACCTTGGTCCACAGGCCCGACAGGCCGTCCAGGCCGTGCTTGGCCAGCCAGGGCTTGAGCTTGCCCTCGGTCTGCACCTTCTCCTGCAGCGCGCGCAGCGCCTCGAGCCGCGCGCTCAGGTCGGCCTGCTTGCCGGATTCGGCATTCACCTGCGCCTGCTGCGTGCGGCGCGCCTCGTCGAGCGCCGGCACCTGCTCCTGGAGCTCGTGCAGGCGGGCGTCGGCGACCTCCTGCGTCTGCTGCGCGGCTTCGTGCTGGCCCTTCAGGTCGGCCAGGCGCTGCGCGTCGGGGGCCGCGAGCTGGCTGCGCTCGCCGCTCAGGCGCTCGCGGCGCGTCGAGAACTGGCGCTGCTGCTCGTCGAGGTTGCGGCTCTCGGCGGCCAGCAGCTGGATCTGCTGCTGCACCTGCGCCACCAGGTTGCGCTGCTCGTTGCTGCGCCCCTGCGCGGCGCGCAAGGCGTCCTCCAGCGTCGGCAGATGGCCGGTCTGCTCCTCGGCCTGCGCGGCGAGCAGCTCGCCCTGCTCGTCGGCCGCGGCGATCTGCTCGGCGATCTGGCCCAGCTCGGCCTCGGCCTGCTCTGCGCGTTCGGCCCACTGCGCGCTGCCGGCCGTCAGCTCGGCCAGGCGCTGCTCGACGCGCGCGCGGCCCTCGACCACGTAGCGGATGCGCTCCTCGAGGCGGCTGACCTCGAGCGCTGCTTCGGCCAGCTGGCCCTGCGCGTCGTGCAGTTCGTCGCTGGCGGCGTAGTGGGCCTGGCGGATCGTCTCCAGCTCGGCCTCGCCGTGGCGCAGTTCGGCCAGGCGCTCCTCGAGCGCGTTGGTCGCCTCCAGCACCGCCTTCTTGACACGTTCCTCCTCGCTGGCCGCGTCGCGGTGCTTCAGGAACCACAGCTGGTGCAGCTTGAGCTCGCCGCTTTGCTGCAGCGCGCGGTACTGGCCCGCGACTTCGGCCTGCTTCTCGAGCTTGTCGAGGTTGGCGTTCAGCTCGCGCAGGATGTCCTCGACGCGCGTCAGGTTCTCGCGCGTGTCCTTCAGGCGGTTCTCGGTCTCGCGGCGGCGCTCCTTGTACTTCGAGACGCCGGCAGCTTCCTCGAGGAACAGGCGCAGTTCCTCGGGCTTGGATTCGATGATGCGGCTGATCGTGCCCTGGCCGATGATCGCGTAGGCGCGCGGGCCGAGGCCGGTGCCGAGGAACACGTCCTGCACGTCGCGCCGGCGCACCGGCTGGCTGTTGATGTAGTAGCTGCTGGTGCCGTCACGGGTCAGCACGCGCTTGACGGCGATCTCGGTGAACTGGTTCCACTGCCCGCCGGCGCGCGCATCGCTGTTGTCGAAGATCAGCTCGACGCTGGAGCGGCTGGCCGGCTTGCGGTTGCCCGAGCCGTTGAAGATCACGTCCTGCATGGACTCGCCGCGCAGCTCGCTCGCCTTGCTCTCGCCCAGCACCCAGCGCACCGCGTCCATGATGTTGGACTTGCCGCAACCGTTCGGGCCGACCACGCCGACGAGCTGGCCCGGAAGCTGGAAATGGGTCGGCTCGGCGAACGACTTGAAGCCGGACAGCTTGATCGAGTTCAGGCGCATGGGAGAGCGTGCCAGCTTGGGTGTCGGACCCAAGTCCTTGATTCATATGAGAAAACCCGCGATGCCGCGGGTCCTCTGTGGGGCCGGATGATAGCATCGCGCCCCAACCCAAACCCTCTCCAGACGTGACCGCCATGGCCTCGCGCAAGCCCCCCAAGACCGCCGCCAAAGAGCGCCCGATGCCGCCCAACCCGCCGAGCGCGCCGAGCAAGGAACTGCATGTCTTCCCGAACCCGGCGCCCGAGCGCGACTACGTCATCCAGTTCCAGGTGCCCGAGTTCACCTGCCACTGCCCGCTGACCGGGCAGCCGGACTTCGCGCACTTCACGATCGACATGATCGCGGACGAGCTCTGCGTCGAGCTGAAGAGCCTGAAGATGTACTTCTGGAGCTACCGCAACGAGGGTGCGTTCCACGAGAAGGTGACCAACACGATCCTCGACGACCTCGTGAAGGCCACCCGGCCGCGCTTCGTGCGCATCACCGCCAAGTGGTACGTGCGCGGTGGCATCTACACCAATGTCGTGGCCGAGCACCGCCAGAAGGGCTGGAAGCTGCAGCCCCTCGTCGAGCTGCCGGCCCACCCGGCGCAATCGGGCCTGCTGTAGGCAGGCGGGAGAGCGCCCTCAGGCCGCCGGCTCGTCGCCCGGCACCAGCGTCCGCAGCAGGTCGACGAACGGCCCGGCGGACAGCTCCTCGCGCAGGGCCTCCCAGGGCCCGGGTTCGGCCTCGATCTCGGCGATCAGCGAGCGCGGCACGCCCACCATGTCGCCGATCTCCTCGTTGCCGGTGCCGACCCAGCCGAGCACCATGTCGTCGCCATCCAGGCGCAGCAGCCGCATCTCGTTCGGGCCGGCGATCGGCGCGTCGTCCATCTCACGGGCGACGCCGGCCTTGGCCAGCTCGAGCGTCAGGTCGGAGATGCCGGCGCCGGCCGCCAGCAGCTTCTCCGCCAGTGCGGGCCAGCCGAACACTGCGCGCAACTGCAGCCGGGCGCCGAGCTCGCGTGCCTCGGGCGGCGCGTCCTTGCCGAAGGCGCGATCGAACGCCGCCTGGGTGTGGGCCTCGTGCGCCTGCCACTGGCCGAGGCGGGACGCAGGCCAGGCGGCGATGAACTGGCCGCGCTTGATGTCGATGTAGCTGAACTCGGGTTCGACGCGGAAGCGGAAGCTGCACGATGGGCAGGTCTCGCGCTGGAAGTCGCCCGCCAGGATGGCCTCGCGCAGGTCCGGCCGGCGGTCGGCGTTGACGCTGTGCACCAGTTCGAAAGTGACCGGCGAACTGCAGGTCGGGCACGGCAGCTCGATGCGCTTGAAGATGGACAAGGGGTTCTCCGCTGCGTTGGTGTCAGGTCCCGACAGTGCGTTGTCGGCCCAGCGGCCGCCGCGGATCCGGCTCTGCCGGTCCGCAGGCGGCGCCCCCTCGAGGGGGAGCGCCGAAGGCGCTACGGGGGTGGTTCACTTCAGACCGACAGCTTGCTCAGCCAGGCACGCGCCGGATGTTTGGGCCCGAGCTTGTCGGAGCGGAATGCCGCATAGAGTTCGGCGAACCATTCCCCGGGCGCACGGAACTGGTAGCCCGTCAGGCCCTTGGTACGTGCCGCCGCGAGGTAGCTGACCCAGGTCCGCTTGTAGGCCTCCTGGTAGATGCGGCCGTTGATTGCGATCGACATGCTCGCCGCGTGGTCCCACCAGACCCCGCCCGCGCCGATCGTCGCCGACGTGGCCTTGCCGTACCAGTCGTCGAACTTGACGCGCGCCTTGTCGGCAGCTTCCTTCGTGTCGCCCTCGTGGACCAGATCCTCCGGCTCGTTGCCGACGATCTTGTCGTACACCCAGCGCTTCTGCTCCGGCGACTTGTCGTAGCCGCACCAGGCCGCCACCGCGGACGCGATCGGCTCGACGTTGCCGCCGTACTCGATCCAGCCACCGTAGTCGGCGCCCTTGCCGCGGCTGCCCATGAAGTTCTTCGCGTCGTCGATCGAGTGGCCCACCTCGTGCAGCGTCGCGAAATCGAAGTAGTCGACCGCCTTCTCGGGCTTGACCGGCTTGCAGTCCGGATCCTGCTGGTCGGGCGGAATCTCGCTGGCGATCGCGGCCCCGAACGCCTGGTCCGACATGCCGGGGCGCCCGTTCATCACCACCAGGTCCTGGCTCGAGTCGTAGTAGCCGCCGCCGACCTCGTCCGTCTTGGCCTCGTCGCGGAAGCTGCGCACCCGCTGGATCTTCTTCAGGCTCGGGTTGCGCACCTCGCCCTCGGGCACCTTGGCGAGCATGGCGTAGATGCGCTTGGCCGATTTCACCGCCTGGCCGCCAGCGTCCACCGTCAGGTCCTTGCCGAAGCGCTTCTTGACCAGCTCGGCGATCACGGTGTCGCTGACCGGCAGCTTCTCGACCAGCGCGTCGAGCGCCTTCGCCCCGCCCTTCTTGATCATCTTGTCGGCGCTGTCCAGCAGCGCCTGGCCGTTCGGATCGCTCTTGGCGAGCTCGAGCAGGTCCTCGCCCTCCTGGCACACGTCGGCCTCGTCGAGCAGGCGCAGCGCGGGCGGAAAGCGGCAGGCGGTCGCCTCGCCGGTCGCCTTCAGCAGCAGCGCGTCGAAGTTCTTCTTCAGGTCGGCGTCCTTGAGCTTCTTGCCGTCGTCGCGCACCGCCTTGTCGCGCTTCTCGAACTCCAGGCGACCCGTGTGCGCCACTTCGGCGGCTTCGATCGCCGCCTGTGCCGCCACCATCGCGGTCATGCCGGCCGGCCAGTCGCGCTTTCCGATCGCCGCGTCGCACTGCTGCAGCGCCGTGCCGACCGGGTCGAGCCGGGGCTTGATCGCGGCGGCCGTCTTGCCGTCGGCCAGCACCTTGCGCCGCGCCTCGACGGCGTCGCGCTGCTGCTTCAGCCGCGTGGCCTCGACCTGCGCGGTGCGGGCCGCGACCAGCGCGTCGCCCGCCTCGACCAGCCGGTCGGACGCCGCCGGCACGTTGCCGTCGCCGACGTCCGCATCGGCCTGGTTGATCGCGACCGCGAAGCGCTTGAACTCCGCGTCCGCCACGTCGGCATGCGGCTGTGCCTGCGCGGCCTGGCCTTCCTTGCGCAGCGCGGCGATCGCGGTGCGGATCGCCCCGGCGTCCTTCGCGGCCTTGGCGCCCTTCTGCGCCTGCAGCACCGGCGCGAGGTCCTTGCCGAGTTGCCCGAGGTCCTTCAGGCCAGCCGCAGCCTGGCGCACCAGGGCCGTCGCATCGGCGAAACCGCCGGCCGGTTCGGGCGCCGCCACGGCCGCCTGGGCCAGCTGCGCCGCGCTGTCCAGCGCGACCTTCGCGGCGTTCAGCGGCGCCTTCATGGCATCCGCCGAGGCGTGGCCCTGCAGCGCGGCGAACGCCTGGTCGGCCGGCTTGCGCTCGGCGTCGTAGGTGGCGGCGGCCGTCGCGCCGCGGCTCAGCGCGGCCGCGACGGTGGCGATCGAGGCGAGCAGGTCGATCGCGCTCTCGAACTGCATGCGCGCCTTGGTGGCCATTGCATCCGCTTCGGCGAGGCGCTGTTCCTGCTCCTTCAGGCGCGGGGCCAGCACCGCCGCCGGCTTCAGCGCGTCGAGCTGCGCACGCACGGCCTTGCGCTTGTCCTGGAAGTCCTTCCAGCGGGTGGCCGTCTTGGCGGCCACGCCGAGCTCACCCCAGGACTTGCGGATCTGCATCAGCGCGCTGCTCGCGGCGCCGGCGGAGGCGGCCGACTCCACGGCGGCCAGCGCCGCCTCGAACCCCTTGAACTCCGCGTCCAGGATCTCGGCCCCGGGCATCTTCTTCGTGTCCGCCACCTTCTTGCGGAAGTCCTGCACCCAGCCCTTCAGCGCGTCGCCGGCCGCGGTGCGGGCCGTCGTCAGCAGCGCCTCGGCGGCCGTCCACTGCGGTGGCTGCAGCGCGACCTTGTCGCGCGCCAGATCGACGTTGGCCATCTGCTTCTTGTACAGATCGTCGTCGATGTCCTTCCAGCCGGCGACCAGCACGCGCACCATCGCCAGCTGGCGGGCGAACTCGGCGTGCTTGTCGGCCAGCGTCCTGGCCGCGGCGAGCATCTTGTCGATCTCGTCGAGGCGCTTGCGCACGTCGGCGAACTCGTTCTTCTCCAGGTGCTTGCGCGCCGTCGTGAGCGTGTTGAACGCCGTCGTGAGGCTGAGCGCGATGCGGGCGCGCTGCGGATGCTTGCGCATCTGGTCGATGGCCGTGCGCCGCTTGTCGCACTCGGCCTCGAGCAGCTTCTTCTCGTCCTGTGGCGTGGCCGGCTGGGCCGGGGCCGCTGTGGCCCCGGCCTTGACGCCGGGCTTGTCCTTCGGGCGCTTGAGGCCCAGCGTTTCGAAGAGTCCCATGGTCTCCCGGTCCGGCCGCGGCTCAGCCCAGTGCCGCGGCGATCTCGCGCAGCTTCTCCTGCATCGGCTTGACGATCTGCAGATCCGGCATCAGCTCGTTGCCGTCCAGCTCCTTCATCAGCGGGTCCGTGACGACCATGCGCAGCACCTCGGTCAGGCTGGCCTTGGCCGCGCGCGCCTGCGCCGTGCGCGCCGCGGCGTCCGCGGCGTTCAGCACCAGGTCGAGCTGCGTCTCCAGGTCGTCCTTCAGCTGGGTGGCCAGGCCGCGCAGCTTCTTCGTCGCTTCCGCCACCTGGGCACGCTGGTCGGCCTCGTTGCGGAACTCGTCCTCGATCCGGCGCGACAGCTGCTCGATGCCGCGCAACGCGTCGCCGCGCACGGTGGCCCAGTCCAGGCGCGCCTTGCTCAGCTTCGTGATCGACACGCCACCGGCACCCTCGGGCGCCTTGCCGGCCTGCGGCGACGCCTTCGCCGCGCCGCCACCGGCCAGCGCGACGAGCTGCTTGAGCATCGCCAGGGCCTCGGTGACCTGGCCCTTGTTGGCCATCTCGCCGGCCTTGGCGACGCCCTGCTTGATCTTGTCCGCGTTCGGCCCCGCCAGCCCCGCCTGGAACGTGGGCTTGAGTTCGCCGAGGCGCTTGGTGAAGTCCTGCAGCGTGGCGCCGCCGGCCTCGACCGCTTCGGTCTCCTCGGTCTCGCCCTCATCGACCTCGACCTCGTCGCCGCCTTCCGCCTCGAGCAGTTCCTCGTCGGTCATGCCCGGATCCTGGCCCTCGCCGTCGTCGGCCTCCAGCACCTCGCCGGTGGCCTTGGCGAGCGCGAAACGCGGCACGTAGCCGCACATGAACATCAGCGCATCCTTGATCTGCGCCTTCGCGCCGAGCGGCGACTCGAACTTGAACACCAGCACGCCCTTGAGCTTGCCGTCGGTGGCGAAGCCGACCTTGCCGAAGAAGAAGTCGAACTTGTCCGCCGGCGGCATCAGCTTGGTGGCGTCCGTGCGCGAGCTCTTCGTCGCCCGCGGCCCGACGTTCAGCAGGCTGGGGTGCTCCCAGGGCTTGCCCTTCGCGAAGGCCGGCTTCTTCACCTTGTTCTGCGCGAACGTGAACATCGTCTCGGCGACCTTGCCGGACTTCATCTGCGCGACCATGCGCTTGACCCAGGACTTGCGCGCGATCAGCTTGCTGTCCGGCTTCTTCACCGCCGGCTTCTTGTCCTTGGCCTCGAGCTTGCTCGCCAGCGCCTTCAGCTCGGCCTGGGCGGCGTTCTGGGCGTCCGCGATCTGCTTGATCAGCGCGTTGGCGGCGTCCGCGGCGTCCGCCGCAAAGGTCGCCGCGGCCTTGGCCTTCGGATCCTTCTTGATCTCGTCGGCGCACTTCTTGGCCTGTGTGGCGACCGTCTTGGCCAGGTCGCTGGCGGCCTTGGCGGCCTTGCCGAACTGCGCGTCGAGCTGCGCCGCCCGCTCCTTGGCCGCGTCCGTGCTGTCGAGCCCGCCGGCGTCGAGCAGCTTGACCGGCAGGTCGTCGAACAGCCCCGCCAGCTTCTTCAGCTGGCCGGCGACCGCTCCGCCCTTGTCCAACGGACCGACCTTCTTGGTCCAGTCGGAATGGTTGAGGGCGGCTGGGAATTTCGCGAGGGACATGATGTTCGGCTCCTGAGCACAAGACCAAACCAGAGTTACGGACCGGAACGGTCCACGGTTGCGGGGCCGAAAGCTAGCACAGCGGCGACCGGCGCGACACCCCCGCGCACAGGTGCACCCGCGACCCTCGCCGATAATCCCCGGGATGAACCCGTTGCTCGGCCGGCTGCACCCCTATCCTTTCGAACGCCTGCGCGAGCTGACCCGGGGCATCGTGCCGGACCCGGCGTTCGCGCCGATCGGCCTGGGCATCGGCGAACCGCGGCACGCGACACCGGCGCTGATCGAGGCGGCGATCCGCGAGCACCTGGACGGGCTCGCGCGCTACCCTGCCACCGCCGGCGAGCCGGCCCTGCGCGAGGCCTGCGCCGCCTGGCTGCGGCGGCGCTACGGTGTCGCCGTCGACCCCGCCACGCAGGTGCTGCCGGTCAACGGCTCGCGCGAGGCGCTGTTCGCGCTGGCGCAGACCGTGATCGACCCGACCCGGCCCGGCACGACGGTGCTGTGCCCGAATCCGTTCTATCAGATCTACGAAGGCGCGGCCCTGCTCGCCGGGGCGCAGACCGCCTTCGTCAACAGCGACCCGGCCCGCAACTTCGCGGCCGACTGGGACAGCGTGCCGGAGGCCGTCTGGGCCCGCACGCAGCTGCTGTACGTCTGCTCGCCCGGCAACCCGACCGGCGCGGTGATGCCGCTGGCCGAGTGGGAGCGCCTGTTCGCGCTGTCCGACCGCCACGGCTTCGTGATCGCCTCGGACGAGTGCTACTCGGAGATCTACTTCCGCGACGAGCCGCCGCTGGGCTCGCTGCAGGCCGCCCGGGCGCTCGGCCGCGACGCCTTCCCGCGCCTGGTCGCGCTGACCAGCCTGTCCAAGCGTTCCAACGTGCCGGGCATGCGCTCCGGCTTCGTCGCCGGCGACGCCGCGATCCTGAAGTCCTTCCTGCTCTACCGCACCTACCACGGCAGCGCGATGAGCCCGGTGGTGCAGGCGGCCAGCATCGCCGCCTGGGGCGACGAGGCGCACGTGGTGGCGAACCGGGAGCTGTACCGGCGCAAGTTCGCCGAGGTGACGCCGCTGCTGGCGCGCGTGATGGATGTCGCGCTGCCGGACGCCGGCTTCTACCTCTGGGCGCGCGTTCCGGACGGCGACGACGTAGCCTTCGCCCTGCGCCTGCTGGCTCAATACAATGTGGCGGTGCTGCCCGGCAGCCTGCTGGCGCGCGAATCCGGCGGCATCAATCCCGGCGCGGGGCGGGTGCGCATGGCACTGGTCGCCGGCGCCGACGAATGCCTCGAGGCGGCGCGGCGCATCGTTTCCTTCCTCTCACCCCGCTGAAGCCCCATGAGCCAAGACCTGCAGAACACCATCGACCTCGCCTGGGAAAGCCGCGCGACGCTCACCGCCACCAACAGCCCGCAGGTGCGCGACGCCGTCGAGCAGGTGATCGGTGACCTGAACGCCGGGCGGCTGCGCGTCGCGGAGCGCCAGGGCGTCGGCCAGTGGACGGTCAACCAGTGGGTCAAGAAGGCGGTGCTGCTGTCGTTCCGCCTGAACGAGAACCACGTGGTGCGCGCCGGCGACCTGAGCTTCTTCGACAAGGTGCAGACCAAGTTCGCGCATGTCAGCGAGGAAGCGATGCGCGAGACCGGCGTGCGCGTCGTGCCGCCGGCGGTGGCCCGGCGCGGCTCGTACCTGGCGAAGAACGTCGTGCTGATGCCCAGCTACGTGAACATCGGCGCCTACGTGGACGAAGGCACGATGGTCGACACCTGGGCCACGGTCGGCTCCTGCGCGCAGATCGGCAGGAACGTGCACCTGTCCGGCGGCGTCGGCATCGGCGGCGTGCTCGAGCCGCTGCAGGCCGGCCCGACCATCATCGAGGACAACTGCTTCATCGGCGCCCGCAGCGAGGTCGTCGAGGGCGTGGTGGTCGAGGAGAACTCGGTGATCTCGATGGGCGTCTACATCGGCCAGAGCACCAAGATCTACGACCGCGCCACCGGCGAAGTCAGCTACGGCCGCATCCCGGCCGGCTCGGTGGTCGTCAGCGGCAGCCTGCCGAGCGCGGACGGCAAGTACAGCCTGTACTGCGCCGTGATCGTCAAGCGCGTCGACGCCCAGACCCGCGCGAAGACCAGCATCAACGACCTGCTGCGCGCCTGACGCGCACACCGAGGGAGCATCCGGCATGAGTGGTGGTGGCAACATGGAACGCGTGCTCCGCCTGATGGCGGAGAAGAGCGCGTCGGACGTCTACCTGTCGGCCAACTCGCCGATCCTCATCAAGATCAACGGGCAGCTGCTGCAGCTGTCCGACCAGCCGCTGACACACGCCCAGCCGCGCCAGCTGCTCGCCGAGCTGCTGACGCCAAGCCAGCTCGAGGAGCTGGAGGACACCGGCGAGCTGAACCTCGGTGTCGGCATCGCCGGGGTCGGCAGCTTCCGGCTCTCGGCCTTCCGCCAGCGCGGCACGATCGCCGCGGTGTTCCGCTGCATCCCGGTCGTCATCCCGACGCTGGAAAGCCTGAACGTGCCGGCGGTGCTGAGCACGATGATCATGGAGAAGCGCGGCCTGATCCTGATGGTCGGCGCGACCGGCACCGGCAAGAGCACCACGCTCGCCGCGATGCTCGAACAGCGCAACCAGCAGATGGCCGGCCACATCCTGACCATCGAGGACCCGATCGAATTCCTGTTCACCAACAAGAAGTCGGTCGTCAACCAGCGCGAGGTCGGGCGCGACACGCAGACGCTGCAGGTCGGCCTGAAGAACGCGCTGCGACAGGCGCCGGACTGCATCATGATCGGCGAGATCCGCGACCGCGAGACCATGACCGCGGCGATCTCGTATGCGCTGTCCGGCCACCTCGTGCTGTCGACGCTGCACGCCAACAACAGCTACCACGCGCTGGGCCGGATCCTGTCCTTCTACTCGCCCGAGGCCCGTCCGGCACTGCTGGCGGACCTCTCCTCCGGCCTGAAGTCCATCATTTCGCAGCGGCTCGTGCGCTCTTCCTCCGGCGGCCGCATCCCGGCCGTCGAGGTCATGCTGAACACCAAGCTGGTGTCGGAGCTGATCGAGCAGGGCGACTTCAACGGCGTGAAGGAGGCGATGGAGAAGTCGCTCGCCGAGGGTTCGCAGACCTTCGAGCAGGACCTGGCCCGCCTGATCACCCAGGACATGATCACGCGCGACGAGGGCCTGGCCTACGCCGATTCGCCGACCAACCTGATGTGGCGCCTGCAGAACGACATGAGTCCGGTCTCGCGCGTGCAGGCCAAGAAGGAAGAGACCGACGACCAGCCGACGTTCACCGAGATCACGCTCGACGTGCGTCCCGAGGACGGCAGCACGCTGTCGGGTTCGCTGCGGCCCTTCTGATGACGACCCCCCAGTCGCCTGCGGCTCCTGCCCCCGAGGGGCGCCGCTCCGGCTTGGGGCGGCCCGGCGCCGGAGCAGACTGATGTCCACGCCGGCGCTGTACCTCACCGAACAGCTGATCGCCTGCCGCTCCGTCACCCCCGACGACGGCGGCTGCCAGGACCTGCTGCGCGCGCGGCTGGCCCCGCTCGGCTTCGAGTTCGAGCGCATCGTCTCGGGGCCGGCCGAGTTCCGCGTCACCAACCTGTGGGCGCTGCGCCGCGGCCGCGACCCGCAGGCACCACTGCTCGCCTTCGCCGGCCACACCGACGTGGTGCCGACCGGTCCGCTGGAGCAATGGCGCAGCGACCCGTTCGTGCCGACCTACCGCGATGGGCGGCTGTACGGCCGCGGCGCCGCCGACATGAAGACCTCGCTGGCGGCGATGGTGGTGGCCGTGGAGGAGTTCGTCGCCGCGCAACCGGCCCACCGGGGCTCGATCGCCTTCCTGCTGACCAGCGACGAAGAGGGCCCGGCCAACGACGGCACCGTGAAGGTGGTCGACTGGCTGGCCGAACAAGGCCTGCGGCCGGACGCCTGCATCGTCGGCGAGCCGACCTCGGTGGAGCGGCTTGGCGACATGATCAAGAACGGGCGCCGCGGCTCGCTGTCCGGCCGCCTGCAGGTGCGCGGTGTGCAGGGGCACATCGCCTACCCGCAGCTGGCGAAGAACCCGATCCACCGGGCCGCGCCGGCGCTGGCCGAACTGGCGGCGGCCGAATGGGACCGCGGCAACGCGTACTTCCCGCCGACCAGCTTCCAGATCTCGAACATCCACGGCGGCACCGGCGCGACCAACGTGATCCCCGGCGAGCTGGTGGTGGACTTCAACTTCCGCTTCAGCACCGGATCGACGCCCGAGTCGCTGCGCACCCGGGTGCACGCGGTGCTGGACCGGCACGGCCTGGACTACGCGCTGGCCTGGACCCTCGGCGGCGAGCCGTTCCTGACGCCGGTGGGCCCGCTGAGCGAGGCGGTGGTGGCGGCGATCCGTGCGGAGACGGGGCTGGCGGCCGAACTGTCGACCACCGGCGGCACCTCGGACGGACGGTTCATCGCCAGGATCTGCCCGCAGGTCATCGAACTGGGCCCCGTCAACGCGAGCATCCACAAGATCGACGAATGGGTCGAGGTGGCGAGCATCGAGCCGCTGAAGAACATCTACCGCGGCATCCTGGAGAGAATGCTGGCATGACGCTGATCGAGCTGATCACCGCGCAAGCCGCCCGCCTCAAACAGGCGGGCGTTTCGTTTGGCCATGGCACGACCAACGCGTTCGACGAGGCGGCGTGGCTGGTGCTGTGGTCGCTGGGCCTGCCGCTGGAGGCGCTGGAGCCGAACGCACAGAAACAGCTGACCGACGCGCAACGCACGAAGGCCGAGGCGCTGGTCGGCGAACGCATCGCTTCGCGCCGGCCGGCCGCGTACCTGACGCGCGAGGCGTGGCTGCAGAACGTGCCCTTCTACGTCGACGAGCGGGTGATCGTGCCGCGCTCGCTGATCGCCGAGCTGCTCGCCGACGGCGAGGGCGAGGGCACGCTGGACGCCTGGCTGTCCGACCGCACTCAGCGCGTGCTCGACCTGTGCACCGGCAACGGCAGCCTGGCGGTGATTGCGGCATTGGCCTACCCCGAGATCACGGTCGACGCGGCGGACGTGTCGGAGGACGCGCTCGCCGTCGCTCGCATCAACGTCGACCGCCACCAGCTGGCACAGCGCATCACATTGCGCCGCAGCGACCTGCTCGACGCGCTGCCCGGTCCGTACGACCTGATCGTCTGCAACCCGCCCTACGTCAACGCCGAGAGCATGGCCACGCTGCCGCCGGAATACCGGGCCGAGCCGGCGCTCGCGCTGGCCGGCGGCACGGACGGCATGGACCTCGTGCGGCGCATCCTGCGCGACGCGCCGGAGCGCCTGAGCGCCGACGGTGTGCTGGTGCTGGAGATCGGCCACGAGCGCGGTCACTTCGAACGGGCTTTCCCGCGCGCCGAGGTCGCGTGGCTGCCCACCAGCGCCGGCGACCATGGCGTGCTGCTGATGACGCGCGACGCGCTCGTGCGCCTCGCGCGGGGCTGAGCCGATGCTGGTCCTGAACGAGCTCTCGCTGCGGCGCGGCACCCGTCTCGTGCTCGAGCGCGCCAGCGTCACGCTGCAGCCGGGCGAGAAGGTCGGCCTGGTAGGCCGCAATGGCGCCGGCAAGTCCTCGCTGTTCTCGCTGCTGACCGGCCGGCTGCAGGCGGACGCCGGCGACCTGCAGATGCCGCCGCGCTGGCAGCAGCCGGGCGGGACCGCGGAAGTCGCGCAGGAGATGCCGGAGACCGATCAGGGCGCCACCGACTTCGTGCTCGAGGGCGACGTGCCGCTCACGCTCGCGCAGCGCCGCCTCGCGCAGGCCGAGGCCGCGGACGACGGCCATGCGATCGCCGAGGCCCACCACGCGATCCAGGACGCCGGCGGCTTCGACGCCCGGGCCCGCGCCCAGGCGATGCTGCTGGGCCTGGGCTTCCGGGTCGAACAGCTCGACGCGCCAGTGAACAGCTTCTCCGGCGGCTGGCGCATGCGGCTGCAGCTGGCGCGCGCACTGATGTGTCCGGCCGACCTGATGCTGCTGGACGAGCCGACCAACCACCTCGACCTGGACGCGCTGGTCTGGCTCGAAGCCTGGCTGCAGCGCTACCCCGGGCTGCTGATCGTGATCAGCCACGACCGCGAGTTCCTCGACGCGATCACCCGGGTCACGCTGCACCTCGACGACGGCCGGCTGGCGCGCTACGGCGGCAACTACACCGCCTTCGAGGAGATGCGCGCCGAGCGGCTTTCCCAGCAGCAGGCGAACTACGAGAAGCAGCAGGAGCGCATCGCGCACCTGCAGCGCTTCATCGACCGCTTCAAGGCCAAGGCCACCAAGGCGCGCCAGGCGCAGAGCCGCGTCAAGGCGCTGGCACGCATGGAGAAACTCGCCCCGGTGCTGACGGCGAGCGACTTCCAGTTCGAGTTCCGGGAGCCGCTCTCGCTGCCCAACCCGATGCTGGCGATCGACGGCCTGGCCTGCGGCTACCGGGCCGCCGACGGCGCCGAGACCGTCATCGTGCGTGGCGTGCAACGCTCGGTGCTGGCGGGCCAGCGCATCGGCATCCTGGGCGCGAACGGCCAGGGCAAGTCGACGCTGGTCAAGACCGTCGCGCACGAGCTGGTGCCGCTGGCCGGCACGATGACCGAGGGCAAGGGCCTGTCGATCGGCTACTTCGCGCAGCAGGAGCTGGACCTGCTGTCCTCCGGCGACGGCCCGCTGATGCACATGGTGCGGGTCGCGCGTGACCTGGGCCCGCCCGCCCGCGAGCAGGAGCTGCGCGACTTCCTCGGCCAGTTCCGCTTCACCGGCGAGATGGTGGCGCAGCCGGTCGGCACGCTGTCCGGCGGCGAGAAGGCGCGCCTGGTGCTCGCGATGCTGGTCTGGCAGCGCCCCAACCTGCTGCTGCTGGACGAGCCGACCAACCACCTCGACCTGACGACCCGCGAGGCGCTCTCGATGGCGCTGAACGAGTTCGAGGGCACGGTGATGCTGGTCAGCCACGACCGCGCGCTGCTGCGCGAGGTGTGCGACGAGTTCTGGCTGGTCACCGGCGGGGCCGTCTCGCCCTTCGACGGCGACATCGACGACTACCAGCGCTGGCTGCTCGAGCAGTCGCGCGAGGCCGCCCGGGCCCAGTCCAGGCCGGCCCGCGACGAGGCCGGCGCCAGCCGCCGCGACGACCGGCGTGCCGCCGCGGCCGCGCGCCAGGCCCGCGCCGACGAGATCAAGCCGCTGCGCAAGGAAGTCAACCGCATCGACCACCGGCTCGGTGTGCTGTTTGCCGAACGCGAGGCGCTGGAGGCCGGCTTTGCCGGGACGGCACTCACCCCCGAGCAGCTCGCCGATGCCGGGCGGCGGCTGAAGGCCGTCGGCGACGAGATCGACCGGCTGGAGAGTCGCTGGCTCGAGCTGAGCACGCAGATCGACGCCCTCGAGGCGGCCTCCTGACACCCTGCCCCGCCAAGTCCCTGCCGGCGGCGCAGTCTTTTAATTGCACACAATCTAATTGCGAGCTTTCGACTACAGTCACGCCCATGCCTCGCACCGACCTCCCCGCCGCCGACGCCGGCCCGCTGCTGGACCGACAGCTGTGCTTCGCGCTGTATTCGGCGTCACTCGCGACCACGCGGCTGTACAAGCCGCTGCTCGAGCCGCTCGGCCTGACCTACCCGCAATACCTGGTGCTGATGGTGCTGTGGCAGCGCGACGGCCAGGGCGTCGGCGAACTCGGCGAACGGCTGTTCCTCGACTCCGGCACGCTCACACCGCTGCTCAAGCGCATGGAGGCTTCCGGCTGGCTGCGCCGCGCGCGCTCGGCCGACGACGAGCGCCGCGTCGTCGTGTCGCTGACGCCGGAAGGCCGGGCGCTGCGCCGCCGCGCACTGGAGTTCCCGAAGCACCTCGCCGCCGCGATGGACTGCAGCCGCGATGAGCTCGCCGCCCTGACGGCGCAGCTGCAGCAGCTGCGCGACCAGATCCTCGCTTCCGTCCGGGACGTGCACTGAACACGCCCCTTCCCCTGCCACCCTGAACCCGAAAGGAACAACCATGGCTCTCGAAAAGGTCCTCTACACCGCGCACGCCACCACCACCGGCGGCCGCGAAGGCAGCTCCAAGACCGACGACGGCAAGCTCGCCGTCACGCTGGCGCCGCCGAAGGAAATGGGCGGCAACGGCAACGGCACCAACCCCGAACAGCTGTTCGCCGCCGGCTACTCGGCCTGCTTCATGGGCGCGATGAAGTTCGTCGCCGGCACGCAGAAGAAGGTCGTGCCGGCCGCGGCCTCGATCGAGGCGGACGTGGGCATCGGCCCGATCCCGCAGGGCTTCGGCATCCAGGTCGCGATGCGCATCAGCGTCCCGGGCTGGGACAAGGCCGAGACGCAGGCGCTCGTCGACGCGGCGCACCAGGTGTGCCCGTACTCGAACGCCACGCGCGGCAACATCGACGTCACGCTGACCGTCGTCTGACGCGCCGCCGCACGCCGCTCAGGCGCGCAGCAGCTGCAGCATCAGCTCGACGCGCGCCTGCGCCGGCGTGAGCGTGCCGGCCGTCGGGAAGACGTCGTCCGGCTTGGGCAGTACCGCGCCGGCGAGGCAGCGGCTGCTGCGCCAGACCACGATGCCGGCCGACTGCGCCTCGCGCAGCGCCGCCTCCAGCGTGGTGTGCAGCGAGCCGTTGCCGGTCGCGGCCACCACCAGGCCGCGCACGCCGGCCGCGCGGGCCGCCTGCACCAGCAGGCCGGTCGCGCCTGCATGGCTGGTGACGATCTCGACCGCCGGCCAACCCGCCGGGTCCACCGGCAGGAAGGCGAGCCCGAGCGGCTCGCCGGCCGGCCAGTCGCGCTGCCGCCGCAGGCGCCCTTCCTCGACCCGCGCCAGCCAGCCGGCATCGCCCGCGCCGAACGCATCGAGGCGGTAGGTGTGTGTCTTGCGCAGTTCGCGCGCATCCCACACCACGCCGGCGACCACCACGACCACACCGTGCGCCTGCGGCTCGCGGGCGACGGCCACCGCGTCGAGCAGGTTCTGCGGGCCGTCGCGCAGCAGCGCGGTGGCAGGCCGCATCGCCGCCGTCAGCACCACCGGCTTGCGCGGCGCCAGCACGCGCTGCAGGAAGTAGCCGGTCTCCTCCAGCGTGTCGGTGCCGTGCGTGACGACGATGCCGGCCACCTCGTCGCGCGCCAGGTGATGCGCCGCGCGCTCGGCCAGCCGCCGCCAGATGTCGAAGCTCATGTCCTTGCTGTCGACCTGCGCCACCTGCTCGGTCTCGAGCGGGGTGCCGGCGAGCCCCGGCACGGCCGCGACGAGATCGTCCGCACCCAGCTGGGCGGCGACGTAGCCGACGTTGTCACCGGGCCGCGCGGCGGTGCCGGCGATGGTGCCGCCGGTGGCCAGCACGACGATCCGCCGCTCCGGGCTTTGCATTTTGTTCATGGCTGGATGAAAATACAGTCACTGGACAGAAATCCAGCTCCCGTTCGACGCTTGCGAGGACGCCCCGTGCAGGAAAAGCCCAAACTCACCGACCGGCAGCAACAGATCCTGGACCTGGTGCAGAGCGCCATCGCGCGCACCGGCGCCCCGCCGACGCGCGCCGAGATCGCCGCCGAACTCGGCTTCCGCTCGGCCAACGCCGCGGAGGAGCACCTGCAGGCTCTGGCCCGCAAGGGCGTCATCGAACTGGTGGGCGGCACGTCGCGCGGCATCCGCTTGAAGTCTGACACATTGCGCGCGCTGAACGAGTCGCGCGGCAAGCAGTTCAGCCTGCCGCTGCCCAGCCTCGCGCAGCTCTCGCTGCCGCTGGTCGGCCGTGTCGCAGCCGGCAGCCCGATCCTCGCGCAGGAGCACATCGACCAGACCTACCTCGTCGAGGCCAGCATGTTCCCGCGCCGGCCCGACTACCTGCTGAAGGTGCGCGGCATGAGCATGCGCGACGCCGGCATCCTCGACGGCGACCTGCTCGCGGTGCAGAAGGCGCGCGACGCGAAGAACGGCCAGATCGTCGTCGCCCGCCTCGGCGAGGAGGTGACCGTCAAGCGCTTCCGTCGCACGCGCGCCGGCATCGAACTCATTCCGGAGAATCCGGACTTCCAGACCATCGTGGTGCCGGCCGACGGCGGCGACGGCCAGATCGACTTCGAACTCGAAGGCCTGGCCGTCGGCCTGATCCGCAACACCATGCTGATGTGAGCGACGTGGGTGCCGCGCTGATGATCAAGTCGCCCAAGGCCGCCTCCGCCGAGGCCTGCACGACGCTGGAGCAGTTGCCGAACATCGGCCCCGCGCTGGCGGCAGACCTGCGCCTGATCGGCATCGCCACCCCGCAGGAGCTGCGCGGCAAGGACGCCTTCGTGCTCTACCAGAAACTGTGCGCGGCCACCGGCCAGCGGCAGGACCCCTGCGTGCTCGACACCTTCATGGCCGCGGTCGACTTCATGCGCGGTGCGCCGGCCGCGCCGTGGTGGCACTACACGCCACAGCGCAAGGCGCTGTTCGGCCAAGTCTAGGCGCCAGGGCTAGCGGTCCGATCCGACGGGTCCGCCCTCGGGCCGCAGGCGCAGCGAGTGCACGGTCGGCGCCGCCCACAGCGGAACGTCCTGCACCGCCGCCCAGGGCGCGACGAAGCGACGATAGTCCGGCGCGAAGAACAGACCCGACTGACCGCTCGACTGCATCACCCGCGAGCGTGACGGATCGGCGAGGTCGTAGATCGCACGCAGCGACGGTCCGTGCTCGTCCAGGTACAGCTCGCCGGTGCGTGGGTCGGGCTTCAGGTCCACCCGCGAGGCGTTGATCGTGTAGGTGTCGCCGCCGACCGGGGTGCGCAGTTCGAACCACGGCGCGAGCCACCCCACCCGGCTGAATGGCCGGTGCTCCGAGCGCGCGACATGGGCCCGGCCCCAGGCCCAGGCCGCCGGATCGTCGCCCCGGGACGCACGCAGTTCGTCAAGGGCGTCCGCCAGCGCGGCATCGATCTGCTGAGCGCAGGCCTCCACTGCCGGCGTGGACTTGTCGTCGCACCACCAGGCATCGTCCCGCTCCAGCACGCGCTCCAGCGCGCTGCGCCAGCTGCGCCCGCTCTCGGCCCAGTTCGCCGCACCCAGCTCGTCGGCGAACACGCGCCGCGCCAGGTGGCGCACCCAGGCCCAGAAGATCAGCGGCGCGGCGCGGCCGCGCGCCATCGTGCCGTCGAAGTCCTGCAACGTGCGCATGGCCGCCGCGGCGAGGGCATGCTCGGGCGCGGCGCGGCGCAGGAACGGCAGCAGGCGCTGCGTCGCCAGCGAGAGCTCGTCGGACTGCATCGCGCGCAGGTCGTCCAGCGAATGCCGCGGCCGGGCCGCGATCAGCTGCTCGATGCGCTGCATGCGGTACGGCGCCGCCCAGTCGCTGCCGAGGTAGTGCGGGTAGTCCGGCGCGTGGATGCGCTGGTTGGCGGTCGCGATCCAGCCGCGCGCCGGATCGAACTCGCGTGGCGTCGCTGCGGCGGGGAGGAAGCCATCCCAGTCGTAGCGGGCCTCCCAGCCCGGCGCCGGCACCTGGCCCCACAGGTCGTTGTCCGGCCGCCGCAGCGGCACCCGGCCGGCGGCGACGAAGCCGATACGACCGGCCCGGTCGGCCACCAGCATGTTCTGCATCGGCGCCACGTAGCGGGCCGAGGCGGCGACGAACTCGTCGAGCGAACGGGCCTGCATGAAGCCCAGGCCGGCTTCCAGCGTGCCCGGGTCGGCGTCCAGCGCGGTCCAGCGCAGCGCGAGCGCGTAGGTCGGCCGCCCCGACGGTCCTGTCATGCCTTCGCCGACGCCGGCGTCGGACAGCACCGGCCCGTGCCGGGTGCGCCGCACGCGCACCGTGACGGGCGCGGCGCCGCGCACCCGGATCGTCTCCTCGTGCGTCTCGAACGCGGCCCAGCCGTCCGGCGTGCGGTAACGGGCGGGCTCGCCCGGATCGATCTGCTCAAGGTAGAGGTCCTGCACGTCCGGCCCGGTGTTCGTGTAGCCCCAGGCGACGTGTTCGTTCTGGCCCAGCACGACGGCCGGCAGCCCGGGCATGGTGGCACCGGCCACCCGGTTACCAGGCCACTCGAGGCGGGCCAGGTACCAGAGCGCGGGCGCCGACAGCTTCAGGTGCGGGTCGTTGGCCAGCAGCGGCCCGCCCGTCGTCGTACGGCTCGCCGCCAGCACCCAGTTGTTCGAGCCGATGCCCTCCAGGCCGGACGCGGGCGCATCGCGCAGCGCCTGCGCGCCCAATCGGCCGTCGACGGCGAGTGACCGGTACAGCGACGGATAGTCGGCGGTCACCCGCGGCGCCTCGCCGGGGTACGGCGGGAGCAACTCGTCGATCCGTGCCACCGGCAGCGTGAGGGCCAGGCGCATGCGCTGCAGTTCGCTGCGCCAGTTGCCGCCCAGGTCCCACGCCATCATGGTCGCCCAGGCCAGGCTGTCCTGCGGCGTCCAGGCGGGCGGTTGCAGGCCGAGCAGCACGAATTCCGGCGGCCGGGCCCGCAGCTCGCGGCTCACGAAGGCGTTGATGCCGGCGGCATAGGCCTCGAGCGCGCGGCGTGCCGGTTCGCCGGTCGCCGCCCACTGCGCCTCGGCCGCGCGCCGCACGCCGAGTGCCCGCAGGAAGCGGTCGGTCCCCAGCGCCGGCGGGCCGAAGGCCTCGGCGAGTTCGCCGGCGCCGATGCGTCGGTGGGTCTCGAGTTGCCAGAGACGATCCTGCGCGTGGACGAAGCCGAGCCCGAAGGCGGCATCCTCGGCAGACCCGGCGCGGATGGTCGGAATGCCCTGCGCGTCGCGTTCGATCAGCACCTCGGCGCGCAAGCCCGGCAGCGCCACGCTGCCCTCGGTGCGCGGCAGCGTCCACCACGCATAGCCGGCAGCCAGCAGGCCGGTTCCCAGCAGCAGCATCGCCGCCAGGGCCAGGGCGCGCCGTGCCCAGCGCCTCACCGCCCGCCCCCGGGCGGCTGGGAAATGACTGGTCGGACCCGGCCTGTTCCGGTGATCGCCAACCGCATCGGGCGGCGATATTCGGGCCCACAACGCCGTGCCGATGCCGCCCGACGACCATGCTCTCCACTCAACCGCCCACCACCCGCCACCGGCTCGAAATCTGCCCGCCCGAACGGGCCAGCGCGCCGCAGCCCTGGTGGCGCAGGGTCCAGGTCTGGGTGGCGGCGGGCTGGCCGGGGCCCACCGCCGGGCCGGACACAGCACTGGAGCAGGCCCGCCGCGAGTTCCTCGCGGCCGCCGACGACCTGGCCGGCGACACCGCCGACGAACTGCTCGACCGCCTGCAGATCGCCCGCTCGCTGCGCGAGCTGTGGCACCTGCGCACCGAGGTGTTCAGCCTGGTGTCGCTGCAGCACAGCCAGCACGAGGCCGACCAGCGGCTGGCGCGCCTGAACCGTCATTTCCCGACCCGCTCGCCGCGTTCGGGCTTCGGCGCCCTGGAGCCGCGCGACAACATGTGGCCCTAGCGCGGACTCAGCGCGAGCTTCAGGCCCAGTCCGACGAACAGCGCACCGCAGGCGCGCTGCAGCCACGTCCCGGCACCGCCGACCGCCCTGCGCGCGGCGAGACCCCGTGCCACTCGGTGGGCCAGCAGCGCGACGACCAGGTTGACCGCCGTGCCGCCCAGGTTGAACAGCGTGCCCAGCAGCACCAGCGCCCAGGCCTGCCCGGGCGCGCCGGCTTCGATGAACTGCGGCAGGAAGGCAAGGAAGGTTGAAGGCCAGCTCGGAGGCCGCGATCAGCGCCGACAGCCCGGCCGCCGCCAGCAGCGTGTGCAGCGCGCAGCCCGCGCCGACGCCCAGGGCCGCCAGCATGCCGGCGCGCCGCCCGCGCGCCGCGCCGGTGCCGGCCACGAACAGCATGTCCGCACCGGGCGTCAGGTTCAGCAGCAGCGCCGCGCCAAGGAACAGCGCGAGGTCGTGCACCGGCAGCGTCATGATCAACGCCGGCTCGGCGGGCAGGCCCGGCGCGTCACTTGAGCGGCCCGAGGTAGTCCGACTTGCCGAGGTCGACGCCGTTGTGGCGCAGCAGCGCGTAGGCCGTCGTCACGTGGAAGAAGAAGTTGGGCAGCGCGTAGTGCTTCAGGAAGAACTCGCCGTTCAGCGTGACCGGGCCGTCGCGCCGTGGCAGCACGAGGTCGCGCGTGTCGCTGCCATCGAGCTTGCCGGCCGGCACCGAGTTGATGAAATCGAGTGTCTTGCGCACGCGCTCGCGCAGTTCGGCGAGGCTGGTCTCGTTGTCCTCGTTCTTCGGCGCGTCCACGCCGGCCAGCCGGGCGACGCCGAACTTGGCCGCGTCGCAGGCGATCTGGATCTGCTTCGTGAACGGCAGCATGTCCGGCGCCAGCCGCGCCGACAGGTACACCGAGGGGTCGAACTTCTTCGCCTGCGCGTAGGCCTCGGCCTTGTCCAGCCAGTTCAGCAGGTTGCCGAGCGCGCGGTTGAACACCGGCACGCTGGCCGAGTACATCGAGATCGCCATGCTTGTCTCCGTGGATCGAGGCCGCGATCGTAGCGAGCCTCGGCCGGCCCTGCACGGACGTGCACAATGGCGGTCGCCGTGAACATCATCATCCTCGACGACTACCAGGACGCGGTGCGCAAGCTGAAGTGCGCCGCGCTGCTGGAACCGCTGAACGCGAAGGTCTTCACCAACACGGTCAAGGGCATCGGCCAGCTCTCGGTGCGGCTGCGCGACGCCGACGTGCTGGTGCTGATCCGCGAACGGACCCAGTTCCCGCGCCAGCTGCTCGAGAAGCTGCCGAAGCTGAAGCTGATCTCCCAGACCGGGCGGGTCGGCTCGCACATCGACGTGGAAACCTGCACGCGGCTGGGCATCGCGGTGGCCGAGGGCGTCGGCTCGCCGGTGGCGCCGGCCGAGCTGACCTGGGCGCTGATCATGGCCTCGATGCGGCGCCTGCCGCAGTACATCGGCAACCTGAAGCACGGCGCCTGGCAGCAGTCGGGCCTGAAGGCCGCCTCGATGCCGCCCAACTTCGGCCTCGGCATGGTGCTGCGCGGGCGCACGCTGGGCATCTGGGGCTACGGCAAGATCGGCCAGCTGGTGGCCGGCTACGGGCGCGCGTTCGGCATGCGCGTGCTGGTCTGGGGCAGCGAATCGTCGCGCCAGCGCGCCACCGCCGACGGCCACGAGGCGGCGGGCGCCTGCGAGTCCTTCTTCGAGCAGAGCGACGTGCTGTCGCTGCACCTGCGCCTGAACGACGTGACGCGCGGCATCGTCAAGCTCGACGCGCTGACGCGCATGCAGCCGACCGCCCTGCTCGTCAACACCTCGCGCGCCGAGCTGATCGAGGAAGGCGCGCTGGTGTCGGCGCTGAACCGCGGCCGGCCCGGACTGGCCGCCGTGGACGTGTTCGAGAGCGAGCCGATCCTGCAGGGCCACCCGCTGCTGCGGCTGGAGAACGCGGTGTGCACGCCGCACATCGGCTACGTCGAGCAGGACAGCTACGAGCTGTACTTCCGCGCCGCGTTCGAGAACGTGATCAACTTCATCAACCAGGCCCCCACCGGCATCGTCAACCCGGACGCGCTGCGCGTGATCCGGTGAGCGAGCCCGAATTGCCGCGTTCGACGGCCACCCTTTTCACCGCGTTCAACCGCCTCGCGCTGCAGGGCTTCGGCGGCGTGCTGGCGGTCGCGCAGGTCGAGCTGGTCGAACGGCGCCGCTGGCTGACCCGCGAGCAGTTCGTCGAGCTGCTGTCGATCAGCCAGGTGCTGCCCGGCCCGAACATCGTCAACCTGTCGCTGATGTTCGGCGACCGCTGCCTCGGCTGGCGCGGTGCCGCCGCGGCCCTCGGCGGGCTGATGCTGGTGCCGCTGTGCATCGTGCTGGCGCTGACGCTGGTCTACACCCGCTTCGCCGACCACCCGGCGGTGGCCGGCGCGCTGCGCGGCATGGGCTCGGTGGCGGCCGGGCTCGTGATGGCCACCGCGCTGAAGCTGGCAGGCTCGCTGAAGGCCAACCGGCTCGGGCCGGCGCTGTGCACCGCGATCGGCGCGGCGACCTTCGCTGCCGTCGCGCTGGCGCGCGTGCCGCTGGTCTGGGTGATCCTGGGCATCGGGTCGATCGGCTGCGCGCTGGCGGCCTGGCGGCATTCGCGATGAGCCTCTCCGCCGCCGACCTGCTCGGCCTGCTCGGCCACTTCATGCTGCTCAGCCTGCTGGCGGTGGGCGGCGCGATCACCACCGCGGCCGACATGCACCGCTACATCGTCGCGCAGCATGGCTGGATCACCGACGCGCAGTTCACGTCCTCGATCGCGATCGCGCAGGCCGCGCCCGGCCCGAACGTGCTGTTCGTCGCGGTGCTCGGCTGGAACGTCGCCGGTCCGCTGGGCGCGGCGGTGACGCTGATCGGCACGCTGCTGCCGTCGACGCTCCTGACGCTCTACACGACCCGCTGGGCGGCTCAGCGCCGCGAGGCGCTGGCCGTGCGCGCCTTCACCACCGGGATGGCGCCGCTGACGATCGGCCTGCTGCTGGCCACCGGCTGGGTGCTGGCCGAACCCTTCGTGCGCGACCCGGCGCACCGCTGGGGCGCGCTCGCGCTGATCGCGGTGACCATCGCCGTGATGAACCGCAGCCGCATCAGCCCGATCTGGCTGGTCGGCCTGGGTGCGCTGGTCGGCGCGTTCGGCTTTGCTTGAGCGCCCCGGGCCGGCTCAGCCCAGCGCGCGTTCGAGCAGGCCGGGCAGCGCGGCCAGTTCGGCGGCCACCGTGTCGGGCAGGCCGTGCAGCGCACTGCCGAGGTCACGCGCCACCAGCACATCGGCCCCGCCCTCGTCGTTGCGGCGCACCTGCACGGACAGCGGCACGTCCGGGGGCGCGTCGGCCGCGGTCATCACGACGGGCGTGCCGCCGACCGACGACGCCAGCACGAGCACGAGGGCACTGCCGTCGATCCGGGCCAGCACCTCCTGGCCGCGCTGGCGCGCCGCCTCCTCGATGCGCAGCACCGTCTCGGTGACGCTGTAGGGGCTGTGGCGCACGACGCGCATCGACGCGGCGAGGCGCTCGTCGTCGAGCACACCGCGGCCGGTGCACAGCGAGGCCATGACGACCGCCAGACTGCCGGTCATCCAGAGCCGGAACGGCTTGCGGATTCCGCCGCCGGCGGCGGCGGGCAAGGTGTCTTCTTGGGTCATCCGTCTACCCTAAGCCGGCCACGTGTCCGTCGCAAGTCGGAGCCGCTGCCAGCGTGTAAAGAATGGCAAGCAGACCGTGACGGAGCTCAACTCCTGCGGCTCAGATGTCACTTCGTGCCGAAGATCTTGTCGCCGGCGTCGCCGAGGCCCGGGATGATGTAGCCGATCTCGTTGAGGTGGCTGTCGATCGCGGCCGCCCAGCAGCGCACGTCCGGGTGCGCCCGGCCGAGCGCGGCGACGCCTTCGGGCGCCGCCACCAGCACCAGGGCGCGCACGTCCTTGCAGCCGCGGCTCTTCAGCAGGTCGATGGTCGCGATCATCGAGCCGGCGGTGGCGAGCATCGGGTCGACGATCAACGCGGTGCGCTCCTCAAGGTGGCCGACGAAGCGCTCGAAGTAGTGCTCCGGCTGCAGCGTCTCGTGGTTGCGCGACAGGCCGACCACGCTGACCTTGGCGTTCGGCACCATGTCCAGCACGCCGTCGAGCATGCCGAGCCCGGCGCGCAGGATCGGCACCACCGTGACCTTGCGGCCGGCGATGCGCTGCACCTCGGTCGGCCCGCTCCAGCAGTCGACCGTCGCCGTCTCGAGCGGGAAATCGGCCGTCGCTTCATAGGCCAGCAGGCGGGCCAGTTCGTGGGTCAACTCGCGGAACTTCTTGGTCGAGATGTCGCTCTCGCGCAGCAGGCCGACCTTGTGCTTGACCAGCGGGTGGCGGACGTCGATGACGGGCATGGCGGGCAGTCGCGGCAGTGGCGTCGCGGCCAGTGTAGCCAGCTCAGCCGAGCAGGCCGGGCAGCAGCGTCGCGGCCGTGCCGCGCAGGCACAGGTGGGCGTCGGCGTCGATCTCGCTGTCGGCCGGGTTGAGGATCGCGACGTAGGCGCCGGCCCGGCGTGCCAGGGCCGCCAGGCCCGCCGCGGGCCAGACCGCGCCGGAGGTGCCGACCACCAGCATCACGTCGCAGCCGCGCGCCGCCACTTCGGCCGCCTCCAGCGCGCCGGCCGGCAGCATCTCGCCGAACCAGACCACGCCGGGCCGCAGCAGGTTGCCGCAGTCGGCACAACGCGGTGGCCGGCCCGGCGTGGCCTGTGCCGGGTCGCAGTCCCGCGGACAGGACTCCAGCCAGCGGTCGCGCAGGATGTCGCCGTGCAGGCGGATCGCGCGGCGGTTGCCGGCGCGCTGGTGCAGGTCGTCGACGTTCTGCGTCACGACGGTCAGAACCCCGGGCCGGCGCCGCGCGAAGTCGGCCAGCGCCCGGTGGCCGGGGTTGGGCTCTGCGGCGAGCACGCCGGCGCGCCGTTCCGCATACCAGTCCCACACCAGCGCCGGGTCGGCGCGGAAGCCCGCCTCGCTGGCCAGCTGCGCCGGGTCGAAACGCGACCACAGGCCGGTCAGTGCGTCGCGGAAGGTCGGGATGCCGCTCTCGGCCGACATGCCGGCGCCGGTCAGCACGCAGACCGAGGCGGCCTGCGCGAGCCGCTCGCGCAGCGCCCCGATCGCCGCGTCGGGTTCATGCACCGCGGTCGCGCTGGCGCAGCGCCTCGTACAGGCAGATGCCCGCCGCCACCGAGACGTTCAGGCTCTCGACCGCGCCCTTCATCGGCAGGCGCACCAGCGCGTCGCAGGTCTTCGCGGTCAGCTGCCGCATGCCGGCGCCTTCGGCGCCCAGCACCAGCGCCAGCGGGCCGGTCAGGTCCGCTTCGAACAGCGATTGCGTGGCTGCGTCGCTGGTGCCGACGACACGGATGCCGCGTTCCTTGAGTTCGTTGAGGGTGCGCGCCAGGTTGGTGACCATGAAGTACGGCACCGTCTCGGCCGCCCCGCTGGCGACCTTGGCCACGGTGGCGTTGACACCCACGGCGTGGTCCTTGGGTGCGATCAGCGCGTGCGCGCCGGCGCCGTCGGCCACGCGCAGGCAGGCGCCGAGGTTGTGCGGGTCGGTCACCCCGTCGAGCACCAGCAGCAGCGGATCGCCCTCGACGGCGTCGAGCAGGTCGTCCAGCGAATGGGTCCGGGCCAGTGCCTGCACGCGTGCGACGACCCCCTGGTGGCGCGGGTTGCCGCACAGCGCGCGCAGGCGTTCGTCGTCGCTGTCGACGATCTTCACGCCGGCCTCCTTCGTGCGCTCGACGAACTGGCGCATGCGCTGGTCGCGCCGCGTTGCGTCGACGTGCACCTCGAGCACGCTGGCGGGCGCGGTCTTCAGCCGCACCGTCACCGCATGGAATCCGAACAGGGTCTTGCCGCTCATCCGGCCATGGTAGGCCATCGGGTACCATGCGCGCCGCCCGCCACGCCCTGCCCGCCGGAGCCCCGCCATGCAAATGATCTGCCTCGACCTCGAAGGCGTGCTCGTGCCCGAGATCTGGATCGAGTTCTCGAAGCGCAGCGGCATCGCCGAACTCGCCCGCACCACCCGCGACGAGCCCGACTACGACAAGCTGATGCGCTTTCGCATCGACGCCCTGGCCCGCCACGGCCGCAAGCTCGCCGACATCCAGGCGGTGATCGCCGACATGGGCCCGATGGAAGGCGCGCGCGAATTCCTCGACGACCTGCGCAGCCGCTACCAGGTGCTGATCCTGTCGGACACGTTCTACGAGTTCGCCCAGCCGCTGATGCGCCAGCTCGCCTGGCCGACCCTGCTGTGCCACAAGCTGGAAGTCGATGCCGACGGCTTCGTCACCCGCCACGTGCTGCGCATGGCCGACCAGAAGCGCCACGCGGTCAACGCGCTGCGCCTGCTGAACTTCCAGGTCATCGCGGCGGGCGATTCGTACAACGACACCGGCATGCTGTCGGCCGCGCACGCCGGCTTCTTCATCCACCCGCCGGCGTCGATCGTCGCGCAGTTCCCGCAGTTCCCGGTGACGCGCAGCTACGCCGAACTGAAGGCGGCCATCGACGACGCCGCCGCCAGACTGCGCGGCGGTGCCTGAGACCCCTCAGCGGCGGCCACGGCCCTCGCAATGGCCGTCGATCAGGCAGCGTTCGTAGTCCGCATCGGTCTTCAGCAGGAACATCGCGCGCGCCGCGACGGCATCGTCCGTGAAGTCGCTGAACAGGCCGTCCACGCCGAGCTGGTAGAAGTCCAGGTACTCGCGGGCCGGCGTGCCCGCGTAGTCCTTGACCAGCCGGCGCTGCTCGCTGCGGAAGGTGTAGGGGTGCACGACCAGCCCGAGCGCATGGGCGCGCTGGACGAGGTCGCCCGGCGGCAGCAGCGTGCGGTCGGCATCGTTGACGAGGCCGTCGCCATTGACGTCGGCGCAGGTGCCGTTGACGAGCGTGCAGGCCGAGCTGCGGATGTACGGTTTCCACGGGCCGATGCCGTCGGCGTAGCGGCTGACCTCGGCCAGCCCGGCCGGTGTCAGCAGGTCGCCGAAGGTGCCGGCACGCCCGGCCACGACCCAGTCATAGGGCTTGTCGAACGGCGCCGCATAGGTGAGCTGGCCGTCCGGCGCGACGCCGTCGGCATCGACCAGCTGCACCAGCGGCAGCTCGGTGCGCGCGCGCAGGTAGCGCAGGTTGGCAGTCTCGAAGGACTGGATGAAGACCGGCGCACCGCGGTGGTTCCAGCCGGCGCGCGTCAGCACGCGCAGCAGGCGGTCCTCCAGCGCCAGGCCGAGGCCCTGGTGGAAGGTCGGGTGCTTGGTCTCCGGATAGATGCCGATGCGGCGCCCCTTCTCGGCCGACTTGCGCTTGACCAGCTCGATCACCTCCTCCAGCGTCGGGATCTCGAAGCGGCCGTTGAAGTCCGGGTCACGCTCGGCCAGCGGCTGCACCGCGCGGATCTGCTTGATCTCGGCGAGGGTGAAGTCGCTCGCGAAGAAGCCTTGCTCGGGCACGCCGTCGACCATCTTCGTCGTGCGGCGGGCGGCGAACTGCGGCAGCGAGGCCACATTGGTGGTCGCAATCATGTTCGGCTCGTGGCGGGCGATCAGGTGGCCGTCCTTGGTGGCCACCAGGTCGGGCTCCACGTAGTCCGCGCCGAGCTCGATCGCGAGTGCGTAGGACGCGAGCGTGTGGTCGGGCAGGTAGCCGGCCGCGCCGCGGTGGCCGATCACGATCGGCGCGCGCCCGGTGTCCGGACGGTCGCGGTGGGCACAGGCCGGCAGCACGGTCGCCAGCGTCAGCGTGAGCGCGACGGCGCGCAGGAAGCATCGTTCTTTCATGGGGTCTCCTCGGTGAGCCGGCGCGAGACTAGGGGCGCGCCGTGACAGCGCCTTGACAGGCGCCCGGCGGCACCGTTCTCAGCGGCGCAGCGCCAGGACCAGCATGATCGCGCCGATCAGCACCGGCTGGTGCACCATGTAGAAGCTCAGGCTCCAGCGGCCAAGCACGGCCAGCGGCCGCAGCGGCGGCGCAACCGATGCCGCCAGCGCCTGCGGCTGCCGGCGCAGCAGCGACTGCCCGGCGGCCAGGCCCCAGAAGACGACACCCAGCCAGGGCAGCAGCGGCGCCCAGTCCTCGGTGGAAGGCTTGCGCGTCACGAGGCCGACCCAGTTGGTCCAGCGGGTGTCGAAGAACGGGTGCTGCAGCCAGTACGGAAGCAGGATCGCGACCAGTCCGAGCGGCCACAGCCAGCCGCGCAGCGGCGCCGCCGCGCGCGCCACGATCAGCATCAGCGCGATGCCGTGCAGGATGCCGAAGCTGATCCAGGTGCGCGGGAACATCAGCGCCGAGCCGAGGCTGACCAGCACCGCGCAGCCCGCCAGTTGCAGCCAGCGCCGCCAGAAACGTGACCAGGGCTGCCCGGCATGCAGCGCCGCCGCCTGCGCCAGCCCGGCGCAGAACAGGAACATCGAGACAATCGCCACGCGCTGCCAGGTCCAGAACGGATCGCTGCGGAAGCGCTCGTGGATCACCCCGAAATGGTTCAGGTCGTAGCAGAAGTGGAACGCTGCCATCCACAGCATCGCGACGCCGCGCAGCGCATCGAGGCGTTCGAAGCGTCCGGTATTGCGCATTGGGCCCGCGGCTGTCTCCACCGCGCCACGATAGCGCATGCCCATCGGCCGGACGGCGCGGTTATGCTTCCCGCCTTCATGACCCGGGACACCTCCACCGACGCCGCCGTCGAACGCGAACTGCTCAAGCTCGCGCTGCACAACGCCGGACGCTCGGTGTTTGCGCAGGTGGTGGTGGTCGCCTTCATCGTCTGGGTCGGCTGGCGCGCGGGACAGCCGGGCGCGGCGATCACCGCCGGCGTGATCGGCTTGACCGGCGCCGCGTGGCGCTGGTGGCTGGCGCGCCGCTTCGCCGAGACGCAGAACCTGGACGCGCGCGGCGTGCGGCTGGCCAAGCATTCGCTGGAAGGAAACGCCGCGGTCGCCGGCATGCTCTGGCTGGTCAGCGTCGCGGGGATCTACACCTCGCTGTCCGGCAGCGAGGCAACCGCCTTCATGGTGATGGCCTGCGGCTCGACGGCCGTCGCGGCCTACTTCATGTCGCTGGTCGGCTGGTCCTTCCACCTGCTGGCGCTGCCGCAGCTGATCACGGTCGTCGTGGTCTGCCTGGTCGACGACAGCGTGCGCTCGGTGCCGCTGGCGGTGCTGGTGGCGATCTTCGGCTTCACGATGTTCCGCGTCGCGCGCGAGTTCACGCTGGCCACCACCGCGGCCGTCCGCCACGGACTGGAGGCCGACGCGGCGAACGCCTCGCTGCAGCGCGCCAAGGCGATCTCCGAGGCGGCCAACGTCTCGCTGCAGCGCGCCAAGGAGGAGGCCGACGCGGCGAACATGGCCAAGTCGCAGTTCCTCGCGACCATGAGCCACGAGATCCGCACGCCGATGAACGGCGTGCTCGGCGCGCTCGAGTTGCTGCGCAGCTCCGAGCTCGACCCGCAGCAGCGCCGGCTGGTCAAGACGGCGGCCTCGTCGGGCGAGTCGCTGATGGGCATCCTGAACGACGTGCTGGACCACTCGAAGATCGAGGCCGGCAAGCTCAGCCTGCTGCGGGCCCCGCTGTCGCTGCACGCGACGGCGGCCTCGGTGGTCGCGCTGTTCCGCGCCAACGCCCAGGCGAAGGGCCTGTCGCTGGTGCTGGACCTGGAACCCGCGGTCGGCGACCGGGTGCTTGGCGACGCGCAGCGCCTCAAGCAGGTGCTGCTGAACCTGGTCGGCAACGCGATCAAGTTCACCGAACGCGGCGGCGTGTCGCTGCGGCTGAGCCCGCGCCAGGCGCCGGAAGGCCAGGTGCGCGTGCGCTTCGAGGTGATCGACAGCGGCATCGGCATCCCGCACCAGGCGCTGCAGCGCCTGTTCGAGCCGTTCCACCAGGTGGACGGCTCGCGCAGCCGGCGCGCCGGCGGCACCGGCCTGGGATTGGCGATCAGCCAGAAGATCGTGCAGGCCATGGGCGGCCAGATCGAGGTGGACAGCCAGCCCGGCGCCGGGTCGCAGTTCGGCTTCGACCTGGCATTCGAGATCGACCCGAACCCGCCGCAGGGCGAGCCGATCGATTCGGCGATGACGCCGCTGGAGCCGCTGCCGTCGCGCCTGTCCGGCACGGTGCTGGTGGTCGAGGACAACCCGGTCAACCGCATCATCGCCGAGGAGATGCTGGAGTCGCTCGGCCTGTCGATCATCGAGGCGCAGGACGGCGTGGAGGCGCTGGACGTGCTGTCGCGCCGTTCGGTCGACCTGGTGCTGATGGACTGCCAGATGCCGGTGATGGACGGCTACACCGCGACGCAGCACATCCGCGCGCGCGAAGTGCGGCAGCGCCTGCCGCGCACGCCGATCGTCGCGCTGACCGCGAATGCCTACGAGGAGGACGCGGCCCACGCCATGGAGGCTGGCATGGACGCGCACCTGGCCAAGCCCTACACGCGCGACCAGCTGCGCGAGATCATCTCCGCCTGGCTCTGACGCCGGGCGCTGCACGCAATCCGACGGCGGATCCGGACATCCCGGATGGGGGATGGACGCGCCGCGTCGGCCCCACGTCCAATGCCGGGCGGCGGAAGGTCCCGCCGCCCCGAGCAACGAGGAGGATGGGATGGGCACGGTCACCGAGGTACTGGCCACGGCGAAGAAGCCGGACGATGTCGCCGGCGTGGAGTGGGACGCCCGCTCCCGCGTCTCCATCCTCGGCACGCCGCTGAAGGACACCAAGGTCGACGCGGCCAAGATCGGCGAGAAGATGAAGAAGGCCAAGAAGTCGGCCGAGTTCATCCTGACCTACGACGGACGCAAGCTGGTCTACGGCATCCGCGTCGGCAGCGACCTGACGACCATCGACAGCCTGGACGTCGCCGGCGAGCGCGACCTCGCCAAGCGGCGCCAGTGGCTGGTCAAGATCAAGAAGAGTTCCAAGGTGGTCACGGCCGCCGACCTCGACGCCTTCGACAAGGTCAACCCGATCCCTGCCGACCCGAAGGAGATCGCCGAGGTCGAGCAGCAGATCGACGTCGCCAAGTCGGTGATCAAGTCGGAACAGGACGTCAAAAGCTGGTACGCCAAGAAGTACGCCGACTTCGACTGGCAGCAGCGCCGCCTGGACTTCCTGCCCTGGGCCAAGAAGCAGGGCTTCGAGGCCTATGCCCAGTTCATGATCGGCGTGACCGACGGCTTCCAGGACTACGCGATGATGAAGACGCATGTCCTGAAGGGCGCCCCGCTGCCGGTCAAGCTGCAGCCGGCGACACGCGCCGCGATGGAGAAGGCGTTCGCGGCCGACCAGAAGGTCGACTACGCGGCGGCGAAGGCGGAGGTGCTGAAGATCGTCGACGGTGCGCTGATGCCCAAGTTCCGGGCGCTGCGCTTCAAGGAGGCCGAGAAGACCGTCGAACGCGAGAAGAAGCGCCTGGCCGACCTCGAGAAGCAGCTGGTCAAGCTGAAGGGCCGCAAGTAGAGGACCCGGAGCAGGCGTTCGTTCGTGCGCCGCGTCCAGCGGCCGCAGCCGAGCGAACACCGCGGAGCCGGCTCCGCCGGTCCGCTGGTGTTGCCCCCTCGAGGGGGCGCGCGCAGCGCGTACGGGGGTGGTCCCCCTCAATCCGCCAGCGCACCCCAGGCGGTGATGCCGGTGCCGCGTTCCTCGCCGAAGCCGGTGTTGCCGGTCTTCAGCTCGCCCCAGGCGGTGTCCAGCTCGATGCGCTTGATCTCCTCGACGGCGCCCTCGTCGGCGCCGCCGACCTTGCGCACCTGTGCACGCGCGAGGCGCTCCATCAGCCGCAGGTCGCGCGTGGTCAGCATCAGCGCGGCCTCGGCCCACAGATCGACCGCCTCCTGCAGCGATTCGTAGGTGATCGGTGCGGCCATGCGCTGTGCGGTCAGCGCTGCCAGCGTGCCGCGCAGGCGCGGCTCGACCGAGCGCACCACCTCGACGATGGCCGCCTCGCCCTCGCCGTCCTCGACGACGAGGTCGACCAGGCTGCGCCGCTGCAGCTGCTCCGCGCTGAACAGGCGGCCCGACAGGATCATGTCGTTGGCGACGGCGAAGCCGGCCTTGCGGATCGTCAGCGGCCAGGCGCCCATGCCCGGGAACAGGTTGAACAGCACCTCCGGGAAGCCGGCCTGGGCGCTGCGCTCGAAGATCACCTTGTGGAACGGCAGCACCGACTCCAGGCCGCCGCCCAGCGTGTCGCCCTGCACCAGCACGGTGGTGTGCACGCCGCGCCGCGCCGCATGCTCGAGCCACCACACGAGGTCGATGCAGCGGCGGCCGTACATCTTCAGCGAGTCGATGTCCTGGGCGCGGACCAGCAGCACGAACAACGCCAGGTCGCCGCCGAAGTTGAACACGCCGGTCACGTCGGAGCTCAGCACCAGGTGGCGCACGACACCGGGGTTCTCGGCGATGTCGTCCAGCACGCGCTGCATCTCGGTCAGCCCGGCCAGGCTGTAGCACTGGATCGGCTTGACGCAGGTGCGCACCCGCAGCAGGCCGAGCTCGCTGGTCCATTCGAGGTGCAGGTACTTGTAGGGGCGCGACAACAGCTGCGGGATGCCCGAGAGCCCGCGTGAGTCGTTCATACGGTCTCGATGATGCGCGTGAAGTGGTGGAAGTTCAGCAGCGCGGACTCGACCACCGCCTCGCGCGCCGGCTCGTCCTGCAGGGTGTTCAGGATCTTGCGCAGGTCGGCCATGTGCTGGGCATCCATGGTCGCGTGCGAGTTGATGAAGGAGACGCCGCGCTCGCCCTCCAGCAGCAGCGACTCCTTGATGGCGGCGGCGAACGGCCCGCCGTAGACCGAGGCGATCACCTCCAGCGTGTACAGCATGCCCAGCACCGAGCAGGGGTGGCTGCGCTCGGCGGCCCAGTAGTTGTAGCCGACCAGCGCACGGGTGAACGGCGACGCATCGTGCGCCTCGGTGTCCGAGCGCTGCACGCCGACCGCCTCCAGGTCGTTGCGCACCCATTCCTCGTGGCCCGATTCCTCCTGCATGTGCTCGTAGAGGAAGTAGCGCACCTGCTTGTGGCTGTCCGCCAGGCGGCTCGCCGCCGCGGCGCTGACCGGATTGAAGTGCCAGACCACGTGGTACAGCTCGAGCAGCAGCGTGCGGTAGCGCTGCAGGCTCATGCCCTTGGCCACGGCGTCGAGCACGACGGGGTGGGTTTCGAAAGCGCGGCGCGCTTCATCGGTGCGGACCACCAGGTCCGCGAAGAAATGGGACATCCGAGACTCCAACGACCGACCTTGTTGTGGCGGCAGGTTCCGGGATCGCCGCCCCGGTGCCCTTGCAGCATCTGTGCCGCATCGTAGCGGCAAGCGGGCAGACCGCACAACGTGTCAGTCATGACAGGCGCGCCGCGGCATCCGGCGCGGTGCGCAGTGTGTCGCTGCATTGTTCGTTCTCAAAGGGGCTCGCGACCGGTTGCGTGAGCATGTGGGGTCCCCCATGGCGAGGTCGCCACACCATGAGCGAGAAACGTCGAATCCTCATCATCCAGGGTCACCCGGACGCGGCCCGTCCCCACCTCGGCGGCGCGCTGGCCGAGGCCTACGCCGAAGGTGCGCGCGAGGGCGGCCACGAGGTACGGACGGTCACGCCTGCTGCACTTGATTTCCCTTTGCTGCGCAGCCAGCAGGAATGGGAACACGGGGCGCTGCCGGCCGTGCTGGCCCCGGCCCAGCAGGACATCGCCTGGGCCCAGCACCTGGTGCTGTTCTTCCCGCTCTGGCTGGGCGACATGCCGGCGCTGCTGAAAGGCTTCCTCGAGCAGGTGGCGCGGCCGGGCTTCGCGTTCCACCGCGACGCCCGGAATCCGTTCGGCGCGAAGGGACTGACCGGGCGCTCGGCGCGCCTGGTGGTCACGATGGGCATGCCGGCCCTGGTCTACCGCTTCTACTTCCGCGCCCACAGCGTGAAGAACCTGGAGCGCAACATCCTCGGCTTCGTCGGCATCGCCCCGGTGCGCGAGACGCTGGTCGGCCTGGTCGACGGCCTGGACGAATCCGCCCGCCTGGCCTGGCTGGCGAAGCTGCGCAAGCTCGGGCGCGACGCCGCCTGACCTGCGGGGTCATGGAGGCGCGGCCGCGCCTGGGCTATCGTCCGGGGCATGAGCCTCGCCCCTGCCCGGCCGTCCGTCGGCGCGCTGCTGCGCGAATGGCGCCAGCGGCGCCGGCTCAGCCAGCTCGACCTGGCGCTGGCCGCCGAGGTGTCGACGCGCCATCTGAGCTACCTCGAGACCGGCCGCGCGCAGCCCAGCCGGGAGATGGTGCTGCGCCTGGCCGAGCGCCTGGAGGTGCCGCTGCGCGAGCGCAACCGGCTGCTGACGGCCGCCGGCTTCGCGCCGATGTTCGGCGAGCGGCCGCTCGGCGACCCGGCGCTGCGCGCCGCGCGCGAGGCGGTCGAACTGGTGCTGCGCGGCCACGAGCCCTGCCCGGCGCTGGCGGTCGACCGCCACTGGACGCTGGTGTCCTACAACCGCGCCGTGCCGCCGCTGCTGGCCGGTCTGCCCCCCGAACTGCTGCAGCCGCCGCTGAACGTGCTGCGCCTGAGCCTGCACCCGCGCGGGCTGGCACCGCGCATCCTGAATCTCGCGCAGTGGCGCATGCACCTGTTCGCCCGGCTGCGCCAGCAGATCGCCGCCAGCGGTGATCCGGGGCTGGCGGCGCTGCTCGACGAACTCGCCGCCTACCCGGCGCCGCCCGGCCCGGCACCGGAGCCGCCGGGCGCGGAGCCGGCCGTCGTGGTCCCGTTGCAGCTGGCCAGCCCGCACGGCACGCTGTCGTTCATCAGCACGACCACCGTGTTCGGCACGCCGGTCGACATCACGCTGGCCGAGCTCGCGCTGGAGACCTTCTTCCCCGCCGACGAGGCCACTGCGCAGGCGCTGCGTCGCCTGGGTGACGGACAGCCCGCCGCCCGGGCGGCATAAGCTGCGCCCCACGACACCAGGAGACATCGATGGACCAGCCGAGCGCGGAACGCACCGCCTACCGCATCTGCCCGCTGTGCGAAGCCTGCTGCGGGCTGGACGTGCAGGTCGCCGGCGACCGCGTGCTCGCGATCCGCGGCCGCGAGACCGACGTGTTCAGCGCCGGCTACCTGTGCCCCAAGGCCGTCGCGCTGAAGGACCTGCACGAGGACCCGGACCGCCTGCGCCAGCCGCTGGTCAAGCGCGACGGCCGCTTCGTCGAAGTCGGCTGGGACGAGGCCTTCGCGGAGATCGAAAGCCGCCTCGTGCCGCTGATCGCCGCGCACGGCCGCGACGCGGTGGCCGTGACGGTGGGCAACCCGTCGGCGCACAAGATGGGTCTGCTGCCCTACTTCGGCCGGCTCGCCAAGGCGCTGGGCACGAAGAACATTTACTCGGCCTCCACGCTGGACCAGATGCCCAAGCAGCTCAGCAGCGGGCTGATGTTCGGCCACTGGCTCAGCATCCCGGTGCCGGACATCGAGCGCTGCGACTTCCTGCTGATCCTCGGCGCCAACCCGGCCGTCAGCAACGGCAGCCTGTGGACGGTGCCGGACTACCGCGGCAAGGCCAAGGCGCTGCGCGAGCGCGGCGGGCGCATCGTGGTGATCGACCCGCGCCGCACCGAGACGGCCCGGGCGGCCGACGCACACCACTTCATTCGCCCGGGCGGCGACGTGTTCCTGCTGGCGGCGATGGTGCGCACGCTGTTCGAGGAGGGCCTGGTGCAGCTGGGGCGGATCGAGCCGCACCTGGCCGGCGTCGATGCGGTGCGCGACGCGGTCGCACCGTTCACGCTGGATGCCGCGGCCGTGCGCTGCGGCATCCCCGCCGAGACCATCCGCGCGCTGGCGCGCGAACTGGCGGCCGCGCCGCGCGCCTGCGTCTACGGCCGCATCGGCACCTGCACGCAGCCCTTCGGCACGCTCGCCTCCTGGCTGATCGACGTGCTGAACGCGCTCACCGGCCACCTCGACGAACCCGGCGGCGCGATGTTCCCGCGTGCCGCCGCGTTCGCCGCCAACACGGCCGGCCGGCCAGGCAGTGGCCGGGGCATCGTCACCGGGCGGCACGCCAGCCGCGTCAGCGGCGCCCCGGAGGTGTTCGGGGAGCTGCCGATGGGCGTGTTGGCCGAGGAGATCGAGACCCCCGGCCCCGGCCAGGTGCGCGCGCTGATCAGCGTGGCCAGCAACCCGGTGCTGTCGGCCCCGAACGGCCCCCGCCTGGCGCGCGCGCTGGACGCGCTGGACTTCATGGTCAGCCTGGACATCTACCTGAACGAGACGACACGCCATGCCGACGTGGTGCTGCCCGGCGTCAGCCCGCTGGAGGACAGCCACTACGACGTGGCGTTCCCGCAGCTGAGCTTCCGCAACCACGCCCGCTACAGCGCCCCGGTGTTCGAGCCCTCGCCGCAGCAGCCGCCGGAATGGCAGAACCTGCTGCGTCTGGCGGCGATCGCCCAGGGCCACGGCGCCGGCGCGGACGTGCTGGCGCTGGACGACCAGTGGCTGGCCGACGAGGTGCGCAAGAGCGCCGGCGACCATGCCCCGCAGGTGATCGCCGCGCTGGCGCCGCGCCGCGGACCGGAACGGCTGCTCGACCTCGCCCTGCGCAGCGGGCCGTACGGCGACGGCTTCGGCATGCGCCATGACGGGCTCACGCTGGACGCCGTGGTGGCGGCGCCGGACGGCATCGACCTCGGCGCGCTGCAGCCGCGCATCCCCGAGCTGCTGCGCACGCCCAGCGGCCACGTCGAGCTGGCGCCGGAGTTGCTGCTGGGCGACCTGGCACGCGCCGCCGCCGCGCTCGCCGACGTGCCGCGCGACGACACGCTGCTGATCGTCGGCCGGCGCGACGTGCGCAGCAACAACAGCTGGATGCACAACCTGCCGGTGCTGGCCAAGGGCCCGGCGCGCTGCACGCTGAAGATCCATCCGGAGGATGCGGCACGCCTCGGCCTGGCGGACGGCGCGCTGGCCACGATCGAGGCCGGCGGCCGCAGCGTGCAGGCACCGGCGCAACTCGACGCCGACATGATGCCGGGGGTGGTCTGCCTGCCGCACGGCTGGGGGCACGATCTGCCCGGCGCGCAGCTGGCGGTCGCTGCCGAACGGCCGGGCGCGAACCTGAACGCGCTGCTCGACGAGGACTCGCGCGACCCGCTGTCCGGCAACGCGGTGCTGAGCGGCGTGGCGGTGGCGGTGCGCGCCGCCGCCTGACGGCCGACGCGGGCGACCGACGACGGTTCAGGAACGCACCGGCACCGCGATCTCCGGGTGCTCGCGCAGCCAGCGCCGGGCCTGCCCGTCGTCGTGCTGGCGCGGGTGGAAGTCGGCGCGGAAGTAGTCGCGCCAGGGCCGCCAGCTGCTGCGCAACAGGCCGTCGCGCGCCAGCAGCAGGCGCCAGGCACTGCGCCAGGTGCCCATCTTCCACAGCGCCCGGTCGTGGTGCAGGTTGCGCAGCGTCTGGCGCCAGACATCGGTGCAGAAATGCCAGCTGACCAGCCGCATGAAGCGCCGGCGCCAGAGCAGATTGCCGCCCAGCGCCGCGTACAGGTCGAAGGCGCTGCTGCGATGCTCCGACTCCTCCGCCGCATGCCAGCTCCACAGCGCCTGCAGCCCGGCGGGCGCGCCGTCCAGCGCCTCCGGATGGCGCAGCATCCAGTCGGCCAGCAGCGCGGTGACGTGCTCGGTGGCGGCGGTGGCGGCCACCCAGGCGCGCGCGTCCAGCCCCTCCAGGCGGCGGATGCGCTGCAGCGCGCGCGGCGCCCAGCGGTTGACGTGGCCCTGCGCCTCGAGCTGGCGGTTGAACAGCGTGTGCACCTGGCGATGCGTGGCCTCCTGGCCGATGAAGGCACGCAACTCCGGCTCCATCGCCTCGCGCTGCGCGGCCGGCAGACGCTCCAGGCCGCGGCGCACCGCGTCGATGAAGAACTGCTCGCCGACCGGGAAGCTCATCGACAGTGCGTTGAACCAGGCCGTGCGGAACGCGTCGCCGCCGTTCCAGAGGCGCGGGAACGGCTCGGCCAGGTCGACCAGCAGGCGGCGAACGACCAGCTCCGTCATGCCCCGGGCGCTCACAGGTCGAGCGTGTAGACCTCGGCCCCGGCGCGTTCGTCCGGGTTGTGCCCGGCCAGCGCCCGGGACCAGGCCGCGTCGAGCGCGCTGCGCTGCGGCTGCAGGCCGGTGGTCATCACCGCCACCTCCTCGGACGAGGCGTCGAAGTCGGTCAGCGGCAGGCGGTTGGCGTCGAACAGCCGGGCCACCATCGATCCGCCGGCATCGATCACGACCAGGTACTTGGCGGGCGGACTGTGCATGGCGGGCCTCCGGCAGCGCGTGGCTGCAAGCATACGGCGCGCCCGTGCGGCGCGCCAATGCGCGGAATCAAGCCGCGTCCAGCGTGCGCAGCAGCGCCTGGCGCAGGCGCCGGTATTCGTCCGGGTCGGCCTTTTTCAGCAGGTCGAGGTCGGCGCCGAGGCGGCGCACACGGGCCGCAGCGGCATCGCGCTTGACTGCATCGATGTCGGCCTTGAGCTCGACGAACTTCTGCACGCTCTCGTCCTCCCGCACCTTGGCCGGCGCCGCGGCCAGCAGCACCGCGAGGGCATCGGCGATGCGGCCGAGCTGGCGGCCATAGCTGTGGCGCTGCACCACCTCGGCCTCGGTCTGCGGCGCGCTCGAATTGTTGCTGTTGATGTTGAAGGTCCAGCCCGGCAGGATCGGCTGCACCAGGTTCTGCGGCACGAAGGCCGCGGTCCAGGAGCGCACCCAGGCGGCCGGGTCGGTGCCGGCGGGCCAGAGCCTGGCGGGCGCGGCGGGGTCGGTGCTGGACATCGGTGGCGGCGCGGGACGACGGCCGAGAATACGGCAGATCGCCCCGCGCCCTCAGCTCAGTTCGACTTGACCGTGTAACTCGTCAGCCCGAGATCGGCACTCGTGCCGTCGGTCCGGCGGAAGAAGCTGATGCCGGGTTGGCCCGTGCTGAAGGTGTTGTCGGTCGCCGTGGCCACCAGCACACCGTTCACCCAGGCCTTGATGACGTTCCCGACGATACTTGCCTTGATCACGTCGCCGGTCTTCAGCGGTCCCCCAGGCGACACACCGCCCCCGATCTCCGTGAAGTCACCGAAAGCGCCATTCCATCTCATCAGCTGGATCAGCCCGAGGTAGTTGAACAGAACCTCGTAGCCGCGCGCGTTGTTCGCGTCATCGGAGAAGCGCAGAAGCAGTTCCACTTCGTGCGGGGTGCCCGCCAGGTTGGGCGATCGGTAGACGACGGCCTGGGCTTCCTGGTCGGGCCCGAACCCGCTCAGCAGCGCATACGAATCGTCGTAGGTGTTGGTGATGCCGTTCGTACCGAACGCAATGCCGTTGGCCGTCTGGACATTGGTCCAGACATTGTTCGCGCGGTGCCAGCGCCCCCCTTCGGAGATGGGATTCTCCGTGAGGTTGAAGTCGGTGGAATAGCTGGTCGCCGGAGCCGGAGCCGGAGCCGGTGCCGGTGCCGGAGCCGGTGCCGGTGCCGGTGCCGGAGCCGGTGCCGGAGCCGGAGCCGGAGCCGGAGCCGGCGAGGACGACGGCACTTGGCACGACTTGACGACCATGTACGCCGGGTCGGTTCCAAAGAACGTGTTGGAACACTCCGCTGCCCCCACGACGGTCTTGACCACCCAGCTGGTGCCTGCACCGTAGCGGACCGATTGCGACAGGTTCAGTGCGAATGTTTGCCCCTCGTCCGCAATCTTGACCCAGCCGGTAGACGGTGCCGGTGCCGGTGCCGGTGCCGGTGCAGGTGCAGGTGCCGGTGCCGGTGCAGGTGCAGGTGCAGGTGCAGGTGCAGGTGCAGGTGCAGGTGCAGGTGCAGGTGCAGGTGCAGGTGCAGGTGCGGGTGCGGGTGCGGGTGCGGGTGCGGGTGCCGGTGCCGGTGCGGGTGCCGGTGCGGGTGCATTGCGGGTCACCAGCCGGCTGACCGATGTCGCATTGCCCGCCGCATCCTCCGCGGTCAAGGTGATGCGGTTGTCGCCCGACTTGAGCTGAACACTGTCCACCACCCAGGACGCGCTCAACGTCGTGCCCGATAGCGACGCCCAACCGCTGCCTCCCCGGTCGTTGACCCAACGAATGCGGTACAGACGCTTGTCGTCCTTGGCCGAACCCGCCAAGCCCACTATGCCGGACGCGCTGACGTCCGACTGGGAATCGATGCTCAGCGTCGGTGCGATCTGATCGATGCTCCTCCAGCGCAGGCGCTGGGCTTCGTCGAGTTCGCCTCCGTCCAGCGGCAGCCCGATGTCCTCGACAGGCGTTGCATCGTCGCGGGTACCGCCGCAGGCGGTGAGGGCCATGCAGGCGAACACACGCGCCATCATCGCAGCCCGACGGCTGATACGAAACCTCATGGTGTTGGACACCCTCACTTCAAGTCGTTGGTCGGCACCGCCGAAACCGGAGATCCGGGCTCGGTCGGAGGTTGTGCCGGCAGTCGGCTGATCGACGGCGCCGCCAGAAGGCAAGCCGAGGTGACCAGAAAGGCAACGGATTGCTGGCAACCTCGTATACCGGGACCCCGTCAGCGTACGGCGTTCCGAATGCGATGCGTAACCACAGGCCAGTGTTGTAACCGGCGCCGCTCACCGGCACGCAGGACGGCCCGCCGCCCGCGAGTACAAGCTCGCTGCCTTGTTACACCTCGGGCCCCAGTGGATCGTGCGCATCCACGCACATCCGGTGCGGCGTCAGCCCACCCAGCGGCGGGCATTGCGGAACATGCGCATCCACGGGCTGGCCGCGCTGCGGTCGCCGCCGCTCCAGCTCATCTGTACATTGCGGAACACCCGCTCGGGGTGCGGCATCAGCGCCGTGAAGCGGCCATCCGGCGTCGTCACAGCGGTCAGGCCGCCGGGGCTGCCGTTCGGGTTGAACGGGTACGTCTCGGTGGCGCGGCCGTGGTGGTCGACGAAGCGCATCGCGGCGTGCACCGCCAGCGCGTCGCCGCGCTGCGAGAAGTCGGCATACCCCTCGCCGTGCGCGACCGCGATCGGGATGCGGCTGCCGGACATGCCGGCGAAGAACAGCGACGGGCTGTCCAGCACTTCGACCAGCGACAGCCGGGCCTCGAACTGCTCGCTGCGGTTGCGCGTGAAGGCCGGCCAGGCCTGTGCGCCGGGGATGATCGGCGCCAGCGCGGCCATCATCTGGCAGCCGTTGCAGACCCCCAGCGCAAAGGTCTCGCGGCGCTGCAGGAACGCGGCGAACTGCTCGGCCAGCGCCGGGTTGAACAGGATCGAACGCGCCCAGCCCTCGCCCGCGCCCAGCGTGTCGCCGTAGCTGAAGCCGCCGCAGGCGACGAAGCCGAGGAACTGGTCCAGCCGCGCGCGCCCGGCCTGCAGGTCGCTCATGTGCACGTCGAAGGTGTCGAAGCCGGCCTGCGCCATCGCATAGCTCATCTCGACATGCGAGTTGACGCCCTGCTCGCGCAGGATCGCGAGCCGCGGCCGCGCCAGATTCAGGTACGGCGCGGCGACGTCCTCGGCCGGGTCGAACGCCAGGTGCTGGTGCAGGCCCGGGTCGTCCGCCGCGCCGGCAGCGGCATGTTCGGCATCGGCGCCGGCCGGGTGGTCGCGCAGGCGGGCGATGCGCCAGCTGACCTCGTCCCAGGCCTGCTGCAGCTCGCGCACGGGCGCCGCGAACACCGACTTCGTGTCGCGCCACACCTCGACCGTGCCGCGTGTGTTCGGCGTACCGATCACGTGGCTGTGGCGGCCCAGGCCCTCCTCGCGCAGCACCTGCAGCACCGCATCGCGCTCGGCGCGACGCACCTGGATCACGGCGCCGAGTTCCTCGTTGAACAGCGCCTTCAGCGTCAGCTCGGCGCGCCGGGCACCGACCTGACCGGCCCAGTTCTTCGAGTCCCCGTACTCGGCCTTGCTGTCGGCAATGCCGTCGCCTTCGGTCACGAGCAGGTCGACGTTCAGGTCCACGCCCAGGTGGCCGGCAAACGCCATCTCGCAGACGGTGGCCCAGAGGCCGCCGTCGCCGCGGTCGTGGTAGGCCAGCAGGCGGCCATCGGCACGCAGCCGGTTGACGGCCGCGACCAGGCACTTCAGCAGCGCCGGATCGTCGAGGTCCGGCACGCCGTCCTCGGCACTGCCGAACTGGCCCAGCACCTGCGCCAGCATCGAGCCGCCCAGGCGGTGGCGGCCCTGCCCCAGGTCGACCAGGATCAGCACCGTCTCGCCGCCCTGCAGCTGCGGTGTCAGCGTGCCCCGCACGTCAGCCAGCGACGCGAACGCGGAGACGATCAGCGACACCGGCGCGGTGACCTGCCGGGCCGCGTCGCCTTCGCGCCAGCGCGTGCGCATCGACAGCGAATCCTTGCCGACCGGCACGCTGATGCCCAGCGCCGGGCAGAGCTCCAGTCCGACCGCCTTCACGGTGTCGTACAGCGCCGCATCCTCGCCGGGTTCGCCGCAGGCGGCCATCCAGTTGCAGCTGAGCTTGACCCGCGCCAGCTCGATCGGTGCCGCCAGCAGGTTGGTGATCGCCTCGCCGACCGCCATGCGGCCGGAGGCCGGCGCGTCCAGTGCGGCCAGCGGCGTGCGCTCGCCCATGCTCATCGCCTCGCCGGCGAAGCCGGCATAGTCGGCCAGCGTCACCGCGCAATCGGCCACCGGCACCTGCCACGGGCCGACCATCTGGTCACGGTGCGACAGGCCGCCGACGGTGCGGTCGCCGATCGTGATCAGGAAGCGCTTGCTGGCCACGGTCGGGTGGCGCAGCACGTCGAACGCGACGCGCTCGAGCGCAACGCCGTCCAGCTGCAGCGCCGGCAGCCGCCGCTCGACACGCTGCACGTCGCGGTGCATGCGCGGCGGCTTGCCGAGCAGCACCTCCATCGGCATGTCGATCGGCCGGTCGTCGGAGCCGGGCTGCTCGAGGATCAGCCGCTTCGCCTCGGTCGCGACGCCGACCACGGCGAACGGGCAGCGCTCACGTGCGCACATCGCCTCGAACAGCGGCAATGCCTCGGCCTGCAGCGCGATCACGTAGCGCTCCTGGCTCTCGTTGCACCAGATCTCCTTGGGCGCGAGGCCGGTCTCCTCCAGCGGCACCTGGGACAGGTCGAAGCGCGCGCCGCGGCCGGCGCCGTCGACCAGTTCCGGGAAGGCATTGCTGATGCCGCCGGCGCCGACGTCGTGGATCGCGAGGATCGGGTTCGTGTCGCCCAACGCCCAGCAGTGGTTGATGACCTCCTGCGCGCGGCGCTGGATCTCCGGGTTGCCGCGCTGCACCGAATCGAAGTCCAGTTCCGCCGCATTGACGCCGGCCGCCATCGAGCTGGCCGCGCCGCCGCCCATGCCGATGCGCATGCCCGGCCCGCCCAGCTGCACGAGCAGCGTGCCGGCCGGGAACTCGACCTTGTGCGTCTGCGTCGCCGAGATCGTCCCCAGGCCGCCGGCGATCATGATCGGCTTGTGGTAGCCGCGCCGCAGCTCGCCGACGCTCTGCTCGTAGACGCGGAAGTAGCCGAGCAGGTTCGGCCGGCCGAACTCGTTGTTGAACGCGGCGCCGCCGAGCGGCCCGTCGAGCATGATCTGCAGCGGGCTCGCGATGTGGCCCGGCCGGCCGTAGGGCGCGCGCTCCCAGGGCTCGTCGGTGCCGGGCAGGTGCAGGTTCGAGACCGAGAAGCCGGTCAGCCCGGCCTTCGGCCGCGAGCCGCGCCCCGTGGCGCCCTCGTCGCGGATCTCGCCGCCGGCGCCGGTGGAGGCGCCCGGGAACGGCGAGATCGCGGTCGGGTGGTTGTGCGTCTCCACCTTCATCAGCACGTGCGCCGTGTCGGCACGCGGCCCGTACAGCGGCGCGTTGGTGAAGCCCTGCGGCAGCCAGCGCTGCACCGCATGACCTTCCATCACGCTCGCGTTGTCGCTGTAGGCCACGACGGTGTGCTGCGGCGCGCGCTCGTGCGTGTGGCGGATCATCTGGAACATCGAGCGTTCCTGGTCCTGGCCGTCGATCGTGAAGCGCGCGTTGAAGATCTTGTGCCGGCAGTGCTCAGAGTTGGCCTGCGCGAACATCATCAGCTCGACGTCGGTCGGGTTGCGGCGCAGCGCGCGGAACGCCTCGACGAGGTAGTCGATCTCGTCGTCCGACAGCGCCAGGCCGAAATCGCGATTCGCCGCCTCGAGCGCCACCCGGCCGCGGCCCAGCACGTCGACATGCTCCATCGGCTTGCCGGGCTGCTCGTCGAACAGGTGGCGAGCCTCGTCGCGAGCGACCAGCACGCTCTCGGTCATGCGGTCGTGCAGCAGCGCGGCGCACTGCTGCAGTGCGGTATCGCCCGGCGACTTGACACCGCCGAGCAGGCCGCTCTTGAGGGTCAGGCGGAATTCGGTCACCCGTTCGACGCGGCGGATCGCCAGGCCGCAGTTGTGCGCGATGTCGGTCGCCTTGGACGCCCAGGGCGACACCGTGCCCAGGCGCGGCGCGACGACGATCAGCGGCCCCGCCCCCGGTCCGTCGTACGGGTCGCCGTAACGCAGCAGCGCGGCGAGCCGGTCGTGTTCGGCGCGCTCCAGCGGATGGTCGCTCCAGACCCAGTGCACGTGGCGCGCATGCACGCCGCTGATGCGGGGCTCGAGGGCCTGCAGCCGGGGCAGCAGCGCCTGGGCGCGAAAGGCGGAGAGCGCGCGGCCCCCTTCGAAGTGGATCAGGTGCTTGGGCGCAGGGCTCACGCGGGGCCTTCCGGTGGGGATGCGTGGGGTGGGGCCACCCCGGTGGAAACCCGCAATTCTACGTGGCCGATGAGATAATCCCGCCCCATGACGATCACGATCAAGAGCGCGGAAGAGATCGAGGGCATGCGCATCGCCGGGCGCCTGGCGTCCGAGGTGCTGGACATGCTGACCTCGCACGTGAAGCCGGGCGTCACGACGGACCAGCTCGACAAGCTCGCGCACGACCACATCGTCAACGTGCAGGGCGGCGTGCCCGCGCCGCTGAACTACGCGCCGCCGGGCTACACGCCATACCCGAAGTCGATCTGCACCTCGATCAACCACCAGGTCTGCCACGGCATCCCGAACGACCGGCCGTTGAAGAACGGCGACATCGTCAACATCGACGTCACCGTCATCAAGGACGGCTGGCACGGTGACACCAGCCGCATGTTCGTCGTCGGCGAAGGCTCGATCGCCGCCAAGCGCCTGTGCGCGCTGACCTACGACGCGATGTGGAAGGGCATCGCCAAGGTGAAGCCCGGCGCGCGCCTGGGCGACATCGGCAACGCGATCCAGACCTTCGCGGAAAGCCAGGGCTTCTCGATCGTGCGCGAGTTCTGCGGCCACGGCATCGGCCGGCGCTTCCACGAGGAGCCGCAGGTGCTGCACTACGGCCGGCCCGGCACGCTCGAGGAGCTGGTGCCGGGCATGACCTTCACGATCGAGCCGATGGTCAACGCCGGCCGGCGCGAGATCCGCGAGATGGGCGACGGCTGGACCATCGTCACGAAGGACCGATCGCTGTCGGCTCAGTGGGAGCACACCGTGCTTGTCACCGACAGCGGTTACGAAGTGCTGACCCTGTCGGCCGGCAGCCCGGCAACGCCCGCGTTCATCGCCGCGTGAGCGCGCCGGGCCGTTCTTCAGTGCTCACACCGGAGCGCGCCGCGCGCAGGACCGTCCGATGAGCGCCCCGGATCCCCAGCCCGGCGCGGACGGCGCCGCGCCGGCATCGCTCGCCGACCTGCGTGCCCGCTTCCGCGAGGGCAAGGCCGAGCTGCTCGAGCGCTTCGCGAAGGCCCGCCCCAGCGCGCCGGCGGCCGCGCAGATGATCCGGGCCCTGACGCGCCATGTCGATGCGACGCTGCACGCGCTCTGGGCGCGCGCCGGCATGCCGGGCGGCGCCGCGCTGCTGGCCGTCGGCGGCTACGGCCGCGGCGAACTGTTTCCGTACTCGGACATCGACGTGCTGGTGCTGCTGCCGCCGGCCGGCGTGATGCGGCGCGAGGCCGAGGCCACGCGCATCGCCATCGAGGGGTTCATCACCGCCTGCTGGGACACCGGCCTCGAGATCGGCTCGAGCGTTCGGACCGTCGACGAGTGCATCGCCGAGGCCGAACGCGACGTGACCGTGCAGACCGCGCTGCTCGAGTCGCGCTACCTGTGCGGCTCGCGGCGGGTCTTCACGACCTTCCGCCATGCCAACACACGCGCGATGGATCCGCATGCCTTCCTGCGCGCCAAGACGCTGGAGATGCGGCAGCGCCACCAGAAGTACGAGGACACGCCCTACTCGCTCGAGCCGAACTGCAAGGAGAGCCCGGGCGGCCTGCGCGACCTGCAGGTGGTGATCTGGGTGGCGCGCGCGGCGGGCCTGGGCAAGAACTGGGGCGAACTCGCGGCCAAGGGGTTGATCACGCCGTTCGAGGTCAAGCAGCTGCAGCGCAACGAAGGCCTGCTGCGCCTGATCCGCGCGCGGCTGCACACCATTGCCGGCCGGCGCGAGGACCGGCTGGTGTTCGATCTTCAGACCGCGGTGGCGGAAAGCTTCGGCTACCAGTCGACACCCGGCCAGCGTGCCTCCGAGGTGCTGATGCGCCGCTACTACTGGGCGGCCAAGGCGGTGGCGCAGCTGAACCAGGTCCTGATGCTGAACATCGAAGAACGTGTCGAGAGCTCGCAGGACGCACCGATGCGGCCGATCAACGAGAAGTTCCTCGAACGCGCCAACATGCTCGAGGTCGCGAGCGACGACCTGTACGAGCGCGACCCGCACGCCATCCTCGAGACCTTCCTGACCTACCAGACCACGGTCGGCCCGAAGGGCCTGTCGGCGCGCACGCTGCGCGCGCTCTACAACGCCCGCGAGCTGATGGGCGCCGCGTTCCGCCGCGACCCGGTGAACCGCGCGACCTTCATGAAGATCCTGCAGCAGCCCGAAGGCCAGACACACGCCTTCCGGCTGATGAACCAGACCTCGGTGCTGGGGCGCTACCTGTGGGTGTTCCGGCGCATCGTCGGGCAGATGCAGCACGACCTGTTCCACGTCTACACCGTGGACCAGCACATCCTGATGGTGCTGCGCAACGTGCGGCGCTTCTTCATCCCCGAGCACGCGCACGAGTACCCGTTCTGCACCCAGCTCGCGCTGACCTGGGACAAGCCCTGGATCCTGTACGTGGCGGCGCTGTTCCACGACGTCGCCAAGGGCCGCGGCGGCGACCATTCCGAGCTCGGCGGCGACGAGGTGCGGCGTTTCTGCCGCGACCACGGCATCGAGCGCGAGGACGCGGCGCTGATCGAGTTCCTGGTGCGCGCGCACCTGACGATGTCGCGCATCGCGCAGAAGGAGGACTTGTCCGACCCCGAGGTGATCGAGGAGTTCGCGAAGAAGGTCGGCAGCGAGCGTTACCTGACCGCGCTGTACCTGCTGACGGTGGCGGACATCCGCGGCACCAGCCCGAAGGTGTGGAATGCCTGGAAGGGCAAGCTGCTGGAGGACCTGTACCGTCTGACGCTGCGTGCGCTGGGCGGTGCCAAGCCGAACCTCGACGCCGAGATCGAGGCGCGCAAGGAGGAGGCGCGCCACCTGCTGAACCTGCACTCGATGCTGCCCGGCACCGAGGGCCCGCTGTGGAAGACACTGGAGCTGAGCTACTTCGCGCGCCACGACGCGCCGGACATCGCCTGGCACGCCCGGTCCCTCTTCCGCCACGTGCAGGCCACCGAACCGGTGGTCAAGGCGCGGCCCTCGTCGCTCGGCGAGGGGCTGCAGGTGCTGGTCTACGCGCCCGACCGGTCCGACCTGTTCGCGCGCATCTGCGGCTATTTCGACGGTGCGGCCTTCGACATCCTGGACGCGAAGGTGCACACGACACGCAGCGGCTATGCGCTGGACACCTTCCAGGTCACCAGCCCGCAGCTCGACGGGCAGGACAGCGGCCACTACCGGGACTTGATCTCGCTGGTCGAGACCCAGCTCGGCCAGGCGCTGGCGGCCACCGGGCCGCTGCCGGAACCTGGGCGCGGGCGGCTCTCGCGGCGGGTCCGCTCGTTCCCGATCACGCCGCGCGTCACGCTGCGACCCGACGAGCGCGCCCAGCGCTGGCTGCTGAGCGTCTCCACCAGCGACCGCTCCGGGCTGCTGTACGCGATCGCCCGCGTGCTGGCGCGCCACCACGTGAACCTGCAGCTGGCCAAGATCACCACGCTGGGCGAACGCGTGGAGGACACCTTCCTGATCGACGGCTCGGCGCTGCAGCAGAACCGCAAGCAGCTGGCCATCGAGAGCGAACTGCTGGACGCGATCACGCCATGAGCAAGACACCCCCCCGGAAGCGCCTGCGGCGCTCCCCCCCAGGGGGCCGTCGCCGACCGACCGGCGGAGCCGGATCGGTGGCGACTGCTTGGCACGGCCTGCGTCGGGGGCCTTGAATTGCCGCTGGTCACGGTGACCGCCGGCGACGCGCTGCAGCGGCTTGGCGAGTTCAGCGCGGTCATCGACGCGCGTTCGGAGAGCGAGTACGCGGAGGACCGGCTGCCGGGCGCGGTCAACTGGCCGAGCCTGAACGACGCCGAACGCGCGCTGGTCGGCACCGAGTACAAGCAGGTCTCGCCGTTCGCGGCGCGCAAGCGCGGTGCCGCGCTGGTGGCGCGCAACATCGCCACGCACATCGAGCGCGACGCGATGGACAAGCCCAAGGACTGGCAGCCGCTGGTCTACTGCTGGCGCGGCGGGCAGCGCAGCGGCGCGCTGGCGACCGTGCTGGCGCAGATCGGCTTCCGGGTGCACCTGCTCGAAGGGGGCTACCGCGAGTACCGGCGCGCGGTGATCGCCGCGCTCGAGGCACTGCCGCCGCGCCTGGACCTGCGCGTGGTCTGCGGCACCACCGGCTCGGGCAAGAGCCGCCTGCTGCAGCGCCTGGAGACCCTCGGCGTGCAGGTGCTCGACCTCGAGCGGCTCGCCAACCATCGCGGCTCGGTGCTCGGCCTGGTGCCGGGGCAGCCGCAGCCCGGCCAGAAGCAGTTCGAGTCGCGCCTGTGGGACGCCTTGCGGCGCTTCGACCCGGCGCGCCCGGTGATCGTCGAGAGCGAGAGCCGCAAGGTGGGCGACCTGCGCGTGCCTGACCAGCTGATCCTGCGCATGCGCGCCGCGCCCTGCATCCGGCTCGACCTGGCGCTGGAGGCGCGCGTCGAACTGCTGCTGCAGGACTACGACTTCTTCGTGAAGGACACGCCGGCCTTCTGCGCCCGACTGGATGCCCTGCGCGTGCTGCGCGGCCACGAGACCGTCAACCGCTGGCAGGCCGAGGCCCGGGCCGGGGGGCATGCGCAGGTGGTGCGTGAACTGCTCGTCAGCCATTACGACCCGGTCTATCTGCAGTCGATGAAGCGCAACTTCATCGGCTTCGAGGCGCCGCAGCTGACACTGGCATGGGACGGCAGCCCCGCCGCGCTGGAGGCCGCGGCGCAGCGGATCGCGGCGCTCTAGAATCCCGCCACGGTCGGCAGTTCACCCAGGCGTTGTCGCGCACTCCGTGCGAGCTGAACCTGCCCTTGGATTCGTGCCCGGTCACCCGCGTGTGCGCCAGGCCGGAAGTCGGCAACCCCCGGCGCCTCGTTACCGAGGTTGGCGCATGAACGACGGAAGACCCTCATGCCCCGAACCGACGTGCCGCTGCATGCGGCGGACATCTCCCGCTTCGCGAAGGCGCTCGCGCGCGACCTGAAGCAGACGCAGACGCAGGCCCAGCGCCTGCCCGGCCACGTGGAGTTGCTGAACATGCTGGCCCGTGCGGCCGGCCACCGCAACTACCAGAGCCTGAAGGCACGGCCTGGCCCAACCCCGTCCGTCCGCCTCGCGGACCCGCCGGCCACCGTCGCGCCGGCCCTGACCGAGCCGGCCACACGGGCGCTGCGCCAGTTCGACGCCGATGGCCGGCTGCTGCGCTGGCCAAACAAGTTCAGCGTGCAGCGACTGATGCTGTGGGGGCTGTGGATGCGCTTCGACGCGCGGCGCCGCTACAGCGAAGCCGAAGTGAACGCGATCCTGAACGCCTGGCATGGCTTCGGCGACCACTGCACGCTGCGCCGCGAGCTGGTCAACCACCGGCTGCTCTCCCGCCGCAGCGACGGCAGCGAGTACCGCAAGCTGCCGCGCCGCCCCGAACCGGAGGCGATGGCGCTGATGCGTGCCCTGCGCGCGCGCCGCACGGGCCTCTGACCGGTCAGACGGCTCAGACCGCGAGCAGGTGCTCGCGGTAGTAGGCCAGTTCGTCGATCGACTCGTGGATGTCGGCGAGCGCGGTGTGCGCTTGCGCCTTCTTGAAGCCGTCCAGCACGGCCGGCTTCCAGCGCCGCGCCAGTTCCTTCAGGGTGCTGACGTCCAGGTTGCGGTAGTGGAAGAACGCTTCCAGGTCCGGCATGTAGTTGGCGAGGAAGCGCCGGTCCTGGCAGATGCTGTTGCCGCACATCGGCGACTTGCCGGCAGGCACGTAGCGCTTCAGGAACTCGATCACCTGCGCCTGGGCAGCCGCCTCGTCGACGGTCGAGGCCTTGACCCGGTCGATCAGGCCGCTGCGGCCGTGCGTGCCCTTGTTCCAGGCGTCCATCGCGTCCAGCGTCGCGTCGCTCTGGTGGACCGCGAACACCGGGCCTTCGGTGCGGCAGCCCAGCTGCGCATCGGTCACGACGACGGCGATCTCGATGATGCGGTCGCGGTCCGGCAGCAGCCCAGTCATCTCGAGATCGATCCAGACCAGGTTCTGGTCGCTCGGGGTCAGCAGGGAAGCGCTCATCGGCTTGATAGGTATTGCGGCATGGCGGGCGATTCTCGCAGTTCTACACTTGCGCCATGCACGCCATGATCCTGACCCTGCTGTTCGCCGCCGTGCTGCTCGCCTCGCTGGCGGTGAAATACTGGCTGGCGACCCGGCAGATGCGCCACGTGGCCGCCCACCGCGACGCGGTGCCCGCGCCGTTCGTCGGCTCGGTCTCCGTCGCCGCGCACCAGAAGGCGGCCGACTACACGCTGGCCAAGGGGCGCTTCGGCCTGTTCACGACCGCCTTCGGCGCCGCGGTGCTCGTCGGCTGGACATTGCTCGGCGGGCTCGACCTGCTGAACAGCGCGCTGCGCGACACGCTGCAGCCGCGCTGGGGCGATCTCGGCTACCAGCTCGCGCTGCTGGCGGCCTTCGCGCTGATCGGCGGGCTGCTGGACCTGCCGCTGGAGCTGTACAGCACCTTCCGCATCGAGCAGCGCTTCGGCTTCAACCGGATGACCTGGCGGCTCTACCTCGTCGACCTGCTGAAGAGCCTGTTCGTCGGTGCGCTGATCGGGCTGCCGGTGGCCGCGCTGATCCTGTGGATCATGGGGGCGGCCGGCAGCACCTGGTGGCTGTGGGCCTGGGGCGTCTGGATGGGCTTCAACCTGCTGATGCTGGTGCTGTACCCGACGCTGATCGCACCGCTGTTCAACAAGTTCGAGCCGCTCGCCGACGAGTCGCTGAAGTCGCGCGTGCAGGCGCTGATGGCCCGCTGCGGCTTCACGGCGCGCGGCCTGTTCGTGATGGACGGCAGCCGCCGCTCGGCGCACGCCAATGCCTACTTCACCGGCTTCGGCGCCGCCAAGCGGGTGGTGTTCTTCGACACGCTGCTGTCCAAGCTGTCGCCCGGCGAGGTGGAGGCGGTGCTCGCCCATGAGCTGGGGCATTTCAAGCACCGGCACGTCATCAAGCGCGTGGTCGCGATGTTCGGGCTGAGTCTGGCCGGCTTCGCGCTGCTGGGCTGGCTGTCGACGCAGACCTGGTTCTACACCGGGCTGGGCGTGCAGCCGTCGGTCGGCGCGGCCAACGACGCGCTGGCGCTGCTGCTGTTCCTGCTGGTCGCGCCGGTGTTCGTGTTCTTCGTCTCGCCGCTGTTCGCGCAGCTGTCGCGCCGCCACGAGTTCCAGGCCGATGCCTATGCCTGCCAGCAGGCCAGCGGCGCCGACCTGGCCGCCGCGCTTCTGAAGCTGCACGAGGACAATGCGGCGACCCTGACACCCGACCCCGTGTACGTGCGCTTCTACTATTCGCACCCGCCGGCTTCCGAGCGGCTCGCCGCGATGCAGCGCCGGCCCGCCTGAGGAACGCGCGATGACCGACCTGCTGCAGCAGCACTGCCGGGCCCTGGAAGGGCACGCGCCGATGAGCCCGGCGCAGATCCGCGACCACCTCGCGCAGGTGAGCGGCTGGCAGCTGGCCGGCAGCGCGATCGAGAAGACCTTCGCGTTCCGCAATTACCACGAGACGATCTCGTTCGTGAACGCGCTGGCGTGGATCGCCAACGCGGAGGACCACCACCCCGAGCTGCGCGTGACCTACGACCGCTGCGTGGTGCGATTCGACACGCACTCGGTCGGCGGCATCTCGATCAACGACTTCATCTGTGCCGCCAAGGCCGATGCGCTGGTCGCGTTTCTCGGCTGACGCCTGCCCCGGGGCCTGCCCTTGAGCCGGGCGCCGGAACTCGACGTCGGCCTGGTGGTCGCCGGCCACGGCCGCCACTACGTCGTCGAGACGCCGGAGGGCCGCCGGCTGACCTGCCACCCGCGCGGCAAGAAGAGCGACTGCGTGGTCGGCGACCGGGTGCGCTGGATGCCGACCGCCAGCGGCGGCGGCGGTGACGAAGGCGTGATCGAACACGTCGAGCCGCGCCGCAACCTGCTGTTCCGGCAGGACGAGTGGAAGACCAAGTCCTTCGCCGCCAATCTCGACCAGGTGCTGCTGCTGGTCGCCGCGCGGCCGGTGTTCAGCGAGTCGCAGCTGGCGCGCGCACTGATCGCTGCCGAGCAGGCCGGCATCGCGGCCCGCATCGTGCTGAACAAGTCCGACCTGCCGGAGATCGCCGAGGCCCGCGAGAGGCTGCAGCCGTACGCGGCGATGGGGGTGGAGCTCGTCGAGGTGGCGCTGAAGGCGCAACCGCAGGACAGCCGCGCGCGCCTCGCGCCGCTGCTGCAGGACCGGGCCACGCTGGTGCTGGGACCGAGCGGCACCGGCAAGAGCACGCTGATCAACCTGCTGGCACCCGATGCCGGCGCCCAGGTCGGCGAGATCTCGCAGGCGCTGAACTCGGGGCGCCACACGACCACGACCACGCAGTGGTACTGGCTCGATGCCGGCCGCCGCAGCGCGCTGATCGACTCGCCCGGCTTCCAGGAGTTCGGGCTGAAGCAGGTCGAGCCTCAGCAGCTCGCGCTGCTGATGCCCGACATCCGGGCTGCCGCGACGGCGTGCCGCTTCTACAACTGCACCCATCAGCACGAGCCGGGCTGCGGCGTGCTGGCGGCCGTCGAGGCCGGCACGATCAGCGCCTCGCGGCACCGCATCTACACCGAGATCCTGGCCGAGCTGACGCGCCCGCGGTACTGAACGCTCAGCCCACCAGATTGGCCAGCGACAGCAAGGCCAGCAGCAGCATCCACAGCACCACGGAGCGCCAGACCAGCCCGACGATGCTGCGCAGGTGCCCGGGCACCGGCGGCATGCCCGGCGTCGAGCCCTCGGCCAGCACCGACTCGGGCAGCGCGCCGGCGTCGAAGGTCTTGCTGCGGTCCGGCGTCACGCCCGGTGCGGCGCTGCCGCCGAGCTGCACGCCCACCGCGCCGGCCGCCGCGGCCAGGATGATGCCTTCGTTGGGATGCTTCCAGAGCCCGGCATCGCGCCGCCAGCAGGTCACCGCCTCCTCGAAGTTGCCCACCACCGCGAAGCCGAAGGCCGTCAGGCGCGCCGGCACGTGGTCGAGCAGGCCGAACAGCCACTGCGACAGGTCCATCAGGCGCAGGTTGGTCGGCGCGCCGACCGTGCGGCTCTTGAACGCCCAGTAGCGCCCGGCGAACTCGGCCAGCCGGTACAGCACCGCGCCGCAGGGCCCGAGACCCAGGCTGGACAGCAGCACGAACCAGAAAAACACGCCGAACACGTGCCGGTGCGCGGCCAGCAGCGAATGTTCGATGACGTGGCGCAGCAGCTCGGTGCGCGGCAGCTCGCTGGCGTCCAGGTGCCGCCACTGCGACAGCAGCCGGCGGGCCTCGGCCTCGTCGCCACGGTCGAGCGCATCGCGGATGTCGGTGAAGTAGTGGCTGAACTGGCGGAACCCGAGCGTCAGGTACAGCACCACCACGTTCCAGGCCAGGGCCAGCGCAAGGCTGACGCGGGCCGCCGCCAGGTAGACCAGCAGCGTGGCGAGCGCAGGCAGCAGCACCGTGATGCACCAGACGACCCAGGCATGGTGGTCGCGCCCGGCGTCGAAGTTGCGCCCGGTCCAGCGCATCCAGCCGGTCAGCGCGTCGTGCACGACGTTTCCGCGCGGCAACGGCTTGAGCTGTTCGATCAGCAGCGCGAACAGGACGGCGAAAAAACTCATGCCGGCCGATGATAGCCGGCCGTTCCGCCGCGTCAGGCCGAGAGGAAGCGGTACAGGTTGCGCAGCATCGCCGCGGTGGCGCCCCAGATGAAATACTGCCGCGGCAGGCCATCCGCCCCGGCCGCGACCCAGGGCATCGACAGGAAGCGCCGCTGCACGCCGGCGGCCTCGAACTCGTGCCGCTGGTGGTGGCTCGGGTCCATCAGGAAGGCCATCGGCACCTCGAACGCCTCGGCCACCTCGAAGCGGTCCAGCGTCAGCTCGAAGCCCGGCTGCACCAGCGCGACCACCGGCGTGACGATGAAGCCGGTCACCGTCGTGTAGCGCGGCAGCGCGCCAATCACGTCGACCTGGGCCCGCGCGAGGCCGACCTCCTCCTGCGCCTCGCGCAGCGCGGTGGCCACGGCGTCGGCGTCCGACGCCTCCGCCCGCCCGCCCGGGAAGCTGATCTGCCCGGCATGGTCGCGCAGGTGGTCGGTGCGGCGTGTCAGCAGCACGGTGGTGCCGCTGTCGTGCGGCACCAGCGGCACCAGCACCGAGGCATGGGCCGGCTCGCGGTCGGCGAACAGGCGCCCGTCGCCGGGGATCTCCGGCACCCAGGCTGGCGGCGCGGAGAAGCGCTGGCGCAGCGCCGGGGGCAGCATCCGGGCCGCATCGACCGCCGGCAGATGGGCGTCCGTGCCGAGCACCGGCACGGCCTGCGGGTCGAGGATGAGCGGGCGTGTCATCGCGGTTCAAACGACAAAGCCGCCCACGGGGGCGGCTTCGACGACCGGGGTGAAGAACCCACCGGTCAGGCGAGCTTCTCCTTGATGCGAGCCGACTTGCCCGAGCGCTCGCGCAGGTAGTACAGCTTCGCGCGGCGCACGTCGCCGCGGCGCTTCAGCTCGATCGAGGCGATCAGCGGGCTGTAGAGCTGGAAGGTCCGCTCGACGCCCTCGCCGCTGGAGACCTTGCGCACGATGAAGCTGCTGTTCAGCCCGCGGTTGCGCTTGGCGATGACGACACCCTCGTAGGCCTGCACGCGCTTGCGCGTGCCTTCGACGACGTTGACGTTGACGATGACCGTGTCGCCGGGGGCGAACTCGGGGATGGTCTTGTTGAGCCGGGCAATCTCTTCCCGCTCGAGGGTCTGGATCAGGTCCATGGGTTGTTCTCCTGGGATCTTGCCGGCGTTGGTTGGGAGTTGGTGGCATTCGGCCCCGAACGATGGGCACGGCCTTCCCGGCAGAGGATCGAAAAGCTGCGGATTATAGCCCGAGCGAGGCCAGAAAGCGCTCGTCCGCTGCCCCGAGCGCTCCGGCGGCGCGTGCCGCGGCGATCAGGTCCGGCCGGCGCCGCGCGGTCAGCTCGAGCGCGCGCTCGCGCCGCCAGCGGGCGATCTCGGCATGATGTCCCGACAGCAGCACCGCCGGCACCGGCTGCGCGTCAGCCCCGCTGCCGAGCCGCTCCGGCCGGCTGTAGTGCGGGCAATCGAGCAGCCCGTCGCTGAAGCTGTCCTGCGCGTGCGACTGCGCGTCGCCGAGCACCCCCGGCTGCAGCCGGGCCACGGCGTCGAGCAGCGCGAGCGCCGCCAGTTCGCCGCCGGACAGGACGAAGTCGCCCAGGCTCACCTCGAGGTCGACGTGCCGGTCGAGGAAGCGCTGGTCGATGCCTTCGTAGCGGCCGCACAACAGGATCGCCCCGCTGCCTTCGGCGAACTCACGCACCAGGGCCTGGTCCAGCCGCCGCCCGGTGGGCGTGAAGTGCACCAGCGGCCCCGGCGTGCCGCCGCGTGCGTCGCGCACTGCGGCCAGCGCCCGCTGCAACGGTTCCGCCAGCAGCACCATGCCGGGACCACCGCCGTACGGGCGGTCGTCCACGCGCCGGTAGTTGTCGTCGGCGAAGTCGCGCAACGGCCACAGGTGCACGTCGACCTGGTGCGACTCGAAGGCGCGGCGGGTAATGCCCTGTTCCAGGTGCGGCCGGAACAGGTCCGGAAAGAGGGTCAGGACGTCGAAGCGCACGCCGGCCTCAGAAGTCCAGCCCCCAGTCGACCTGGATCCGCCGGCCCGGCAGGTCGACGTCATCGACGTAGGCGGCCACGAACGGGATCAGGCGCTCGGCCTCGTCGCCGGCCGCCCCGTCCGGCAGGACCCGCAGCACGCTGTGCGGGCCGGTGTCGAGCAGCCCGACCACGCGGCCGAGATCGTCGCCGGCGCGGTTGACCACCGCCAGACCGATCAGGTCGACCCAGTAGAACTCGTCGCTGCCCGGCGTCGGGAAACTGGCCCGCGGAATGAACACGCGCGCGCCGCGCAGCGTCTCGGCGGCCGCACGATCGTCGAACTCGTGGGCGCGCGCGACGACGAGTTCGCCGTGCTCACGCGCCTCGACGATCTTCAGCAGGCCCGGCAACGAAGCCGCGCCCGGGCGCAGTCCCTCGGGATCGCGCAGGAACCAGCGGCGGGAGGAGAAGAGGGCCTGGGGATCGCTGGCGAAGGGCTGCACCTTGAACCAGCCCTTGATCCCCCAGGCGTCGACGATGCGGCCGACCTCGACGGCATCGTCGGGCCACTGCCCGGTGTCGGGCGACACGCCCGTCACGGCCGCAGCGGCCGGAACGCTCAGGCCGCCGCCTTCGCCTGGGCGACCAGGCGCGCGACGGTCGGCGACATCTGGGCGCCGTGGCCCGTCCAGTGCTCGACGCGGTCGAACGCGACGCGCAGCGGCTGCTCGGCACCGGCGGCCACCGGGTTGTAGAACCCGAGACGCTCGATGAAGCGGCCGTCGCGGCGCTCGCGCGAGTCGGCGACGACGATGTTGTAGAACGGGCGCTTCTTGGCGCCGCCACGGGCCAGTCGGATCACGACCATGAGATGTCCTCGGAATCTGCGGTGATCCGCCGTTCCGGGAGACACACCGGGCAGGAGGATCGGGGTTCGCCGCCGTAGATACGCCGGTCCCATGACAGGCCAGCAGCGAAACCCGGCATTATAGTCGTCTGCGCCCCTGATGCACCGACATGACTGCCACGCCGCTCACGATCCGCCCCAGCACCGACGCCGACCTGCCCGCCGTCACCGCCATCTACGCCTGGCATGTCGAGAACGGCACCGGCACCTTCGAGATCGACGTGCCCGACGCGGCCGAGATGGGCCGCCGCCGCGCCGACGTGCTGTCCAAGGGCCTGCCCTGGCTGGTGGCCGAACGCGCCGGCACCGTACTCGGCTACGCCTACGCCAACCATTTCCGGCCGCGCCGAGCCTACCGCTTCTGCGTCGAGGACTCGATCTACCTCGCCGACGCGGCGCGGGGCCAGGGTATTGGCCGCTTGCTGCTGGCCGAACTGCTGGCACGCTGCGAGGAGGCAGGATCGCGCCAGATGCTGGCGGTGATCGGCGACGCGGCCAACGCCGGCTCGATCGGGGTGCACCGAAGCCTGGGCTTCGAGCACACCGGCGTGCTGCGCGCCGCCGGCTGGAAGTTCGGCCGCTGGCTGGACGTGGTGCTCATGCAGAAGAGCCTCGGGCTCGGCCACGGCGCCGACCCGGTGGACCGATGAGCGGCGCCTACCGGTCCAAGACGCTGGCCACCTGGATCGCGCTGGTCGGCGGCAGCCTCGGGCTGCACCGCTTCTACCTCCACGGCTTCCGCGACCCCTGGGGCTGGCTGTTCCCGCTGCCGACGCTGACCGGCCTGTACGGTGTGCGCCGGATGCTGGAACTCGGCCAGGACGACCGCCTCGCCTGGGTGCTGATCCCGCTGCTCGGCCTGATGCTGGCCGGCACGATGCTGGCGGCGATCGTCTACGGGCTGACGCCCGACGAGAAATGGAACGCCCGCCACAACGCTGCCGGGCCGGCGCACGTCAGCGGCTGGGGGGTGGTGTTCGGCGTGATCCTCGCGCTGATGCTCGGTGCGGGCGTGCTGATGGCCACCGTCGCCTTCAGCGGCCAGCGCTACTTCGAGTGGAGCGCGGGCGTCAGCTGAACAGCGCGACGCCGACCCAGTAGAACAGGCCGGCCACCAGGGCCGACGCCGGGATCGTGAAGATCCAGGCCCAGACGATGTTGCCGGCCACGCCCCAGCGCACCGCCGAGGGGCTGCGCACCGAGCCGACGCCGACGATCGCGCCGGTGATGGTGTGGGTCGTCGAGACCGGGATGCCCAGCCCGGTGGCCAGGAACAGCGTCAGCGCCCCGCCGGTCTCGGCGCAGAAGCCGCCCACCGGCTTGAGCTTGGTGATCTTCTGGCCCATCGTCTTGACGATCCGCCAGCCGCCGAACATCGTGCCCAGGCCGATCGCGATGTAGCAGACCCAGATCACCCAGCTGGGCGGCAGCCGGTCGCTGGCGGCGCTGTAGCCGGTGGCGATCAGCAGCATCCAGATGATGCCGATCGTCTTCTGTGCGTCGTTGCCGCCGTGGCCCAGGCTGTACAGGCCCGCCGAGACGAGCTGCAGGCGGCGGAACCAGTTGTCCACGCGCAGTGGCGAGGCGCGCCGGAACAGGTGCGCCACCAGCACCATCAGCAGCGAGCCGAGCAGGAAACCGAGCGCCGGCGAGACGAAGATGAACGCGACGGTCTTGAGCACGCCGCCGCCGATCAGCGCGCCGACGCCGGCCTTGGCGATCACCGCGCCGACGATGCCGCCGATCAGCGCGTGCGACGAACTCGACGGGATGCCGTACCACCAGGTGACGATGTTCCAGAAGATCGCCCCGATCAGCGCGCCGAACACCACGTGGTGGTCGACGATCCCCGGCATGACGATGCCCTTGCCGACCGTGGCCGCGACCTTCAGCTGGAACAGGAAGATCGCCACCACGTTGAAGAAGGCCGCGAACAGCACCGCCTGCTGCGGCTTCAGCACGCCGGTGGAGACGACGGTCGCGATCGAGTTCGCGGCGTCGTGGAAGCCGTTCATGAAGTCGAACGCCACCGCCAGCACGACCAGCAGCGCGACGACCCAGAAAGCCGCTTGGACCGATTCCATGCGAAGCCTGCGGCGCCGGCTTCAGGAGTTCTCGAGGACCACGCCCTCGATCAGGTTCGCCACGTCCTCGCAGCGGTCGGAGATCGACTCCAGCTGCTCGTAGATGGTCTTCAGCTTGATCAGCTCGCGCACGTCGGTCTCTTCGCGGAACAGCTTGGACATCGCCGCGCGCATCACGCGGTCGGCATCCGATTCCAGCTTGTCGATCTCCTCGCAGGTCTTGATCGCGGCTTCGGCGGTGTCCGGCTGGCTGATCTTTGCCAGCAGCGAGACGGCATGCTGCACCCGCTCGCAGCACTTGGCCGACAGGTCGCCCAGGCGCAGCACCTCTTCCGTCATCTGGTGCACGTCGTACAGCGACATGGTCTCCGTCGCGTCCTGCAGCAGGTCGAGGATGTCGTCCATCGCGTTGATCAGGCCGTGGATCTGCTCGCGGTCGATCGGCGTGATGAAGGTCTTGTGCAGGAGCCGGTTCACCTCGGCCGTGACGCGGTCGGCGCTGCGCTCTGCGTTGCCCACCTCGTTGGCGTACTTCTCGCGCAGCACCGGATCGGCATAGTTCTGGATCAGCAGGATGAAGGCCCGGGCGCCTTCGACGATGTGCCCGCCATGCTGGTTGAACAGCTCGAAAAAGTTGCCTTCGCGCGGCAGCAGCTTGCCAAACAGCATCACGACCTCGTATCACGCAACGGTCATCAAACCGTCATCGGCCGCGAGTGTAGCCGCCCGGCCTCAGCTTTCCAGGCGCTCGATGCGCTGCCCCGCCACCAGCGCGAGCAGTGCGTCTACCTGCCCGTGCCCCGGCACGGCCAGCGCCGGCGCCAGCTCCGCCAGCGGCGCGAGCACGAAGGCGCGCTCGTGCAGGCGCGGGTGCGGCAGCACCAGGTCGTCGGTCGCCAGCACCCGGTCGTCGACCAGCAGCAGGTCGAGGTCGAGGGTGCGCGGCGCGTTGCGGTACGGCCGCTCGCGCCCGTGGTCCTGCTCGATGGCCTGCAGGCGGGCCAGCAGGTCGTGCGGCGCCAGGGCCGTTTCCAGTTCGGCGACCGCGTTCAGGTAGTCCGGCCCGGACGAATCGATTGGTGCACTGCGGTACAGGGATGATCGCCGCAGCAGCGTCGAATCCGGTAGCGCCCGGAGCGCCTGCAGCGCCGCCTCGATGGCCGCCCGGGCATCCCCGAGGTTGGCGCCAAGGCCGATCCAGGCGCGTGCCATGTCACGGGCACCCCGCCGCCGCCTGCCGCGCCGGCGTGGTCACGCTAGCCGCCGGTGCCCGGCGCTGCTGGCGTGTCCGCGCCGGCCGCTTCGGGCGCCTCGTCGCCAGCCGAGCCCTCGCCCGCCGCGCCGCCGGCCGGCTTGCGCCGGCGCCGGCGCTTCTTGCGCGGCGCATCCGGCGCCGCCGCCGGGGCGCCGCGCCGGGCCGCCTGCTCGCGTTCGCGGGCCAGGTCCAGCAGCGCGGCGCGCTCCTCGTCGTCGCCGAGCGAGAAGTCCTCCCACCACTCGGCGAGCTCCGCGTCGACCTCGCCGGCATCGGCGCGCAGACGCAGAAAGTCGAAGCCGGCCCGGAAGCGCGGCTGCTCGACCAGCGTGTGCGGCCCCTGCCCGGTGCGGCGCTCGAAACGCGGCTGCATCATCCAGATCTCGCGCATGTCGGCGCCAAGCTTGCCGCGCCCGGAGATGTCGCCGATGCGGGCGTCGAAGGCGGCGTCCACCGCCTGCTGCAGCGCCGGGAACGGCGCCTCGCCGCGGGCCTTGGCCTTCTGCCAGCCGTCCAGCACGTCGTGCCACAGCATGCAGGCGAGCATGAAGCTCGGCGCGACCGGCTTGCCCTCGCCGACGCGGCGGTCGGTGTCCGCGAGCGCGAGCTGCACGAACTTCTCGCGGCCGTCGTGCCGCTGCGCCTCGTCGAGCGCGACATCGAGCACCGGGAACACGCCGCGGTGCAGGCCCTGCTTGCGCAGCTGCTCGATGCTGGCCAGCGCGTGGCCGGTCTGCAGCAACTTGATCATCTCGTCGAAGGTGCGCGACTGCGGCACGTTGTCCAGCAGCGCCGCCATCTCGCGGATCGGCGCCCGGGTCTTCGGCTCGATCTCGAAGCCCAGCTTGGCCGCGAAGCGCACCACGCGGATGATGCGCACCGGGTCCTCGCGGTAGCGCGTCACCGGGTCGCCGATCATGCGCAGCAGTTTCTTGCGCGCATCGGCCAGGCCGCCGTGGTAGTCGACCACGATCTCGCGCTGCGGGTCGTAGTACATCGCGTTGACGGTGAAGTCGCGCCGCGCCGCGTCCTCGATCTGGGGTCCCCAGACGTTGTCGCGCAGCACGCGCCCGCTCGCATCGACCGCGCTGCTCTTGCCGGCCAGGTCGCCCTTGGAGGTCTTCTCGTTGCCGCCGACCTGCTCGGCCGCGGCCGCGTCGATCAGTGCCCGGAAGGTCGAGACCTCGATCACCTCGTGCTCGCGCCCGCGGCCGAACACGACGTGCACGATGCGGAAGCGCCGGCCGATGATGAAGGCGCGGCGGAACAGCGCCTTGACCTGCTCCGGGGTGGCGTCGGTCGCGACGTCGAAGTCCTTCGGCCGCAGGCCGAGCAGCAGGTCGCGCACCGCCCCACCGACGATGTAGGCCTCGTGGCCGGCCTCGGCCAGGGTCGTGACGACCTTGATCGCACGATCGTCGACCAGCGCCTTGTCGATGCCGTGCTCGACGGCGGGGATCTCGACACGCTTGCCGAGCGGCGAGCCGCCCCGGGGGGACTTGCCGAGCAGCTTGTCGATGAATTTCTTGATCATTCGAAGAGTCTCAGGATGCGCCAGCCGCGCTCGCGTGCGATCGCCTCCAGCGCCGGCGACGGATTGGTCGCCACCGGGTCGGTCGCACGCTCGAGCAGCGGCAGGTCGTTCGGCGAGTCGCTGTAGACGCAAGTCCGCTCGAAATCGCCCCAGTCGCCGCCGGCGGCGGCCAGCCACTGGTCGACGCGGGTCACCTTGCCTTCGCGGTAGCTCGGCGTGCCGTCGATGCGACCGGTGATGGTACCCCCGGGGCCGCGCTCCAGCCGCACGGCGATCAGCTCGGCGATGCCGAAGGCGCGCGCGATCGGTGCGGTGACGAAGTCGTTGGTCGCGGTGACCAGCGCGATGCGGTCGCCGGCGGCCTGGTGGGACCGCACCAGCTCGAGCGCCGCCGGCCGCAGCGCGGGGCCGATCACTTCGCGCATGAACTGCGCCTGCGCCTGCGCGCATTGCTGCGGCTCGCGCTGCCGCAGCGGCTCGGTCGTGAAGGCGACGTAGGCGTGGATGTCCAGCGCGCCGGCCTTGTACTGGGCGAAGAACTCGTCATTGCGGCGGCGGAAGCCCGCCTCGTCGACCCAGCCGAGCCGGATCATGAACTCGCCCCAGGCGTGGTCGGAGTCGAGCGGCAGCAGAGTCTCGTCGAGATCGAACAGCGTCAGGTTCACGCCTCGCGCTCCTCGGCCATCATCTGCTTGAGCAGCGGCACCGTGATCGCCCGCTTGTTGGCCAGCGAGAAGCGGTCGAGCTGGGCCAGCTGCCGCATCAGGTGCGTCAGGTCGCGCTCGAAGCGCGTCAGCAGGTAGCCCATCACCTCGTCGGACAGGAAGATGCCGCGCCGGTCGGCCTCGCGGCGCAGCGTCGCCCGCACGGCCGCCTCGTCCAGCGGCTGCAGCCCGAACACCGGGCCCCAGCCGAGCCGGGTGCGCAGGTCTTCGCGCAGCGGGAGGTCCACCGGCGGCAGGCGGCCGGCCGCCGCCACCGCGACGCCCTGCGCCAGCGCCTGCACGAACAGCGCGAACGCGGCCTGCTGGTGCGCCTCGTCGAGCACCTCGCAGTCATCCAGCAGGGCCAGCACGCAGTCCTCGGCGAGTTCCCACGGCAGCGGATCGTCGGCGCCGAACCAGGCGGCGCGTTCGCCGCGCGTCTCGGCGCGGCGCTGCAGCGCCCGCAGCAGGTGCGTCTTGCCGCTGCCCGGCGGCCCCCAGAGATAGACCGGGGCCGACCCGGCGCCGAACCCGGCCAGATGGGCCAGCACGGCCGCGTTGCCGCCCGGCGTGAAGGAATCGAAGCTCTGTTCGGGTCCTGCGCCGAGGGCGCCGATGGCCAGCGGCAGCTGCTTCATCCCTTGTACAGCGGGCTGTCGAGGTACAGCGTGCGCACGCGCCGCACCGCCACCACCAGCACGGCGCTCAGCGGCAGCGCGATCAGCACGCCGACGAAGCCGAACAGGTGGCCGAACGCGAGCAGCGCGAAGATCACCATCAGCGGGTCCATGCCGATGCGCTCACCGACCAGGCGCGGCGTCAGGTACAAGCTCTCGACCACCTGGCCGATGCCGAACACCACCGCGACCGCGACCACGCCGTACCAGTTGGCGAACTGCAGCACTCCGGCCAGCAGCGCGAGCAGCAGGCCGAGACCGAAGCCGAGGTAGGGAATGAACATCGCCAGCCCGGTGAACACGCCCACCGGCAGCGCCAGGTCGAAGCGGAACAGCGCCAGGCCGATGCTGTAGAAGGCCGCCAGGATCAGCATCACGAGCAACTGGCCGCGCAGGTACTGGCCGAGCACGGCGTCGCAGTCCGACAGGAACGCGGCCACCCCGGCCAGCCGCTGGCGGGGAATCAGCGCCTGCGTGCGCTCGACGATCTGCGGCCAGTCGATCAGCAGGTAGAACAGCACCACCGGCACGAGCACCGCGTTGCCGACGACCGCGAGCAGGATCGAGCCGCCGATGCGTGCCGAGCTGAGCACCGTGCCCAGCCAGTCCTCCAGGTTGGCGTCCAGGTACTTCAGCACGAAGGCCTTGATGCCGGGAATGTCCAGCTGGACCTGGATGCCAAACTGCGCCAGCCAGGGCGACAGGTTGTGGTTCAGCCGGTCGGCCAGGGTCGGGATCTGCTCGCGCAGCAGCGGCAGTTCCTTCGAGATCACCGGCACGATCAGCAGCAGCACCGCGAGCAGGCAGATGATGAACAGCACCTCGACCAGCAGCACCGCCACGAGGCGCGGCACGCGACGGGCCGCCAGCCGCTCGACGGCCGGGTGCAGCGCGTAGGCGAGCACCGCGCCGACGACGAACGGCGTCAGCACCGGGGCCAGCAGCCAGATCAGGAACAGCGCGGCGAGCGCGATGCCGAACCAGGTCAGCGATTGGCGTTGGGCGGGAGAAAGCGTCATGCGGGCGCAGAGGGATCGGCATGGGCATGCCGGGGCAGGCGGGCGATTCTAAGCGGCCGCCCCCGGCGGCCTCCCGCGGGCGGCCCGGCCTTCGGCCGGCTTCAATGCAGGCGCGGCGTGCCGCGCTGGCGCAGTTCGGCCAGCCGCGCGCTGATCGCGGCGCGATCCTGCACGTCGCCGGCATGATCGAGGTAGTCGGCCAGGTCGCGCGCGGCGGCGCCGTCCTGACCCAGCTCGGCATAGGTGAGCCCGCGGTCGCGGCGCTCCTCCCAGGCCTGCGGCAGCAGCACCACCAGGCGCTGCTGCACGGCCAGCAGGCGCCGCCAGTCCTCGGCGCTGCGGTGGATCTCCTTCAGGTTGCGCAGCATGCGCGCCACCACGTCGCGTGCCGGCGCGGCCTGCAGGAACAGGCCCAGCGGCGCGTCGAAGTCGCCGAGCAGGCCGCGGTTGCGCTTGTACGGCAGCAGCAGTTCGTCCAGTTCCTCGCGCGACAGCGACTGACCGGTGAACGGGTCGATCACGACCTCGCCCTGCGGCATCTTCAGCTTGATCAGGAAGTGGCCGGGAAACGAGACGCCGCGGGCCGTCAGGCCGATCTGCGTGGCCAGCTCGATGTAGACCACGGCGAGCGTGATCGGGATGCCGCGGCGCGTACTGAGCACCCGGTTGAGGTAGCTGTTGGACGGGTCGTAGTAGTCGTTGACGTTGCCGGCGAACCCGAGCTCCTGGAAGAAGAAGCGGTTCAGCCAGCGCAGCCGCTGCACGGGCACCGCGTCGGCCGGGATGCGGCGCCGCAAGCGTTCGGCCAGCGCATCGATCTCGGCCAGCACGGCCTGCATGTCCAGGTCGGGGTATTCGTCCTGAGCGATCGAGGCGGCCGCCTCGACCAGTGACAGACTCTCGTCGTCGGCGACCAGCGCAGCGAAGTACTCGAGCGCACTGGGCGCCTCGAATTGCAGCGGTCCGGCCATGGCCTCAGTTTAGCCGCGGTGCGCGAATTGTCGAAGCTTCATCCCGGTGGCCCGCAGGCAGGTGAAGTACAGCGCCACGGCTCCGGCCAGGCAGGCCGCCATCAGACCGACACGCTGCCAGGGATGGGCCCGCAGGCCCAGCCAGTCGATCGCCTGGGCGGCCCAGGCCAGGCCCGCCCCCATCACCGCGGTGGCCAGCAGCACGCGCAGGCCGAACGCGAGCCAGCCCGGCGCCGGCGCGTACAGCCCGGCACGGCGCAGCCCCACGAACAGCCAGCCGGCGTTGATCAGCGCGCCGAGCCCGATCGACAGCGCGAGCCCCGCGTGGCCGAGGCGCGGCACGAAGATCAGGTTCATCAGCTGCGTCAGCGCCAGTACGACGATCGCGATGCGCACCGGCGTACGGATGTCCTGCCGCGCGTAGAACCCCGGCGCCAGGATCTTCACGCCGACCAACCCCATCAGCCCGACGCCGTAACCCATCAGCGCCAACGCGGTACGGTCGACGTCCTGCGCGGTGATGGCGCCGTAGTGGTACAGCACCGCGATCAGCGGCTTCGGGAACAGCAGCAGCGCCGCCGCGCAGGGCAGGGCCAGCAGCAGCACCAGCCGCAGGCCCCAGTCGAGCAACCCGGAGTACTCGCCCGGCTCCGCGCGCGCCTGTGCCGCCGACAGCTGCGGCAGCAGCACGGCCCCCAGCGCCACGCCCAGCAGCGCGGTGGGAAACTCCATCAGCCGGTCGGCGTAGGTCAGCCAGGACACCGCGCCGACACCCTGGTGCGAGGCGATCTGGGTGTTGATCAGCAGCGACAGCTGGGCGACCGACACCCCCAGCAGCGCCGGCGCCATCTGGCGCAGCACGCGGGCCACGCCCGGATGGGTCCAGGCCGCGCGCACCGCCGCCGGCGCCAGCCCGACACGCGGCAGCACGCCGAGACGGCGCAGCGCCGGCACCTGGACAGCGAGTTGCAGCGCCCCGCCGGCCATCACGCCGCCGGCCAGGGCCAGGATCGGTTCCAGGCCGTGCCGGCGCAGCAGCGGCGCCAGCCCCCAGGCGGCGGCGATCACGGCCAGGTTCAGCAGCACCGGCGTGGCCGCCGGCACGGCGAAGCGCTTCCAGGTGTTCAGGATGCCGGCGGACAGCGCGACCAGCGACATGAAGCCGATGTACGGGAACATCACCCGGGTCATCAGGACCGCGCCGTCGAAGCGCTCGAGGCCAGCGGCCATCAGCCAGACGATCACCGGTGCAGCCGCCACCCCGACCACGCAGGCCACCAGCAGCGCCCAGAACAGCGCCGTGGCCACCGCATCGATCAGCTGGTGCGTGACGGCGTCGCCGTCCTTCGCGCGGGTCTCGGCCAGGATGGGCACGAAGGCCTGCGAGAACGCCCCTTCCGCAAACAACCGGCGCAGCAGGTTCGGGATCCGGAAGGCAACCTGGAAGGCGTCCATCCACGCGCCGGCGCCGAAGGTGGCGGCGACGATGGCCTCGCGGGCCAGCCCGGTGATGCGCGAGGCGAGCGTGAACAGCGATACGGTGGAGGCGGCCCGCAGCAGGTTCATGAAGGCGGCGGATTATAGGGAGCCGGCGGCCGCCGACAGAAACCTGCTATACTCGCGGTCTTTGCTCCACCCAGCCCCGGGCACACACCCCAAGCAGCATGGCCACGTCATCCAAAGCCAAGAAGAAGACCGTCCGCATCGCGTCGGGCCGCAAGCGCGCGCGCCAGGACGTCAAGCTCAACGCCGCCAACACCGCGCTGCGCTCGCAGTTCCGCACCGTCATCAAGAACGTGCAGAAGGCCGTGACCGCCGGCGACAAGGCCAAGGCGACGGACCTCTTCAAGACGGCCCAGAGCGTGATCGACTCGGTGGCCGACAAGGGCATCTTCCACAAGAACAAGGCCGCCCGGCACAAGAGCCGCCTGGCCGCCAAGGTCAAGGCGCTCGCCGCCGCAGCCTGATCGGCCGGCGCCGAACGGCGCCTCCGGATGGACGAAGGGCTCGCAGACGCGAGCCCTTCTGCATTTCCGGGCTGACCGGTGGCGTCAGGGACGCTCTCCCGGCAGCAGGCAGGCGTCCGACACCTGCAGGTGGTTGTCGCGGGCGAAGTTCATCACGAAGTCCCAGGCCATCGGCTCGATGTCCTTCAGTGCCTCGTTGACGATCACGCACTTCACGCCGCCGATCACGCGCGGCACGCAGTACGGCGAATAGCCGATGAAGTCGCCGATGCGGCCGCGCACGCCGTCCGGGCGGAAGCAGGACATCGCGCCGGCCAGGCGCTCGGCCCAGTCGCTCGGGCGGAACGGGCGGCCTTCGAGCGTGACGCCCTGGATGAAGACTTCGCGGGGTTTGGTGGGGCTCATCGTGGATCCGGCCGGCGCGGGCGCCGGCCACAGCGACGGCTCGACCCACAGCAGCCGCCGCTGCGCAGCCGGTATTGTGCCGTCAATGTGTTGCAGCGCAGCAAGGCTGATGCCCGGTTCGAACGCACCCATGCCCGCTTATCGGCCGGATCCGGGCCGACCCTTAGAATTCTTCGCTCCTGCCGTGACGGAGAGTGCGATGAATGCCCCGGAAAAACTGCCTGCGAGCCCCGACCCGCACGTGATGCAGACCTATGGCCGCCTGCCGTTCGCGCTCTCGCACGGCCAGGGCTGCTGGGTCTGGGACACCGAGGGGCGCAAGTACCTCGACGGCCTGGGCGGCATCGCCGTCAACACGCTGGGGCATGCGCACCCCCGCCTGGTACCGGCCCTGCAGGAGCAGATCGGCAAGCTGATCCACAGCTCGAACTACTACCACGTGCCGCTGCAGGAGCAGTTGGCGGCGAAGTTGTGCGAATTGTCGGGTCTGTCGAAAGTGTTCTTCTGCAGCACCGGCCTGGAAGCCAACGAGGCGGCGATCAAGATCGCGCGCAAGTTCGGCCACGACAAGGGCATCGAGCGCCCCGAGATCGTCGTCTACGAGCGGGCCTTCCACGGGCGCTCGATCGCGACGCTCTCGGCCACCGGCAACCCGAAGGTGCAGGCCGGCTTCGGCCCGCTGGTCGAGGGCTTCCCGCGCGTGCCGCTGAACGACGTGCCGGCGATCGAGAAGCTGGCGGCGACCAACCCGAACATCGTCGCGGTCTTCCTGGAGGTGATCCAGGGCGAAGGCGGCATCAACCCGGCCACGGTCGACTACCTGCGCGCCGTACGCAAGCTGTGCGACGAGCGCGGGTGGCTGCTGATGCTCGACGAGGTGCAGTGCGGGCTGGGCCGCACCGGCAAGTGGTTCGCGCACCAGTGGGCCGGCATCCGCCCGGACGTGATGCCGCTGGCCAAGGGCCTGGGCTCCGGCGTGCCGGTCGGCGCGGTGGTCTGCGGCCCACGCGCGGCCGACGTGTTCGGCCCGGGCAATCACGGCACCACCTTCGGCGGCAACCCGCTCGCGATGCGCGCCGGCGTCGAGACGCTGCGCATCATGGAGGAGGACGGCCTGCTCGAGAACGCCGCGCGCGTCGGCGGGCAGCTGAAGGAGGCGCTGCAGCGCGAGCTGGGCGGCGTGGCCGGCGTCGTCGAGGTGCGCGGCCAGGGCCTGATGCTCGGCATCGAGCTGGCGCGGCCGTGCGGCGAACTGCTCGGGCGCGCTGCGCAGGCCGGCCTGCTGCTGAGCGTGACCGCCGACAAGGTGATCCGGCTCGTGCCGTCGCTGATCCTGTCGGCGGACGAGGCGGCGCAGATGGTCGCGATCCTGGTGCCGCTGGTGAAGGCCTTCCTGGCCGAGAAGCCGCAGTCATGAAACCGGGCATGAGCCTGATGAAGCATTACCTGCAGTTCAAGGACCTGCGCGCCGAGGAGTACGCCTACCTGTTCGAGCGCACCGCGATCATCAAGAAACGCTTCAAGAACTACGAGAAATACCAGCCGCTGACCGACCGCACGCTGGCGATGATCTTCGAGAAGGCCAGCACGCGCACGCGTGTCAGCTTCGAGGCCGGCATGTACCAGATGGGCGGCTCGGTGGTGCACCTGACCACCGGCGACAGCCAGCTCGGCCGCGCCGAACCGGTCGAGGACAGCGCGCGCGTGATCAGCCGCATGGTCGACCTGGTGATGATCCGCACCTACGAGCAGAGCAAGCTCGAAGGCTTCGCGGCGCATTCCCGGGTGCCCGTCATCAACGGGCTGACCAACGAGTACCACCCGTGCCAGATCCTGGCGGACATCTTCACCTTCATCGAGCAGCGCGGCTCGATCAAGGGCCGCACCGTGGCCTGGGTCGGCGACGGCAACAACATGGCCAACACCTGGCTGCAGGCGGCCGACATCCTCGGCTTCACGCTGCACGTCAGCACGCCGCGCGGCTACGAGATCGACGCCAAGGTCGCCGGGGTCAGCAACAAGGACTGCGTGCAGGTCTTCAAGCGCCCGCTGGACGCCTGCCGCGGCGCGCACCTGGTGACCACCGACGTCTGGACCAGCATGGGCTACGAGGCCGAGAACGAGGCGCGCCAGAAGGCCTTCGCCGACTGGTGCGTGAACCGCGAGATGATGGCCGCGGCGCAGCCCGACGCGCTGTTCATGCACTGCCTGCCGGCGCACCGCGGCGAGGAGGTCGAGGCCGAGGTGATCGACGGGCCGCAGTCCGTGGTCTGGGACGAGGCGGAGAACCGGATGCACGTGCAGAAGGCGCTGATGGAGTACCTGCTGCTCGGGCGCATCGGATGATCGGTTCGCCCGGCGCTCGGCCCGCCCGCTCCCCGCACGACGCCGCCCGCCCATGAAGATCGCGCTGATCACCGACCTGCACGCAAACCGCGAGGCGGTCGAGGCCGTGCTGGCGCACGCGAAGGCGCAGGGCGTGCAGCGCTATGCCTTCCTGGGCGACTTCGTCGGCTACGGCGCCGACCCGGGCTGGGTCGTGGACCGGCTGCGCGAATTCGTCGCGCAGGGCGCGGTCGCGGTGATGGGCAACCACGATGCGGCCGTGGCGCAGGGCCCGCTGCCGACCATGATTCCGGAAGCCCGCCAGGTGGTCGAGTGGACCCTGGCGCGCCTGACCCGCGAGCAGATCGCCTTCCTCGCCGGCCTGCCGATGCAGGTGGCCGAAGGCGACCGGCTCTACGTGCACGCGAACGCCTTCGCACCCAGCGAGTGGGTCTACGTGGTCGGCCGCGTGGAGGCGGTGCGCAGCCTGCAGGCCACCGACGCGCGTTTCACCTTCTGCGGCCACGTGCACGACCCGAAGCTCTTCCACCTCAGCGGCACGGGCAAGGTCGGCGACTTCGTGCCGTCGCCCGGCATGCCGATCCCGCTGTCGGAGCAGCGCCGCTGGCTGGTCATTCCCGGCTCGGCCGGGCAGCCGCGCGACGGCAACCCGGCCGCGTGTTACGCCACCTTCGAGACGCAGGGCTCGACGCTGACGTACCACCGCGTGCCCTACGACGTGGAAGCCGCCGGCGCCAAGATACGCGCCGCCGGCCTGCCGCAGCGCCTGGCGTCGCGGCTCCAGCATGGCGAGTGACTCGCACTGGCCCGGCCCCGGCAAGCTGGAGGCCGGGCAGGTGGTCGACGGCTTCCGGCTGGTCGAGCACATGCACCAGGGCGGCATGGCGCACCTGTGGCGGGTGATGCGCGTCGACGACGGCGACGACGACCCGGTGCCGCTGATCATGAAGGTGCCGCGCATCAAGGGCGGCGACGACCCGGCCACGATCGTCGGCTTCGAGGTCGAGCAGATGATCATGCCGGCGCTGTCCGGTACGCACGTGCCGCGCTTCGTCGCCAAGGGCGACTTCACGCGCCAGCCGTACATCGTGATGGAGTGCATCGGCGGCAACTCGCTGCGCACGCGCTTCGCACAGTCCCCGCTGCCGCTGGCGGAGGTGATCGAGGTCGGCTGGAAGGTCGCGACCGCGCTGCACGACCTGCACCGGCAGCACGTGATCCACCTCGACGTGAAGCCGAGCAACATCATGTTCCGGCCGACCGGCGAGGCGGTGCTGGTCGACTTCGGCCTGTCGCGCCACGACCGCCTGCCCGACCTGCTGGACGAGGAGTTCGAGCTGCCGATGGGCACCGGCCCGTACATGTCGCCCGAGCAGGTGCAGTTCGTCCGCAACGACCCGCGCAGCGACCTGTTCGCGCTCGGTGTGCTGCTCTACCACCTGGCCACCGGCGCGCGCCCGTTCGGCGCGCCGACCACGGTGCGCGGGCTGCGCCAGCGCTTCTACCGCGAGCCGGTGCCGCCGCGGGCGCTGCGGCGCGACCTGCCGCCCTGGCTGCAGGAGGTCATCCTGCGCTGCCTCGAGGTGCAGCCGGCCCGGCGCCACCAGAGCGCCGCGCAGCTTGCGTTCGAACTGCAGCACCCCGAGCTGATCGTGCTGACAGAACGCGCCGACCGGCTGGGCCGCGGCGGCCGCTGGCAGGCGCTGCGGCGCTGGTTCGCCACGCTCGGCCACGAGCCGCAGCCGCCGGCCAGCGCGCTCGAGCAGACGGAACGCAGCCCGATCGTGCTGGCGGCGGTGGATGTCGCCGGCGCGCCGGGCCTGCTGGAGGCGGTGCGCCACACCGTGCAGCGCCTGCTGCAGACCGAGCCCGGCGCGCGCCTGGCCTGCCTGACGGTGATGAAGACCAACCGCATCGCGAGCGACGAACTGCTCGAGTCCGACGGCAGCAGCCGGCATGTCAAGCTGCTGGTGCAGCTCAAGCACTGGGCGCACCCGCTCGTGAAGGCGATCGAACAGCAACGCGAGGTGCCGGAGGGCCGGCTGACCTTCCACGTGCTCGAGGCACCAGACGAGGCGGCCGCGATCGTCGACTACGCGCAGCGCAACCAGGTCGACCACATCGTGCTGGGCGCGCGCAGCAGCGGCGCGCTGCGGCGCTACCTGGGCAGCGTGTCGGCCCAGGTGGCCGCCGAGGCCGGATGCACCGTCACCGTGGTGCGCAGCGTGGCCGACGCCGGCGAGGCCGCCTGAGTTCGCCCCTGCCCGACCCATTGGGCGCACCCGACAACCCCTGCACCCGCTGCGGCGCCTGCTGCGCCAGCTTCCGCGTCGACTTCGCGCGCGCCGAACTCGAGGGCGAAGGTGGCTCGGTTCCGGCCGGCCTGGCCATCGAGCTCACCGCGCAGCTGTGCCGGATGCGTGGCACCGACCACGCCCGCCCGCGCTGCGCGGCGCTGGTCGGCACGGTCGGGGTGCAGGCCCGCTGCGGCATCTACGAATGGCGACCCTCACCGTGCCGCGAGTTCGGTGCCCGCGCACCGCTCGGCCTCGGCGACGAGGCCTGCACACGCGCCCGCGCGCGCCACGGCCTGCCGCCGCTCTGAGGTCGTCGGCGCGGGCCGCCCCGCTCAGTCCTCGGTCTCGTCCTCGCCGTGCCCCTTCGACGGGTGCGGCCCATGCGCCTTGACGCGCTTCAGGCCGAGCACCGTGCCCTCGCGGCGCAGGTCCGCCCCGCCGTACTGGCGGCCGGTGCGCAGGTCGATCACCACGCCCTGCACCGAACCGATCGTCGCCGCGCAGCCGTTCGCGCCGGCGGCGCCGAGGCCCACGTGCCCGAGGCTGCGCAGCGCGTCCTGCGTCGCGATGCTGAACTTCGGCTGCATGAACGGCTCGACACCTTCGCAGGAGATCGTGCCGGCCGCGCTCGTCACCGACAGGCGCGGCGCGTTGATGGCCTGCTGGATGCTCATGCCGTGGTCGATCAGGTTCAGCGTCACGTTGAACACCGAGTTGATGATCGTCGAGCCGCCCGGCGACCCGTAGGCCAGCACCGGCTCGCGGCCCTTGAAGACGATCGCCGGCGCCATCGAGCTGCGCGGCCGCTTGCCCGCCGCGACGTCGTTGGCGCCCGGGTTGCCGGTCTCTGCATTGAACGCCGGATCGAAGTTGAAGTCGGTCAGCTCGTTGTTGAGCAGGAAGCCGTAGCCCGGCACCGTGATGCCCGTGCCCCAGGTGGACTCGATCGTGGTCGTGAAGCTGACCACGTTGCCCCACTTGTCGACCACCGAGTAGTGGGTGGTGTGCGAAGGCCGGTGCTCGTCGTCGTCGTGCTTCGGATGGAAGCGGCGGTCCTTGCCGCTGTCCAGCACCGTGTCGAAGGGCAGCGGGTTGCCGGCCGCGGGCGTGGCCATGCGCGAGGTGGTGCTGATCATCGCCGAGCGGCTCGCGACGTAGGTCGGGTCGAGCAGGCCGACCTTCGGCACCGGCACGAAGTCCTCGTCGCCCATCCAGACCGCGCGGTCGGCGAAGGCGAGACGCATCGCCTCGGCCATCACGTGCAGCGTCGTCGGGCTGCCGAACCCGAAGCCCTGCGCGGCGTCGCCGATCGGGAAGCGCTCGACCATCTCGAGCATCTGCCCGACCGTCAGCCCGCCGGAGGACGGCGGCGACATGTCGGCCACGGTCCAGCCGCGGTAGTCGACGCGGATCGGCTCGCGGATCTTGACCTGGTAGTCGGCCAGGTCCTGCAGCGTCATGCGGCCCACGCCCTCGGCCGGCGTCGGCGTGCGGGTGCGCTGCTGCGCCGCGACGATCGCCTGCGCGATCTCGCCGCGATAGAACACGCGCGGCCCGTGCTTCGCGATCAGGCGAAAGGTCTTCGCGAGGTCCGGCTGCACCAGCAGGTCACCCTCCACGAGCGGCACGCCGCCGGGACGGAACAGCGCCGCGGTCTCGGGCTGGAAGCCGGTGCGGCCGCCGTCGCCGGCGATGTTCGCGGCGAGGAAGCGGTTGATGCGGAAGCCCTTCTCGGCCACCTCGATCGCCGGCGCCAGGGCTTCGGACAGGCGGATCGTGCCGTAGTGTTTCAACGCGTGATCGATCACCGCCAGCGTGCCGGGCACGCCGACCGCGAGGCCGCTGGTCGAGGCGATCACGAAGCGCTGGTTGGCGGGCACGCCGCTGAGCACGAACTGCGTCGGCGTCGCCGCGGCCGGCGCCATCTCGCGCCCGTCGATGGCGAAGGTCTTTCCGTGCCGGGCGAGGTGGACCATCATGAAGCCGCCACCGCCGATGCCCGAGAACTGCGGCTCGACGACGTTCAGCACGAACTGGATCGCGGCGGCCGCATCGATGGCATTGCCGCCGCGCGCGAGCACGTCGGCGCCGGCCTTCGCGGCGAGCGGATGCGAGACCGACACCACGCCGCCGCGATAGGCCACGCCGTCCCACGCGGGTGGCGGCGGAACCGTTTCGTCGGTGGGCGGCAGCACGATGCCCGGCGGCGTGCCGGGCGTGCGGGCGACGGGCGGATGGGCGGCGGCCGGCAGGGCGCAGGACGCGCTGAAGGCCGCGAGCGCGAGGCTCAGCGCCAGCCGGGAGAGCGAGCTGGGGGCGTGCATGGGGGGAATCTCCTGGTTGTCGTTCGGCGTCGTGGTGCGCCGGGGGCGATGATGCCCCTCCCTCCAGTGCGGTGCCAACCGCATCACGCAATCACCCTTGTCATCGAAACGTGATCGTTTCGAAACACTCGGGTGAACCGCCGCCCCTACAGTCGCTCCTGACGGCGGTCGGGCCAGATCATTCACCCGGACCAAGCAGACTCGGCAATGAACGGTGCCGGCGCCGTCTCCAACACCCCGACCGCCGGGCGTTCACCACTGGTCCGAGCGCATCAGCGGTTCCCACAGCGCCGCGCCGAGCCGGTAGACGCCGATCGCGGCATAACGCTGCTCTCCGTCCTCGGCGAAGCGCATCGTCGTCGTCACCGGCGCGTTGCCGTCGAAGGTCTTCAGGCGCTGCAGCAGCCGGGCCTTGTCCGCCGAGCCATTGCGGGAGAGCGCATCGGCCACGACGAACACCGAGTCGTAGGCGTAATGCGCGCCATACACCGGCTCGCCCTTGAACCGCGCGCGAAAGCGCTCCAGGAAACCGCGCCCCGCCATGAACTCACGGGCCTCGAGGATCGACGAGGTGGCGTACACGCCGGCGATCCTGCCGGCGGACTTGATCATGCGGTCGGTCTTGATCGTGTCTCCGCCGAGGATGCGCATCTGCGCCATGCCGGCGCGCACCAGCTGCTCGATCAGCGCCTCGACCTGGAAGTCCGACAGCGTGGTGACGAAGAGCTGCGTGTCGGTGCTCTTCAGCTCCTGCACCAGCGCCGCGAAGTCGGTCGTCTTGTCGTCGTACGAGCGGCGCACGGTGATCTTCCGGCCGGCCTCGGCGATCACCTTGGCCGAGCTGTCGGCCAGTCCCTTGCCGTAGGGGGTGTTGTCGTCGACCACGGCCACCCGCTCCACGCCCGGCATCTGCGTCGCGTAGCTGCCGAGCGCACGCGACTGCAGGTCGTCGCTCGCGACCAGGCGCAGCGTGGTGGGCAGGCCGAGCCGCGTGTAGTCGGGCTTGGTCGAGATCGCGAGCTGCGGGATGCCCGCCTCCGCATAGACCGCCGCGGCCGGGATGCTGACGCCCGAGTTCAGGTGCGCCACGGCGACCAGCACGCCGGCCTCCGCCAGCTGGCGCGCCGCCGCGACCCCGGCCTCGGGATCGGACCGGTCGTCCGCGGTCACTACCTCGAGCCGGACGGCCTTGCCGTTCATGCTCACGCCGCCGGCGGCATTGATCTCGTCGACCGCCATCTGCACGCCGTTGGCGAGGTCTCGCCCCAGCGCGGCGAGCGGCCCGCTCAGCGGCTGACCCACGCCGATCTTGATGACATCGGGCGTGCGCGAGCACGCGCCCAACAAGGTTGCGCTGGCGAGTGCACCCGCCACCAGCATGGTGCGTCGCGTGACGCCCCGGATCCCTGACATGCTTTCTCCCTGGTCTCTGGCGGCCGCCGTCCCCAACGGACGCGGCTCGACCGCAGCCGTTAGCACGCCGTGGGCCAGACTGATCAGGAGAAGGGGCAGCGCATGAAATGCGTCACGGAGTGGAAGATCAGTGCGGCACGACCGCGGTGACCTCGATCTCGACCTGCGCGCGCTCCTCCATCAGCGCGCTGACCTCGACGGCACTCATCGCCGCGTGGTAGACGCCGATCAGTTCGCGGAACACCGCACCGACCTCGCGGCCGCGCGAGAGGTATTCGCGCTTGTCGGTCACGTACCAGGTCATGCGCACGATGTGCTCGGGCCGCGCACCCGCCTCGGCGAGCACCGCGACGACGTTGGCCAGCGCCTGCCGCACCTGCGCGACGAAGTCGTCGCTCTCGAAACGCTGCGCTGCGTTCCAGCCGATCTGGCCGGCCACGAACACCAGCCGTCCCTCGGCTGCGACACCGTTCGCGTAACCGCGCGGCTTCTCCCATCCGTCCGGTTGCAAGACTTGAATCATGCTGTTCTCAATCGGAAGCGCTGCAGCTTGCCGGTCTCGGTGCGTGGCAGCGTGTCGCGGAACTCGATCGCCCGCGGGTACTTGTAGGGTGCGATGGTCTGCTTGACGAAGTCCTGCAACTCGCGCACGAGGTCCGGCGACGGCAGGTGGCCCGGCCGCAGCACGACGAAGGCCTTGACGATCTGCCCGCGCTCCTCGTCGGCCGCGCCGACCACGCCGCACTCGGCCACCTTTGGGTGCAGCAGCAGCGCGCCCTCGACCTCCGGCCCGGCGATGTTGTAGCCGCCGCTGACGATCATGTCGTCGGTGCGGGCCTGGTAGACGAAGCTGCCATCCTCGTCGAGCAGGTAGGCATCGCCCGTCACGTTCCAGCCGTGCTGCACGTACTCGGTCTGGCGCGGGTCCGCCAGGTAGCGGCAGCCGGTCGGCCCCTTGACCGCGAGACGGCCCACCTGCCCGCGTGGCAGCGGTCGGCCGCGTTCGTCGAGCACGCAGGCGGTGTAGCCCGGCACCGCCGTGCCGGTGGCGCCGGGCCGGGCATGCGCCTCGTCGTGCGAGATGAAGATGTGCAGCATCTCGGTCGAACCGATGCCGTCGATGATCTCGATGCCGGTCGCCTCCTTCCACAGCGCGCGCGTTGCGGCCGGCAGCGCCTCGCCGGCGGCGACGCACTTGCGCAACGAGGAGATGTCGTGCCCCGCGAGCTTGCCGGCCATGGCGCGGTACGAGGTCGGCGCGGTGAACAGCACGCTCGCGCGGTACTTGTCGATCGCGGCCGGCAGCGCCTCCGGCGACGGCCGCTCGATCAGCGCGGCGGCGGCGCCGATCGAGAGCGGGAACAGCAGCAGCCCGCCGAGCCCGAAGGTGAACGCGAGCGGCGGGCTGCCGATGAAGACGTCGTCGGCATTCGCGCGCAGCACGTGCTTCGGCCAGCAGGCGCAGGCCGCCATCACGTCGCGGTGGAAGTGCATCGTGCCCTTCGGCTGGCCGGTCGTGCCCGAGGTGAACGCGATCAGGCAGGTGTCCTCTGCGGCGGTCGGCACGTTGTCGAAATCGCTCGGCTTCGCCGCGGCGCGCGCCTCGAGACCGTCCGCCGCGTCGCCGTGGAAGTGCAGCACGTGGCGCAGCGTCGGGCAGCCGGGGCGCGCGAGCGCCAGTTCGTCGGCCAGCCGCGCGTCGCACAGCGCGTGGCTGATCTCGGCCTTGGCGACGATCTGCGTCAACTCCTTGGCCCGCAGCAGCGGCATGCTGCCGACCGCGATGCCGCCGGCCTTGACGACGCCGAACCAGCAGGCCGCAAGCATCGGCGAGTTCGGCCCGCGCAGCAGCACGCGGTTGCCCGGCACGAGGCCCAGGTCCTCGACCAGCACGCGCGCGATGCGGTTGGCTTGCGCCTGCAGCCCGGCATAGCTCCAGCGCACGCCCTCGCCGAGCACGGCAAGCCGATCGCCCTGCCCGGCCGCGACCCAGCGGTCGAGCAGCTCGGTGGCGCAGTTCAGCTGCGCCGGGAACTGCAGGTCCGGACCGTCGAAGACGAAATCCGGCCACTGCTCGCGCGGCGGCAGGTGGTCGGCGGCGAAGGTGTCCACGTGTGCGCTGCCCACGTCATGCATCCTTGAGGAGATCGCGGCCGATGATCAGCTGCTGCACCTCGGTGGCCCCTTCGTAGATGCGCAGCGCGCGGATTTCGCGGTAGAGCGACTCGACGACCTGCCCGTGCACGACGCCCGCGCCGCCCCACAGCTGCAGCGCCGCGTCGATGACCTGCTGTGCACCCTCGGTGGCGGCCAGCTTGGCCATCGCCGCCTCGCGCGTCACCGTGCGCCCCTGGTCGCGCTGCCAGGCGGCGCGGTAGGTGAGCAGCGCAGCGCTGTCGATCGTCGTCGCCATGGTCGCGAGCTTGGCCTGCGTGAGCTGGAAGTCGGCCAGGCGCTGGCCGAACATCGGCCGCGTCTTCGCGCGCTGCAGCCCCTCGTGCAACGCGCGCCGCGCGAAGCCCAGCGCCGCCGCCGCCACCGACGTGCGGAAGATGTCCAGCGTGCGCATCGCGAGCTTGAATCCTTCGCCGGGCGCACCCAGGCGCTGCGACAGCGGCACGCGGCAGCCTTTGAAGCGCAGCCGCGCCAACGGGTGCGGCGCGATCACGTCGATGCGCTCGGCGACCTCGAAGCCCGGCGTGCCGGCATCGACGACGAAGGCCGAGATGCCACGCGCCCCGGGCGCTTCCCCGGTGCGCGCGAACACGACGTAGAAGTCGGCGATGCCGCCGTTGCTGATCCAGGTCTTCTCGCCGTCGAGCACGACGCTGTCGCCGTCGGTGCGCGCCGCGCAGGCCAGCGCGGCGACGTCCGAGCCCGCGTCGGGCTCCGACAGCGCAAACGCCGCGATCGCCGCGCCCGAGGCCACACGCGGCAGGTAGCGCTCGCGCTGCGCCGGCGTGCCGGCCAGCGAGATCGCGCCCGAGCCCAGGCCCTGCATCGCGAAGGCGAAGTCCGCCAGCCCGTGGTGATACGCCAGCGTCTCACGCAGCAGGCAGATCGCGCGGGTGTCTATGACCTCGCCGGCGCCGCCGAAGGCCGTGCCCGCGACCGCATGGCGCAGCCAGCCGGCACTGCCGAGCTGGCGCACGAGGCCGCGGCACTGCGCGTCGACGTCCGCGGCGTGACCGGGGTGCAGGTGCTCCGCCGCCCAGTCGTCGAGCAGCTCGGCCAGTTCGCGGTGCCGGGCTTCGAAGAAGGGCCAATCCAGATGCGTGCGGTCCATCGTCAATCGCCCCGGAACACCGGCTTGCCCTTCGCGACGAAAGCCTCGTAGGCGCGGTGGAAGTCCTGCGTCATCATGCAGATCGCCTGCGCCTGGGCCTCGGCTTCGATCGCCTCGTCGACGCCCATGGCCCACTCCTGGTGCAGCATGCGCTTGGTCATCGCGTGGCCGAAGCTCGGTCCCGCGGCCAGCTCGGCGGCCCAGGCGACGGCCGTGTCCTGCAGCGTCTCCGGTTCGGCGAGGCGGTTGTAGAAGCCCCAGGCGAGCGCCTCGTCGCCCGGCAGCGAGCGCCCGGTGTAGAGCAGCTCCGAGGCCCGCCCCTGCCCGACGATGCGCGGCAGGATCGCGCAGGCGCCCATGTCGCAGCCGGCCAACCCCACGCGCGTGAACAGGAAGGCGACCTTGCTGCGCGCGGTGCCGACACGCAGGTCCGAGGCCATCGCGACGATCGCGCCGGCACCGGCGCAGACGCCGTCCACCGCGGCCAGGATCGGCTGCGGGCAGGCGCGCATCGCCTTGACCAGATCGCCGGTCATGCGCGTGAAGGCGAGCAGGTCTGGCATGCTCATCTTCGTCAGCGGGCCGATGATCTCGTGCACGTCGCCGCCCGAGCAGAAGTTGCCGCCCGCGCCCTGCACGACCACCGCGCGCACGTCGTCGGCGTAGGCAAGCCGGCGGAACAGGTCGCGCAGCTCGGCGTAGCTGTCGAAGGTCAGCGGGTTCTTGCGCTCGGGGCGGTTCAGCGTGATGACGCCGACACGGTCCCGCACGGACCAGCCGAAGTGCTGCGGCACCAGTTCGGCGGTCGTGCGGCGGTTACCGCCGGCCAGGTGGGAGTCCATCGTCGTCATGCACTGTCCTTGTTCTTGCGCCGCGGCGCGGGGGTGGCGTCGAAGGACGCCAGGTGCGTCTTCAGCGTCGCGAGCAGCTCGTGCACCTGCGTCTTCTGCGTCGGCGACCAGCCCTCGAAGAGATCGACGATCCAGCCTTCGTGCACCGCGGCCATGCGGCGGAACTGGCGCCGGCCGGCCGGCGTGAGCTGCACGCGGAACGCACGGCGGTCGCTCGGGTGTTCGTTGCGCACCACCAGGCCTTCGCCTTCCAGCTGGTCGACGATGCCGGTGACGTTGCCGCCGGTGACCATCATGCGTGCCGACAGCTCACCCATCGTCAGGCCGCCGGGCTCGCGTTCGAGCTGGGCGAGCAGGTCGAAGCGCGGCAGCGTGGTGCCGAACTCGCTGCGCAGCCGGTTGCGGATCACGGTCTCGACGCGCGTGGTGCAGGCGAGCAGGCGCAGCCACAGCTTGAGCGCCTGGTGGTCGCCGGCTTCGACGCGGGATTCGAGATCGATGGTCTCGGCCAGCGCCATGTCAGGCCTCTCGCCGGGCCGCCCCAAGGGAGGCCTGCGCCCCAGGGGCCACGAAGGGGCCCCTTCGTGGCCCTTGGGGCAGCGAACGAAGTGAGCGTGGGGTCACCATGTCAGACCCCCAGCGCCATGTTGGCACGCTCCTGCGCCGACAGCCCGGCGTTCTGCGCCGCCAGCTGGCGCTCGCGCTCCAGGTTGCGCTCGAGCTGGTTCTTGCCCGACAGGTACTGTACCGGCCAGTCCGCGCCGACACCGCTGGTATGGCCGAGCTTGGCCGCTTCCAGCAGCGTCCAGGCCGGATTCGCCAGATGCGGCCGGGCGATCGCGCACAGGTCGGCGCGGCCGGCCGCGACGATGCCGTTGACCTGGTCGGCCTCGGTGATGGCGCCCACCGCCATCGTCGCGATGCCGACCTCGTTGCGGATGCGGTCGGCGAACGGCGTCTGGTAGAGCCGCCCGTAGACCGGCTGCTGGGCCTTGCTGACCTGGCCGGAGGAGACGTCGATCAGGTCCGCCCCCGCCGCCTGGAAGGCACGTGCGATCTCCACCGCCTCGGCCGGCGTGTTGCCGCCGGGCACCCAGTCGTGCGCCGAGATGCGCACCGACATCGGCTTGTCGGCCGGCCAGGCCGCGCGCATCGCGGCGAACACCTCCAGCGGCCAGCGCAGCCGGTTCTCCAGCGATCCGCCGTACTCGTCGCTGCGCTGGTTGGTCAGCGGCGAGAGGAAGGCCGAGAGCAGGTAGCCGTGTGCGCAGTGCAGCTCGAGCCAGTCGAAGCCGGCCTCGGCCGCACGGCGCGAGGCGGCGACGAAGTCGTCGCGCACGCGGTCCATGTCCTCGCGCGTCATCGGGTGTGCCCAGGCGCTGACGCCGTCCAGATACTGCTGCGGCGAGGCGGCGATCAGCGGCCAGTTGCCTTCGGACAGCGGAAGGTCCTCGCCCTCCCAGGGCACACGCGTCGAACCCTTGGGGCCGGCGTGCCCCAGCTGCATCGCGATCCTGGCCGTCGTGTGGGCGTGCACGAAGTCGACGATGCGCTTCCAGGCCTGTGTCTGAGCGTCGTTCCACAGGCCGGGACAGCCGGGCGTGATGCGCGCATCGGGGCTGGTGCAGGTCATCTCGCAGAACACCAGCCCGGCGCCGCCCATTGCGCGCGCGCCGAGATGGACCAGGTGGTGGTCGCCGGGCAGGCCGTCGACGGCGCTGTACTGGGCCATCGGCGAGACGACGACACGGTTCTTCAGCGTCAGCCCGCGCAGCGTGAAGGGCGTGAACATCGGGGGTACCGGCGCCGCCGGCATTCCGGCGCGCTGCGCCAGCCAGCCCTCGATGCCGCCGACGTAGCCCGCATCGCGCTCGCGCAGGTTCTCGTGCGAGATGCGCTGCGAGCGCGTCAGCAGCGAGTAGGCGAACTGCTCGGGCTCGAGCTTGGCGTGGCGCTCGACAGTCTCGAACCACTCGGTCGAATTGCGCGCCGCGTTCTGGATCTTCAGCACCTCGACGCCGCGCTGGGCCTCGTAGGCCGCCAGGGCCGCCGGCAGATCGCCAGGGTGCGCGGCAATGCGCCCGGCCAGGTCGATGGCGTCCTCGAGCGCGAGCTTGGTGCCCGAGCCGATCGAGAAATGCGCGGTGTGCGCCGCATCGCCCATCAGCACCACCGGTGCGCGGCCGTTGTGGTGCACCCAGTGCCTGCAGACCACGCGCGGGAAGCGGATCCACTGCGCCGAGCCGCGCAGGTGCGCCGCGTTGCTGACGAGCGGGTTCCCGTCCAGGTACTTCGCGAACAGCCGCTCGCAGAAGGCGATGCCCTCCTCCTTGCCCATCTGCTCGAGCCCGGCAGCACGCCAGACCTCTTCCGGCGCCTCGACGATGAAGGTCGAGGTGTCGGCGTCGAAGCGGTAGGCGTGCGCCTGGAACCAGCCCCACTCGGTCTTCTCGAAGGCGAAGGTGAAGGCGTCGAAGCGCTTCTTCGTGCCCAGCCAGACGAAGCGGCAGCGGCGCAGGTCGATGTCCGGCTGGTAGGTCGCGGCGTACTTGCTGCGGATGCGGCTGTTCAGGCCGTCGGCGGCGATGATCAGGTCGGCGTCGATGTCCTCGTCGCCCGGGCAGTCGGTCGAGTAGCGCATCTCGACGCCGAGCTCGGCGCAGCGGTCCTGCAGGATGTTCAGCAGGCGCTTGCGCCCGATCCCGCAGAAGCCGTGGCCGGACGAGCGGATGGTGCGGCCGCGGAAGTGGACGTCGATGTCGTCCCAGTGGTTGAAGGCATCGAGGATCTGGCCGGCGGTCTTCGGATCGGACTTCTGCAGCGCGCCGAGCGTCTGGTCGGAGAACACGACGCCCCAGCCGAAGGTATCCCCGGGCGCGTTGCGTTCGATCACCGTCACCCGGTGGGCCGGGTCCTGCAGCTTCATCAGCAGCGCGAAATACAGGCCGGCGGGTCCGCCGCCGATGCAGGTGATGCGCATGCCTTGCTCCGTCAGGTCTCTCGATCGTGCCGCTTCACTTTATGACTTGATATTTTAGATGTCAAGCATCTACACTGTCGGCATGCCTCGCCTGTGGGACATCTCGCCGCCGCTCGGCCCCGCCACGCCGCCCTTTCCCGGCGACCAGCCCTACGAGCAGCGCTGGACGGCGCGCATCGGCCCGGGCTGCCCGGTGAACCTGTCCGCGCTGACGCTCTCGCCGCACCTGGGTGCGCACGCCGACGCGCCACTGCACTATGCCGACGACGCCCCGGCGATCGGCACGGTCGCCCTGGAGCCCTACCTCGGCCATTGCCGCGTGGTCCACGCGATCGGGCGCGGCCCGCTGGTGCGCCCGGAGCATCTCGCCCACGCTGCCGCCGACCTGCCGCCGCGGGTGCTGGTGCGCACCTGCGAGCGCGCGCCGACCGACTGGAGCGAGGATTTCGCCGCCTACGCGCCCGAGACGATCGACTGGCTGGCGGCGCGCGGCGTGCTTCTTGTCGGCATCGACAGCCAGTCGGTGGACCCGGCGACCAGCAAGACGCTCGATTCGCACCACCTGCTGCTGAAGCACGACCTGCGCGTGCTCGAGAACCTGGTGCTCGACGAAGTGCCCGAAGGCGACTACGAACTGATCGCGCTGCCGCTCAAGCTGACGCTCGCGTGCGCCAGCCCGGTGCGCGCCATCCTCCGAGAACTCCCATGACGTCAAGACGAGACTGCGAAGCGCTCGACGCGCAGGACCCGCTGGCCGCGCTGCGCGCCCAGTTCACGCTGCCGGCGGGCACCATCTACCTCGACGGCAATTCGCTCGGTGTGCTGCCCGCGTCCACCGCGCGGCGAGTCCAGGAGGTAGTGACCCGCGAGTGGGGCGAAGACCTGATCACCAGCTGGAACAAGGCCGGCTGGATCCACCAGCCGCTGCGCGTCGGCACCAAGATCGGCCGCCTGATCGGCGCGCGCGAGGGCGAGACGCTGGCGGCCGACTCGACCTCGGCCAACCTGTACAAGGTGCTCAGCGCGGCGCTCGAACTGATCAAGCGCGACGGCGCTCCGCAGCGGCGCACCATCGTCTCCGAGCGGCAGAACTTCCCGACCGACCTGTACATCGCCGAGAGCCTGGCCGCGCAGCACGGCTTCACGCTGAAGCTGGTGGACGCCGAGGAGATCGGCGCGCACATCGGCGCCGGCCTCGCGGTGCTGATGCTGACCCAGGTGAACTACCGCAGCGGCCGCGTGCACGACATGGCGGCGCTGACGCGCGCGGCCCATGCCGCGGGCGCGCTGACGGTGTGGGACCTGGCGCATTCCGCCGGGGCGATCCCGGTCGACCTGAACGGGGCCGAGGCGGACTTCGCGATCGGCTGCGGCTACAAGTACCTCAACGGTGGCCCGGGCGCGCCGGCCTTCGTCTGGGCCCACCGCCGCCATCTGGAGCGCATGGACCGCGACGGCCTGTGGCAACCGCTGGCCGGCTGGATGGGCCATGCCGCACCGTTCGAGTTCTCGTCCGCCTACCGGCCGGCGCCCGGCATCGCGCGCTTCGCCTGCGGCACGCCGGCGGTGCTGTCGCTGGCCGCGCTCGAATGCGGCGTCGACAGCGTGCTCGCCGCCGAGCCTCTCGGAGGCATGGCGGCGCTGCGCCGCAAGTCGCTCGCGCTGACGAACCTGTTCATCCGCCTCGTCGAGGAACGCTGCGCCGGCCACGGGCTGGAGCTGGTCACGCCGCGCGACGAGTCGGTGCGCGGCAGCCAGGTCAGCTTCGCCCGCGCCGAGGGCGGCTACGCGATCGTGCAGGCGCTGATCGAGCGCGGCGTGATCGGCGACTTCCGGGCGCCGGACGTGCTGCGCTTCGGCTTCACGCCGCTGTACCTGCGCTTCGCCGACGTCTGGGATGCGGTCGAGCAGTTGCGCCAGGTGCTCGAGACCGGGCAGTGGCGCGAGGCGCGCTTCAACGTCAAGGCGGCCGTCACATGAGCTGCCCGCACGAGGACGAGCGCAGCGGGCCGAGCGCCGGGCCGCCCCAAGCCGGCCCGCATCCCCGCGGGGGATCGGTCGCGGTACACCGCGACCGAGGGGCCGACATCGTGACTGAAGAAGGTGCCAAGCTCGACTTCAGCCGCGACATGAGCTACGGCGACTACCTGCACCTCGACGAGGTGCTGAACGCGCAGCATCCGCGCTCGCCGGACCACAACGAGATGCTGTTCATCGTGCAGCACCAGACCAGCGAGCTGTGGATGAAGCTGATGCTGCACGAGCTTTCCGCCGCGGTGGCCTGCATCGCGCGCGACGAGCTCGGCGCGGCCTTCAAGATGCTGGCGCGCGTCAGCAAGATCATGGAACAGCTGGTGCACGCGTGGGACGTGCTGGCGACCATGACGCCGCCCGAGTACTCGGCGATCCGGCCCTACCTCTCGAACAGCAGCGGCTTCCAGAGCTGGCAGTACCGCTGCATCGAGTTCATGCTCGGCAACAAGAACGCGGCGATGCTCAAGCCGCATGCGCACCGGCCGGAGCTGCTGGCGCGTGTCGAGGCGGCGTGGCGCGCGCCCTCGCTGTACGACGAATCGCTGCGCCTGCTGGCGCGTCGCGGCCTGCCGGTGCCGGACTCGCACCTGGAGCGCGACTGGACGCAGCCTTATGCCGAGAACGCCGGTGTCGAGCAGGCCTGGCTGGTGGTCTACCGCGATCCACAGCGCCATTGGGACCTCTATCAGCTCGGCGAGGAACTGACCGACCTGGAGGACGCGTTCCGCCTCTGGCGCTTCCGCCACGTCACGACGGTCGAGCGCGTGATCGGCTTCAAGCGCGGCACCGGCGGCACCAGCGGCGTCGGCTACCTGCGCAAGATGCTCGACACGGTGCTGTTCCCGGAGATCTGGAAGCTGCGCACCGACCTGTAGCGCCGGTCGCTGCCTCGGCCGCGCCCCGGCATGCGGCGTTGTCCTACATCCGGTCGCGGCCGCTCCTGACGGGCCGCGGGCCGTCCGCGCCGCAGACTGCGCGGCGTGGAACAACGCCCACCGACCAGGAGAACAGGCATGAAGAACTACTCGATGGCATCCGCCCTCGCCGTGGCCAGCGCGCTGGTCCTGACCGCCTGCGGTCCGGAAGACGGCGCCGAGGCGCAGACCTCCGCGGCGACGACTGCCGCAGCGACCGCCCCGGCCCCCGCCCCGCGCCCGAAGCCGCCGCAGGGCCAGGCCGGCACGATCACCGCGGTCGTGCCGCTGCACACGACCGAGAAGCCCAGCGGCGCGGGCGCCGTGATCGGCGGCGTCGTCGGCGCAGCGCTGGGCAACCAGGTCGGCGGTGGCAACGGCCGCAAGGCGGCCACGGTGATCGGTGCCGTCGGTGGCGCCGTCGCGGGCAACGAGATCGAGAAGAACCGCAACACGACCGTCACCGGCTACCGCATCGACGTGCGCCTGGACAACGGCAACACCACGTCGGTGACCCTCGGCGACCCTGCGGGTTACACGAGCGGCCAGCGCGTGCGCGTGCTCAACGGCAGCATTCGCCCGGCCTGACAATTGGAGAAGAGCCCGCTCAGCCCCGGCGGCGCCCCCGCGCCCGCGGCGTCGCCAAGGGGTCGAGCGCGCGCTTCAGCCCGAACAGGTCGGTGATGGCAATCTCGCCGCGTGCCGTGCGCACCAGGCGGTCCGCCACCAGCTCCTGCATCAGCCGGGCCACCACCTCGCGCGTGGTGCCGATGTGGCCGGCCAGCTGCTGCTGCGTCATCCGGAGCACGCCCTGCGAAGAGGCATGGTGCAGGATGAAATGCACCAGGCGCTGCCGGTGATGGCGGCCGTGCACCTGCTCCAGCTCGCTCATCAGCCGGTAGACCAGCGTGGCGAGGTTGCGCACGGTGAAGTCGCGCACCGCGCCCTCGGTCTCGAACAGGCGCCGGTACACCGGCCCCGGGATCACGCACACCGTGCTCGGCACCTCGGCCTGCACCCAGGCGGGGTACAGCAGGTCGTTGAAGACGCAGTTCAGCGCCAGCACGCAGGTCTCTCCCGGCGCCAGCGTGTACAGCGTGGCTTCGACGCCCGTGGGCGAGATCGTGAACACACGCAGCCGGCCCTCCAGCACCACATAGGCCCCGGACACGGGCTGGCCCTTGTGCACGATGGCCTCGGCCGCACGGGTGAACCGGTGCGCCTGCCCCTGGGACAGCAGGGTCCGCCCCTGCTGCCCCAGCGAGGCGAAGGGTTCGAACGACTCGAGCCGGACCGGCCCGGCCGGCGAACGCGCACCGGTCATGGACGCCTCACTTGCGATGGAAGAACAGGTCGCCAGGCGTCACGGTCGACACCTCGGTGATCGAATCGTAGGGCAGGCCCACGCGCTCGTGCGCCCGCCTCACGGCGTCGGCATCCGGGGCCATGTTGAAGCAGAAGGCGCGTCCCTCCTCCAGCCCGACGTGCACCCGCAACGGCACCACGCCTTCGGCCGCGCAGGCCTGCTCGTATTGAGCGAAGAAGCCCTCGAACTGCTGCTCGCTGAGATCGGGCGGAAAGGTCTGCCGGGTCCGGTCATGGGTATCGACGAAGAATCGCATGGCTTGCATGGGTGGTTCCTTGGGATGCGCTGCGAAGGCCGCAGCGCTGCGCACGTTAGGCACCCGGGACCGCGGCGTCTGTAGCTTTGGATACGCACGGGCGCACGTCGCTGCGTGCATGGCGCCTTCCCTCGGCCGGCACGCCGGCGTAGCATCGCGGCCTCGCGCGGGGCTGCCTCCGGTTCACGCGTCACCCGGAGGTGGTCATGGGAAAGCTGCTCGAAGTGCTCGGCCTGCGCCCCCTGGACGGGCCGGAGCATCCGGATGCTCTGGCCGAGCAGAACGAAGCCGATGATGCGCTTCGGCTGGTCGCGCTCCAGAAGCGCCTCGACGCGCTGGAGCGCGTTCCACCGGGTGCCTCCGACGACGAGGCCGCCGCGCTGAAGCGGGCGCGTGCCTCGGCCCAGGCGGCACTCTCGGCGCGCGACGCGGCGCTGGCGGCACGCGAGCTCGACGACCTGGCCGAACTCGAGCGCGACATCCGCACCACCGCGGAGGCGCGCCTGGCCGCGCGCCTCGACGCGCAGCGCCAGCGCCTCGCTGCCCTGCGCTACCCCGCGGGTCTGGACGAACTGCCGGCCAATCCGCTGAAACCCCTGCGCGACCGGGCTGCCAAGGCCCTGGCCGATCGCGATGCCGAGGCGGCGGAAGCCGCCGTCGATGCCTTGATCGAGGCCATCCCGCTCGCCGCCGATGCCATCGAATCCCATCGCCGCGACCAGGTCGCGGCGCTCGGCGAGCAACTGCTCGAACTGCAGATCCCGGAAGGCGCCGAGAAGGACGAGACCGACCTGCTGCTGCCGATGCACGCGGCCGTGCTGGAGGCCCTGCATGCCCAGCAGCCCCGCGAGGCGCAGCGCCGCCTCGCCCTGCTGCGCGAGGCCACCGGGAAGGCGCAGCAGGCGATCGACACCCGGCGCCGCGAGAAACTGGCCGCCATCAGGAAGCGGCTCGAAGGCTTCGCACCCGTGGCCGGCGCCACCGACGCCGAGGCGCGGCAGCTCGACGAGCTCAAGGACGGCACGCTGGAGGCCATCGCCGGCGGCGACGTGCAGGTCGCCGAGGCCGTGATGCTGGCCTACGTCCGGCTGTCGCGCGCCACGGCCCGCGCGGTGCAGCGCCGCCTCGCCGAACAGGAAGCGGCGAGGAAGTCCGACGAGAAGCAGCGCCAGGACGAGCTCGACGAGCAGGAGCGCCCGCAGCGCGAGCAGGCGGCGAAGGCCGCCCGCGAGGCGGCCGAGGCATTGCGCCGCTGGATCTCCGAGCAGATCTACGACCGCAACCTCGCCGTCCAGTCCACCAAGGGCCTGATCGTCGACACGCCGCTGGCGGATGCTGCCTTCGAACTCCAGTCGCTCGACCCGTCGCAGCTCGAGGCCCGCAAGGCCGCGCTGGCAGGCGAGGAGGCGGCGGTCGGGGTCGCCTACGCCCTCGCACAGCGCGTCACGGCGGTGCGCGAGGGCGCACCCAAGCGACTCGACGACCTGGTCAAGAAGATCGACCGCTGCGACAAGCTGAAGGGCGAGATCGAGCAGAACGTCGAGCAGACCCTGAAGCGCATGGGCGGCAAGAAGGAACTGGCCGATGCGGTGCTGGCGGAAGTGAAGCAGCAGCTGAAGAGCATCGATGTGCAGAAGGACCTGCTGAAGGGCAAGCGCCTCGCGCTCCAGGGTGTGAACACGGCGAAGGTGACCAGCCATTCCGGCGCCGTCGGCGTGCTGGAGGCGGCCGAGACGGCGCTGGCGAGTGCGGACCCGGCGCCGGTGTTTGCGCAGGTCACCGCGCTCAGGACCGGGCTGACCGCCAAGCCGGAGCCGGACAAGCTGCTGGAGGTCGGCAAGGCCTGGGTCGGCAAGGGCCTGAACCACACCACGATCCAGCCGCTGCTGAACGATGCGATTCCCAAGGGCATCCCGGAGAAGATCTTCGACGCGCGACTGAAGGTCGCGCTCGCCGAGCAGGTGAAGATCGCGTCGGCGGACGTCGGCAAGATCCTCGGCCTGACGAACAGCGGCAACCTGTACACCGGCACGTCCACGGACTACCTCAACCGCCCTTGCCACATCAGCCTGTACAAGAACTTCTACAAGGGCAAGGCGACCTGGGAACAGACAGCGGACGAGATCCTCGACCAGCTCGTCGGAACGACCGCGGTGAAGGACGGCCTGCACGTCACCTGGGAGTGGACAGGCTTGCAGGATTCCGAGGAGAACCTGAAGGTCTTCCGCAACGGGCACAGCAACTCCGGCGGCTTCCAGGCCTACAAGGCGAAGGTCGGAGACAAGCGCGCCAACCAGATCGACCCGACCTACGGCCTGCAGGACATCGGCGCAAAGTACCCGAAGGCGGCAGACGCGCAGGTCGAGATCGCCACCCGGGCGACAACGGCCTGCAGCGATCTCAAGCCGCGCATCGTCGAGCGGCGCAAGAACAAGGGGCTCAGCGACGCGGAGGCCGCCGCGAACACGGCGGACAAGCTGACGCTGCCACCGACGTAGCGCGCGATCCGGGTCCCTCGCCCTCCGCGCGCGACTCGCCGTCGCCGCACGCGGTCTACGATCGCAGCCTCGACGTTTCGGGAGGCACGACGATGGCCGGCAGCGCGCCCTGGGTCTTGAGTCAGGTTCAGGTGGTCGCCGAAGCCTTCGCGACCGTGGCGTTCGCCCTGTCGGGCGTCATCGAGGGCGCGCGCAAGCGGCTCGATGCGGTCGGCATCTGCGTGGTCGGGGGCCTGGCAGCGTTCGGCGGCGGCACGGTGCGCGACGTGATCCTGGACCGCCGCCCGCTCTTCTGGATCGAACATGCCGGCTGGCTGTGGGCGCTGCTGGCCCTGTGCATCGCGGCCATGGTGTTCATGCGCGCCCGGCACCTCGAGCCGACGGAACGTGCGATGCAGTGGCCCGACGCCATCGGTCTGGGCCTGTTCTCGGCCAGCGGCACGCAGATCGCGCTCGACAGCGGCATGCCCGCCATCGTCGCGGTGCTGCTGGGCATGGTGACGGCCGTGTTCGGCGGCGTGCTGCGCGACGTCGTCTGCAACGAGATCCCGCGCGCCTTCAACGACCATCGGCCGTATGCGATCTGCTCGTTCGCCGGCGGCTGGGTGCTGGTCGCGGCGCACTCGCTCGCCCTGCCCGGCTGGGTCTCGCTGACCGTCGCCGCCCTGGTGGCGACCGGCCTGCGCGCCGCGGCGCTCGCCTGGGACTGGCGCCTGCCGGCCTGGCAGGCCTCGCGCGAGGGTTGAGCGTGCGGGCCGGGCGGGTGCGCGTGCGCGCCCGATCCGGTCGCCCGCCCTGCACGGCAACTGTTGGCCGCGTGGCCGGGCGAGCACTCAGCGTGTCGCCGGCGGGAGCAGGTCCAGGTGCGGGGGGACCTTCAGGTCGTTCTCGTCGATGCTGTGCATCCGATCGATCATGCGTTCCACTTGTTCCGGGTCGATTGATACCGGCTGTTGAATGAGCCCGAGGGCCAGTTCCGGCAGCGCAATAACCAGTCCCATCAGCAGCACCTGGATCGCGATGAAGGGCATGGCCCCTGCATAGATCTGCCACGTCGCGATCCCGGGACGCCCGGCATCGTGGAGATCCGCCGTGTCGGGGATGGCACTTCGAAAGTACAGCAGCGCGAACCCGAAGGGCGGCGTCAGGTAGGACGCCTGGAAGTTGATCCCCATCAGCACGGCAAACCAGATCTTGTCGATTCCGAGATGCTCCGCAACCGGGCCCAGGATCGGCAGCACGACGATCGCCAGTTCGAAGAAGTCCAGGAACATCCCCAGGACGAACATGGCCAGCATGACGACGATCAGGAAGCCCGTCGCCTTCCCCGGCAATGACGCCAAGGTGTCCAGCATCCACCGCGACCCATCCAGCGCATTGAAAGCCAGGCTGAACACCGTGGCACCGAACAGCAGTGTCATGATCACGCAGGTCAGCCGGACCGTGTCCTGGAGGGCGGTCCTGAGGCTCGGGCCATCCAGGCGACGCCGGCCGAGTGCAATCAGCACTGCCGCCAGGGCGCCGACCGAGCCACTCTCGGTTGGCGTTGCCATGCCGAGGAACACGGAGCCGAGCACGGCAAACAGCAGCAGCAACGGCGGCAGCAGCACGTCCGCGACCCTGTGCGCCCTGCCCGAGAAGAGTCGCAGCCCGAGTGCGCGATCCGTGCGCGCCAGGAGAAACGCCGCGAGCAAAGCGAAGCCGATCGAGCTCGCAACCTTTTCATCCATTCCGGCCGCCGTCGTCCGGCCCGCCGCCGACAGCAGCCGCGGGTACAGGCTCATGGCCACTGCACTCAGCAGCCCGCTCGAGACGGCCAGCCAGGCCACGGACCGGAGCCCGTTCGACCGGGCTGCGCTGCCGGTCGCGGCGTCCGGCGCAACGGCAGGAACGAGCTGGGGCCGGAGGCGGGCCACCACGAGGATCCACAACACGTAGAGGCCGATCAGGATCGCAGCAGGCATCAAGACACCGGCGTACAGGTCGCCGAGCGACATGTTCAGTTGCTCGGCGACCACGATCAGCACGATCGACGGTGGAACGATCTGCGTGAGCGTGCCCGACGCGGTGACCACGCCGCTGGCGATCCTCGGGTCATAGCCGTTGCGCACCATGGCCGGATACGAGATCAGCGCGAGCGAGATCACCGACGCGGCAACCACCCCGGTGGCTGCGGCCATCAACGCGCCGATGAAGACCGCGGCGAGTGCGAGGCCGCCCCTCATCGTCCCGAAGAGCTGGCCGGCGACCTCGAGCATGTCCTCGGCAATGCGTGAGCGATGGAGGACTGCCCCCATGAACGTGAAGAAGGGAATGGCAAGCAAGGTCTCGTTCGCGACGATGAACTCGAGCCTGATCGGCAGCGCCTTCATCAGTTGCGGCGGGGCAGCGCCGCCGAGCACCGCCAAGGCGCCGAAGGCCATGCCGCAGGCGATCAGCGCGAACACGGCAGGCATGCCGGTGAGCAAGGTCAGAAGCAGCGCGAGCAGCATCAGCGGCGGGGCCAGGGCAAGCAGGGACTCAAGCATGCTTTGCGCCATGGGATCGCTGGGGCGGAGCCGTCGATCCAGGCTCGGCCGGCCAGAGGCGCATCCACCGGCGCAGGATCTCCGCGACGGACTGGAGCGCAAGCAGCAGGAAGCCCAGCGGCACGAGCGCTCGAACGGGCCAGATCAACAGACCGTCGGCCATGTAGGAGTGCTCCCCATGCGTGTACGCCGACCAGGTGTGGAGAGCCCCGAGCACAACCATGGTGACGCAGGTCGGGAGCGCCACGAACGACAGGACGACGAGGTCGATCCATGCCTTCGTCCGATTCGACCAATGTACCCACAGGGCGTCGACTCGGACGTGCTCATCGGCACGCAGCACATCCGCGGCGCCGAGCAGGAACACCGCCCCGAACAAGTACCACTGCATCTCGCTCCAGGCGTTCGAGTAGAACCCGAAGAGCTTCCTGGAGATGGCCGCGAAGGCGGCCAGGCCGATCGACGTGAGTGCGGCCCATTGCAGAAGCGAACCTGTCGCGCCACTGAGCCGGTCGACTCGTGCCGAGAACGCCGCCGCCCGGTGCTTCAACGTCGTCGGTTCCACAGGGTTCGCCTCAGCGGAGCGGGACCATGCCTGTCAGCGGCGCTGAAGCCCGCGGCGGACCGGTGCTGTGGGCGTGCCGCTTCGCGCGCGAGCTTCCGCATCGACCTGAACTGAAGGAACTCGAGCCATCACCGATGAACCCGTGCTTCGGCGGATCAATGTAGCAGCAAGGCAAGTGCTGCTCCACCCTGGACGGTCTGAGGACCGGAACGCGTCGCGCGGACAGGTTCGGCGACCCCGACGGCGACCCGGAGCGGGCGCCGCCGCGCAGTCGACCTCACGGCACAATGGGTAGGCCACGAACCCGAAGGTAAGCTCCAGCAGGCCGAGCGGCACCGGGAAGCATGCAAATCAGCGATATCGCGCGGGATCCCGCTGGGAGCGGCCCTGTTCCAGGTGACCGCCGGACGATTCGAACAGGGGGATGCGATGAGCCCCCTCTTGGCAGGTTGCTTCCTGGCCTTGTTCGCCGCCGTCGCATTGGTGGCCGACAAGCGCAGGGCGGTGGTCAGGCTCAACCAGGCGAACGGGTGAGTACCGGTCACCTTGCCTTCAATGCGGATCCAGGCGCTTTGGCGGGTCCTTGCAGCCGATGTGGGACGCTGACGATCACCCTCATGTGCTCGGCGGGCTGCCGTTGAGTACGGCACTCGCCGCGGCCCAGTTGATTGACCTGGGCCCATCGCGCCGGCTCGTCCATGTGGGCGGTGAATGTCAGACTCTCGCGGTCTTCATGGACACCTGGCCTCAGTTGACCGGTGTTTGGTTCGGCCCTGCATCTGCACGGGCCGCTGCACAGCAGTTCCTCCGCCGGCTGCCGATCACATGCAGCGCGAGCGCAGCTCTCAAAAGGGAACGAAGAAGCTGGTCAACGAGGGTGCCAACGTGCGACTTCAGGACCGAGATGCGTCAGACCTTCATGCCGAACAGCTTCTCGGCATTTCGGAACGCAATCTTCTCCTTGTCTTCACGCGGGAGATCGACTGCTCGGAACCAGTCGGTTCCTTCCTTGATACCTGCGAAGGGATAGTCGGTTCCGAACATCACTCGGTCCACACTGATGTACTTCAGCAAGAGATGGAGCAGGTCATCCTGGAAGAACGCACTGGTTGTGAACCAGAAATTGTCGTGGAAGTACTGCTCGAAAGGCTTCTTGAGCGAGTTTTCAGTCGGCTCGCCCATGTCGCCGACGATCCGCTTGAAGTAGAACGGAAGACCCTCGCCCATGTGACCGATGATGATCTGCAGTTTGGGAAACCTGTCGAACACTCCGTACGTGATCATCCGAACACATTGAATCAGCACCTCTTGGTGCCAGCCGAGTCCAGACCCACTGAAAATGTAGTCTTGGTACTCGCTCGTGTACTCCGACCGCGACGTGCTGTAGTAGATCGCGAAGATCTCGTCAGCCGGATAGCCGGGATGCAGGTAGATCGGCACGTTGAGAGCTTGGGCACGCGCAAGCACGGGCTCGAAGTCGGGGTGATCGAGGTACTTCTTCCCGATGTGTCCGTTGGTCAGCGCGCCCAGGAAACCGTCTTCCCGAACCGAGCGTTCCAGTTCGTCCGCCGCCGCCTCGGGGCTCTGCAAGGGCAAGGTTGCGAACGCCTGGAACCGGCCTGGGTAGCGGGCCATTGGCCCGTCGACAAGCTGTCGGTTGAGACGGTAGGCAAAGTCGATGCCCGCTTGCCCCGGGACATTCTGTACGGACGGCGTATGCGCAGAGAGGATTTGAACGTTTAGTCCACCTTCGTCCATGTCGGCGATGCGGCGCTCGCCCAAATCCGAAAGACCCGTCTCCTCGAGGTACGCGATGTGATCCGCGTTGATGGAGTTCAGTTTCAACAGCTCGGGGGTCGAGAAGGTCTCTTCCGTACCGATGAACTTCAGATCTCGGTCGCGGAGCAAGATGTCCGAGACCTCTTGCCCGCCGCCGCCTGCCACGAGGGCCGGCGCGGACAACCCGGAGCCAATACCAAGTGCAGCCCCGCGAGTGAGGAACCTGCGGCGTCCCATCGACGGGTTCGTGGGGGATCCTTTGATCGATTTCATGTCTTTGTGCGCTCCGTTGTCGGCGCCAGCTCAACGTTGAGCCACCGTGCCGACTGAATGTCGTGCCAGGGGTAGAAGCCGACGTTCAGATCGTCGGCAGGGCATCGTCGCCCCGCTTGTCTTTCTGATTCCTTTCCGGCGACCGACGACCGATCACTTCGGGCGGAAAGTGCACCGTAAGAGTCGGCCAAGGAAGATCGCGCCTCCACAACGACACCACGGGTCTTCACATGGCAGGTCTTCACCACCCGCGCTCACGCGCTTCGATCCGGCGATTCGGCATGGCCCGGCAGCTCGCGCTGGCCATCGTCATGGGCGGCGCGCTCGCAGGCGCCTCTGCCCAGCAGGCAGGGCACGATGATCCGCAGGGTTCGCAATGGGGCCTGGGCCTTGGCGTGCTCGTCAAGAAGGATGCCTACAAGGGCATCAAACGGGACACCCAGGTCGTGCCCTTGCTTCGCTTCGAGAACGAGTACCTGGAGTTCGAAGGGCTGGGGCTCGAAGTGAAGCTGCCCAGCCTTCGCCTTGGCGAGGGCCACGAGATCAGGTTCGGCATCGTCGGCGAGTTCGATCCGAGTGGCTACAAGGCCAAGGACGCACCGAGCCTCGCAGGCATGACCGAGCGCAAAGGTGGCTTCTGGGTCGGCGCGAAGGTCGAGTGGGAGAATGAATTCGTCAATGTCAGTGCGGCATTGACCGCCGACGCCTCGGGCCACAGCAAGGGCCGGAAGTTCAGCCTGGGCCTTGAGAAGGAGTGGCAACTGGGGCAGAACACCATGGTCGTCCCCTACATCACGGCAAACTGGTTGGACAAGAAGGTCGTGGACTACTACTACGGCGTCCGGGCCGCCGAGGTCACTGCCGAGCGTGCCGCCCATGTTGGAAAGGCCGCGATGAACGTCGACGTCGGCGTGCGCACCATGTACCAGTTCGATCAGCACCATTCGATGCTGCTCGATGTGAGCATCACCCGCCTGGCCAAGCAGATCAAGGCCAGCCCGCTCGTGGACCGTTCGAGCACGAGCCAGGCGATCCTGGGCTATATGTACAGCTTCTGATGAACCGGATCCTGCTGGTCGAGGACCATGAGCGACTGGCTCGATTGGTGATCAACGGGCTGAATGCCGCGGGCATTGCCGTCGACCCCATGCAGAACATCGAGAATGCCTGGTCCGCTCTCCAGCAGGTCTCCTACGGAGCCCTGATCCTGGACCGCGGTCTCCCGGACGGCGATGGCTTGAGGTTGCTGAAGCGGCTGCGAGAGGCCGAGCTGGGCGTCCCTTGTCTGGTCCTGTCGGCGCGCGATGCGCTTCACGATCGTGTCGAAGGCCTGGACGCCGGAGCAGACGATTACCTGCCCAAGCCGTTTGCGATGGATGAGCTGGTGGCGCGTGTCCGGGCCCTGCTGCGCCGGCCCGTCGAGACCCTGCCCAGCGAACCGGGCCACGGCGATCTGCTGCTGAAGCCCGCCCACGGGATGCTTCACTGCGGCGACGAGTGCGTGTCGCTCGCTGCGTCGGAGATGCAGATCATGCTGTTGTTGGCACGTCAAGGCGGCAACACGGTGCCACGCTCGAAACTGGAAGCTGCGGCCTGGGGACTGAGCGAGGCCGTCACACCCAACGCACTGGACGTTGCCTTGCACCGAATCCGACGGAAGCTGCATGCGATCGGTTCGCGTCAGAAGATCGTCAACGTGAGAAGCCTGGGCTATGCGCTTCGTGAAGATGGCGTGGCTGAATAGCCTCAGCGTCAAGATTCTTATCGCCTATGCCGGCGGCGCGGTACTGAGCATCCTGCTCATCGTCGCCACCGCGGTCGCGGTTCTGTACACCCGGGGCGACGTGGTGTACGGGTTCGACGTGGCGGATACCACCAGGGAGCTCGCCGGCGAACTCCGGTTCGACCAGGACGGGATGCCCGTCGGGATCGGCTCCGATTCACCGGACAGCGACACCGATGCCGACTTCGACGCAGAAGCGAAGCAACTGTTCGAAAGCCTGAAGCAGGAGGCTGCCTTTCGCGTGCTGGATGCATCCGGCAAGGTGGTGCTGGCTTCGGCACCGGATGTGGCTTTCTGGCCGGTTTCTGGCCCTGAGGTCCGGCTGAGGCCCGGACGTTTCGAGTTCCAGCACGAGGGTGTCGAGATGCGCGGAGCCACGGAGTCCGTGCAGCGTGACGGCAAGGTCTGGTACGTGCAGTTCGCGATCAGCAAGCGGTTCCTGCGGCTGATGTACCAGGAGTTCGCCTTGCCGTTCTCCGGGGCTGGCCTGACCTTGTTCACGCTCGTGCTGTTCTTGGTGTTCGGCCCATTCGTCTACTTCACGCTGCGGCACGCCCTCAAGCCGCTTCACCAGCTGTCGGACGCCGCCGCCGGGATTTCGCCCCGGTCGCTGCACGTACGGCTGAGTACGGGTGCGGTGCCGGGTGAGATTGCCCCGCTCGTCGACAGCTTCAATCGGGTGCTCGAACGGCTGGAGCACGGGTACCGCACCCAGCAAGAATTCCTCGCCACCGCAGCCCACGAGCTGAAGACCCCACTTGCCCTCATTCGGGCACAGGTCGAATTGGCCCCCCCATCCCCCGAAGGCGGCTTGTTGCTCCAGGATGTCGAACACATGAGCCGGCAGGTGCAGCAGTTGCTGCTGCTGGCCGAGGCCAGCGAAGCGCAGAACTATCGGCCGACGACCGTGGACCTGCACGAGGTGGTGCGCCACGCGGCGGGCTACCTGCAGCGCATGGCGGACGCGGCCCATGTGCGCTTGGATCTGCCGCCGCAGAACCCGGCCGTCCATTGGCTGGCCGACCGTGGCGCCCTGTTCACTCTGGTGAAGAACCTGCTGGAGAACGCGATTCAGCACGCGCCTGCTGGCACCGCTGTGAGCGTGGAAGTGGACACCACCTCGATGGTCGTGCGCGACTGGGGGCCCGGCGTACCCGAGGACCAGATCCCGAGCATGTTCGCCCGCTTCTGGCGCGGCACCCATCGCCGCGACAAGGGCGCAGGGCTGGGTATGGCGATCTGCCTGGAGATTGCACAGGCCCATGGATGGACGTTGACGGCGAGCCGGGCGCGGCCTGGGCTTCGCGTGGTGCTGGAGCGACCTGCCCATTCCGCAGCCGAGCAAGTGCCGGCCTGAGGGAAGCGCGCGTGCTGCGGCATCGCCGCCTGGACAGCTTGGAAAGTGTTCAGAAAGTATTCTGAGCCGACGATGCGGTCCGCTTGGCCACTCATCGGGAGGGGCGCCAGGCCACCCCGACCGACAGACCGATGCTCACAGCACTTGCACGTTCGACCCGTGACGGGTCGGCACTTCCGTCACTGCACTCGCAACTCCGGATCTCACCCGAGGCGCTGGCACTCGTCGACCCGAGCCGAGTAGGGCCGCATCGACGACCTCTCGGCGCGCAGTGAGCGCGGCCCCGGCCGAGCCATGGCCCGCCTGGCCAGTTCAAGAAGTGTCGAACTCCGCCTTCCCGCCCCGCAGGCTGTCGGCCACCGTCGAGCAAGTGGCCGCTGCCGCGAGCCTGTTCTGGGTGCTGTCCGCCAACGGGCTGTTCTTCGGCGCCGCGCTGAAGGGCCGGGCGCTGTCCACGCCGGGCACCTGGGCCTTCACGTTCGCACTCGGCGTGCTGCTCTTCGGGGTGCACTTCCTGCTGCTGTTGCTGGTGGCCAACCGCTGGACGATCAAGCCGCTGGTGGCGCTGCTGGTGGTGGCCGCGGCATCGGGCGGCTGGTTCATGCAGGCCTACGGCGTCTACCTCGATCCGACGATGCTGCGCAACGTGCTGCGCACCGATGTGGCCGAGGCGCGCGAGCTCTGGTCCTGGAGTCTGGCGGCGCACCTCGGGCTGTACGCCGGCCTGCCGCTGCTGCTGCTGTGGCACGTGCCCATCGAGCCGCGCCCCTGGAGCCGCGCGCTGCTGCGCCGCACCGCTGCCGTGAGCCTCGCGGCGCTTGTCAGCATCGGCGTGTTGGTGGCGCTGTTCAAGCCACTGGCTTCGCTGATGCGCAACCACAAGGAAATGCGCTACCTGATCACGCCGGCCAACCTCGTGTGGTCCACCGGTGCCGTGCTGGCGCGCGACGCGCGCGGAACGACCCAGCCACGCAAGCCGCTGGGCGAGGACGCGGTGCTGGCCACCGCAACCGCCGGCACCAAGCCGCGCGTGCTGGTGCTGGTGGTGGGCGAGACGGCGCGCGCCGCCAACTGGGGCCTCTCGGGCTACGCGCGCCAGACCACGCCGGAACTGGCGCGCCTGCCGGTGCTGAACTTCCCGGTCGTCGACGCCTGCGGCACCAACACCGAGACCTCCCTGCCTTGCATGTTCGCGCCCATCGGCCGCCGCGACTACGACGAGGACCGCATCCGCGGCACCGAATCACTGCTGCATCTGCTCGCGCGGGCCGGTGTGGCGGTGCACTGGCGCGACAACCAGAGCGGTTGCAAGGGCGTGTGCGACGGCCTGCCGCAGGACCGCGTGCTGGACCTCGACCCGCCTGGGCTGTGCGAGGGCGGGCGCTGCCTGGACGAGGGGCTGCTCGCTGGCCTCGACGAGCGCCTGGCCAAGGCCGAGGGCACGCAGGTCTGGGTGCTGCACATGCTGGGCAATCATGGCCCCTCGTACTTCCGCCGCTATCCGCCGGCGTTCGCGAAGTTCGGCCCGGTGTGCGAGAGCGACGACCTGCGCCCGTGCAGCACCGAGCAGATCGTCAACGCCTACGACAACGCGCTGCTGTACACCGACCACTTGCTGGCCAGCCTGATCACGCGGCTGCAGCAGCAGTCCGATCGCGTGGACAGCGCGATGCTCTACGTCTCCGACCACGGCGAATCGCTCGGCGAGAACGGCCTGTTCCTGCACGGCATGCCGTACGCCATTGCGCCGTCGGAGCAGACCCGGGTGCCGATGACGCTGTGGTGGTCGGCCGGCTGGCCGGCACGCGAGGGCCTGGACACTGCGTGCCTGCAGCGCCGCGCCGCCGCGCCGGCAGCGCACGACCATCTGTTCCACACCGTGCTCGGCATGCTGGACGTGCGCACCGCGGCCTACACGGCCGACTGGGACCTCGGCGCCCGTTGCCGCCCGTCGCGTCCGACGTCCACGCCATGAGTGCCTCGAACTCTGCCGTCGCGGCGACGAGGCCGGATCTCCTGCTGCGCGACCGTTGGGGCACGCTCGGCGCGCTCGCGCTGTTGCTGGCCTGGGATGCCAGCGGCCTCGACCGTCCGGTTTCGAGCTGGGTCGGCGGCCACGTCGGCTTTCCCTGGCGCGACGCCTGGCTGACGCGCAGCCTGCTGCACGACGGCGGGCGCTGGCTGTCCGCTCTGGTACTGGCCCTGCTGGTGGCCGACGCGCTCTGGCGTACGCCAGACGGCGGCCTCAGCGTCGGCGCGCGCTGGGCCGCGATCGGCGTCGAAGGCCACTTTCTCGCCGTGGCGGAAGTCGTTGCGGGTCGCGCGCGGCGGCGGCGATATTGGCGGTGCCGTGGGCCTTGCGGCGACGATATTCGCAAGCCGTGCTGCCGGAGGCCCGCGTGAAGGGCCGCAGGGTGAGTCCACACCAGCTTACGGCTGATTAGCAGTCGAGCGTCCGGTCTCGACGGTCGGCCCGACGGCCAGGAGGCGGGCCACCAAGCGCGCGGTGTCGGGAGTGGCGGCCATCCAGCCGCCTGCAGCGAGTGACTCAGTTCAGTTTCTTGAGCAAGTACTTTGCCGCCGCCCGCCTAGGTCAGCCATTGGCCGAATTCGGCCGCTCAGGTCCGGCGTTCAAGAGACCGCGCGCTGCGACGCCGAGCCCCCTACCGCCCCAGTTCCCCCCGGATCCGCTCCAGCAACCCCGCATTCGGCACCGGCCGCCCGACCACCAGGAACATGAAGTTGTCGGCGATCGTCTCTTCCGGGTCCATCGTGTAGTCGGTGTTGCCGCCCAGGCGCTGCAGGAAGGCGGGCACGGCGTCGATCTCGTGCCAGACCGGCTGCCCGTCGCGCAGGCGGGCGCGCGTCGGCGTGCCGTCGGCACCGGGCAGCACCTCGAGCAGGCGCGGCTCGATGCGGTCCAGCAGCGTCTCGTGCGGGCCGCCCTCGCCGACCACCACCACCGGCACGACCCAGGTGTCGCGCCCGTCGATCGCCAGCCGCATGGCGTGGCGGTGGCGCGGCGCATCCGGGTTCGCGAGCCGGATGCCGGCCCAGGCACGCGGCCATTCGAGTTCAGCCACCGGCTCGTAGCCGATCAGCGCGTAGAGCCGCTGCGCCAGCGCCGGTTGGTGGCGCGACAGCACGTGCCACAGCTCGTGCGCCAGCACCTCGGCATCGGCGTAGCCCTGCTGCTCGAAGCGCTGCGGCAGCATGATGGCGCGGCCGCGCGTGTGCGGCTGGTGGGCGCTCTCGCGCCCGTCGGTCGAGACGAGCAGGATCTCGTCCGGCCACGGCAGGCGCAGCCGGTTCAGCGCCGGGGCGATGTGATCCAGCGCGGCCTGCCAGCGTGCCCGCCCCGCCGGGGTCCATGCCAGCGCGGAGGCGGCCTGCGCGGCCCGGAAGCGCGCCCCGCCCTCCGGCCGGCCCGCGAGCAGGCGGCGCTGCAGCGGCGAGGTCGCGCGGGTCCAGTCGTCCTCCGCACCCAGCACCGCGCGCCCCTGTGCACGGTCGGCGAAGCGCACGGTGGTGCCCTGCAAGGCATCGCGCGTTGCGGGCGGGACCGGATCGGCGGCGCGGGTCGGCGGCGCCAGCGCAACGGCACCGGCGGCCAGGCCGGCGAGCAGCAGCGTTCGGAACATGGGGCGCGATCATCGCACCGCCGCCGCCGCGCGCACGCCGCGTGCTGCGCCGTCCGCGGCGCCACTGCGCTATGGTGCACGGCATGAGCTTCTGGCAGCTCGTGCCGCAAGGCCCCCTCGCGCGCCACGTCGACCACCTCTGGGCCTCGCGGCGCGCGGCGCTGCCGCACCGGCTGGAGTGGCTGCTGCCGTCCGGCTGCGCCGACCTGGTGATCCCGCTGCACGACGATGCGGTGCTGCGCGCCCCGGCCGGCCGCATCGTGCGGCTGCGTGGCGGCGTGTTCCAGGGCGCCGGCCTCGCGGCCACGCTGCGCGCCACCGGCGGCGCGGCCGACGTGGTCGGCGTGCACTTCCGGCCCGGCGGCGCGGCGGCCCTGTTCGGCGGCGCGGCGATCGAAGCCGGCGGGTGCAGCGTGGCGCTGGCCGACTTCTCCGGCGGCTTTCCCGGTGGCTTTCCCGGCCATTGGGCCGGCCTGCGCGAGCGGCTGGGCGATGAACCGTCGCCGCCGCGCCGGCTCGAACTGCTGGCGCAGGCACTGGAGCCCGCGGCGCAGCGCGCCGAGGGGGATCCGCTGGTCGCCGCCGTGCTGCGCGCCCTGCACAGGGCCCCGACGCCGCCGCGCATCGAGGCCCTGCGCGCACTCAGCGGGCTGGGCGTGACGCGCTTCGTCGCGCGCTTCCACGCCCAGGTGGGGCTGACGCCAAAGCGCTATGCGCGTGTGCTGCGCTTCAACCGTGCGCTCGACCTGCTGGCGGCGGCACCGGGTTCCGCGCTCTCGGCCGTGGCCCTGGCGACCGGCCATGCCGACCAGGCGCATTTCGCGAACGAGTTCCGCCGCTTCGCCGGCGTGGCCCCGTCGGCCTACGCGCCGGCAGGTGCGGACCAGCCCCGGCACTTGCCGGTGCCCGCGGCGGCGGAGTGAAGGAATCTGCAAGACGGCCGCGGCGCGGCGCGCTAGGCTGCACGCCGTCGATGCCCGCATCCCAGGAGCCGCCATGCCCGTCGTCCACGAGGTGTTCGCCTATCTGCGCGTGCGCGACACGCCCGCCGCGATCGAGTTCTACTGCCGCGCCTTCGGAGCCACCGAGCGCTTCCGCCTGGTCGAACCGTCCGGCCGTGTCGGTCACGCCGAGCTGCAGCTGGGTCCGGCGGTGCTGATGCTGTCCGACGCCTTCCCCGAGTTCGGCCTGAACCCACCGGCCGGCGATGCGGACATCGGCGCCTCGGTGCACCTGCACGTCGACGACTGCGACGCGGTCACCGCCGCGGCGGCCGCGGCCGGCGCCCAGGTGCTGATGGCGCCGGCGGACCAGTTCTACGGCGAGCGCAGCGCCCGGCTGCGCGACCCGTTCGGCCACACCTGGCTGATCGGCCATTCGATCGAGCAGGTGTCGCCGCAGGAGATGCAGCGCCGCTACACGGCGCTGTTCGAGGCCTGATCAACCGGTGTGGGCGGGGAACACGAACACGCTGTTCGCATGGCCGTGTTCGCTGACGTGCACCGCGTGCGGCGCCAGCGAGCGGCCGCCCAGCGTCGCGCTGACCCGGTACTCGCCGGCCGGCAGGCGCACCAGCATGAACGGGCCGTCGGCACGTTCCTCCAGCACCTGGCGGCCCTGCGCATCGACGATGCGCACGCGCGCGTCGGCCGTGTAGACATCGTGTCCGTGGTCCTGCTCGAACAGCTGGATCACGAGCGGGTAGTCGCGGAACGCGCGTTTGAAGGCCTGCGAGGACTGCAGCGAGACGCCGCCCGAGACGAACGACGCGACGCCGACGGCCTTCTCGCGCGGCAGCGGCGAGTTGGCCGCGTGCGCATCGAGCGTGAGTGCCGTGCCCAGCAGTGTGGCCAGCGCGAGCCCGGCCCGTTGCAGCGAGATCGAGATTCTGCTCATGGTGTT
>JAHBZL010000081.1 GCA_019635485.1 Piscinibacter sp. | reverse complement strand
GAAACAAACTAAACAGTCTAGTATAAGCCCATGCCCCGAGACGGCAGCAAAACTCGCAGCCACATCCTGGATGTCACCCGCGACCTGGTGATGGAACACGGCATGGCCGGGACTTCACTTGACCAGGTGATCACCCGCGCCGGCCTGACCAAGGGCGCGTTCTTCTACCACTTCAAGGGCAAGGACGAGCTGGCGTTTGAACTGGTCAAGCGGTTTGCCCAGCAGGACGAGGCCCTGCTGCGCGACGTGATGCAGAAGGCCGAAGGCCTGAGCCGCGACCCCCTGCAGCAGGTGCTGCTGATGGTGGGGCTGGTTGCCGAGATGTTCCGCGGCCTCGGCGGCGCCAACCCGGGCTGCCTGTTTGCCAGCTTCTGCTACGAGGGTGACCTGTGGGGCGAAGAGTTCCGCAGGCTGTGCGCGGCCAACTTCCGGCTGTGGCGCGACAGCATTGCGGCCAAGCTGCGACAGGCCGCCAAGGCCACACCGCCGCGGATCAGCGTGGACATCGACACCGTGGCTGACATGGCCACGGGCGTGATTGAGGGTGCGTACATCATGGCCCGCACCTATGCCGATACATCGGTGATTGTCGGCCAGTTGATGCAGTACCGCAATTACCTTGAACTGCTGTTTGCGCCGCAGGACAAGCCGGCGAAATCGCCAAGGCGCCGCGCGTCCCCCCGATCATGAGTGTTGGCGGGCACCCGGTGCAAGGCTCGTTGCCACCCGAGCGCGCGCAAGGGCCCCAAAGTAGGATGCGCCCGTGAGCTCGGCCGAGATCGCATACCTGTTCCGGCATGCCCTGCTGCGTGATGCCGCTTACGAATTGCAATTGCCCGCCGATCGCATGGGCCTGCACGCCCTTGCCCTGGAGTTGATCGAGCAATCACTCGGCGGGCGCGCCCCGGAGCCGCCGCCGTTGGACTCGCCCGACCACGCCGCGGCAGCTCCCCATGTCACGGATTCCATCGCCGCAGAGCTTGCCTGGCATGCCGGCCAGGCCGCGAAGCTGCAACCGGAGTTCCTGGCCCTTCAGCGCCTCTATCTGCGACGCGCGGCCGATCATGCCGAGGCGCAGTACAAACCCGCCGAAGCCGCTTCGCATTGGCAGGCACTTGCGTCGCTGCTGGCAGGCCCGCCTCGCCTCGCGGCGTTGCGATTCTGGGGCGTCGTGTTGCACCAGAGTGGACTGCTGCCGGAGGCCGAAAGTGTGTACCGCCAGGCGCTTGAGGAGCACCCGCATATCGACTTTGAGCACGGCAAGGCCGCCATACTGCGCTGTATGGGCACCCTGATGCGCGAGCGCGGTCGAATGCGCGATGCCGAGGCGCTTCTCGGGCAGGCGCTGCAGCTTTCGCGCCAGTTGGGCGACCGTTGGTGCGAGGCGACTACCCTGAGCAATCTAGGATCCCTGTGCCTTGTGGCCGGGCGGCTTGAAGAATCGGAAGACTTCCTTCAGCGAAGCTGTGCGCTCTTGCGCGAGCTCGGGGACTTCCGCACCGAGACAAGCGTTCTTGGCATGCTGGCAAACCTCCGGCTGCGCGCCGAGCGAATCGATGAAGGCGAAGCCCTTTACCTCCAGGTGCTGGATAGCTGCCGCAAAACCGGCGATCGGCGTACCGAGGGCGCTACCCTTACAAACCTGGGTGTGCTGTACGCCAGTTTCGGCCGATCCGCAGAGGCAGAGCGTGTGTATGCCCAGGCATTGGCAATACACCGTGAGATCGGAAACCAGCGGTTCGTGGGCGTAACCTTGGGGAACCTGGGATGCTCCTACTACGCCCAGAACCGGTTTTCCGATGCGCTGCCGTTGCTGCTGGAGGCCGTGGACATTCACCGCCAGCTGGGGCACCGGAGTTTCGAGGGCGAACATCAGGCCTTTGCGGGCCTGTGCCTGGTGGGACTCGGTCGCGCCGACGACGGCATGCACCGCTGGCACCAGGGCCTTACTATTCTGCATGAGGTCGGAGAAACCGACTCGGCGCAGGAATTGGTCTCGGCCATGAACCGGCATCGCGACAAAAGCGGCTTGCCCCCGCTTGCCAATCCCATAGGCAAGCCTTGATCAAGCTGCGGCCTAGCGCCCGAAATCCGCGCGGGTGAACAGGGCCTCGAACTCGAGCCCGGCTTTGGTCTGTTTT
>JAHBZL010000080.1 GCA_019635485.1 Piscinibacter sp. | reverse complement strand
GTTGCTCGACCAGGCCGCCGCCTGAAGAGCGCCCCGCCTGCCACCGCGCCCTGAAAGCAGTCCATGAGCCTCCGGGACATGAAGATTTCGACCCGGCTGACGCTCGGCTTCGCGCTCGTCTGCCTGTTGATGGCGCTGCTCGGCGCCACGGCCGTCGTCAAGGTCGGCCACGTGGGCGAGGACTTCCGCCAGGTCGCCGACGCCGAAGTGCCGACGATCGAGGAGGTCGGCGCGATCAAGACGGCGGTCGAGGCACTCGCGCGCGAGATGGGCCAGCTGCTGCTGACGACCGATCCGGCCGAGCAGAAGGCGCTGTTCGAGATGGTCGCCGCCGCCGACAAGCGCATCGCCGAGGGCTTCGGCACGCTGGGCCGCCGCATCGACGACGAGGCCGGGCGGGCCCGGCTGGCGACCGTGCTGGCCGCCCGCGAGGCCTACCAGGCGGGCCACGACCGCGTGCTCGAGCAAGCCCGCGCAGGGAACACCGAGGCGGCGCGCGCCGCGCTGCTGCGCGAGCTGCGGCCGCTGCAGCTTGCCTACATGCAGCGCCTGGACGAGCTGCTGCGCGCCCAGCACGCGCTGCTCGACGAGGCCACCGAGGACGTGCACGCTACCGTCGCCGCCACGCGCACGCTCGTGCTGTCGCTGCTGGCGGCCGCCGTCGCGCTCGCCGCGGCGCTGGGTTTCTGGATCATCCGCGCGACGACCGGCCCGCTGAACCAGGCGGTGGACGTGGCGCGCGCCGTCGCGCAGGGCGACCTGACGCGCCGGATCGACGCCACCGGCCGCAACGAGACCGGGCTGCTGCTGGCTGCGCTGCACGACATGCAGGCGCGCCTGTCCGCCATCGTCGGCGAGGTGCGCGGCGGCGCCGAGAGCGTCGCCGCGGCGTCGGCGCAGATTGCCCAGGGCAACAGCGACCTCAGCGCGCGCACCGAAGAACAGGCGAGCGCGCTGGAGCAGACCGCGGCGTCGATGGAAGAGCTCACCGGCACCGTGCGGCAGAACGCCGAGAACGCGCGCCAGGCGAACGACCTGGCGTCCCACGCCTCATCGGATGCCGCGCGCGGCGGCGACGCGGTCGGCCGCGTGGTCGAGACGATGAAGAGCATCAACGAGAGCTCGCGCCGCATCGTCGACATCATCGGCACCATCGACGGCATCGCGTTCCAGACCAACATCCTGGCGCTGAACGCCGCGGTGGAAGCCGCCCGCGCCGGCGAGCAGGGCCGCGGCTTCGCGGTGGTGGCGGGCGAGGTGCGCACGCTCGCGCAGCGCGCCGCCGGCGCCGCCAAGGAGATCCGGACCCTCATCTCGACCAGCGTCGAACGCGTCGAGCAAGGTTCGCAGCAGGTGGACCGCGCCGGCACGACGATGACCGAGGTGGTCGCGTCGATCCGCCGCGTCACCGACCTGATGGGCGAGATCAGCGCCGCCAACGGCGAGCAGAGCACGGGCGTCGCGCAGATCGGCGACGCGGTCAGCCAGATGGACCTCGTCACGCAGCAGAACGCCGCGCTGGTCGAGGAAAGTGCTGCCGCGGCCGAAAGCCTGAAGGTGCAGGCGCAGAAGCTGGTGGCCGCCGTCGCGGTGTTCCGCCTCGCCGGCGATGCGCACGCGCTGCCGGTATCGCCGGCGCGCCTCGCGCCTGCCGCCCCCCAGATCCCGCCCATCCCCCGGCCCGAGACGCCGCCCGCCGCGCCGTCCGGCTGGGACGGCAGCGAACGCCGCGGCCCGAACCGCGCCAAGAACATCACCCGATTGCCGGCCCGGCCGGCACAACCCCCGGCCGAGCCCGTCGTCGCACCCCGCGGCAATGGCAGCGACGACTGGGAATCCTTCTGAAGCCCTTAGGAGCACGCCATGTACAAGTCCCTCGTCACCACCCTGCTGGCCGCTGCCGTCAGCGCCGGCGCCTTCGCCAAGGAAGGCAACGCCACCGCCGATGAGGCGACGGCGATGGTCAAGAAAGGCATTGCCTTCATCAAGGCCAACGGCAAGGACAAGGGTTACACCGAGATCAGCACCAAGGGCGGCCAGTTCTCCGACCGCGACCTCTACCTCGTGGTGTACGGCCTGGACGGCACGGTGCGCGCGCACGGCGCGAACGAGAAGATGATCGGGAAGAACCTGATCGAGCTGAAGGATGTCGACGGCAAGCCGTTCGTCAAGGAGCGCGTCGAGCTGGCCCAGTCCAAGGGCACGTTCTGGCAGGACTACAAGTTCACCAACCCGGTGAGCAAGAAGATCGAGCCGAAGAGCATGTACTGCGAGAAGCTGGACGACACCGCGGTCTGCGGTGGCATCTACAAGTAATTCCAATCCAGGAGTCCCGATGAAACTCGCCTCCAAGCTGCTCGCTGCGCCGCTGCTGACTGCCGGGCTGGTGCTGGGCATCGGGCAACTCAACGCCTGGCTCACGGCGCGCGAGGCGCTGTCCGCCCAGCAGACCGTCGCAACCGACTTCGAACAGTTCCGCACCGTCAGCGCGGTGCAGGAACGGCTCGGCCACACCCACGCCGGCGTCTACCGCACGGTGGCGCTGATGGCCTCGCTGGACGACGCCAAGGTCAAGGCCCTGCGCGCCGAACTGGCACGCGACGTGGCCGGGATCAAGACGTCCAGCGCGGCGGTCGCCGGCGATCCGGCCGTCAGCGCGGCGCTGGCCGACCTGTCGAAGCAGGCCGACCAGTACCTGAAGCAGGCCGACATGGCGATCGACCTGTCCTCGGTCGACCCGAACACCGGCATCGCCGCGCTGCGCGGCGCGGACGATTCGTTCGCCGCGCTGTCCAAGACCCTGTCGGGCATCGTCGCCCGGCTGGAGGCCCGCTCGAGCGAAGCCAATGTCGCGGCCAACGCCAGCGTGCAGCGCATCACGCTGCTGCTGGGCGCACTCGGCCTGCTGGCCGCCGCCACGGCCGTCGGCCTGTCGTGGCTGACACAGCGCCGCCTCGTGACAGACCTGAAGCGCGCCGTCGACGTCGCCGGCGCAGTGGCCGGCGGCAACCTCACGGTGCACGCCGAGAGCGAACGGCGCGACGAGGTCGGCGACCTGCTGCGCGCGCTCGGCACGATGACGACCCAGCTGGGCCGCTCGATGAGCACGGTGCTCGAGTCGTCCGGCTCGATCCGCACCGCGAGCGCCGAGATCGCCTCCGGCAACCAGGACCTGTCCTCGCGCACCGAGCAGGCAGCTTCGAGCCTGCAGCAGACCGCCAGCTCCATGGAGCAGCTCACCGGCACCGTCAAGCAGTCCGCCGACTCCGCCCGCCAGGCCAACCAGCTCGCCGT
>JAHBZL010000008.1 GCA_019635485.1 Piscinibacter sp. | reverse complement strand
ACGCAGAGCCCGCGACTATAACACAGCGCGGCCCCGCCCCGGTCAGAGGGCCCACCAGTCGACAAGGTCGGCGGTCTCGAGGAAGTGCCGGCCCTCGGCCATGAAGCGGCGCTGGAAATCGTTGGACGGGTGACGGGTCGCTAGGACGCGCGTCGGGCGGCCGCCCCCGGGCGGTCGCGCCGAGTCGAAGAATGCACGCGCCTTGTCGCCCCACAGCATGAACACGGGTGGCTCCGCACGGTCGCACAGCACCTTGACAATATCGCTTGTGAGCGCTTGCCAACCGCAAGCCAGATGGCTGCCGATGTGCCCGATCTCGATGCTCAGCGCCGGGTTCAGCAGCAGCACGCCCTGGCGGGCCCATCCGTCCAGCTTCCACACCGCCGGCGGCGCCCATCCGGGCCGGTCCTCGGCCAGCACCTGGAAGATGCGGCGCAGCGAGGCCGGCTTGCCGTGACCGGCCGAGAAGGCGAGCCCGTCGGCATGCCCCGGCCGCGGGTAGGGATCCTGGCCGAAGACGACCACCTTGACGGCCTCCGGCGGACCGAAGCGCAACGCCCGGAACGGATCCGGCGGTCCGATCGGCCGGTCCCCGGAGACGTCGCGCACCTTCGCCGTCACCGCGGCGCAGGCCGCATCGGTCCAGCCGGGCAGCGCGGCGCGCCAGGTCGCGGGCAGCGACGCGAACGCCGCCGGCAGGTCGTCGGCGGTCACGCGAACAGGCTCGCCAGCGCCTCGCCCGGGTCGGCGGCGCGCATGAAGGCCTCGCCGACCAGGAACGCGTGCACCCCGGCTTCGCGCATCCGGCGCACGTCGGCCGCCGCCAGGATGCCGCTCTCGGTGACGAGCAGGCGATCCGACGGCACCCGCGGCAGCAGGCCCAGCGTCGTGTCCAGCGACACCTCGAAGCTGCGCAGATTGCGGTTGTTGATGCCCACGAGCGGCGTCGCCAGACGCAGCGCCCGGTCCAGTTCGGCGCCGTCGTGCACCTCGACCAGCACCGCCAGGCCGAGTTCGTGCGCCTGCGCCTCCAGGTCGGCCATCTGCGCGTCGTCCAGGCAGGCGGCGATCAGCAGGATGCAGTCGGCCCCCATCGCACGCGCCTCCCACACCTGGTAGGCGTCGACCATGAAGTCCTTGCGCAGCACCGGCAGCGCGCAGGCCGCGCGCGCCTGCTGCAGGTAGGCCGCGGATCCCTGGAAGAAGCGCTCGTCCGTCAGCACGCTCAGGCAGGCGGCGCCACCGCGCTCGTAGCTCCGGGCGATCTCCGCCGGAACGAAGTGCTCGCGCAGCACGCCCTTGCTGGGGCTGGCCTTCTTCACCTCCGCGATCACACCGGCGCGGCCGGCGCCCATGCGCGCCCGCAGGCTGCCGACGAAGTCGCGCACGCCGCCGAGCGACTCGGCCTCGCGCCGCAGCGAGGCCGCGTCGCGGCGCACCCGCGCCGCCGCGATCTCCTCGCGCTTGACGGCGACGATCTTCTCGAGAATGTCGCTCATGCGGCGGCCAGCTCCTTGGTCCGCGCCACGAACTGCTGCATCTTCGCCAGCGCCCTGCCGGATGCGAGCGCCTCGCGGGCGAGCTTGACGCCGTCGGCCATGGTCGCCGCCACATTGGCCGCATACAGCGCCACGCCGGTGTTCAGGATCACGATGTCGCGCGCCGGCCCGGGCTCGTCGTCCAGCACCGAGCGCAGCAGCGCCATGCTCTGCTGCGGCGAATCGACCTTCAGCGCACGGTTGCTCGCCATCGTCAGGCCGAAGTCCTCGGGATGGATCTCGTACTCGTGGATGCCGCCGTCCTTGAACTCGCCGACCATCGTCGCGGCGCCGAGCGAGACCTCGTCCATGCCGTCACGCCCGTAGACCACGACCGCGTGCTCCGCGCCGAGGCGCTGCAGCGCGCGCACCTGGATGCCGACCAGGTCCGGGTGGAACACGCCCATCAGGATGTTCGGCGCGTCGGCCGGATTGGTCAGCGGACCCAGGATGTTGAAGATGGTGCGCACCCCCAGTTCCTTGCGCACCGGCGCGACGTTCTTCATCGCCGGATGGTGGTTGGGCGCGAACATGAACCCGATGCCGGTGTCGGCGATGCATTTCGAGATCGCGGCCGGCGGCAGCGAGAGGCTGACGCCGAGGGCCTCCAGCACGTCGGCACTGCCCGACTTGCTGGACACGCCGCGGTTGCCGTGCTTGCTGACGCGCGCGCCGCAGGCCGCAGCCACGAACATGCTGCAGGTCGAGATGTTGAAGGTGTGCGAACCGTCGCCGCCGGTGCCGACGATGTCGACCAGGTGCGTGCGGTCGGCGACCTCGACCTTGGTCGAGAACTCGCGCATCACCTGCGCCGCGGCCGTGATCTCGCCGATCGTCTCCTTCTTGACGCGCAGGCCGATCAGCAGTGCCGCCGTCATGGCGGGCGACATCTCCCCGCCCATGATGCGGCGCATCAGCGCGAGCATCTCGTCGTGGAAGATCTCGCGGTGCTCGATGGTGCGCGTCAGCGCTTCGGTGTTGGTGATCGGCATGGTCGCTCCTGCGGCGCTGGATGTCCGGCCCGGATTGTCGCCGCTGCGCGACGGCACAGGCCGCGGGAGCCCGCGAATGCGCACATCCCGACCTTCCCTCCCCGGTTTGCCCGGAAGGCCCTGTCCGGTTCGGCAGCCCCCACGACGTAATAGCCATCAGGGAGCGACCCCCGTTCCCCGGCGCCGTTCCGCGTCGCCGCAACCCCTCCGGAGCCGACCATGTCCACCTGTCCATCGTCTGCATCACCTTGCCGCATCGCGGTCCTAGCCGGCCTCGCACTGGCCGCCGCCTTCGCCGGCGGGATGGCACTGCTCTCCGCGCAGCCCGTCCGGGAGCGGCCGGTGCTCGACGCGAGCGCCGTCCAGGTCCACGAGCCCTTCCCCGACCCCGCGCGGGCCGAGTCGTCTGCCGCCGTGACGGCCTCCGACGCGTTGCCCGAGGAGATGCCGCCCACGTTCTGAGCGTGCCCGGCGCGCCGACGCTTCAGCCGGCCAGCGCGCCGCGCAGGATGCCGATCGCCCGCTCGACGTCGGCGCGCGTCAGGTCCAGGTGCGTCACCAGGCGCAGCCGGTACAGCCCGGTGCACAGCAGCCCCTGCTCGCGCAGCCGGGCCACGACGGCTTCGGCACGCGCCCGTTCGACGTCCAGGAACACCATGTTGGTGTGCGCGCCCTCGACCCGCACGCCGGGCAGCCCCTGCAGGCCCTCGGCCAGCGCGCGCGCATGGGCATGGTCCTCCGCCAGCCGCTCGACATGGTGGTCCAGCGCATAGAGTGCCGCAGCGGCCAGCACGCCGGCCTGGCGCAACCCGCCGCCGAGCATCTTGCGCACGCGCCGGGCGCGGCCGACGAGTTCGCGGCTGCCCGCGAGCACCGAGCCGATCGGGGCCCCCAGTCCCTTGCTGAAGCAGACCGAGACGCTGTCGAAGCCCTGCACGAGGCGCGCCGGCACCGTCCCGCTGGCCACCACGGCGTTGAAGAGGCGCGCGCCGTCCAGGTGGGTCACGAGGCCGTGCCGGTGAGCCAGGTCCGTGGCCGCGTCGAGGTAGTCCTGCGGCAGCACGTGGCCGTTCCAGGTGTTCTCCAGACACAGCAGCCGGCTGCGCGGGAAATGCGGGTCGTCCGGCTTGAACGCCGCCTCGATCTCGGCCAGCGGCAGCGTGCCGTCGGGCTGGTTGGCGATCACGTGGAACGGAACGCTGCCGAGCACCGCGCCTGCCCCCGCCTCGTAGCGGTTCATGTGCGACAGGTGCCCGACGATGGCTTCCTCGCCGCGCGCGCAGTGGCTCATCAGCGCGCACTGGTTGCCCTGGGTGCCGCTGGTGACGAACAGCGCGTCCTCCTTGCCGAGCAGTGCCGCGACGCGCGCCTGCAGCGCATTGACCGTCGGATCGTCGCCGAACACGTCGTCACCGACCGCGGCGCCGGCGATCGCCGCGCGCATGCCCGCGGTCGGGCGGGTGACCGTGTCGCTGCGCAGGTCGATCGTCATGCCGCCCTCGCCCCGGCCCGTCATCCTCGCAGCTCCAGGAAGTTCTTCAGCATCGCGTGCCCGTGTTCGGTGAGGATCGATTCCGGGTGGAACTGCACGCCCTCCAGCGGCGTCCGCGTGCCGGCCAGCCCGGTGTGGCGCACGCCCATGATCTCGCCGTCGTCGGAGGTGGACGTCACTTCCAGCTCGGCCGGGCGCGTGTCCTGCTCGATCACCAGGGAGTGGTAGCGGATCACGCGGAAGTCCTGCGGCAGCCCGGCGTAGACGCCGCGGCCGTCATGGTGCACCCGGTCGGCCTTGCCGTGCATCTGCACCTGTGCCCGCACGATCTTCCCGCCCAGCGCGGCGCCGATGGCCTGGTGGCCGAGGCAGACGCCGAGGATCGGCAGCTTGCCGGTGAACGCGCGGATCGCTTCGACACAGATGCCGGCCTCCGCCGGCGAGCAGGGGCCGGGCGAGAGCACCAGGTGGTCAGGCTCCAGCGCGGCGATGCCGGCGACGTCGATCTCGTCGTTGCGAAACACCCGGACGTCCTCGCCGAGCTCGCCGAAGTACTGCACGAGGTTGTAGGTGAACGAGTCGTAGTTGTCGATCATCAGCAGCATGGTTGCTCCATCCTGTCGGTTGCATGCCGGCCCGGGGATGTCGCCCGTCGGGCGAGGGGCCGGTGGAGACGGTGGCGCCGCCGGGGCGCTCAGGAGAGGGGGCAGGACGATGGCTTGCGCCAATGCCGGCCGAAGCACGCTGCCGAGATCGAAGGCTTCGCAGACATGGTGTGCATTATCTCCGCCGCGCACGCCGGCGGCACGCCATCGTGGCTGCCGCCCATTGCCTGCGGCGACACCATCGGGTAGCTTGCTCGCCGCGCGGATCGCGCGTGCCGACCGACACCATTCGACTGGAGCATTCGATGGCCAATCCCTTTGCCACGGACTGGGGCAACGTCTACAACCCGGCGGTCAACGCCTTCTCGAAGGACATCAAGACCTGCGCGCAGAAGGACCTGGACGAAGGCCGCGCGGTGATGGGGCTGCTGGGCAAGCCGAAGGACGGCACCGCCAAGCTGCTGGCCGCGATGGTCGAACTCGACAAGGTGAAGTTCGGCTCGCCCGATCCCAAGGTCGCCAAGGCGTCGCTGGCGACCTACGAAGCCCAGGTCAAGTTGCTGAAGTCCGCGCAAGGCACCTACGCGAAGCTGCTGGACACGGCGATGAGCGGCGAGATCGTCTCGTCGCAGACCAAGAAGAAGGTGAAGCTGAAGGACCTTGCGCCCGACTCGTACCGGCAGCTCAAGGTGCTGTCGACCGAACTCGCCGCGATCGTCGCGCGCGCCGAGCAGATGCTGAAGTCGCAGCAGGTCGTCAAGCAGAGCGACAAGATCAACGAGAAGCAGCAGAAGGACATGGCCAAGGCCAAGAGCGAGGAGGCCCGCAAGGCGGTCGAGGCCGAGGCGCGCCTGAAGAAGATGCTGCTGACGCTCAACTCGGGGTTCGTCTCGTCGATCAGCAAGGGCAAGGCGGCGATCCAGAAGATCAAGGCCAAGCCGGACCTGAAGACCTACAACGAGTGGATGAACAACGCCGGGCGCGACATCTCGCAGAACCTCGTCAACATCAAGAAGATGAAGGACGAGGCCGGGCTGAAGGACATGAAGCAGGTCAAGGCGCTGGCCGACCCGAAGTCGCTCGCCACGGAGATCGCGGTGTACGGCAACGGCGCGCGGCGCAAGCTGCCCGACAGCGCGAGCGCGCAGGACGTCAAGAAGGCCCTCGACGACTTCAGCGATCTCGTCAAGCGCATCGAGGCGCAGTACGCGAACGCGCTGAAGGGCTGAGGCGCCCCGCGGGGCGCTCAGAACCCCTCCTCGACGAGCTCGGCGGCGCGGATCAGCGCCCGCGCCTTCGCCTCGGTCTCCTTCCATTCCATCTCGGGCACCGAGTCGGCGACGACGCCGGCGGCCGCCTGCACGTAGAGCGTCTGATCCTTCACGATGCCGGTGCGGATCGCGATCGCCACGTCCATGTCGCCCGCGAAGCTCAGGTAGCCGCAGGCGCCGCCGTAGATCCCGCGCTTGTTGGGCTCGAGCTCGTCGATGATCTCCATCGCGCGGATCTTCGGCGCGCCGGTCAGCGTGCCGGCCGGGAAGGTGGCCTTCAGCACGTCGATGTTGGTCATGCCTTCCTTCAGCAGCCCCTCGACGTTGCTGACGATGTGCATCACGTGCGAGTAGCGCTCGATCACGAACGCCTCGGTGACCTGCACGCTGCCGGTCGTGGCGATGCGGCCGATGTCGTTGCGCGCCAGGTCGATCAGCATCAGGTGCTCGGCGCGCTCCTTCGGGTCGGCGAGCAGTTCGGTCTCGAGCGCCTTGTCCTGCTCCGGCGTGGCGCCGCGCGGGCGCGTGCCCGCGAGCGGCCGGATCGTCACCTTCTCGCCCTCGGGGACGTGCTCGTGCCGGACCAGGATCTCCGGGCTCGCGCTGACGATCTGGAACTCGCCCATGTCGTAGAAGAACATGTACGGCGAGGGGTTCAGCGAGCGCAGCGCCCGGTACAGCGACAGCGGGCTCTCGGTGTAGCGCTTGCGCAGCCGCTGGCCGATCTGCACCTGCATCATGTCGCCGGCGGCGATGTATTCCTTGCTGCGCTCGACGGCGGCCAGGTAGTCCTGCTTGTCGAACTCGCGCTGCACGCCGTGCGCCGCGGCGCGCTTGACGCTCGGCGCGGTGACGCTGTACTTCAGCTTGTCGCCCAGCTCGGCCAGCCGCCGCTTGGCCTTGAAGTAGGCCTCGGGTTCGCCCGGGTTGGCGTAGACGATCAGGTACAGCCGGCCCGACAGGTTGTCGATGACGGCCAGTTCCTCGCACTGCAGCAGCAGGATGTCGGGCGTGTCGAGCCCGCCGTCCTTCCAGGTCTTCGCGAGCTTGGGCTCGATGTAGCGCACCGCGTCGTAGCCGAAGTAGCCCGCCAGCCCGCCGCAGAAGCGCGGCAGGCCCGGGCGCAGCGCGACCTTGAAGCGCTGCTGGTACGCGTCGATGAAATCCAGCGGGTTGCCTTCGTGCGTCTCGACGACGGCGCCGTCGGTCACGACCTCGGTGCGGAACCCGCTGGCCCGCAGCAGCGTGCGCGCCGGCAGGCCGATGAACGAGTAGCGGCCGAAGCGCTCGCCGCCGACGACGGACTCGAGCAGGAAGCTGTGCCGGCCACCGCCGCTGCCGTAGGCAAGCTTCAGGTACAGCGACAGCGGGGTCTCGAGGTCGGCGAAGGCCTCGGTCAGCAGCGGGATGCGGTTGTAGCCCTGGGCGGCCAGGCTCTTGAATTCGAGTTCGGTGATCACGGCGTGGGGCCCTCCATGGCCCGGCGGGCGTCCGGGACGCCCGCGCAGCGGTTCGATCGGTGAGGTCCGGCCGGTTCGGATCCGGCCGATGGAGCCGCAGGGCAGGCGCCGGGACTCATGGCGCGCCGCGTCGCGGCAAGCAGGCGAGCCGGGTCAGAGCCCGGCCGGAGCGGCCTGGCGACGCCAGGGCCAGGCTCCCCGGTCGTGCGACCTCGTCCACTGCTTGCGCGTCGAAAACATGGCGCGGAGTGTAGCAGCGGGAAACCACGGGCTGGAGAGCCTCCACTAGCCGTGACAAAGTGCATTGCGAGGCCCCGCCCGCTTTGCGACACTGCGCGCCTTTGCGGGCCCACCGGCCTGCCGCATGACTCACGGAGACGCGTCGTGATCCGTCGCACCATCCTCGCCGCCGCGGCCCTGCTCGCCCTGGCCGCCCTGCCCGCGCAGGCCCAGGTCACCGAAGTGGCCGGCATCAAGTACGAACAGGCCTATCAGGTCGGCAACACGCGCCTGGTGCTGAACGGCGCCGGCATCCGCTACAAGGCGGTGTTCAAGGTCTACACCGCGGGCCTCTACCTGAGCGCAAAGGCATCCACCACCGAGGCGGTGCTGGCCACGCCCGGCCCGAAGCGCATGCACATCGTGATGCTGCGCGACATCGACGCCAACGAACTCGGCAAGCTGTTCACGCGCGGCATGCAGGACAACTCGCCGCGCGAGGAGTTCTCCAAGTCGATCGCCGGCACGCTGCGCATGAGCGACCTGTTCTCGGCCAAGAAGCGCCTGACCGCCGGCGAGAACTTCTCGGTCGAGTGGGTGCCCGGGCAGGGCACCACGGTGCTGATCAATGGCAAGCCGCAGGGCGAGCCGATCAGGGAACCGGAATTCTTCAGCGCGCTGATGAAGATCTGGCTCGGCCCCTCGCCGGCCGATGCGCAGCTCAAGGACGTGCTGCTCGGGAAGGCGTCGTCGACGCGGGATCCGTTCGCGAACTGAGCCGCGCCAGCAGCAGCGCCGCGAACGCGGCACAGGGCGGCAGCGCTGCCAGCGGGTCCTCCATCGCCCACAGCGTCGCCCCGCTCACCGCGCACCAGCCGAGCGGGACGGCCCACGCGGCCCACCACGCCATCGGACGCCGCGGCAGCGCGAGCAGCAGGCCGAAGCTGCCGATCACCGTCGGGTCGGGCGCGAGGCCGAACACCTCGGCCTGGCTCCACGGGCGCCCGGCCAGCAGGCCGGCGGCCGGGTAGGCCAGCACCGCCAGGGTCAGCAGCGCGGCGCCCGGGTGTGATTGGCGCGTGCGCCGCGCCGCGCCGAGGAACACCAGGCCCTGCAGCGCGAAGGCGAACGCGAACCAGGGGGCCAGCCAGTGGATGCCGGCGTAGCGCTGCCAGAGGAACGCCCAGGCTACGCACCCCCACAGCACCGCGGCCACCAGCATGGCGATCCCGCGGAGACGCGGCCCGCCCGCAGCCAGCACCGCCGCGAGTCCCACCCCCAGCCCCGCCAGCAGCCATTGCGCAGGCCAGGCGGCCAGGTTCAGCAGCTCGATCTGGCGCCAGTAGGTGCGCGGCGCGAACAGCAGGAAGTCCGACAGCCGGTAGGTCCACCACTCGGACATCGCGTCCCGCCCGGCGCACCCGTCAGAGCGCCGCCACGTGCGCCGCCATGCGCGCCCGCAGCGCGGCGTCGGGCAGCGGCCCGCGTGCCGCGCCGAGGTTCTGGCGCACGTGGTCGACACGGCTGGTGGCCGGGATCGCACAGGTGACCGCCGGGTGCGAGACGATGAACTTCAGCGCCACCTGCGCCCAGCCGTCGCAGCCGATCTCCGCGGCCCACGCCGGCAGCGGTTGGCGTGCCAGCGCGCGCAGCAACGCGCCCTCGCGGAACGGGCGGTTCACCAGCACGCCGATGCGCCGCTCCTGCGCCAGCGGCAGGATGCGTTGTTCGACCTCCCGGTCGAGCAGGTTGTAGGTGATCTGCACGAAGTCGATCGGCTGGCTGCGCATCACCTGCTCGATCTCGTGGTGGCGGCGCCCCTCGGACGTGGTGATGCCGACGTAGCGGAGCCGGCCGGCCGCCTTCATCGCCAGCAGCGTCGGCAGGTGCGCCTCCCAGGCCAGCAGGTTGTGCACCTGCAGCAGGTCGAAGCGCGGCACGCGCCAGTGCTGCCGCGACTCCTCGATCTGCGCCGGCCCACGCGCGCCCGAGCCGATCCAGACCTTGTCGGCCGAGAAGACCGGGGCGCCGCCGCCGAGACGCGCCAGCCCCTCGCCGATCACGGACTGCGAGGAGCCGTACATCGGCGACGAGTCGATCAGGCGGCCGCCGGCCGCGAAGAAGGCACGCATCACCTCGGCGCAGTCGGCGCGCGCGACGGGATCGTTGCCGACGTTGAACGTGATCCAGCTGCCCAGCCCGACCAGCGGCACCGGCTCGCCGCTGCCGGGGATGGCGCGCGTCAGCACGCCAGCCTGCGCGCCGCCGGCGCCGGGCAGGGGCGCCAGCACACCGGCAGCGAGCAGCCGGCGGCGCAGGGGCGAGGGGGTGTCGGCGCGGGTCATGAGGCTCGGAGGCAGGCCGCCTGCGGCATGATGCACGTCCGGAGGCGGCGACGATGCATATCCCCACTCGATGGCTGTTGCTGATCGCACTCGCCGGCGCAGCGCCGGCGCACGCGGACGGCGACGCCGAGGCGCGCCGCTACGTGCGCTTCGTCGAGGAACCCGCCGGTGCCTGCGTCGCGCGCAACGGGGTGCAGATCCTGGTGCGCAACGAGCACCCGACACGGCGCCTGCGGGTCTGGCTGGATCGCTTCCAGGCCGGCGTCGGCACCGGGGACCGGTCGCGCACCGACCTGTCGCCGGGCGCGGAGCCTGAACCGCTGGGCTGCTCGCGCAACCTCGCCGGCACGCAGGAGTGGCGGCTCGCGCGGGCCGCGTTCCTGGACTGACTAGAAGCAGCCCTCGGTCGCCAGCTGCAACCGGCAGCTCCAGCGCAGCAGTTCGGCACCCTGCTTGGCCGAGCGGCGGAACACCGCGGTGGCCTCGCGCTCGATCGCTTCCGGCAGCGGCACCGCTGCAGTTGCTCCGGTGGAGTTGGTGTAGAAGTTCAGGAAGCAGGTCCGCTCGGGCTCGCACAGCAGCGCGATCTGCCGTTCGTACGCGGCGCCGTCGCGCGCCTGCGCGGCCGGCACGATCACGAAGCGCACCAGGCCCTGCTGCCCCGCCACCGGCCAGGCCTCCGCCGCGAGCGACGGCGCGCCGCCAATCACGCCGGCCACGATTCCCAGGACCGCGATCGCAAACCTTCGCTTCATCGGCCCATCATTTCCGTGCCGTGCGGCCGGTGTCAATCCGGCGGAACTCGGCTCGATACGCCGTGGGGGACGTCCCGAGCGTCGCGCCGAACTGCTTGCGCAGTCCCACCGCCGAGCCGAAGCCGGCCGCGGCCGCGATCGCCTCGATGCCCAGGTCGCTGGCCTCCAGCAGCCGCCGCGCATGGGCCAGGCGGCGCTCCAGCAACCATTGCCAGACCGTCGTGCCGGTGGCCTGGCGGAAATGACGGGTGAAGCTGCGCCGGCTCATCGCGACCCGGCCGGCCAGCGTGTCCACGCTGTGCGGATCGGCCAGGTGGGCCTCGATCCAGCCGAGCAACGCGGACAGGCGCCCGGCCGCGCGCGACGCCGGCAGCGGCGCCTCGATGAACTGCGCCTGGCCGCCCTGGCGGTGCGGCGCGACCACCAGCCGCCGCGCGACCCGGTTGGCGCGTTCGGCACCGACCCACTGGCGCAGCAGGTGCAGGCAGCAGTCCAGGCCGGCGGCCGTGCCGGCGGAGGTGACCACGTCGCCGTCGTCGACGTACAGCACGCCCGGATCGAGGCGGACCTGCGGGAAGCGCGCCGCGAAGGCCTCGCACCAGGCCCAGTGCGTGGTGGCCGGCCGGCCGTCGAGCAGGCCGGCCTCCGCCAGCACGAAAGCGCCCAGGCACAACCCGACGATGCGCGCGCCGCGCGCATGGGCGCGCCGCAGCGCCCGCAGCAGCGGCTCGGGCGGGCGCTCGGCCGGATCGCGCCAGGACGGCACGACGATCAGGTCGGCGCCCGCCAGCGCGTGCAACCCCTGCCCGGCCAGCAGGTCGAAGCCGGCGGAGCTGCGCAGCGGGCCGCGCTCGGACGCGCAGACGACGAGCGGGAGCGCCGGCACGCCCAGCTCGCTGCGGTCCTCGCCGAATACCAGGCAGGGCACCGACAGATGGAACGGGCTGATGCCGTCGAACGCGACGACGGCCACGCGGCGGGGCGGCGTCATGGCCTGATTTTATCGATCGTTGGCTCGCGGGCCACTGTCGCACGCAACCTCCGGAGGGAACAATGCTTCCATCTTCTCCATGGAGCCTTACGATGCCCGCCTCCCCGCCCCGCCGAGCGCTCGTCGTCATCGACGTGCAGAACGAGTACGTGACCGGCAACCTGCCGATCGAGCACCCCCCCGTGACGCAGTCGCTCGACCGGATCGGCGCAGCGATGGATGCGGCGCGGGCCGCCGGCATCCCGGTGGTGGTGGTGCAGCAGGACGCGCCGGAAGGCTCGCCGATCTTCGCCGTCGGCTCGGCGGGGTGGCAGCTGCATCCCATCGTTGCGGAGCGTCCGCACGAGCACCGGATCCGCAAGCGCCTGCCCAGCGCCTTCGCCGGAACGGACCTGGCCGACTGGCTGGCCCGCCACGACATCGACACGCTGACGGTGTGCGGCTTCATGACGCACAACTGCGATGCGTCGACGGTGTTCGAAGCGGCCCACGCCGGGCTGGCTGCCGAGTGGCTCGCCGATGCGAGCGGTGCCGTGCCCTACGCGAATGCGGCCGGCACGGCCAGCGCGCAGGAAATCCACCGCGTGTTCGGCGTGGTGTTCCATTCGCGCTTCGCCGCGGTGGCGACGACCGCGGCCTGGATCGAGGCGGTGCAGGCCGGCACGCCGCTGCCGCGCGACTCGATCGTCGCGTCGAACCGGCGCGCGCGCAACCTCGACTGATCGCGTCCGGGCTCAGCCCTTCGCGCGCACCGCGAATGCGTGGGCGTGGCGCCCGAGCGCGAAGGAGGCGAAGAACTTGCACCAGATCGTCGACCCGGCGATGGCGCTCCAGGACGCGTAGTCCAGGGCGCCGGCCACGATCGCGAGGATCGTGCCTACCAGCACGAGGCCGCCGGTGGCGTTGATCAGCAGTTCGAACGGCGCCCACTTGCGTGGGTTCGGCGGCGCCTCGCCGCCCTTGAGGGCAACCTCCGAATAGTCGCGTCGCACGCCGATGCGCCAGGCACGGCGCAGCCAGTAGAAGCTGATCGGAAACAGCGCCAGGAAGAGCACCCAGGTCAGGGCCACACTGACGTCGAACTGCACGGTCCTGCACTCCTCGAAAAAGCGCCCGCCGAACCACCCGGCGGGCCTGACGTGTCGGCCCGGCGGCCGTGGCCGCCGGGTCGCACCGCGTCAGTGGGCGCCGTCCACCGCCTTGGCGCCACGCGGGATGCGCACCGCCTCGACCATGTGCTGGATGTGCTCCGGCGGCTCCTTGGTGACCTTGTCGACCGCGAAGGCCACAATGAAGTTCACCAGTGCGCCGACCGCGCCGAAGGCTTCCGGCGTGATGCCGAAGAAGCTGTTCGCACCACCGATCACACCCAGGTACTCGGTGCCCTTGATGAAGAAGATGCCCTTGTGCGCGAACACGTAGAACAGCGTGATCGCCAGGCCGGCGAGCATGCCCGCCATCGCACCTTCCTTGTTCATCTTCTTGCTGAAGATGCCCATCATGATCGCCGGGAACAGCGAACTCGCCGCGATACCGAAGGCCAGCGCCACGGTACCGGCCGCGAAGCCTGGCGGATTCAGGCCCAGCCAGCCCGAGATCACGATCGCGATGGCCATCGAGATCTTGCCCGCCATCAGTTCGCCCTTCTCGCTGATGTCCGGCTTGAACACGCCCTTGATCAGGTCGTGCGACACGGCGGAGGAGATCGCCATCAGCAGGCCGGCCGCCGTCGACAGCGCCGCTGCGAGGCCACCGGCGGCGACCAGCGCGATCACCCAGTTGGGCAGCAGCGCGATCTCCGGGTTGGCCAGCACGATGATGTCGGCGTTGACGTTCAGCTCGTTGCCCTTCCAGCCCGCCTCCTCGGCCTTCTTCAGCACCTCGGCGTTCTTGGTCTTGTCGTTGTAGTACTGGATGCGGCCGTCGCCGTTCTTGTCCTCGAACTTCAGCAGACCGGTCTTCTCCCAGCGCTTCATCCAGTCCGGACGTTCCTCGTACTTGATCGCGCCTTCCTTGTCGTAGACGTTGCTGTCCTTCATGACCACGCCCGGGTTCACGGTGCGAATCAGGTTGGTCTTGGCCATCGCCGCCACGGCCGGGGCCGTGGTGTACAGGATCGCGATGAAGATCAGCGCCCAGCCGGCCGAGGAACGTGCGTCCTTGACCTTCGGCACCGTGAAGAAGCGCATGATCACGTGCGGCAGGCCGGCCGTGCCGATCATCAGCGACAGCGTATAGACGAACATGTTCAGCTTGCTGCCCGGCAGCGCCGTCGTGTACTGGCCGAAGCCGAGGTCGGTGACGACCTGGTCGAGCTTGGTCAGCAGCGAGACGTCGTGGCCCGCCAGGTTCGAACCCAGGCCCAGTTGCGGGATCGGGTTGCCGGTGAGCTGCAACGAGATGAAGATCGCCGGGATCGTGTAGGCCAGGATCAGCACGATGTACTGCGCCACCTGCGTGTAGGTGATGCCCTTCATGCCGCCGAACACCGCGTACAGGAACACGATGCCCATGCCGACGTAGATGCCGGTCGCGCTGGAGACGCCGAGGAAGCGCGAGAACGCGACACCCACGCCCGTCATCTGGCCGATGATGTAGGTGATCGACGCGGTCAGCAGGCACAGCACCGCGACCGTGCTCGCGCTCCTCGAGTAGAAGCGGTCGCCGATGAACTGCGGCACGGTGAACTTGCCGAACTTGCGCAGGTACGGCGCCAGCAGCATCGCGAGCAGCACGTAGCCGCCGGTCCAGCCCATCAGGAACAGCGCGCCGCCGTAGCCCATGTTGGAGATCAGGCCGGCCATCGAGATGAACGACGCGGCGCTCATCCAGTCGGCCGCGGTGGCCATGCCGTTCATGACCGGATTGACCTGGCCGCCGGCCGCGTAGAACTCGCTGGTGGAGCCGGCGCGCGCCCAGATCGCGATGCCGATGTACAGCGCGAAGCTCAGACCGACGACGAGGTAGATGGTGGTTTGGAGTTCCATGGCCGCGTCAGTCCTCGTGAACGTCGAACTGCTTGTCGATGTCACCCATCTTCTTCGCGTACCAGAAGATCAGCGCGATGAAGATGTAGATCGAGCCCTGCTGCGCGAACCAGAAGCCGAGCGGGTAGCCGCCGAGCTTGATGCCGTTGAGCAGGTCGGCGAACAGGATCCCGGCCCCGAAGGACACCAGGAACCAGATCACCAGGATCTTGGTCAGTAGCGACAGAGTCGCTTTCCAGTAGCCGTGCGAGTCATGCTGCAAGTTTGTCTCCTCGTGTTTCCCTGAAAGGTCGACGCTCCCGATGCCTTGCGCAAATACTATTGATGAAAATATTATTTGTGCAAATGCATGGCGGCAGCCAGTGTCCTGACGCTAGCTGACCACTTTCTGACACGGACGCCCCCGATCCCGCTGCAACGGCCCGATTCCTTCGGGTTGCCCCTGACGCCAGGCCCTCCAGTTAGGGAAAATCACTAGGCCCGGTCCCCCTCGCCGCCATGAGTGCCACCCCTCCTGCCAACCCGCCCGCGACGACTCCGCCCTTGCGCGGGGACGATCCGCATCAGGCGCTGATTGCCGTGCCGCTGCGCGACCTGCTGACGCGCCCACCGGTGCAGATGGCGCCGACCGCGACGATCCGCGAAGCGGCGATGCGCATGCGCGACGAGAACGTGACCTCGGTCCTGCTGGTCGAGGACGGACGACTGGCGGGCATCGTGACCGATCGCGATCTGCGCAACCGCGTCGTCGCCGCCGGCGTGTCGGGCGAGCGGCCGGTCGCCGAGGTCGCGACACGCGCGCCGCACAGCGTCGAGCTGTCGGCCACCGCGTTCGACGCGCTGCTGCTGATGGCCCGGCACGACGTGCACCATGTCCCGGTGCTGGACGGGACACGCGTCGCTGGGCTGGTCAGCGCCACCGACCTGGCAGAACGCCAGAGCGCCTCGGCCGTGGTGCTGGCCGGCGAGATCCACGCGCAGGACGACCTCGCCGGGCTGCAGCGCGCCAGCGCGCGCATCCGGCAACTGCAGCGCATGCTCGCCGCCGCGGATGCCACGGCCTACGCCACCGGGCACATCGTCACCGCGATCACCGATGCGCTGACCAAGCGCCTGATCCACCTGGCCGAGCGCCGGCTCGGACCGCCGCCGGTCGCCTACGCCTGGGTTGCGGCCGGCTCGCAGGCACGCAGCGAACAGACCGCGCGCAGCGACCAGGACAACTGCATGGTGCTGGCCGACGACTTCGACGCGGCGCGCGACACGGCCTACTTCGACGCGCTGGCCCGCGAGGTCTGCAGCGGGCTGGACGCGTGCGGCTACGTCTTCTGCCCGGGCGAGATGATGGCCATGACGCCGCGCTGGCGGCAGACGCGCCGGCAGTGGATGGCCACGCTGCGGCACTGGGTCGAGGAGCCCGACCCGACCGCGTTGATGCTGACCTGCGTGTTCTTCGACATGCGCGCCGTGCACGGCGCCGCCGCACTGGTGGAGGAGGTATGCGCCGACGCGCTCTCGCGCACCCGCGGGCACGGCATCTTCCTCGCGCACATGGCGCGCAACGCGCTGAGCCGGCGCCCGCCGCTCGGCCTGTTCGGCGGCATCAGCGCGCCGCGCTCGGGCGAGCACCGCGGCACGGTCGACCTGAAGATGCTGGGCGTCGTGCCGATCGTCGACCTCGCACGCGTCTATGCGCTGGCCGGCGGCCACACGCCGGTCAACACGCACGACCGGCTGGCGCAGGCGGCCCGCAGCGGGGAGGTCAGCGAGCAGGGGGCGCACGACCTGCGCGACGCGCTCGAGTACCTTGCAGCGTTGCGCATCCAGCACCAGGCGCGCCAGCTGGACGCGGGGCGCCCGGTCGACAACCTGCTGGTGCTGCACGAACTCTCGAACTTCGAGCGCACGCAGCTGCGCGACGCGTTCCGGGTCGTGCAGGGCCTGCAGGACGTTCTGGCCGCGCGCTACCGCCTCTGACGCGGCGGCCGGACGCTCAATCCGGGGCCAGCGCGGCGCGGTTGCGGCCGGCGTGCTTGGCCGCGTACAGCGCCGCATCGGCGCGCGCGACCAGCGAGGCGACCGGCATGTTCGCGTCGGCCGGCACGCTGCAGACGCCGACGCTGATCGACACGTGGGCCGACACGCTCGAATCCGGATGCGGATGGCAGCGCTCGGCGACCGCCGCGACGCAATGGCGCCCGACCGCCAGCGCCTCGTCGACGCCGGCACCGGGCAGCAGCAGCGCAAACTCCTCGCCGCCCCAGCGCGCGACCAGATCACCGGCGCGGCGGGCGCACGACCGCAGGACGGCGGCCATCTCGGCCAGGCAGTGGTCGCCGGCCACGTGCCCCTGCGCATCGTTGTAGCGCTTGAAGTGGTCCACGTCGACCAGCAGCAGCGCGACAGACTCGCCGCGCCGCGCGCAACGCTGCCACTCTTCTGTGAGCCGGCGTTCGAACAGGCGCCGGTTGGCGATGCCGGTGAGCGCGTCGGTCTCGGACAGCTGCGCGAGCCGCTGGTTGGCCTCGCGCAGCGCGCGCGCCGCGACCTCGCGCTCGGTGAGGTCGGTGATCAGCGCCACGTGCTGTGCGGGGCCGGGCAGGTTCAGGCGCGACAGCGCGAGATGGACCGTCAGCGACCGGCCGTCGCGGTGCCGTGCCGGCAGGTCGCCGCCGGTCTGCACGCCCTGCCCGGCGGCCAGGTGCAGCGCCGCGTCCGGCACCAGAAGCGCCAGCGGCCGGCCGGCGAGCTCATCCGGTTCCCAGCCGAACACACGGGCGGTGGCCGGGTTGGCAGAACGGATCAGGCCCGATGCGTCCACCGTCAGGATGGCGGCCAGCGCGGTGCTGATGACGGCCTGCAGCTGCGCCCGGCTCTCCGCCAGGTGGTGGTTGAGCTGCCTCAGCTGCTGCTCGCGCTGCACCAGCTCGGTCACGTCCGTGCGCACGCCCGCCACGCCACCCTGGCGCGTGCGGCGCTCGTCGATGCGCAGCCAGCGGTTGCCGGGCAGCTCCTGGAGCAGCGGCTCGCCCGGGTGCCTGTGCTGGTGCAGCCGTTCGCGCAACCAGCCCGCCGGATCACCTTCCGCCGCCGGGTACTGGCCGCGCGCGAGGCCATAGCGCAGGATCTCCTCGAAGGGGGTGCCGGGCTGCATCGACGCAGCGGACGATGCGTAGATCTCGCGGTAGCGTTCGTTGCAGGCCACCAGGCGGTCGTCCGTGTCGTACAGCGCGAAACCTTCCGGCAGGGCATCGATCGCGTCCTGCAGCTGCTTGCGGGCATGCTGTGACTCGGCACGCGCGGCCTCCAGCGCCCGCTCCTTCTCGACCAGCGCCGTCACGTCGATGCTGAAGGCGAGCAGGCTGCCGTCCGCCAGGCGCTGCTCGGTGATGCGCCGCCAGCGGCCATCGGGCATCTCGCGCAGCAGCGGCCCCTGCGGCTCACGGTGTTCGAGCAGCCGCGCGGCCACGAAACCCTCCACGTCGGGCCGCGGTGCCTCGATCACCCCGCGCGCGATGGCCGCCCGCAGCAGGTTCTCGAACGTGACCCCGGGTCTCACCAGGTCGGCGAGCGGCTCGTAGAGCCAGCGGAACTGCCGGTTGCACAGCACCAGGCGGTCCTGCGCGTCCCACAGCACGATGCCGGCATCCATGGCGTCGATGGCGGACTGGTACAGCGGCATGGGTCGGGCGGAACGTGGCAGGTGGACGGTGGGCGGGGCCACGCTCGCGCCAGTCTCGCAGCGCCTCCCGGCCGGGAACTGCGCGTAAACCCTGGGCCGGGCACTCGGCGCACAGTGTACTCTGTATACAGAATGTACCCGATCGGACCGAGACGATGAGCCCGCGGCTGTTCAGGATCGAGCCTGCTCCCGACCTCGTCGACCAGATCTACCGCGCGTTGCACGAGGCGATCGACAGCGGCACGCTCGCGCCGGGCCAGCGCGTCACGCAGGAGGACCTGGCGCAGCAGTTCGCCGTGTCGCGTCAGCCGGTGCTGCAGGCTTTGCGCCTGCTGAAGCTGGAGGGCCTGCTGCTGGACGCGCCGGGCCGCGGCCTGCAGGTGGCGCCGCTGGAGGCCGAATCGATCGCCGGCGTCTACCAGGTGCGCGGCGCCCTCGACACGCTCGCGGTGCGGCTGGCTGCCGCTCGCGGGGCCGCACTCGACCCGAAGCTGGTCGAACGCGGGCGCAAAGCCGCAGCCGGACGCAACATCGGCGCGATGATCGAAGCCGACATCGCCTTCCATCGCGCGATCTACGCCGCCTCCGGCAACCCGCTGATCGAGCGCAGCGCGCAGCTGCACTGGAGCCACATCCGGCGTGTGATGGGCGCCGTGCTGCAGCACTCGCCGCTGCGCGCGACGATCTGGGACGAACACGAGGCGATCGCTTCGGCGATCGCCGACGGCGACGCGGCGCACGCCGAGCGCCTGATGCAGCACCACGTGGACCATGCGGCTCGCAACGTGGTGCGCCAACTCGCAGCGGCCCGCCCCGCGCCCGCGCGCCAAGCCTGAGGAGACCGACGATGAGACTCACCCCCGAGCAACACGCGCAGTTCGAGCGCGACGGCTACCTGTTCTTCCCCGGCCGCTTCAGCCCGGAGGAGACCCGGGTGCTGACCGACGCGGTGCCGGCCCTGTATGCGCGCCGCGAGGCCTACAACGTGCGCGAGAAGGGCAGCGACGCGGTACGCACGAACTTCGCCGCCCACCTGTACAGCGAACCGTTCGCGAAGCTGGCTCGCCACCCGCGCATGATCGAACCGGTCGAGGACCTGTTCGGCGAGCGGCTGTACATGCACCAGTTCAAGATCAACGGCAAGATGGCCTTCGAGGGCGACGTCTGGCAGTGGCACCAGGACTACGGCACCTGGAAGAACGACGACCTGATGCCCACCGAGCGGGCCATGAACGTCGCGATCTTCCTGGACGACGTCAACGAGTTCAACGGCCCGCTGATGTTCATCCCGGGCAGCCACCGCCGCGGCGTGATCGACGCGCAGCACGACCTGACGACCACCAGCTACCCGCTCTGGACGGTCGACCACGCGCTGATCGCCGCGCTGGTCGAGCGCGCCGGCGGACGCGGCCGCTTCGAGCCCGACGGCCGCTACGTGCCGGGCGGCATCGTCTCGCCGAAGGGACCCGCCGGCTCGATGATCCTGTTCCATTCCTGCCTGGTGCACGCGTCGACCAGCAACCTGAGCCCGTGGAACCGCGTCAGCGTCTACCTGAGCCTGTGCGCGGTCAGCAATCACATCCGCCGCTTCAAGCGGCCCGAGTTCATCGCGCACCGCGTGTTCGACCCGATCACCTGCCTGCCCGACGACTGCCTGCTGAAGGACTACCCCGTCGACCTGCCCTGGAAGGACGGCATGCCCGGCAGCGCCCTCGTCACCTCCTCCGCGGCGATCGACGACGAGCAGAAGGCGGCCTGACATGAACCTGCACGCAAAGCTGCTGAAGCGGCAGGCCGAGGGCCGGCCGGTCCGCGTGGGCCTGATCGGCGCCGGCAAGTTCGGCTCGATGTACCTGGCGCAGATCCCGCGCACGCCCGGCGTGCACCTGGCGGGCATCGCGGACCTCTCGCCCGGCGCCGCGCGCGCCAACCTCGCGCGGGTCGGCTGGTCGGCGGAACGCACGCTGGCCGCCTCGCTGGACGAGGCCCTGCAGAACGGCAGCACGCACGTGGGCGACGACTGGCGCGTGCTGGCGCAGCATCCGGCCATCGACGTGATCGTCGAGTGCACCGGCCACCCGATCGCCGCAGTCGACCACTGCCTGGAGGCCTTCGCCCAGGGCAAGCACGTCGTCAACGTCACCGTCGAGGCCGATGCGTTCTGCGGCCCGCTGCTGGCCCGCAAGGCGGCGGAAGCCGGCGTCGTCTACTCGCTCGCGTTCGGTGACCAGCCGGCGCTGATCTGCGACCTCGTCGACTGGGCACGCACCTGCGGCTTCCCGGTGGTCGCCGCGGGTCGCGGCCACAAGTGGCTGCCGCACTTCTGCGAATCGACGCCCGAGACGGTCTGGGGCCATTACGGCCTCACGCCCGAGCAGGCGGCGCGCGGCGGGCTCAACCCGAAGATGTTCAACAGCTTCCTGGACGGCTCGAAGCCGTCGATCGAGTCGACCGCGGTGTCCAACGCCACCGGCCTGGACGTGCCGAGCGACGGACTGCTCTACCCGCCGGCCAGCATCGAGGACATCCCGTTCGTCACGCGGCCGCGCAGCGAGGGCGGCGTGCTGGAGCACAAGGGCATGGTCGAGGTGATCTCCTCGCTCGAGGCCGACGGGCGCCGGATCCCGTACGACATCCGCATGGGCGTGTGGGTCACGGTCGAAGGCGAGACCGAGTACGTGCGCAACTGCTTCGAGGAGTACAACGCGCACACCGACCCCAGCGGGCGCTACTTCACGCTCTACAAGCGCTGGCACCTGATCGGGCTGGAGGTCGGCGTCTCGGTCGCCAGCGTCGCGCTGCGCGGCGAGCCGACCGGCGTCGCGACCGGCTGGAACGCCGATGTGGTCGCCACGGCCAAGCGGGACCTGGCGCCCGGCGAGCTGCTCGACGGCGAAGGCGGCTACACCGTGTGGGGCAAGCTGCTGCCGGCGCGGCGCTCGGTCGAGATCGGCGGCCTGCCTCTCGGCCTGGCGCACAACGTCAAGGTCGTGCGGCCGGTGAAGAAGGGCCAGAGTCTGACCTGGGGCGACGTGGCGATGGACACCAGCACCCACGCCTACCGCACGCGCAGGGCCATGGAAGACCTGTTCGCACCGCAGCGCAAAGTGGCGTAGGCTGGCGGCCATGGACGAGCTGCTGATCCGCGGCGCGTTGCTGTTCGACGGCAGCGGGTCCGAACCGGTGCAGGCGGACATCGCGGTGCGCGGCGGCCGGATCCGCGCCATCGGTGTCGGCCTGGCGGTCGACGCACAGCGCGTGGTCGACGCCGGCGGCCTGGCGCTGATGCCCGGCATCGTCGACAGCCACACCCATTTCGACGCCCAGCTCACCTGGGACCCGTACGTGCGTCCCTCGCCGGCACTGGGCGTGACGACGGCGGTGATCGGCAACTGCGGCTTCACCATCGCGCCGTGCCGTGCGGCCGACCGCGAGCTGACGATGCGCAACCTCACGCAGGTCGAGGGCATGTCCTTCGACGTCCTGCAGCGCGGCATCCGCTGGGAGTTCGAGACCTTCGCCGAGTACCTCGCCATGCTGCGACGGCGCGGCAGCGCGGTGAACCTCGTCGCCTACGTCGGCCATTCGTCGCTGCGCACCTGGGTGATGGGCGCCGACGCCAACCGCCGCGCCGCGACGGGCGAGGAGGTGGCAGCGATGGCCGCCCTCGTCGACGAGGCGATGCGCGCCGGCGCCGTCGGCCTCGCCAGCTCGACCAGCCCGGCGCACAACGGCGCCGGCGGGGCGCCGATGCCGTCGCGGCTGGCCAGCGACACCGAGCACTTCGCACTGGTCGAGGCGATGGGCGGCGGAGGCCGGCGCGGCGTCTACATGATGACCAAGGGCGCCGAGACACCGGTCGCGCTGCTCGAGGAGATGGCGGCACGCTCCGGCCGGCCGGTGATGATCGCCGCGCTGCTGCACAACGGCACCAACCCCGGTGCGGTGTTCGCCGACCTCGACGCGATCAGCGCGGCGAACGAGCGCGGGCGGCGCCTGATCGGCCAGGTGTCGTGCTGCCCGCTGACGATGGAATACACGCTCGCCTCGCCCTACCCGGTCGAAGGCCTCGCGAGCTGGCGCGCCGCGCTCGGCCTGGAAGGCGCAGCGCTCGCGCGCGTGCTCGCCGATCCGACCTTCCGCCAGCGTGTGCGGGAAGAGCTGGCGCAGCCTTCGGCGTTCCGCCTCTTCAACGGCGAATGGGACAAGGTCCATGTGGTGCAGGTGGCGCGCGACCGTCACCGCGACCTCGAGCAGGTGAGCATCGCCGAGCTCGCGCGCCGCGCCGCCAAGGACCCGCTGGACGCGATGCTCGACCTCGCGCTGGACGAGGACCTGCAGACCATCTTCACCGCGCAGCTGCTGAACAGCGACGAGGAAGCGGTGGCACGCCTGCTGACGCACCCGCACAGCCTCGTCTCGCTGTCGGACGCCGGCGCCCACCTGACCTTCTTCAACGACGCCGGCTTCGGCCTGCACCTGATGGGCCACTGGGCGCGCGACCGCGGCGTGATGAGCCTGTCGGAGGCGGTGCGCCGCCTCACCCACCAGAGCGCGTCGCTGTTCGGCCTGCCCGGCCGCGGGCTGCTGCAGGAGGGCGCGGCGGCCGACCTGCTGCTGTTCGACCCGGCGACGGTCGGTCGCGGCGTGACGCGGCGCGTGTTCGATCTGCCCGGCGACGCCCCGCGCCTGCACACCGATGCGCTGGGCGTGCATGGCGTCTGGGTGAATGGCGTGCCGGTGGCCGACGCCCGCGGCCTGATCGAAGACGCACCGCTGGCCGGCGAACTGGTCACGCAGTTCGACCATTGACGCGTTGCGGAGGATGCCCGGCATGAAGCTGCCGACCGGCTACGAGCAGTTCGCGGCCGCCGCCCGCGCCGACGGCTTCGACGAGGTGCTGGAGCGCCAGTGGGCCGCGGGCACCGTGCTGGACACCCACACGCACGACTTCGCGGTGCGGGCGCTGGTCGTGCAGGGCGAGATGTGGCTGACGGTGGGCGAGCGCACGCAGCACCTGCGTCCGGGCGACCCCTTCGTGCTCGACGCGGCGGTGCCGCATGCCGAGCGCTACGGCAGCGAAGGCGCGACCTACTGGGTGGCGCGGCGGCGCGCCTGAACGCGGATTCGCCGGGCCGGGCGGGTCAGCCGAAGCGGCGCGGCAGCGTCAGCACCACGGCGGCGCGGCGCGTCTCGCGCCGCTCGCGCGCGGCCGCCGGCTCGAGCACCGCCAGCAGGCGCGACCACAGGGACGGCGCGGCCAGTGTCGGCAGGCGGCTCGGCGCGCGCAGCCGGCGCAGCGGCGGCAGCGCGAGGCGGAGAGCGACGGCGGACTGCGGAGCGTGGCTGAAGCGGATCATGGCGGCGGTTCCTGCGTGTTGCAGGAAGTATCCGCGCCGCGTCCGCGGCGGCCATCCCCCGAACGGAGTGGAATGCCTCAGGCCTGTCGCACGCCGGCCACAGTGCCGCAAGGGGACATGACCGGGGCGCGCACCGTCTGCAACGTCACGTGGCCGATGCGGAAGCGCTGCCGCAGCGCGTCGGTCGCGGCCCGCAGGAAGTCGTCGTCGGCCGGGCCGGCCGGCATGACCAGGTGCGCGGTCAGGGCGACCTCCGACGTCCCCATCGCCCAGACGTGCAGGTCGTGCACCTCGGCCACGCCCGGCATCGAGCGCAGGCAGTCGTGCACGGCGCGCAGGTCCACGTGCGCCGGCACCCCGTCGAACAGCAGGTGCAGCGACTGGCGGAACAGGTCCCAGGTGCCGACGACGATCACCGCGGCGATCAGCAGGCTCGCCACCGGGTCGATCCACGTCCAGCCCAGCCACAGCGTCAGCGCACCGGCCACCACCACGCCGGCCGACACCAGCGCATCGCTGGCCATGTGCAGGTAGGCGCTGCGCACGTTCAGGTCCTCCTGGCCGCGCATGAACAGCCAGGCGGTGGCGCCGTTGATGACGATGCCGACCGCGGCGACGGCGATGATCGTCACGCCGTGGGTCTCGTGCGGCGACTGCAGCCGGCCGAACGCCTCCCAGGCGAGCGACCCCATCGCGACCAGCAGCAGCACCGCGTTCGCGAACGCGGCCAGGATGCTGGCGCGCTTGAAGCCGTAGGTGTGCCGCGCGTCCGGCCGCACGCGCCCGGCGAGCGCGCCGGCCCAGGCCAGCACCAGCCCGGCGACGTCGCTCAGGTTGTGGCCGGCATCGGCCAGCAACGCCAGCGAGTCGACCTGCCAGCCATAGAAGGCCTCGACCGCGACGAACGCGACGTTCAGCGTGATGCCGATCGCGAAGGCGCGGTCGAAGCTGGCCGGCGCATGGTGATGGTGGCCGTGACCGTGATCGTGCTCATGGGCATGCGCAGTACCGGCGGCGTGCGCAGGACCTTCGTGCGTGTGCCCCGCATAACGATGGTCGTGGGTGGGATGGGGTTCGTGATTCATCGGGGTTCGGCATCGGGCAGCCGCCACAGCCAGGTCGCGACCGCGGCGCAGCACAGCGCGGGCAGCCAGCGCCACGGCGCGGGCATCACCCACCAGGCCCAGACGCTGCCGAACGCCATCATCGCGCTGGCCAGCTGCTTGGCGCGCCGCGGCACGGCGCGGCGCGCGCGCCAGTCGCGCACCATCGGCCCGAAACGCGGGTGTTCGACCAGCCAGCGCTCGACGCGTTCGCTACCGCGCGAAAAGCAGAAGGCCGCCAGCAGGACGAACGGCGTCGTCGGCAGCAGCGGCAGAAAGATGCCGGCCACGCCCAGTGCAAGCGCGACGACGCCCGCCGTCGTCCAGACGGCGCGCTGCCACAGCGGACGATGCACGGGGAGGGCCATGCGGCGATTGTCGCCGGGCGCTCACAAGGTGTGAATGAACCCGGCGTGTCCGAGCAGACCACCCCGACGGTCCGGATCAAGGCGCAAAGCACAGCCGTAGCTCGGGCTACGGCGAGCATATGCAACGCCGAGCCGGGCCGTCGGGGTGGGATGAGCGGGCATGTCGGGTTCGTTCACACCTTGTCAGCCCTGGCGCCGGCGCGCGGCCATCTCCGCGCCCATCGCGGTGGCCGCGGACGGTTCGGTCCGCGCCCGGGCGGCCGGGAACACCCGGCCTTCCTCCAGTTCGATGTGGCCGTCGTAGGCCGCGCGGAAGGCCTCCGCCGCCGCACGCGCCGCGGCGTCGATCGGGCCTGCCGCCTCGTCGGTGGACCAGCGCAGCAGATCCGCCCGCAGCACCTGCCACAGCGCCGCCATCCGCGCATGGTCGTCGCGCAGGCGCTGCACATCGGCCACCAGCGCGGCATCGCCGGCGGCCTCCAGGCGCGGGAACACATGCCGCTCCTCGTCCTCGTGGTGGTGTGGCGCGGCCAGGTCGAAGTAGCGCAGCACGTCGCGCGCCGCCGAGCGGCTCTGTGTGTCGTGCCCGTGCGCGTCGATGTGCGCGATCAGCCGGCCGAGCAGCGCGAGGCTGCGGCGCACGCGTTCGTGGCACGCCTCGAGCATCTCGAACGGCTGGTCGAATCCGACCGCGGGCGCAGCGTGCAGCAGGGAGGAGCTCATGTCACGACGATAGCGCGCCGCCCAAGACCGCACCCGCATCAGGCCAGCGCCTGGGCCGCGAGCGACAACGCCATCGCCCCCATCGCCGCGGCGCTCGCCAGCGACAGCAGCCGCCAGGCCAGCGGCCGCACCAGCCAGCGCGCCGCCGCGCGGGCACCGAAGCCGAGCGCGCCGAACCACAGCAGCGAGGCGCACAGGGCGCCCGCGCCGAAGGCCGGGCGGAGGTCGCCGGGCAGCGCCGCCCCGGTGGCGCCCACCAGCAGCAGCGTCTCCACCCAGACACTCGGGTTGCCGAAGGTCACGACAGCCGTCGTCGCGAGCACGCGGCGCAGCGGCTGTTGCGCCCCCGCGCCGAGCGCCGCCTGCGGTGCAGCCGCCTCGCCGAGCGCGCGCAGCGCGAACACCAGCAGCATCGCCGCGGCCGCGCCGGCCAGCAGCGGCTCGAGCCAGCCGACGCGTTCCAGCGCCGGCGCCGCGCCGGCGAGCGCACTGCCGACCAGCAGCGCATCGCCGGCGACGCACAGCGCGACCGCGGCGCCGACATGCCGCCGCGCGAGACCGGTGCGCAGCACGTGCAGGTTCTGCGGGCCGAACGCGGCGATCGTCGCGAGCGACAGCGCGAGCCCCTGGACAAACGCGGCGGCGCCGTTCATCGCTGCGGCGCGAAGCTGTACTCGATGATCGTCGGCAACGCCGCGCCGTCGTGGTACACGCCGCTGAAGCCGCTGCTGCCGGTGCCCGTCAGGGGCACGTCGTTGGCGTACAGGTAGACGCCGCCGGCGGTGGTCGCGAAGGGCAGCGTGCTGCCGTCGGCACACACGCCGGTGGCGTGCACGACCTGCCCGGGCGCCTGGCCGAACGCGCTGAACTCGCCCGCCACGGTGTCGAACTTCAGCTGGTTGTTCGGCGCGCCGGGCGGAATCGTCAGGCCGACTTCCCAGATCGTGCGGCAGCCGTTCAGGTCGCTTGTGTAGCTGATCGTCAGCGTGCCGCTCTTGAGGCGGTAGTAGCGGTAGCGCGCGCTCGGGTCGTCGCCCGGCGCGAGCTCCCAGACCACCTGCGCGAACTTGGTCGTGGTCGAGCCGACGCCCTGGACCGTGGTCAATCCGGTCATCAGCCACTCGGGCGGCAGCGCCGACGGGTCACTGACCCGGGGCGCGACCTCCAGCATCGTGACGCCGCCCTCGGGCAGCGCGAGCGCGAAGCGCAGCGCCAGCGTTTCGCCGGGCTGCGTGTCCGCACCCAGCGGCAGCTCGAACTCGAAGCGCAGCCGGTCCTCGCCGTCGGCCTGCGCGCTGCCGGCCAGCGGCAGCTGGACGAGTGTCTGGCCGTCGCGCGCGACCTTCAGTTCGACGCCGGCCAGCCGGTCCGGCGCCAGGCCGTCGACATGCAACGCCAGGCGCAGCCGGTCGGGCTGGCCGTCGCCGGGGCGCGAGAGCGCGTCGACGCGGCTGCCGGCGGCCGACAGCGCCTGGCCGCCGGTCAGGTCGCTGACCTCGAGCAGGTCGCGGATGCGCAGGTCGTGGCCGTTGCCGACCAGCCGCGTGCCGTCCTCCTGCGCCAGCGAGTCGCCCAGGCGCAGCATCGCCTCCTGCACCGACAGGCCGCGCCCGAGCAGTTCGTAGAGCGCGTCGCCGACCCATTGCGCGAACTCGGCGTAGACGATGCCGGAAAAGCCCAGCACCGCACCGCCGGCCCCGCCCAGCGAGGCCATCAGCGCCGGGTCGCCGCCCAGGCAGGCGTCGATGAAGACGAGGCGCTGGTCCAGCCCCTGCGGGTAGACGGCGCGGAAGAACTCCGGCGTCACTGCCAGGTGGCGCCGACCCTTGCGCGTCACGAACAGCTCGATGCCGACACGCCCGGCCGCGGCCAGGTCGAGCGCCGGCTGGGTCGCCGGGCCGACGTCGATGCCGATGCGGCAGGGCTCGATCGGCTGGCCGGTCAGCCGGTCCCGGCAGAGCTCGGCGCCGTGCGAGGAGACGTGGATCACGTCGTACCCGGCGAAGTCCGCGAAATCGTCCAACCAGACGCTGCGCTCGCCCTCGGTGGTGTTCTGGCGCAGCGTCACCGTGTAGCCGGGGATCGCCCCGAGACGAGCCGCGACATGGTCGACCGCGAACTCGACGCCCTGGTAGCGGAACGGCGCCAGCAGCAGCGCCTTGCGCCCGGTCGCCCCGGGCCGGATCACCCCCTGCGCCTGCTTGCGCGGCGCGGCCGGCGCGCTGCGGCCTGCGGCCGCGAAGGACGGGCTGGCCGGCCGGCCCTCGTCGGCCAGCACCCAGACGCCGCGCCCGCCGGGCAGGCGGAAGCGGATCGCGCGTGTGTCGACCTGCAGCTCGGCCAGCACCGCCTGCGTCTGCAGCCAGGCGGCAGCGGCGTCGGTGTCGCTGCCGGCCTCCAGGCGCGCCGCGAGTTCGCCGCCGAGCCGGTCGCTGGCGTCCAGCACGGCCGGCGCGACCTGCGACCAGTCGCAGGGATAGGCCAGGCGCTCGCACTCGAGCGCCGCGGTCGAAGGTTCATCGGCCGTCGCGGCGTCGGGTCCGCCGCCGCCGCAGCCGGACAGCGCCAGCAGCGCACCGAGCGCGGCGGCCCCGGCGGCACGCCGTGCCAGGGCGGCACGCAGGCGCGGCAGGAGATTCGGGAAGGGCATCGTGAGCTCCGTCGAGAGGGAGGCGGCACTGTCGGCGCGGCGGCGCCGGAAGTCGTCGCGGCACGGTCTCGAAACCGTCTCGGTGTCGGTGCCGGTTTCGCTACAGTCGGCGCGACCGCGCCCGCCATGGACCTCGCGACCTCGCCCCCCTCGCCCGCCGGCCTCGCCTTCGGCCCGTTCGTGCTCGACCCGGCCGCCGGGCGCCTGCGGCGCGGCGACGGCACGCCGGTCGAGCTGCCGCCGCGCGACTTCGCGGTGCTGTGTTTCCTGGCCGCGCGCGCCGGACGGCTGGTCGGCAAGGACGAACTGCTCGACGGTGTCTGGGGCCACCGCTTCGTCACCGAGTCGGCGCTGAAGTCGGTCATCAGCCGGCTGCGCGCCGCGCTGGGCGACGATCCGCGCCAGCCGGCCTACATCGAGACCGCGCCGCGCCGGGGTTACCGCTTCGTCGCCCGTCCGGCGGCACCGGGCGCCGACGCCCCGGCACCGGCGCCGTCCGCACCGGTGGCCGCGCCGCCGCTCCCGGCCGGCGCCGGCAACGTGCCGCCGGCCCTGCCGCCGCTGCACGGGCGCATCGGCGACATCGCGGCGCTATGCCGGCAGCTCGAGGCGCAGCGCTGGGTCACGCTCACCGGGCCGGGCGGCATGGGCAAGACGCGCCTTGCGCAGGCGGTCGCGCAGCAGCTGCGCGGCCAGTTCCGCGACGGCGTCTGGCTGGTCGAGCTGGCCGCGCTCGCCGACGGCGCCGCGCTGCCCGGCACCATCGCGCACGCACTCGGGTTGAACGCCAAGGCCGCGCAGGCCGCGCCGGACGCGCTCGGCCGCGCCCTGGCCACGCTCGAGCTGCTGCTGGTGCTGGACAACGCCGAGCAGATCGCCGACGCGGTCGCGCCGCTGGCCGCGAACCTGCTCGCCCAGGCGCCGCGGCTGCGCCTGCTCGTGACCAGCCAGACGCCGGTGCGCGGCACCGGCGAGACGCTGTACCGCCTGCAGGGCCTGCCGGTGCCGGCGCCGCGCGCCGCGCACGAGCGGCGCCGCATGGCCCGCATCGAGACGCCCGCGTCCACGGCCGGCGTGGGCGGCACGAATGCCGTCTCGCTGTTCGTCGAACGCGTGCAGGCGCTGCTGCCGGGCTGGTCACCTGCGGAGGCCGACCTGCCCGCGGTGCACGACCTGTGCCGGCGCCTGGACGGCATCCCGCTCGCGCTCGAACTCGCGGCCGCGCGCGTGCCGCTGCTCGGCGTGGCCGGTGTGCACGAGCGGCTCGACCACCGGCTGCGCCTGCTGACCCGCGGCGCACGCAGCGCCCCGGCACGGCAGCAGACGCTGGAGAACGCGCTGCAGTGGACCTTCGACCTGCTCGATCCGCCGCGGCAGGCCGTCTGGCGCCGGCTCGGCGTGTTTGCCGGCAGCTTCACGCTCGAGGCGGCGCAGCAGGTGGCCGGGGACGCGTCGATCGACGACTGGGCGGTGCTCGACGCGCTCGATGCGCTGGTCGACCACGCGCTGCTGCAGCCCCTGCCCGGGGCGACGCCGCAGCTGCCGCAGCGCTACCGGTTGCTCGAGAGCCCGCGGGCATTCGCGCTCGGCCGGCTGCAGGCGGCGGGCGAGGATGCGGCCGTGCGCGAACGCCATGCCCGCGCGCTGCTCGCGACGCTGCAGCGCACCAGCACGCTGTGGCTGGACATGCCGACCATCGAGTGGCAGCTGCTCGTGCTGCCGGACCTCGGCAACCTGCGCGCGGCCTTCGCGTTCGCGCGGGCCGACCCCGCGCGCGGCGCGCTGGCGCTGGCGCTGGCCGCCTGGGGCGTGTCGCTGTGGCTGGCCGGGGAGGCGACGCGCGAGGCCGTCGCGGCGATCGACGCCGTCGCACCGCACCTGGACGACCCGGCGCTCGACGCCGTGTCACGCGCGCGCTACTGGCATGCGCTCGGCCTGCTCGGCACCGCGATGCTGGTGCCGGCCGAGCGCGGCTTCGCGGCCGCCGGCCGGGCGCTCGAGGCCTGGCGCGCGCTCGGCGACGCGACCGGCATGTACTGGGCCCTGAGCTACCGCATCAGCACCGCGCAGTGGGCCGATCCGCAGTTCGACAAGGCCGCGGCGCTGGCGCAGATGCGCGCGCTCGAGGAGCCGGACTGGCCGCCACTGCGCGGCCGGCCACTGCGTTTCGCGCTTGCGCTCGACGAGATGTACGCGAACCGCTGGCCCGCCTGCCGCGACCGCTTCCGCCAGGAGTACGAACTGACGCGCCGGCTCGGCGACCTGCGCACCGCGTGGATCGCCGGCGGCAACCTCGCGCATGCGCTGCTCGTGCTCGACCAGACCGCCGAGGCACTGGCGGTGGCGCGCGAGGTCGTCGCGCAGGCGCGCGCGCACGGCCGCCTGCGCCCGGCCTGGGGTGCGCTGAACATGCAGGGGCTGGCGGCGATCCGCCTCGGGCGGCTGGACGAGGCGGAAGCGGCCATGCGCGAGCTGCTCGCGCTGCAGACGGTCGACGGCTCGCTCGCCTGGACCATCGACCACTGGCCCGGCCTGCTGCGCCTGCGCGGCGACCACGACAACGCGGCACGCCTGGTGGGGCTGGCCGACGCGGTGGTGGCGCGCGGGAAGGCGCCGCGCCAGGTGCTGCCGCAACTGCTGCACGACCGTGACGTCGCCGCGCTGCGCGAGCAGCTCGGTGCGGACGTGTTCGACCGGCGCACGGCCGAGGGCGCCTCCTGGCAGGAAGACGACCTGCGCCGCATCGTGCTGGGCTTGAAGCCGGCCTAGTGGCCGCTTCGCGCGCCGCGCGCACCGCCGATACCGGTCGCCCCCGCGGCCGGGAGAACGGTCACATTGATCCGCTCAAGCCCTTCCGGATTCGGCCGACAAACCCGCCGTACGGGTGCTCTGCGACCTGAGGAAGAGCGATAAATGATCTCCAGACTCACCATCGGCAAGCGTTTGATCATCGGCTTCGCGACGCTGTCATTCATGATTCTCGCGGTAGCCACCACCGCGGTCATCGACCTGTCGGCCTCGAACGGGCGCCTGCGCTCGTACGTGCAGGGCATCCAGGCGCGCGCCGCGCGTGCCGCGCACATGCACCTCGCGATCGAGCGCCGCGCGATCGCAGCGCGCAACATGGTCGTGTTCGAGGACCGCGGCGCGATCGAACGCGAAGCGGAAGCGGCGGCCCGGGCACACGCCCAGGCCCAGGCCGAACTCGCGGAACTGCAGCGTCTGGCCGGTCCCCGCAGCGACGCCAACGACGAGGCGCGCCGGCTGATCGCGCACATCGCCGAAGTGGAGAAGCGCTACGAGCCGGTCGCGCTGGCGATCGTCGACCTGGCGCGCAATGGCCGCAAGGCCGAGGCGGCCGCGAAGCTGGCGCAGGACTGCGCACCCTTGCTTGCCGAACTCGACCGCGCCGCGGCCGCGTACGAGGAGTACACGCAGGCGCGCGGCCAGGCCATCGTGGCCGCCAGCCTCGAGCACGCCGAGCAGCAACGCCTGTGGATGATCGGCATCGGCGCGGCCGCGCTGCTGCTCGCGCTGGCCACCGCGGTGGCGATCCACCGCTCGATCGTGCGGCCGATCGGCGAGGCCGTGCAGGTCGCCCAGGCCGTGGCGGCCGGCGACCTGACGCTCGGCGCGGCGCCGCAGGGCCGCGACGAGCTGGCCACGCTGCTGACGGCGCTCGGCTCGATGACCTCCAGCCTGGACCGCATCGTGCGCAAGGTGCGCGAAGGAAGCGACTCGATCGCCACCGGCACGCGCGAGATCGCGATGGGCAACTCCGACCTGAGCCGCCGCACCGAACTGCAGGCCAGCGCGCTGCAGGAGACCGCGGCGACGATGGACGAACTCGGCGCCACCGTGCGCAACAACGCGGACCACGCCCGCCGCGCCAACGGCCTGGCCATCGATGCGCGCGAGGTGGCGGTGCGCGGCGGCGACGCCGTCAAGCAGGTGATCGACACGATGGGCGAGATCAACACCAGCTCGCAGCGCATCCTGGACATCACCGGCGTCATCGACGGCATCGCGTTCCAGACCAACATCCTCGCGCTGAACGCCGCCGTCGAGGCGGCCCGCGCCGGCGAGCAGGGCCGCGGCTTCTCGATCGTCGCGCACGAGGTGCGCACGCTGGCCCACCGCAGCGCCGAGGCGGCGCGCGACATCAAGCGCCTGATCACCGCCAGCGCGGAACAGGTCCAGGCCGGCACCGCGCGCGTGCAGGACGCGGGCACGACGATGCAGGAAGTGATCGACGCGATCCGGCGCGTCGACACGGTGGTGGCCGAGATCAAGACCGCGAGCGCGGAACAGAGCACCGGCGTGAGCCAGGTCGGCGAAGCGATGGCGCAGATCGACGAGGCCACCCAGCAGAACGCCGCGCTGGTCGAGCAGAGCGCCGCGGCGGCGGAGCAGCTGCGGCGCCAGGCGGCCGAGCTGGCGCAACTGGTGTCGGTGTTCCGCGTCGGCGCCGAGGTGCCGGCCTGAGCAGGTCGCGGCGGCTCCCGCCGCGGCGCCCGCTCAGAACATGATCTTGGCGCCGAACATCGCCGCCGGCGGCGCCGCCCGGCCGCCCGCCGGCCACTCGCCTTCGATGCTGAAGCCGAAGCTGGCCGCGATCTCGGTCTTCTTGCGCAGGGTCTTGACCTTGCCCGCGGTGGCCTTGACCGGCGCCATCACCTCCTGCAGCTTGCGGTTCAGCGCCGCCGCATCCTCGATGCTGCGCACGCCCTTGTCGCCGGCCAGGCGGTAGAGCTCCTTGATCTGGCGGTCCGCGTCGCCGAACAGGTCCTGCAGGCTGCCCGGGTCCACCGGCTCGCCCATCGAGAACGCGACCTCGAACTTGTAGCCCTTGTTCGAGACATTGGCGGCGAAGGACAGCTTGTCGCCCTCGCTGACGAAGGTCCGGCCGTCCTGCAGCGCGATGTCGATCTGCACCTTGCCGCTCACCTCGCCGGTGCTCGATCCGCCGGCGCCCGCCTTGAGCGTCGCCTGGCCCTTCTTGTATTCGACCTCCAGGCTGCCGCGCACTTCCTTGAGCGTCTTCTCGAGCTCGGCGGCCAGCTTCAGGTCCTTGTGCTCGTGCACGAGCTTGACCTTGGCGGTCAGGTCGTCGGCCTTCTTCTTCAGCTCGGCGGCAACCTTGGTGTTGCCTTCGCGCAGCATGACCTCGAGCGCCGCCTTGGTCTCGTCCAGCGCCTGCTCGAAGGCCGCGGTCACGACGACGCCGGTCTTCACCGCGGTCAGCTCGAGCCGGGCCGAGACCTTGTCGGCGGCCGCGGCCACCTTCAGCACGGCCTCGAGCGAGGGACTCGCGTAGTAGGCCTTCAGCTGGCCCTGCAGCGCCTTCAGGTCGACCTCGGCATCGACACCCGCCTGGACGTTGGCCTTGTTCGCCTTGTCCTCCTTCAGGTAGGCGATGCTCGCGGTGATCTTCTCCTCCGACCCCGTCGCCGTGGCCGTGATGCGTTCCTGCAGCTTCTTCCAGCCCAGGTTGAATGCGGCCTCGCGCTTCTCGAAGTTGGCCGTCAGATCGGCGGTGATCTCCTCGCCGTTGCTCTTCTTGCGCTCCAGCTCGAGCTTGGCCTCGTCGCGCGCGGCCTTCAGCTTCAGCACGACACTGGCGGCGTCGGAGATCTTCTCCCAGCGGCCGCGCAGCTGCGGATCGAACTCCTTCCAGCCGGGGTTAGAGACCTCGATGCCGAAATCGGCGGTCTTCAGCTTCAGCCCGGCGCCGCCCTTGCCGGCGTTCGCGTCCACCTCGACGTCCGTGGTCTTGACCGACACCGCAGCGCCCTCGCGCGTCAACTGCACGACGCCGCCGGCGATCTTCACGCTGACGCCGGCCGGCAGCTCGGACATGTAGGCCGCGAGCAGGCGGTCGGTGTTCACGCTCATCAGGTCCTTGCCGGTCGACAGCGACCAGCCCAGCTCCGCGCCGCGCGACTTCACCACCGACTCGACGACGCCCATCAGCGCCTTCGGCGACGGCAGCTGGCCCTTCAGGCTCGGCACCTTGATCGAGGTTTCCTTGACCCACTGCGACAGCCCGGCGGCCTCCGGGAAGCGCTTGCGCACCTCGGCCATGATGGTCGCGTAGCTGGCGCGGCGCAGTTCGTCGTCGGGGATCGCGGCGACATAGGCCTTGACCGCGGCGAGCTGCTTGTTGAGGGTCGCCAGCGCCTGCTCGGCCGCCTTCTTGTCCTTCTCGGCCTGCTCGAGCACGCCCTTCATGATGAGATCCCTCATCTCGGGGCTGCTCGGGTCCAGGAAGGGCATCTTGGGCTTGGGAGCTTCCAGCGGGCCGTAGTCGTCCGCGTCCGGCGACGGCAGCGGCGCGTCCGCCGCCGACACGCTGGCCGGTTGCCCGGCCGCACGGCGCGGCATCAGGCCGGGCGCGGCGCCGGCTCCCGGCGTCACGCCCTGTTTCTTCAGACCCAGTGCCTTGAGCAGACCGGTGGCCATCGTTCGCTTCCCCGTTTTGCGGCGGGCGGGTTATAGCGCAGGCCTGCGGCCGCGGGCATCCCCTGCCTGCGGCGCGTCCGGCGGCGGCCGGCGTCCGTGTGCCGGCCGCCGGCGAGGTTCGCCGCGCTAGTTCGCGACGAGGCCGGCCGAGCCGGGCGTGATGCCGCCGAGCACGCCGATCCGCGTCAGGCCGCCGTCCGGCGCGATCGTGAACGACACGATCTGCTGCGGCGCGCGCGACGCGAACACGTGCAGTTGCCGCCCGTCCGGCGTGACCGCCATGTCCAGCGCCCCGTTGCCCGACGTGAAGCCGGCCTGCGCCGCGAGCAGCGTGAGCGCACCTTGCACGTCGATGGCATAGCTGCTGACGTTGCTGGCCGCGGCGTTGGCCGAGTACGCGAAGCGCCCGTTCGGCGTCACCGCGATCCAGCAGGCGGCGCCCTGGCCGTTGGCCACCGCCGGGCTGACCAGCTGCAGCGGCGCACCGCGCCGCTCGCCGATGCGGTACGAGGAGGCGCTGCTCGTGCCGGCCTCCGAGACCACCAGCACGTTGCGCCGCGTGATGCCGAAGCCGAACGGCGTCGCACCCGGCGAGGGCATGACGGTCGGCTCGAGCTCGAGCTCGCCGTGCCGGCGCACACGGTACGCGACCAGCTGCGTCGCGGCGCGCTCGCTGATCACGAGCAGCTCGCCGTCCGCGTCGAAGCCGACCTGCGCGGGCGCGGAACGGTCCGCCAGCGCCCGCGTGCCGTCGGCCAGCGGCCGGAGCATGCCGCCTTCATTGCGGAAGCCGGCGACCACGTTGCCGATGCCGGCCGCGGGCGCGTTCAGCACGTAGACCAGGCCGTCGCTTTCGGCCACGCTGGTCGGCGTGCTGCCGCCGGACGGCACGGTGGACACCAGCTCGGCACCGCGCCGGCCGAGCCGGAAGGTCGAGACCGAGTGCGAGCCGGCGTTGACGACGAACAGGTAGCGGCCGCTGGTGCTGAGCGCGACGGCGCCCTGCGAGCCGAGGCCACCGCCGGTGCCCTGCCCGCCGGTGGGCAGGCTGGCGATCAGGCTCGCCGGCCCCTGCGGGGCGCGGGCGAATACCTGCAGCACGTTGCCGGCGACGGCGTTGGTGCTCATGAACAGCTTGCCCTGGCGGAAGCCGTCGTCCTCGTCGCGGTCGTTTCCGCGTTCGCCGTGCGCCAGCGCGGGGACGCCGACGGCCGCCGTCCCGGCGGCCACGCTCAGGGAAAGGAGCAGCCGGCGGCGGCTCGTTGGTGCATTCATCTCGACTCCTGGTACGGGTTCACGTCCCGGGCCCAACGCCGCGGGCGGTGGCGGGCAAACGCGCGCCACGCTGTGGAGTCGACGGTCCCCGCCCGGCGTTACAGCGCCGCGCCGCCGGCCCGGCGTGCCCGGGCGGGCGCGGGCGCCGCGGCGGTGTCCTGCACGACCTCGGCGATCAGCGTGCGCAGCCAGAGATGGGCCGGGTCGTGGCGGTAGCGGACATGCCAGGCCATCTGCACCGGGAAAGTCCCGAGGTCGACCGGCGCCGGCACGATCTTCAGCCGCCGGTCCCGCGCCAGGCGGCGGCAGATCAGGCTCGGCAGCGTGGCGCAGTAGTCCGACACCGCCACCATCTCGGGAACGGCGAGGAAGTGGGTCACCGACACGGCCACCTCGCGGCGCAACCCCTGCCGCTCCAGGGCCTGGAACAACCCGGCGCGCAGGCGGCCCGGCGGCAGCACGTTGACGTGCCGCAGGCGCTCGTACTGCCGCGTCGTGAGTTTCTGGCCAACCTGCGGATGGTCGGCGCGGACCACGCAGGCCAGCCCGTCGTCCATCAGGTGCTGCACGATCACGTTGTCCGGCGGGTCGACGATGCGGCCCAGCGCCAGCGCCGTGGTGCCCGAGGTCACGCCGGTCTCGGCCAGGTCGCTGCCGAAGGGTGCCAGGCGCAGGCCGACGCCCGGGGCCCGTTCGCGCAGCCGCGCGACGACGGCGGGCATCAGCACGAACTCGACGTAGCTGTTCGGCGCCAGCGTGAATGCCTGCGCCGCGCTGGCCGGGTCGAACGCCTGCTGGCCGCGCACCACGTCGTCGAGCGCCGCCAGCGCGCCGGCGATCACCGGCGCGAGCTGCTCGGCCTTCGGCGTCGGCCGCATGCCGTAGCGCTCGCGCACGAACAGCGGGTCCAGCAGCATCGCGCGCAGCCGCGCCAGCGCGTTCGAGAGCGCCGGCTGCGTGATCCCCAGCCGCTCGGCCGCGCGGGTCACGCTGCGCTCCTCCATCAGCACCAGGAAGACCGGCAGCAGGTTGAGGTCGTGGCGCATCCAGTCATCATGCCATGTGAATATCTTGTATCGAGCAAATAAAGTGGCTTGAATGCGCCTGCGCGGCCAAGATCGCATCCACAGAAGGAGCCGCGCATGTCCAAGATCCTGACCCTGCTGATCCGCCTCGCCCGCCTGCTGAACGGCGAACCGGCCCGGTTGTGGGCCGACGAGCGCGCCCTGCCCGACCTGGCGTTCGGCGAGGCCGGCCCCGCATTCGGCCCGGCCCGCCGGGACACGCCGCGGCGCTAGGCCCCGCCGCTCGCCGCCCCGAATTCCTCCCGCCACTCATCTCCCCGAAAGGAAACTCCCATGGCACTCCAGGACCTCATTCCTCCCGGCACGCTCGGCTTCGGAACGGCCCCGCTGGGCAACATGTTCCGCGACATCCCCGAAGCGGAGGCGCGCGCCACGGTGGACGCCGCCTGGAACGACGGCATCCGCTACTTCGACAACGCGCCCTTCTACGGCGCCGGCCTCGCGGAGATCCGCATGGGCGAGGCGCTGGCCAGGCGGCGCCGCGACGACTACGTGATCAGCACCAAGGTCGGCCGGCTGATCCTGGACGAGACCGAGGACGTGAGCACGCGCGACCTCGGCGAGAAGGGCGACGTCTTCCGGCACGGCCGCCCGAACCGCATCGTCAACGACTACTCCGCGGATGCGACGCTGCGCTCGATCGAGGACAGCCTGAAGCGCCTGAAGACGGACCGCATCGAGATCGTCTGGGTGCACGACGTCGCGCAGGACTTCTATGGCGACGAGTGGCTCGGCGTGTTCGAGAGCGCACGCCGGGGCGCCTTCAAGACCCTCGACCGGCTGCGCGACGAAGGCGTGATCCAGGCCTGGGGCCTGGGCGTCAACCGGGTCGAGCCGATCGAGCTGCTGCTCGGCCTCGAGGGCCCGCGGCCGGACGGCTTCCTGCTCGCCGGGCGCTACACGCTGCTCGACCACGAGCGCGCGCTGCAGCGCGTGATGCCGGAAGTCGCCGCGCGCGGCCTGGGCATCGTGGTCGGCGGCCCGTACAGCTCGGGTGCGCTGGTGGGCGGGCCGAACTTCGAATACGCACCCGCCCGGCCGGAGATCCTCGCCCGGGTCGCGCGCATCAAGGCGCTCGCCGACCGGCACGGCATCAGCATGAAGGCCGCGGGGCTCCAGTTCGCGCTCGCCCACCCGGCCGTGGCCGCGGTCATTCCAGGTGCCAGCCGGCCGGAGCGCATCGCGGAGGACCGAGCCGCGCTGGCCGAGGTGGTGCCGGCCGCCTTCTGGCGCGAGCTGCGGGAGGCCGGGCTGGTCCACCCGGCCGCGCCGCTGCCGGACGCGGACTGAGTGCGGCGATCGTCAGAGCGCCGCGGCGATCGCGGCGCCGACCGCCGCGGTGTCGGCCTCGCCGCCCAGGTCGCGCGTGCGCGGCCCGTCGACGAGGATGCGCTCGATGGCCTTGACGATCGCGTCGTGCGCGGCCCGCTCGCCGAGGAAGTCGAGCATCATCGCCGCGCTCCAGATCATCGCGATCGGGTTGGCGATCTTCTGGCCGGTGATGTCCGGTGCCGAGCCGTGCACGGGCTCGAACAGGCTCGGAAAGCGGCGCTCCGGGTTCAGGTTCGCGCTCGGCGCAAGGCCGATCGTGCCGGTGCACGCGGGGCCCAGGTCCGACAGGATGTCGCCGAACAGGTTGGTCGCGACCACCACGTCGAAGCGCTGCGGCTGCAGCACGAAGCGCGCGGTCAGGATGTCGATGTGCTGCTTGTCGACGCGGACCTCCGGGTAGCCGGCGTGCACCGCGTCGACCACGCGGTCCCACCACGGCATGCTGATCGCGATGCCGTTGCTCTTGGTGGCCGCCGTGAGCGTGCGGCGCGGGCGCGACCGGGCCAGCTCGAAGGCGTACTTCAGCACGCGCTGCGCGCCGTGCCGGCTGAACACCGACTCCTGCACGACGATCTCGCGCTCCGTGCCCTCGAACATCACGCCGCCGAGGTTGGTGTACTCGCCCTCGGTGTTCTCGCGCACGATCATCATGTCGATGTCGCCCGGGCGGCGGCCGGCCAGCGGGCAGGGCACGCCGGCGAACAGGCGCGCCGGGCGCAGGTTGATGTACTGGTCGAACTCGCGCCGGAACTTCAGCAGGCTGCCCCACAGCGACACGTGGTCGGGCACGGTGGCCGGCCAGCCGACGGCGCCGAACAGCAGCGCGTCCATCGGCTGCAGCCGCGCCTTCCAGTCGTCCGGCATCATCTGGCCGTGGTGCTGGTAGTAGTCGCAGCTGGCCCACTCGACCGGCACGAGGTCGAGCGCGAAGCCGAAGCGGCGCGCCGCGGCCTCGAGCACGCGCACGCCCTCGGGCATCACCTCCTTGCCGATGCCGTCGCCCGGGATCACGGCAATGCGATAGGTCTTGTTCATGGTGCCCAATCTCCGTAGCAGCAGGTACGCCCACCGGGCGCGCCGCCGAAAGTAAAACAGGGCCCCGCGGGAGCCCTGCACTGCGGGGCCGATCGTGCCCGAACCGTCGGACCGGTGCAACCGACGCATCGGCCGACCATGGCCCACCGCCTGGCCCGACAATCGGCCGGAGATTGCGGAAGGAGACTTCATGTTCAGGCGTGTGATCGCTGCCGCGGGACTTTGCAGTGCGATGCTGGCCGGGTCCGTCACCGCGGCGCCGGACCCGGAGGCCTTGCTGCGCGAGGAGGTGCTCGCGGCCACCTGGCCCGCCGACATCGTGCGCCTCGCGGGGGACTACCGCCGCCGCTTCCCGCGCGCGCCGGGCGCGGGCGACGTGGCGGCGCGCGGCGCGGCCGCGGCTCGGGCCCGCGCGGCGCTCGAGACGAAGGACGTCAACCTGCCGCGTGATGCCTTCGTGGCCGCCGCCGCGCTGCCGGCGCTGCGCGCCGATGCCGAGCGCGCGCTGCTGGCCGATGCCGCCGCGGCCGGGCGCATCGCCCATGCGTACCGCGACGGCGGCGCGGACGTGGCCGCCGAGCCGCTGCGCTACCTCGCCTGGCTGCACTACGCGGCCGCGCTCGGCGGCCCCGAGGCCAACTACGAACTCTCGCGCCACTACCGCGACCAGGGGCAGATGCCGATGGCGGCGAAGTACCAGTCGCGCGCCGTCGAGCTCGGGGTCGTGCTGCCGCGGGAGCTCGATTCGGTCCGCAAGTGACACGCCATTGGGGCGCCGCGGGAGCGGCCGCCCGGCTCAGCGATCGGCGGTGAAGAACTCGTTGAGTGTCTTGACGGGTGCCGCATCCGCGAAGCCGTCGAAGCGCCCTTCGTCCGCGATCAGCCGCGCCGCGCGCAGGAAGCCGCCCCACGCGGCCCGCGCCATCGCCCCGCCGACGCTGATGCGCCGCACGCCGAGCGCCGCGATGTCCGCCACCGTCAGATCGCTGGCCCAGCCGACCAGCAGGTTGACCGGCCGCGGCGCCACCGCGGCCACCACCGCCGCGATCTCCTCGCGCGTGCGCAGCCCGGGTGCGTACAGGCAGTCGGCCCCCGCGCCGGCATAGGCCTGCAGCCGGGCGATCGTCTCCTGCAGGTCGGGCCGCCCGACGAGAAAACACTCCGCGCGCCCGACGAGCAGCGTGTCGCCGCCGGCGCGGTCGATGGCGCGGCGCGCCGCGCGCAGCCGCTCGACGGCCTCGTCGAGCGTGAACAGCGGCGCGGCCGCCTGGCCCGTCGAGTCCTCGATCGAGAGCCCCGCCACCCCGGCCTCGACGGCGAGCCGCACGCTCTGCTCCACGCCCGCGGCAACGGCCGCGAAGCCGCTCTCGAAATCGGCGTTGATCGGCACGTCCGTGGCCGCGACCATCTCGGCGAGATGCGCGAGCGCCATGTCGCGCGAGATGCCGTTGTCCGGCCGCCCGCGCGACCACGCGAAGCCCGAACTGGTGGTGGCCAGCGCCTTGAAGCCCAGGCCCTGCAGCATGCGCGCGCTGCCGACATCCCACGGGTTCGGCAGCACGAAGCAGCCGGCCTCGTGCAGGCGGCGGAACGCCTGGCGCTTGCCGGCGATGCTGGTGGTGGCGGATTGCATGGGGAGCCTCCTCGCTCGAACGCGGCCGATCTTGCCTCGGCACCGCGCTTGCGGATGATACTGTCGTTTTGTACAGTATCGATCTCCGAGCGCCCCATGCACGCCCTGCAGCCCCCCACCGCCCGCCCCCCGGCCCTCGCCCGGCCGCCGGCCCTCTCGATGGACCCGCCGATGCCCTGGCGCACCGCGCCGCGCGCACCCACCGAAGCGGCCGCCGGCACGGACCTTCGACCGCCCGCCCGCTGGGTCTGGCACGGCCGCTTCGGCACCATCGTCATCGAGGTCCGCGGCGAGGACGTGTTCGTCAATGGGGACCGGGTCGAGCCGCACGTGGCGTGAGTGACCAGGTCGATCCGGTGCGGCGACGATCACCGCGCGGCCGCCGGCACCGAGGCCGCCTCTGCCGGAGCAGGCGGCCCCGCGGCAGCTCGCTGATCGGCGTCTGCACGTATGGCGTTCGACTCGTGGCTGGTGGGCAAGGTCGACCCGGTGATCGAGCGCATCGCGTCGAGTTTCGAGTCGTGGTAGGCGGGCAGCGGCTCCTTCTGCTGGAAGCGTTCGCAGCCTGCCAGCGGGAACGAGACGGCGACCGTGACCGCGGCAGCGGCAAAGCCGAGGGCCCTCACCTTGCCGCTCCCTTGAGCCCTGCCAGTTCGGCCTCCAGGTCGGCCAGTCTTCCCTGCAGCCCGGCGATACGCCCGTTCAGGGCGCCGATGTTGACGAACACCTCGCGCTCCGCCGGGGCCCGGAGCACTGCGGCGTAACCGAGCCAACTTGGCTCGTAGACCTTCACGTCGCGGAACCCCAGGTCTCGCAGCACGGTGGCAGTGACCGACGCGCGCACACCGCTCTGACAGTAGACGATGACCTCCTTGTCGCGATCGAGCCCGGCGTACAGCTCTCTCAGTTCGTCTGCCGTCTTCAGGCTCATGCCAGCCCGGTCGGTCACCTGCCGCGCAGCGAGCTTGGCCGACGTGTCGGGGTCGATCCAATTGGCCTCGAACGGCAGGTTCACCGCGCCCGGAATGTGGCCTCCGCGGATCGCGCGGATGTCGTCACCAGCGAACTCCTTCTGCGTCCGCGCGTCGACGAGTTGCAGCCGCCCGGCCTTCAGCCGCTCAAGCAACTCCGGCGTGTCCATCAGCTCCCCTCCGGACGGCTTCAGTACCAGTTCCACCGGCGACCGCGTTGCCGCCTCCTTGCTCAGCGGCTGGCCGGCGGCCCGCCACGCGTCGAGCCAGCCGTGGAAGACCTTGCTCGCCTTCGCGCCGAAGTGGCGCAGGCCGTTGTGCACCCAGTAGGGGTTCGGATCGCCCGTGCGGCCGTAGACGATGACTTCCCGGTTGGCGATGTCGATCCCGGCACGTCCGAGCAGCGCCTGCACCTGCGCCACGGGTACCCAGTCTTCGCGGTTCGGGTCGCGCAGCAGGGCTGCCACGTCGCCGACGTTGACGGCACCGGGCAGGTGGCCGTCGGCATACGCCTTGGTGTCGCGCACGTCCCAGGCGATCGCCCCACGGGCGAGCGCCGAGGCCACGTAGGCGGCATCAACAATCTCGGCGGGCAGCGCTGCGGTCGGTGCGAGCAGCAGCGCAAGGCAGGCCCACAGGCGGCGCGAGAGCGGAAGCAAGAGCATCACGATTGGCTCCGGTCGGGGAAGTTCGACTGCCGACACTACGTTTGAGCCACCGCCGAGTCCTGAAAGAACACCCAAATCAGATCGAAAGAACTACGATCCCCACCCGGGAGACATGCAATGGGCGATCGGATCGACGCAGTCGACGCGGCGGCGGGCCGGTTGCGGCTCGGCTCCCTCGTGCTCGATCTGGGTCGCGGCGAGTTGCTCGACGGCGAAGGTCGCCCAGCGCAGCTGCGCCGCCAGGCGCTCGAGGTGCTGCTCGTGCTCGGTCGCCGGGCGGGTGAAGTCGTCACCAAGGACGAGCTGATGGCGCTCGTCTGGCCCGGGGTTGTGGTCGGCGACGGATCTCTCGCCGCGGCGGTGGCCGACATCCGGCGCGTGCTGGGCGATGGCGAGCACCGGCTGGTGCGCAATGTGGCACGGCGCGGCTACATGCTCGTCTCGCAGGGCGAGGCCGGCCCCGGGGCCGCCACCGGCGCGGCCTCGCTTCCCCCGGCGCCGCCGGTGCCTCCCCGCTCGCCATTGCGCAGGTGGTTTGGCCTGCCCGCGTTGCTGGCGCTGGTCGCCGTCGCCACCGCGATGGGGGTCGCGATGCGCCCAGGAACCGAGCGCGCAGCGACCACCGGCAAGCCGTCGACCTCGATCGTCGTCCTGCCGCTGGAGGTGGATGGCGACATCGCGGAGGTCAGCTGGTTCGCCGACGCGCTGCTCGGCGACCTGATCGCCGAGGTCGCACGCATCCCCATCCTGGCCTGGGCCTCCTCGCAGGCGCACTCATGTTCGCCGCAGCGTCGACCCCCGCGTCGCCCGGAACGGACAAGGAGGCATGGGCGGCCGTTCAGGCCGCCACGACGGGCCGGCTGAAACCTGGCAAGGGCAAAGTGAACGACCGCGACTGCGGTCAGCAGATCGAGTACGAAGCCGAGGCCGTTGACCTCAACGGGGATGGGCAGTTGGAGGTCCTGACGAAGGAGTTCGGTTCCTGCTTTGGCATGGCTGGAGTCCGGATGAATCTCTACATCAGGGCCAAGGACGGCCAGTGGAAACCTCAGTTCGGATTCCCCGGCGAGCCCAAGCTGCTGAAGACCAGGAGCCATGGATTCCCAGACATTGAAATCCTGGGGCCCGGACAGTGCTTCCCCGTGTGGCGCTACAACGGCCGGGAATACCAGGTCGTCAAGAAGTGCCGCTGACACCGGCCGGCCAAGGCGGGAGGAATCGGCCCGATACCGGCGGCGCCGGGGCCATCACCGTGAGCCCCGCTCCTGCCGCGCCAGGGTCAGGAGCGCGTCCAGGGCTCCCTCGCTCAGCCCCTTCAAGGCCCCGAAGTTCGCCTTCGACAATGGGCTCTGCTCGAAGCTGCGCAGCAGCAATGCGCGCTGGTGGCGAGCCTCGGCTTCGGCAGCCTGCTCGGGCGTCAGCGGCACGGCCGGCGCATTCACGGGCTCCTGTTCACGTGCACGTGCAGATTGCCGTTCGGCCGGATGCTTCTGCGGTCGCCGCGGCGCACCCGAACCAGCATCGCCGGGCCGGCCGGGGCGCCGTTGTTCGCCACGTTGGGGCGGCCGGGAGCGCCGTAGCGCTGGATCGGGCTGAGTTGGCCGCGGAGAGCGGTCCGGGCGATCGACAGGACCGGACCGCACCGGGCGCGCGTCACGATTGACAGGCCGCTCGCCGGTCACTTGCGAAGCGGACTGCGACAGCGTGCGGGTGTCATGACGCGAAGCCCGGGCCGCCTCGCGTCCTGCGAGTTTCTTTGCTTCGACGATGGCACGGCGCCGCTCGAGTTCCACGCCTGCAGCATCCCGGTGTTCGGCGGCAATTTCGCCGGCCGGCTGGCCGTCGAGGTCGATGCGCGTCGCGCCGTCGGCCACCAGGGCCCGCAGGTAGGCGGTCGCCGTGGTGTGGCGCTGCAGGAAGATTGAAAGTGCCTTCTTGGTGAAGACTCCGGGCGCCCGTTGATGAATGTCGACCTGGATGCGAAGCTTGATCGGCTTGATCACACCTGCACCGAACAGCGCGGGGAAATGCATGGCCAGCAGGTGCGCGGTGTCGGCAACGCTGGGTTCGGGCCGCGACGCCGATGCGACAACGGCCGCCGCGGGGGCAGCCGGCGCTGCCTCGGTCGGCGTGCCCGGCGTCGCATCGGGCACGGGGCCTGGAGCAGTCTCGGGAGTCTCGGGGATATCAGGCATCGGAGCGTGGCAGGTCGATCACCGGGGCCGGTTGGCCGGGCCACGTATTGTCGGCCCACGGCCCCGCTCTCTGCACGCGCCGCCGAATCCGACTGTCGGCGGTCAGTCTTCCGGAAACAGAAGCGCTCGTGAGGATCAACTCCGTCACCTCTTGGCCGCCCTCCGAATCGACGCCACCTCGGCCCGCGACAGCCCCAGCGAGCGCAGGAAGGCCGCGTGCTCCGCCGGTGCCCCCGCCTCGAAACCCGCGTGCCAGCGGCGCATGTCCTCGTCGCTGAAGCCAGCCTGCTGCAGCAGCGCGACCCACGCAGCCTTGCCCCGGGCCCGGCGCTGCGCATGGAACTCCGGCATGGCGAGCAGGCGCGCCAGGCCCTGCTGCTGCTCGCGCAGGCGCCGCACCTCGTCGCTGAGCGCGAGCAGCCGCTGTTCCAGCAGGGCGGCCGGACGGTCGGCCTCGGGCCGCTGCAGCAACCGGCCGATGGCCTCCAGCGACAGGCCCGCCTCGCGGTAGCGGCGGATGGCCTGCAGCCGGCTCACCTCGGCGTCGCCGTAGAGGCGGTAGCCCGCCTCGCTGCGCGCCAGCGGTCGCAGCAGGCCCAGGGCCTCGTAGTGCAGCAGCGACGAGCGCGCCAGGCCCGTGGCACGGGCCAGGTGGCCGAGGGTCAGGGCGGGCGATGGACTCATGCGGGCAGGAACGTCGGCAGGGGCGGCGGCAGCGGCAGGGGCAGAAGGTCCGGCGGCAGGAAGCGCCGCCGCGCTTCGGGGCTGGCCAGGAGTGTCGGCGAATAGTGCCGCGCCAGCAGGCCGCGCGCGTCGTCGCGCAGGGCCGGGTTGCGCTGCAGGAAGCCGGGCCAGTCCAGCGCGGGCTCGGCGGCGCCGCCGTGGGCCATCAGGCGCAGCAGCGCCTCCGTCACGGTGCGGTGGAACTTGCCGTCGGCGCCATGGTGGGCCGCGAAGCGGGCGATGTCGGCACAGGTGCGTTCGATGGCGGCGTCCGGCGGCGCCTGGCGCAGCCGCAGCCAGCCCAGGCGCAGGTGCTGCAGGTGGCCGAACTCGCTCGCCGGAAGCCGGCAGCCAGTCACGGCAGCGAGGAAGGTTTCGTCATCGAGAGGAAGAGCGACGATGGTCATGGGGGCGTCCGCGATGCATGGGAGGCCCGAGCCTGAAGGTGACGGCAGCCGTCAGGTCAAGCGGCGGCGGCCGCGGCCTGCTAGGCCGGCGCGCTCAGGTGCCAGAGCCGCAGCGCGATGTGCAGTTCGAGTGCGCGCGTGGCGCTGCCCCAGTGGCCGATCAGGTCCTCGATCGTGGCCAGGCGCTGGCGCACCGTGTTGACATGGATGCCCAGCCGCTGCGCCGTCGTCCTGGCGTTCTGGTTGCAGTCGAAGTAACACAGCAGCGTGGCCGCCAGCTCGGTGCCGCGCTTGTGGTCGTGCGACGTCACCGCGCCGATCGTGGCCTCGAGAAAGGTCTCCAGGCTGGCGCGGTCGTGCGTCTCGAACAGCGTCGAATAGAGCGCCAGCTCGTTCTGGCCGATCACGTGCCCCTGCACGCCCATGCGCCCGAGCACGGCCAGCGCGCGGCGCAGGGTCGCGTACACCGCCGGGATCTCCGCCACCGCCGAGATCGGCCGCGACGCCACGCCGCGCGGCACGCCGGCCATCTCGCTGCGCGCCCACTGGGTGACCAGCTGGCGCAGTTCCGGCGCGCGGCTCGCGGCGCACAGCATCACGAGCACGCCGTCGATGTCGTCGACCAGCACCTCGTCCTGCAGCGGGACCGTGCGCCAGCGGCGTGCCGCGTAGCCCGCGCTCGGGTGGTCCGTCTCGAGCAGCAGCAACGCGAGCGGCTGGGCCAGGTCGACGCCGAGGCGCGCGGCCCGGTCGGCCATCAGCGCGGCCTCGTCCTGGCGCGGCGAGACCAGCGCCCGCAGCAGCGCGGCGACGCCGCGGCTCTTGTTCGCCTCCATGCGTTCCTGCGACAGCAGCACGATGCCGATGACGCTCGAACTGCGCTCCAGCGTGCGCACTGCCAGCTCCTCGAGCTCGCCGCGGTGGAACAGCGCGACCGATCCGAGGATGTCCTCGCCGCCGATCACGGGCATCACGCGGCAGCGTTCGTCGCCGTCCTCGTAGGCCTGCACCGAGCGGCCGGTCTGGCGGCTCAGGCGCAGCGCCTGCGCGATGTCGGCGCTGTGCCCGCCGTGCGGCGCGTAGCGCTGCGCTGCGTCGCCGGTGTAGGACTCGGCACCGCCACGGGCGATCGGCTGGGCCGCCTCGTCCAGCACCAGCAGGCTGCCGCCGAGCAGCTGCGCGACGGCGCCGCACAGCGTCGCCAGCGACGCCCCGCGGGACAGCAGCGAGGTCATCTGCTCGTGCGCATCGGCGGCGGCCTGGATGCTGCGCAGGTGCCGCTCGAGTTCGGCGCGCGCGGCGTCGGCGTTCGCCAGCGCGGCGCTGGCCCGCTCGAAGTCGCGCGCATTGCGCAGCGCCACGGCGGCGTGCGTCGCGAGCGTGCACAGGATCGAGAGGCTCTGCGCGGTGTGCACGCGGTGGTAGCGGTCGGCCACGAACAGCAGGCCGGTGACCTCGCCGTCCCAGATCAGCGGCACGCCCACCAGCGCGGTGATGCCCTCGTCGCGGAAGGTGTCGTCGAGTCCCGCGTCGTGCGCGAAGCGCCGGTCGTGCAGGTAGTCCGGTGTGGTGAACGGCAGGCGCGTGCTCATCACGACGCTGACGACGCCCCGGTCGCGCCGCGCGACCATGTCGGTCACGCTGCGCGACAGCGCTCCCTCGGCGACCATCACGTGGAACTCGCCGCGTTCGGCATCGTGCGTCGACAGCCACGCGAGGTCCGACCCCAGCAGGTTGCGCGCCTTCGCGACGATCGCGCGCAGCAGGCTCGTGAGGTTCAGCCGGCTCGACAGGTCCTGCGCCGATTCGATCACCGCCAGCATGCCCTGCTCGCGCTGCTGCAGCAGCTCGAGCCGGTTGCGCACCGCCATCGCCATGCGCACGACCTCGGTCAGCGTCGACTTGCCCGGCGCCTCGTCGGGCAGCGCCTCCACGTCCGCCAGGTGCTGCGCGAAGACCTCGGCCGGTGCGCCCTGGTGCAGCAGCCGGATCAGCTGGCCGGCGATCGCTTCGCCGCGTTCGGTGTCGGGGGCCGCATCCATGGTTCGTGGTCGTCGCTCGGCGGCCGCATGCCGCCGCTCGCCAGCCGCGCAGGCTAGCAGAGGGTGGCCGGCGTCATCGTGCCGATGCGGGCAAACCGCCCCCCGGGTTTTCGCGGTGGACCCCGCGCACATCGCACGGGCCCCGTGGGTGTGCCGCTCCGACATTGAGTGCGGGTGAGGCCGCGCCGAGACTGCCCACGCGTGCCGAACCGCGGGGGCCTCAGGTCCCCGCGGTTTCGTGCGTCGCCGGTGACCGAACACACAAGACCAGGAGACACCATGACACCAGCTCCTCAAGCGCTCCGCCTCGCGTTCGCGATGGCGGCGGCCGCGGCGATGACCGCCTGCGGTGGTGGCGGCGGCGACCCGCCCGCCCCGCCGCCCCCGGCGCCTCCGCCCGCACCGCTCGCCTGTGCGGACCTCGCCGGGATGACGATCCCCGCGGCGGCCATCGGCCTGCCCACCACGGGCGGCAGCGTGACCTCGGCCACCCTGGTGGCCGCGTCGGGCACCGGCGCACGGGTGATCCCGGAGCATTGCCTCGTCAACGGTGCGATCGCGCCGGTCGATGCCGCGGCCGAGGCGATCCAGTTCCGCGTCGCGCTGCCGACGGTGTGGAACGGCAAGGCCATGATGTTCGGCGGCGGCGGCTTCGACGGCAGCATCCCGAACGTGGTCGGCAACGTGCCGGCCGGCCCGGCCGACCAGGCACTGCCGATCGGCCGCGGCTACGCCGTGTTCGCGAGCAACGGCGGCCACCAGGCGGGCGCGCTCGGCTCGCTCGATCCTGCCTTCCTGCTCAACGAGGAGATGCTGCGCAACTGGGCCGGCGAGGCGCTGAAGAAGACGCGCGACGCGGCGGCCTTCCTGATCAAGGCGCGCTACGCGACGGGGACGATCCAGCAGTCCTACTTCGCCGGCGGCTCCACCGGCGGGCGCGAGGCGCTCGAGGTGGCGACGCGCTGGCCGGACGACTGGACCGGCATCATCGCCTGGTACCCGGCGTGGAAGCAGATGTCGGCGATGCTGGCCGGCCACCGCGCGAACCGCGCGCTGGCCCAGCCCGGCGCCTATCCGAACACGCCCAAGCGCAAGCTCGTCTACGACGCGGCCATCGAGGCCTGCGACGGCCTCGACGGCCTGCTCGACGGCCTGATCAGCAACCAGAACCGCTGCAACGCCGTCTTCGACCCGTCGACCGCCTCGCTCGCCGGCACGCCGCTGCGCTGCCCGGACGGGGCGGACACGGGCGACACCTGCCTGTCGGACGTGCAGATCGCGACGCTGAAGGCGATGAACGCCTCGACGCGCTTCAACTTCACGCTCGCCAGCGGCGAGACCGGCTACCCGGGCTACAACGTCTGGGGCGCCGACCTCGGCATCACCAGCAACCCGAGTCCGCTGCAGCCGACGATCACCTTCCTGAACCTCAACACCTCGCAGCCGGCCCACCCGATGCCGAGCACGGCGCCCTACATCAGCCGGCAGCTCGACGGGATGATCCGCTACGGCGTGACGCGCGATCCGGGCTACGACTCGCTCTCGCTCGACCCCGAGAACCCCGGTCCGTGGGGCCCGCGGCTGAGCGAGATCTCGACGCTGCTGGACGTGCCGGTCGACCTGGACGCCTTCGCGGCCAGGGGCGGCAAGCTGCTGCTCGCGCACGGCCTGTCGGACGTGCTCGTCAGCTCGCGCGGCACCGAGGAGTACTACCAGCGCCTGCAGGCCCGCATGGGGCCGGCCGAGGTCGACAAGTTCGCGCGCTACTACGAGGCGCCGGGCTACGGCCACGCGCTGAGCACCGCGTTCAACGTGGCCTGGGACTCGCTGACGACGCTGGAGAACTGGGTCGAGCAGGGCACCGTGCCGCCGCCGCAGGTGATGGGCGACACCGCCTCGGGCAGCGTCGCCCGCACGCGGCCGCTGTGCGAGCACCCTCGCTGGGCGCGCTACGACGGCAGCGGCGATGCGAACGACGCCGCCTCGTTCACCTGCGTGCCCTACGAGGACGTGCCGCTGACCCAGCGCAGCACGCACCTCGGCACGGTGATCGGCAGCGACCTCTCGGCCACCAGCGGCACCTATGCGTGGAAAGGCATTCCCTACGCGAAGGCGCCGGTCGGCGAGCTGCGCTGGCGTGCGCCGGCCGAGGCCGCGCCGTGGACCACGCCGCGCTACACGCAGACCTTCGGCAACGCCTGCGCCTCCGCCGGGCGGCTCTACGGCCCGGGCCTGAACAACCGCTACGACGCCACCATCGGCACCACGCTGGGCCAGACCGTGGGCTCGGAGGACTGCCTGTACCTGAACGTCTGGCGCCCGGCGAGCGCCGCGACCAACCTGCCGGTGATCGTGTGGGTGCACGGCGGCAGCAACATTACCGGCTATACGGCCGACCCGGTGTACGACGGCGCCAACCTGGCGCGCAGCGCGAACGCGGTGGTCGTGTCGGTGAACTATCGGCTCGGTCTGCTCGGCTTCATCAACCTCGCGCAGCTCAAGGGCGGCACCGACCCGCTCGACGACTCCGGCAACTTCGCGATCCTCGACATCGTCAAGGCGCTGCAGTTCGTCAACCGCAACGTCGCGAGCTTCGGCGGCAACGCCGGCAACGTGACGCTGATGGGCCAGTCGGCCGGTGCGGTGAACGTCTTCGCGGTGATGACCTCGCCGCTCGTGGTCGCCGCGAACCCGGCGCTGGTCCACAAGCTGCTGCCGATCAGCGGCGGGCTCTCGCCGGCGAGCGAACTGCCGGCCGGCAGCATCGCGACGATGGCGCCACCGTCGGCCTTCCGCGGCCAGGCCGACTACTTCCTCGCGCAACTCGTGATCGCCGACGGCCTGGCAGCCGATCTCACGACCGCCTCCGCCTACGTCGCATCCAAGACTGCGGCCGAGATCGCAGCCTACATGCGCAGCAAGAGCGCCGACACGATCTGGCAGACCGTTGTCACCCAGCTCGCGCCGATCGGCGCCGGCGGCTCCGGCCCGATCGGCGACGGCAACGTCGTTCCGCTGAACCCGATCGCCGCGATCCGCGCCGGCCAGTACGTCAAGGGCCCGGTGCTGATGGGCAACACGCGCGACGAAGGCAAGCTGTTCCCGACCCTGCTGCCGCTCGTCGGCGGCGCAGTGGGCCGCCTGATCAACGACGCGACGGTGTTCTCGATCACCCACGGCTACCAGCCCGACGCCGCGCCGCAGACGAGCCTCGAGCAGTGGATCCCCGCGTCCTACCTGCCGGTGGACACGCCGACGACCGGCTGGAACGCACGCACCGAGCAGCTCAACCGCGTGTTCTTCCTGAACAGCCGCGACAGCATGATCGCGGCGCTGCAGACCCAGCAGAGCAACATCTGGCACTACCGCTTCGACTGGGACGAGCTGCCGGCGCCGTTCAACGACATCTACGGCGCGGCGCATGCGTTCGACCTGCCGTTCGCGTTCGGCAACTTCGGGCCCTCGCTGTACGCGAACATCTCGTTCACGTCGACGAACCGCGCCGGCCGGCTCGCGCTGTCGGACGCGATGATGCGCAGCATCGGCGCCTTCGCGCGCACCGGCGATCCGAACCACGCCGCCCTCGGCGTCACCTGGCCGGTCTGGCCCGCGTCGCTGCTGTTCGACGCGACCCCCACGGCCAAGGCCATCTCGGTGCTGAACTGAGTCCAGCCCACCACTGCACGGCGCACCCAGGGAAAGGTCCATGTCGATCGTCGAATCACTTCGGCCCCGCGCCGGCCTGCGCGTCCTCGTCACGGCGGGGGCGAGCGGCATCGGCGCGGCGGTCGCGCGGGCCTTCCACGACGCGGGCGCGCAGGTGCACGTCTGCGACATCGATCGCGCGGCGCTCGACCGCCTCGTCAGCGCGGCGCCCGGCATCAGCGGCAGCATGGCCGACGCGTCGGTCGCCGCCGACGTCGACCTCGTCTTCGACGACGTGCGCGGCACGCTCGGCGGGCTCGACGTGCTGGTCAACAACGCCGGCATCGCCGGGCCGACCGGTCCGATCGAGGGCATCGACGTGAGCGGCTGGGAACGCACCATCGACGTCAACCTCAACGGCCAGTACTACTTCGCGCGGCGCGCCGTGCCGCTGCTCAAGGCGTCGACGGCGAGCCCGGTGCTGATCGCGATGGGCTCGGTGGCGGGGCGGCTCGGCTACCCGCTGCGCACGCCCTACGCGGCGAGCAAGTGGGCGATCGTCGGGCTCGTGAAGTCGCTCGCGATCGAGCTCGGCCCGCACGACATCCGCGTCAACGCGATCCTGCCCGGCGTCGTCGACGGCGAGCGGATGCAGGGCGTGATCGCGGCGCGCGCCGCCGCCGCCGGCATGAGCGTCGAGGCGATGCGCGAGCAGTACCTCAACAAGATCTCGCTGCGCCGCATGGTCACGGCCGAGGACGTCGCGGCGCTCGCGCTGTTCCTCTGCTCGCCCGCTGCGCACAACCTGACCGGCCAGGCGATCAGCGTGGACGGCAACCTCGAGTACCTCTGACGACCTCGCCGCTCGCGAGGTCGATCCACCACCCCGAAGGAGACAACCCCATGCGTGATTCCCTGCCCAACGCGGCACGCCGCACCCTGCCCCTGCTGGCCTCGCTGGTGACCATCGCCGGCGCAGCCCAGGCGGCGCCCGTGAAGATCGGCCTGCTCGAGACGCTGTCGGGCCCGCAGGCCTCGACCGGCCAGTCGTTCCGCGCCGGCGTGCGCTACGCGATCGACAAGCTGAACGCGACCGGCGGCTGGAACGGCCAGCCGGTGCAGCTGCTCGAGTACGACAACCAGGGCGGCCCGGCGGGCGCGGCCGACAAGCTGAAGGCGGCCATCGCCGACGGCGTGCAGATCGTCGTGCAGGGGGCCTCGTCGGCGATCGGCGGCCAGATCACCGAGGACGTGCGCAAGCACAACCTGCGCAACCCGGGCAAGGAGATCGTCTACGTCAACGTCGGCGCCGAGGCGATGGAGCTGACCGGCGAGAAGTGCAACTTCCACCACTTCCGCTTCACCGGCAACGCGCAGGTGCGCACCAAGGCGCTGGTGGCCGGCATGAAGCAGGCCGGCACGCTCGGCAGCAAGGTCTACGCGATCAACCAGAACTATTCCTGGGGCCAGGACATGGAGCGCGCGATCGTCGACAACGCGGCCGCCGGGGGCTACCAGGTCGTCGAGAAGACGCTGCACGACACGAACAAGATCCAGGACTTCGCGCCCTACGTCTCCAAGATCGTCGCCAGCGGCGCCGAGACCGTGATCACCGGCAACTGGTCGAACGACCTGCTGCTGCTGATGAAGGCCTCGAAGGCGGCCGGCCTGAAGGCGCGCTTCGGCACGGTGTTCCTCGACCAGCCGGGCAACGTGGCGAATGCCGGCGAGACCGCGCTGGGCCACTTCATCGCGCATGCTTTCAACCCCGAGGCCGGCGGCGCCGAGAGCACGCGCTTCGTCGATGACTTCAAGGCCAAGATGGGGCACGTGCCGGTGTTCGTCGAGCCGCAGGCGGCGTTCGGCCTCGAGATGGTGGCCGAGGCGCTGAAGCAGACCAGGCCGCAGGGCGACGCGCTGAACGTCAACGCCTTCGTCAAGGTGCTCGAGAGCACGCGCATCCGCACGCCGATGGGCGACGTGAGCATGCGCGCCGCCGACCACCAGGTGCTGATGCCGATGGTCGTCTCGATGGTGGCGAAGGACGCGAAGTACAAGGCCGACGGCACCGAGATGGGCTTCAAGCCGGTCAAGGTGTTCACGGCCGAGGAAGCGGCGGCGCCGGTGCATGCGAGCTGCAAGATGCAGCGTCCCGATTGATGGACACGATCGTCTTCGCGCTGCTGAACGGCGTCATCCACGGCCTGCTGCTGTTCATGGTGTCGGCCGGGCTGACGCTGGTGTTCGGCATGATGGGCGTGCTGAACTTCGCGCACGCGTCGTTCTACATGCTCGGCGCGTACTTCGCGTACACGCTGCAGGGTCTCGTCGGCTTCGGGGCGGCCGTGGTGCTCGCGGCGCTGCTCGCCGGCGCGGTGGGCATGGCCGTCGAGCGCTGGTTCCTGCGCCGCGTGCACCACCACGGCCATGCGCACGAACTGCTGCTCACCTTCGGGCTGTCGTTCATCATCGCGGAGACGATCAAGCTGCTGTTCGGCAACTACCCGGTCGACTACCGGGTGCCGGCGTCGCTGGACTTCGCCGCGTTCACCCTCGGCAGCCTGCAGTACCCCGCCTACCGGCTGCTGATGGGCGGCGTCGCGATCGCGATGTTCGGCGCGATCTGGGCGCTGCTGACGCGCACGCGCGTCGGCATTGTCGTGCGTGCGGCCATCTACCGCCCGCGCATGGCCGAGGCGCTCGGCCACAACGTGCAGCTGGTGTTCATGGGCGTGTTCGGCGTCGGTGCGGCGCTCGCCGGGCTGGCCGGCGCCGTCGCCGGCGCGTTCTACACCACCAACCCGAACATGGCGCTGGAGGTCGGCGTGATGGTGTTCGTGATCGTCGTCGTCGGCGGGCTGGGCTCGCTCGGCGGCGCGATGCTGGCGTCGCTGCTGATCGGCGTCGTCACCTCGCTCGCGGTCGGCGTGGACCGCAGCATCGCGGACCTGCTGGCGGTGGTCGGCGCACGTGCCTGGGCCGAGGGCATCGGCGGCCTGCTGACGTTGAAGGTCTCGAGCCTGGCCGCGACGATCCCGTTCGCGCTGATGCTGCTGGTCCTGCTCGTGCGGCCGCGCGGACTGATGGGCGAGGAGGCCTGACGATGGCGTGGACGCTCCTGCCCCTCGGCGCCGGCGTGGCACTGCTGGCCGCGCTGCCGGCGCTGCTGAGCGCCGGTCTGCTCAACGCCTCGATCCAGATGCTGATCGCGGCGCTGTTCGCCTGCGCCTACAGCCTGCTCGCCGGCCGCGCCGGCCTGCTCTCCTTCGGGCACGCGGCCTACTTCGGCGTCGGCGCGTTCGCCACCGTGCACGCGATGAACGCCTTCGGCGGCGCGGGGCTGCTGCCGACGCCGCTGCTGCCGCTGGTCGGCGCCCTCGCCGGCCTGGTCGTGGGCCTCGCCGCCGGCTGGTTCGCGACGAAGCGCAGCGGCACCACCTTCGCGATGATCACGCTCGCGGTGGCCGAGCTGCTGCACGCGCTGGCGCCGCAGCTCAAGGGCTGGTTCGGCGGCGAGTCCGGCATCTCGGCGATGCGCATGCCGGCCTGGGGCCTCGGCTTCGGCTCGACGGTCGAGGTCTACTACCTCACGCTCGCCTGGGTGCTGGGGTCGCTGACCCTGCTGCACTTCCACGGCCGCACGCCGCTCGGGCGGCTGACGCTGGCGCTGCGCGAGAACGGCCACCGCCTGAGGTTCCTCGGCTACGACGCCCACGGCGTCGGCCTGTCGGCCTTCGCGATCTCGTCGATGTTCGCCGGCATCGCCGGCGGCCTGCAGGCGCTCAACAACGAGGCCGCGAACTACGTCGTCTTCGACGCCGGCGTGTCGGCGGCGGTGGTGCTGAACAGCTACATCGGCGGCGTCGGCAGCTTCCTCGGCCCGGCGCTCGGCGCGGCACTGATGACCTTCTTCGGCTACGCGGTCTCGGACGCGACGCGCTCGTGGCTGCTCTACCAGGGCATGCTCTTCGTGCTGGTGATGATGTTCGTGCCGGCCGGGCTGACCGGCCTGTCCGGCGCCGCGGCGCGCCTGGCGGCGCGGCGCGGCTGGCCGGTCGCCCTGTCGGTGTCCGCCCTCGCGGTGGCAGCGGCGCTGTGCGCCGCGGGCGGCGTCGTGTTCGTCGTCGAGATGCTGCAGCGCCTGTGCTCGCAGGATTACCGCTCGCTGGCCGCGCAGGGCGGCGAGTGGCCGCCGATCGCGCTGTTCGGCCGCAACTGGTCGCCGGGGTCGATCGCGACCTGGCTCGTGCCCGCGGCGCTGCTGGCGCTGGGCGGGCTGCTCGGCTGGGCGGCGCACCGTGGCGTGGCCTCGCCCGCCGAGCCGCCGACCGATAAACCGGCGCCGGTCGACGGCCGGCGGGCCCTGTCATGAACGACCCGATCCTCAGCCTGCGCGGCGTGCGCAAGTCCTACGGCGCGAGCGAGATCATCCGCGGCGTCGACCTCGACCTGCGCGCCGGCGAGCGCCACGCGCTGATCGGGCCGAACGGCGCCGGCAAGTCGACGCTGTTCCACCTGATCTCCGGGAACACCGCGCCGAGCGCGGGCGAGATCGTCTTCGGCGGCCGGCGCATCGACGGCTGGTCGCCGCAGCGCATCGCGCAGGCCGGGCTGGCGCGTTCGTTCCAGATCACCAACATCTTCCCGCGCCTGACCGTGTTCGAGAACATCCGGCTCGCGGTGCTGCGCCAGCACCGGCGGCCCTACGCCTTCTGGCGCGTGCTCGACCGCGCGGCCGCGGTGCGCGAGGACACCGAGCGCCTGCTCGAACGCGTGCGGCTGCAGTCGCAGGCGACGAGTCTGGCCGGCGAGATGACCTACTCGGCCCAACGCTCGCTCGAACTGGCGATGACGCTCGCCTGCGATCCGCAGGTCGTGCTGCTCGACGAGCCGATGGCCGGCATGTCGAGCGAGGAGACCGCCTACACCTCGAACCTCATCCGGGAGACCACGGCCGGCCGGGCGCTGCTGATCGTCGAGCACGACATGAGCGTCGTCTTCGACCTCGGCGAACGGGTCAGCGTGCTGGTGTACGGCGAACTGATCGCCACCGGCACGCCGGACGAGATCCGCGCCCATGCCGGCGTGCGCGAGGCCTACCTGGGCGAGGAGGTGGCGGCATGAGCGGTGCAGGCGACGTGCTGCTGCAGGTGCAGGACCTGCATGCGCACTACGGCAAGAGCCACGTGCTGCGCGGCGTGACGCTCGAGGTGCGGCGCGGCGAGGTCGTCAGCCTGCTCGGCCGCAACGGCTCGGGCCGCTCGACGACGCTCAAGGCCATGATGGGCCTGGTGACGCCGAGCGCGGGCCGCGTGCAGCTCGGCACGCGCGCGCTGGCCGGCGCGAAGCCGAACACGATCTGCCGTGCCGGCCTGGCCTACGTGCCGGAGGAGCGCGAGGTCTTCGCCAACCTCACGGTGGACGAGAACCTGCGCATGGGCGAGCAGCCGCCGGTCGCGGGCGCGCAGCGCTGGAGCGTCGAGCAGATGTTCGACTACTTTCCGCGCCTGAGGGAGCGCCGCCGCACCAAGGCCGGCAGCCTCTCGGGCGGCGAGCAGCAGATGCTCACGATCTGCCGCTCGCTGCTGGGCAACCCGCTGGCCATCCTGATCGACGAGCCGACCGAAGGGCTGGCGCCGAAGATCGTCGCGCAGGTCGGCGAGTGCATCCGGGACATGCACCGCCGCGGCGTCTCGGTGCTGCTCGTCGAGCAGAAGCTGGCGATCGCGCTGAAGGTCTCGTCGCGTGTCTGCGTGATGGGCCACGGCCGCATCGTCTTCGAAGGCAGTCCGCAGGCGCTGGAAGCCGACGACGCGCTGCTGCAGCAGTGGCTGGCGGTCTGACCCATCCACCATCAGGAGTTCCCGCATGCGGACCACTTCCGCCAAGGTCATCATCAGCTGCGCCGTCACCGGCTCGGTGCACACACCGAGCATGTCGCCCCACCTGCCGCTGACGCCGGACCAGATCGCCGAGCAGGCGATCGAGGCGGCGCAGGCCGGCGCCGCGATCCTGCACCTGCACGCCCGCGACCCGCGCGACGGCCGCCCGACGCCCGACCCGGCGGTCTTCGAGCAGTTCGTCCCGCGCATCCAGGCCGCGACCGACGCGGTGATCAACATCACCACCGGCGGCAGCACGCGCATGACGCTCGAGGAGCGGCTCGCCTACCCGCTGCGCGCCCGGCCCGAGATGTGCTCGCTGAACATGGGCTCGATGAACTTCTCCATCCATCCGCTGGCGCGCAAGATCTCCACCTGGCAGCACGAATGGGAGCGGCCGTACGTCGAGGGCATGGAGGACCTGATCTTCCGCAACACCTTCCGCGACATCAAGCACATCCTGCACGTGCTCGGCGACGAGTGCGGCACGCGCTTCGAGTTCGAGTGCTACGACGTCGGCCACCTCTACAACCTCGCGCACTTCGTCGACGAGGGGCTGGTGCGCGGGCCGCTGTTCATCCAGAGCATCTTCGGCATCCTCGGCGGGCTGGGGCCCGACCCGGAGAACCTGGTCACGATGCGCAGCACCGCCGACCGCCTGTTCGGCCGCGACGGCTACCGCTTCTCGGTGCTCGGCGCCGGGCGGCACCAGATGCCGCTGCTGACGATGGCGGCGGTGATGGGCGGCAACGTGCGCGTCGGTCTCGAGGACAGCCTTTACCTCGGCCGCGGGCAGCTCGCGCGCTCGTGCGCGGAGCAGGTGCGCAAGATCCGCCGCATCCTGGAGGAGCTGTCGCTGGAGGTCGCGACGCCGGACGAGGCGCGCGTGATGCTGGCATTGAAGGGCCGCGCCGCGGTCGCGTTCTGAGAACCGAGGAAGGAAACGATGACGAAGCGATTGAAGGGCCGGGTGGCCATCGTGACGGGCGCGGGCGGCGGCCTCGGCCGCACGCACGCGCTCGAACTGGCACGCCACGGTGCGCGCGTGCTGGTCAACGATCTCGCCGGCGCCGACGCCGGGGCATCGGCCCAGGCCGTGGCCGACGAGATCCGCGCCCTGGGCGGCGAGGCCACAGTCCACCTCGGCGACGTGACACACGCCGACGAGATGCAGGCCATGGCGGCACACGCCGTCGAGGCCTGGGGCCGCATCGACATCCTCGTCAACAACGCCGGCATCCTGCGCGACCGGTCGTTCGCCAAGATGTCGCTCGACGACTTCCGCCGCGTGCTGGACGTGCACGTGATGGGCGCGGTTCACTGCACCCACGCCGTGTGGGCGCAGATGCAGGCGCAGCAGTACGGCCGCATCGTGATGACGACCTCCTCCAGCGGCCTGTACGGCAACTTCGGGCAGGCCAACTACGCGGCGGCGAAGATGGCGCTCGTCGGGCTGATGCAGACGCTCGCGCTCGAGGGCGCCAAGCGCAACGTGCGCGTCAACTGCCTGGCGCCGAGCGCGGCGACCGCGATGACCGCCGGCGTGCTGCCGCCCGAGGCGCTTGCGCGCCTCACGCCGGAGAGCGTCAGCCCCGGGCTGATCCCGCTCGTCGTCGAGGACGCGCCGACGCGCATGATCCTGCTGGCCGGGGCCGGCAGTTTCGAGTGTGCGCACGTGACGATGACGCGCGGCCTCTTCATCGGCGACGATTCGGGTGCTGCGGAGCGCCTCTGCACGCAGCTGGACCGGCTGCAGGACCGCGGCGGCGAGATGGTGCCGGCCTCGGGCTGGGAGCAGTACCGGCTCGAACTGGCGAAGGCCGAAGAAGCCTCGGCACCGGGCCGCCCGGTGGCAGCCGAGGCCGGGTGTTGAAGAGGAGACCGACATGACCCAGTTCTCCGGCAAGGTCGCGCTCGTGACGGGTGCCAGCTCGGGCCTCGGCGAGGCCACGGCCTGGCGCTTCGCGCAGGAGGGCGCAAAGGTCGTCGTTGCGGCCCGCCGCGCCGACCAGGGTGCGCGCGTCGTGCAGCGCATCGCCGACGCAGGCGGCGAGGCGCATTTCGTGCAGGCCGACGTCAGCCGCGCGGGCGACGTCGAGCGTCTCGTCGCGGCGACGCTCGAGCGCTTCGGGCGCCTCGACTGCGCGGTCAACAACGCCGGCATCGCCGGGCCACGCTTCACGCCGATCGCCGACGTGACCGAGGCGCAGTGGGACGAGGTCATGGGCGTGAACCTGAAGGGGGTCTGGCTGTGCATGAAGCACGAGATCCCCGCGCTGCTCGCCGGCGGCGGCGGCGCGATCGTCAACGTGGCATCGATCTACGGCCTGAAGCCGAGCGACATCGGCCACGCGTCGTACTCGACCAGCAAGTTCGGGGTCGTCGGCCTGACCCAGTCGGCCGCGTCCGACTACGGCCAGATGGGCCTGCGCATCAACGCCATCGCGCCGGGGTTCACGCGCTCCGAGATGGTCGACCCCAATCGTCCCGGCGCCGCCGAACGCTACCGGGCGCTGACCGCGCGCCACTCGGGCATGAACCGGCTCGGGCACGCCGAGGAGGCGGCGAACGCGATGGTGTGGCTGTGCTCGGAGGCCGCGAGCTACGTGAACGGTGCCGTCCTGGCCGTCGACGGCGGCGGCGCCACGCGCATGTACTAGCCGCGGGGCCGCCCGGCGGCGGTCGCTGATTCAGTCCAGCGGGAACGGCAGCGCCTTGGGCCAGCTCAGCGGCTCGACGGCCTGGGTCCCGTCGTTGCCGACGCCGCGCCACCAGGGCGTCACGCCTTCCACCTGGGCCGGCTCGACCGCCTCGCCGAGGCGCGGCATCAGCAGGTGCACACCCTGCTGCGGCGCCAGCTGCAGCAGCGTCTCGGCCGGCTCGTCCCAGTCATGCAGCGCGAGGCTGAAGGTGCCCCAGTGCACCGGCATGAAGGCCCCGCCACCCAGCAGCCGCAGCGCTTCGAGCGCGTTCACCGGGCCGAGGTGGATGTCGCCCCAGCTCGGGTGAAAGGCACCGACCTCCAGCAGCACGAGGTCGAAGGGGCCGAGCCGGGTGCGGATCTCGGCGTACTGATCGGTGAGGCCGGTGTCGCCGCTGAAGAACACACGGTGCCTGGGCGAGCGCACGACCAGCGAGGACCACAGCGTCGCGTTGCGGTCCTTCAGGCCGCGGCCCGAGAAGTGCTGCGACGGTGCGGCGGTGATCTCCACCTCGGTGCCCGGCAGACGGTGCGCCTGCCACCATTCGAGCTCGGTGATGCGCTCGGGCGGCACGCCGAAGGCCTCGAGGTGCGCACCGACGCCGAGCGAGGTGACGAAGGGCACGCCGGTCTTCGCGAGCGCTCGCACGGTGGGGTAGCACAGGTGGTCGTAGTGGTCGTGCGACAGCAGCACCGCATCCACCGGCGGCATCGCCCGCAGCGCCACCGGCACGGGCTGGAAGCGCCGGGGGCCGACCAGCTGCGACGGCGAGGCGCGTGCGCCCCACACCGGGTCGGTCAGCAGCCGAACGCCGTCGACCTCGAGCAGGACCGTCGAGTGCCCGAGCCAGGTCGCGCGCAGCCCGCCGGCGGGCGCGTGGCGCCAGGCAGCGCGCGGGTCCAGCGCCGGCAGCGGCGCGGCGGGCACGCGGCGCGCGCCGCCACAGAGGAACTCGGCCAGCGTCGGCCGCGGCGCGTTCGCGTCGCGCAGGCCGGGCCGCACCGGGTGCAGGTTGCGAAAGGCCTCGCCGGTCCACATCGGATTGGCACGCATGCGCTCGAGGCGCAGGCCCTGCGCGCGCTGCCCGAAGCTCTTCATGCGCGACTCTCCGGTGACGACGGAGCCTGAAGTCTACGAGGCCGGCTGGCCAAGGCGTGGTCGACGAAGCCGCCCGCCGCTGCCGGCGACGGCTTCGGCAGCGCACGCCGGTCCTGCGCGCGTTGGACGCCGAGGCCCCCAGTCATGGCATCCGGACAGCAGCCTGCATCCGCTCAACCCTGCGCCGGCGGCACGGCGCCCTTTCGCTCGACGATCATGCGGTATTGCTCGGGCTCGCGATGGCGGGCGAAGTTGAAGGCCGTGTTCTTGTAGGACGCGGTGAGATCCAGGTCGCAGCGCGCGATGGCGAGCTCGTCACCGGTGGTGGTGCAGGCGCCGACGATCTCTCCCGAGGGCGCGACGATGATCGAGTTGCCGATCTGTTCGACGCCCTCCTCGTTGCCGGCCTTGGCCACGCCCACCACCCAAGTGCCGTTCTGGTACGCGCCCGCCTGCATCACCAGCTCGTTGTGGAAGTGCGAAAGCGCATCGTGCTCGGGCGCAGGCGGGTTGTGCACCGGCGTGTTGTAGCCGATGAGGATCATCTCGACGCCCTGCAGGCTGAGCACGCGATAGGTCTCGGACCATCGCCTGTCGTTGCAGATGGCCATGCCGAAGATGCCGGCGGGAAGGTCGTGAGCGCCACCGCGAGCTTCGCACCTCGCGGCGCATTCGTGTGGTGTTCGAAGCGCTGGCGCAGGGGTTGGCTTCGGGGGGATGCGCGCGATGAACCTGCCGACGAACGCGTTGGATTCTTCCAGCCCATCCATGCGGCCATTCACCAGATCGCAGGCAAGGCCTGCGTGATGCACACCCACATGCCGTACGCGACGGCATTGACGCTGACGCAGGATCGGGCCCTCGACACCACCCTGTCGCAGAACGCCATGCGCTATCACGGGCGTCTCGCGGTCGATGCGCAATACAACGGGCTGGCGCTCGATGCGACGGAAGGTCGGCGGATCGCCTCGGCGATGCAAGGCGCCGACGTCGCGTTCCTCGGCAACCATGGTGTCGTCGTATGCGGCGCGCGGATCGACCATACCTACGACGACCTCTACTACCTCGAGCGGGCGTGCCAGGTCCAGGTGCTCGCCCAGTCGACGGGACGGCCCCTGGCACCCGCGGGCGCCGACCTCGGCGCGCGGGTCGCGGCTCAGAGCCTCGGCGAGCGGCTGCAGGGAGAACTGTTCTTCGAGGCGCTGCGGCGGCTGCTGGGCACCGGTCCCGAGGCCGGCGGCAGGGGATGAGATGACCGACCCCGCGGCGCACCGGCCCGCGCGTCGCGACGACACCCGCGCGGAAGGCATGTCGGCTTCCTGCCGATCGTGAGCGCCGAGTCGATGGAGCAGCACCACGCCTTCAAGCGCGAGGCCGTTTCATCGAACCGCAACGTGCGCGACTTCAAGCGCATGTTGGCGATGAACCGTTCGCGGTTCGAGACGCGCGTGCCGCTGCGCGCAGCCGTTCACCGGCGGTTCACGTCGAAGGCGCTTTGGCGCCCCCCGCCGACGCCATCGAGCGCAGGACGGTCAGGGACCTGGCGAGTTCGGCGCCGACGCGCTCGAGCAGCGCGTCGAGCTGGCCCGAGTCCGGGGCCGCGCAGGCCTGCTCCAGGGCGTCGGCGGCCCGCGAGAGGTCGATCGCGCCCAGCGTGGCGGCCGTGCTCTTCAGGTCATGCGCCATGCGGCTCATGGCGGCGCCATCCGCCGCACTGCGGGCCGCAGCGAAACGCTGGACGAAGCCGTTCTCGCGCTCGACGAACATGCCGGCGATCCGCCTGTACAGCGCGTCGCCGAGTTCGCTACGGGCCGGGTCCAGGGCGATCCCGCGCGTGGCGGGCCGGAACCAGCGCGCCAGGGTGGCGAACAGCTCGTCGACCTTGATCGGCTTGGCGACGTGGTCGTTCATGCCCGCCGCCAGCACCTTTTCGCGGTCGCCGACCATGGCGTTGGCCGTCATCGCGATCACCGGGAGGTCGCGCCAGCGGGCCTGTTGACGCAGCGTGCGCGTGGCCTCGTAGCCGTCCATCACCGGCATCTGGCAATCCATCAGCACGAGGTCGTAGCTGCCGCGTTCGAGCGCCTCCAACGCCTGCCGGCCGTTGTCCGCGGTGGTGAGCTGGATGCCGGCCCGGCTCAGCAGGTCGTGCGCCAGCTCCTGGTTGATGGGGTTGTCCTCCACGAGCAGGACGCGAGCTCCGGCCAGGCTCGCACGCTGCTGCTGCAGCGCCTCGTCACGCCGCTGGCTGCGCAGCCCCTGTTCCTTCGGCATCTGCAGCGCGCCGAGGCAGGCGTCCAGCAGCGTGGACGGCGTCACCGGCTTCATCAACGTGGCCGCGGCGGCCAGTTCGACCGCGGCCAGCCGGCGCGCGACCTCGTCGCGACTGAACGCGGTCAGCATCAGCACGACCGGCGGTGGGTGACGCAGCCGCGCCAGCGCCAGACGAGACAGGCACTCGATGCCGTCGGCCACGGGCATCTTCCAGTCCAGCAGCAGCAGCTGGAACGGCCGGTCCTCGGCATCGCCTTGTTCGATCGCCCGCAGCGCCGCCAGGCCGTCGGCCACCGACCCGGGCACCATCCCGAAACCCTGCGTCATCTCGGCCAGCAGCTGGCGCGCGATCGGGTTGTCGTCGGCGATCAGCACGCGCAGCCCCTCCAGCCGGCCGGCCCGGGTGCGGTCGACCTCGGGCTGCGGTGGGAGCCCGAAGCGCGCGGTGAAGTGGAAGCGGCTCCCCTGACCCGGCGTGCTGCTCAACCCGATCTCGCCACCCATCATGCGCACCAGATGGCTGCAGATCGCGAGCCCGAGGCCGGTGCCGCCATAGCGCCGGCTGGTGGAGCTGTCGGCCTGCGCGAAGGGCTGGAACAGGCGTTGCTGCTGCTCGGCCGAGATGCCGATGCCGCTGTCGCTCACTTCGAAGCGCAGCAGCAGATCGGCGGCCCCTCGTCCGGCCACTTCGACCTTGACCACGATTTCCCCGCGTTCGGTGAACTTGACGGCGTTGTTGCCGAGGTTGAGCAGCACCTGACCGAGGCGCATCGGGTCGCCGGTGAGCGTCGGCGGCAGGTCCGGCGGCAGCGCGAACACCAGCTCAAGGCCCTTCTCCTCGGCCTTCATGCCCACCTGCGTGGCCAGGTCGTCGAGCACGTCCCCGAGCTCGAAAGGCACCCGCTCCATGTCCAGGTGCCCCGCCTCGATCTTCGAGAAGTCCAGGATGTCGTTGATGATGCCCAGCAGCGATTCGGCGGCGCGGTGCACCTTCTGCACGTAGTTCGACTGCTGCGGGTCCAGGCCGCTGGCCAGCGCCAGGTGCGACATGCCGAGGATCGCGTTCATCGGCGTGCGGATCTCGTGGCTCATGTTGGCCAGGAACTCGCTCTTGGCGCGATTCGCTTCCTCGGCGGCATCTCGTGCGTGCTGCGCTTCGGCGTACGCCGACTCGAGGCGGCCGATCGAGTCGGCGAGGCGCTGCGTCATCGTGTTGATGCTGTTGCCCAGCACGCCGATCTCGTCGCCGGATTCCGGCGTCGCACGCGCCGACAGGTCACCGGCGGCAACGCGCTCGGCCACCGCCGTGAGCCGCCGTACCGGCGCGACGGTGCGGCGGCGGAAGCGGTAGGCCAGCAGCACCGCCGCGACCAGCGCCAGCAGACCGCCCACCCCGGCAACGATCCTGGCGCTGGTGATGCCGTCCGAGGCGCGTTTCATCGCGACATCGAACGCCAGCCCCTGTGCCTCGGTCAGGTGTGCCAGGCGTTCGAGCATCTCGGCGGCACGTGGCGCGACCTGCGTGCGGTACAGGTAGAGGTCCTCCTCGGTGCGTTCGCCGCCGACGATCGCGAAGACCTGCAGGGCCAGGTCCGCAATCTCGGCACGCAGGCGGGCGACGTCGTCGAGCAGCGCGCGCTGCTGCGCGTCCAGCAGCCCGCGGTTCGCAGTCAGCGCCGTCCATGCGGCGGCGTTGGTGGAGAGCTGAGGGCCGTAGGCGAGCTTGAAGTTGAGGTCGCCCGACGCGCCGAAGGCGATCAGGTTGGTGACCATCGCGTCGAAGGAGGTCTGGAAGCGCAGCAGATCGGTACGCAGCGCAGGGTGGGCACGCTCCACCTGCGGGCTCTGGCGATCGAGGATGCGGCCGAGCGCGTCCAGCACCTGGACCCGCCGCGACTGCACATCCAGCCGCGACAGCCGCAACGCCGGGCGGTTGCGCAGCGGGTCCTCGTGCAGCGAGAACAGTTCGGGCGGCAGCCGGGCCCAGCGTTCGTACTCGCCGGTCAGCTCGTGCACCGAACGCGCGGCGTCGGCTTCCGGCCAGGCAGCCGACAGCCGCTGCAGCGACGCCAGGCTGGTTTCGAAGGCACGCCGCGCCGCCTCGTACTGCTGCACGTCGTGCGGATCGCTCAGCACCAGGTAGCCCCGCAGGTGCAACTGCATCCTCAGCAGGCTGGCCTGGGCCTGGGTGGCCGCCAGCAGCGCCGGACGGCGCAGGCTTTCGGCCTGGGCGATCTCCTGGGTAAGACGGAGGCCGCCGATCCAGGTCAGCGCGACGACCAGCAGCGTCACGGCGGCCAGCGCGCCGAACGCCAGCGTCAGCTTGCCGCCGAGGCCCAGCGCGCCGAAGCCGCCGCGCCAGGCCGTGGCGCCGCCGAGCCTCATCGGGACAGGCCCAATGAACTCAGGTAGGCCCGACGCTGCGACTCGCGCCCCAGCCGGATCGTGATCTCCTCGAAATCGACGGTGGCCGCCTTCAAGGCCGCCGCCGGATCGAGCTGGCCGGCGGCTGCAGCGGCCAGATGCACGTCGAGCACCTGCCAGTAGCTGTAGGCCCCCGGGATGCGCAGGTAAGGCAGCTGCAACGGATTGCTGAGGTTGAGGAAGCAGGCGCGCAGATAGTCGCGCACGTCGGCTTCGTCCCAGCCCGCCGTCACGTAGGTCTCGAGATGGCCCATGCCGTCAGGCGGCAGGAAGTGGAAGGTTCTGCCGGGATCGATGCCATCCCAGCCCCGCACGGCGTACACCTGTGATTTCTCCCGGGTCGCCATCAGCGCGAACAGGTAGTACGCGGCCTCCGGCGCCCTGGAGTACTTCGAGATCACCCCGGCCCAGGAGGCGCCGGTGGTATTGCCGACGCGGTTGGGCGTGCCGGTGCTGATCCAGCGTCGCGACGGGATGCTGTAGTACGCCGTGGTGCCGGGCATTGGCGCGGAGCCGGTTCGGCCGCGCACCTGGCTGGGGGGATCCTGGGCCATCCCGGCGAGATCGCCCCAGCTGAAGGCCAGCGCGGCCCGCCCGGACAGGAACAGGCCCCAGGTCTTGACCAGGTCCCACTGCAGCATCTCCTTGGGCCCGAACCGGCTCAGCTCGACGAGTTCCTCGAGGGCGCGCACGTGCCCCGGGCTGTCGATGAGCGGCTTCATCGTCGCCGGGTCGAACCAGTACAGGTTCGGGTTGCGCGGTCCGATGACGAAGGGGGCCGAGAACGACATGAAGTGGAACATGCCCTGGACACCCAACTCCAGGTACATCGACACGCCGTAGTCGGGCACGCCGTCGCCGTTCAGGTCCTTGCCGTTGAAGTACTCGGCGACGTCGCGGAACTGCTTCCAGGTCGAGGGCACGTCCAGCTCATAGCCGAACCGGGCCGCGAAGGCGCGGCGGTGCTGCGGGTCCGCCAGCAGGTCGCGGCGGTAGAACATCACCTGACCGTCGTGGTCGTTCGCGACCATGTACCTCCTGCCGCCGTAGCTGAGCAGACGGCGCGGTCCCGCCAGCACCTGGTCGATGTCCCACTTCGGGAAGCGCGGGTCGGCGTAGTACTTGTCGTAGGCGACCAGATGGCCGCCGCTGACCAGTTCCCCGAGCCACCACGAAGGTGCATAGGCCGCGTCGTAGCGGCCGCGCGCATTCGTCAGGTCCGACATGAAGGTCGGAAAGAACTCCTGGAACGGGACCTGCACCAGGTTCAGCGTGGCGCCGGTGGCCGCCTCGAACTCGGCCTTCACTTCCCCGAGCGCACCGGCCCGGGGTTCGCGGTTCATCAGCACCGTCACGCTCTGGCCGGCGAACGGGCAGGCCCCGGGCTTGCACGGCCGCGCGACAAGCGGTGGCATGGCACTGCCGGCGCCGGCGACGGCGGGTTGGGTCTCCTCGGCCGTCGAGGGCTGCGTCTCCTGCGCACCGGCATTCAGCGTGAGAGTGGCCAGACACACGGCCCAGAACGTCATGGCAGCGTTCATCGCACATTCCCCTTCGACGAAGCCCTCGGCGCCAGCCGGCCCTGGCCCAGCGAGACGCGGTAGGCGTCGCGCTGGCGCTCCCGGCCGAGCCGGATCGTGATGTCCTCGAAGTCGACCGCGGCCGCCTTCAGGGCCGCTTCGGGGCCGAGTTGCCCGGAGGTGGCCTCGGCCAGGTGCAGGTCCAGGGCCAGCCAGTAGCTGTAGGCGCCGGGAATGCGCAGGTAGGGCAGCTGAAGCGGGTTGCTGTAGGTGTCGTGGTAGGCCTGCAGGAAGTCGCGGACGTCGGCCGCATCCCAGCCGGCGTTCACATAGCTCTCGAGCCTCGCGGTGCCGTTGGGCGGCAGGAAATGGAAACGCCGCCCCGGGTCGATCCCGTCCCAGCCGCGCGCGGCATAGACCTCGGACTTGGATTGCGAGGCCATCAGCGCGAGCAGGTAGTAGGTCGCTTCGGGCGCCTTCGAGAAGCGCGAAATCACCCCGGCCCAGGAGCCGCCCGTGGTGTTGCCGACGCGGTTCGATGCGGTGGTCCTGACCCAGCGGCCCAGGCCGATGTCGTAGTACTCGCGCGTGCCCGGCAACTGGGCCACGCCGACCTTGCCGCGCACCCGGCTGCCCGGCTGCTGCGCCAGCGCGGCCAGGTCGCCCCAGGTCACGGCGAGCGCCGCGCGGCCGGCGAGGAAATGGTCCCAGCCGCGGCCCAGGTCCCAGCGCAGCATCTCCTTCGGCCCGTACTTCACCAGGCTCGCCATCAGCGTCAGCGCCCGGACGTGGCCGGGGCTCGCGATCAGCGGCTTCATCGTGCGCGGATCGAACCAGTAGAGCTGCGGGTTGGAGGGGCCGATGACGAAGGGCGCGGACAGGGACATGTAATGGAACATGCCCTGCGCGCCGCCGACCAGCGGCAGCACGACGCCGTGGTCGGGCTCGCCGTCGCCGTTGAGGTCCTTGCCGTTGAAGTACTCGGCCACCTCGCGGAACTCGTCCCAGGTCGCCGGCACGCCGAGCGGGTGCCCGTAGGCCTTCTGGAAGGCCGCACGGTGCTGCGGATCGGCCAGCAAGTCGCGCCGGTAGTGCATCACCTGGCCGTCGTGGTCGTTCGCCACCATGTACCTGCGGCCGCCGTACTGGAGCAGCGCGCGGGGCGCCGGAAGCACCTGTTCGATGTCCCAGGCCGGAAAGCGCGGGTCGCCGTAATACGCGTCGTACGGCAGCAGGTAGTGGCCCTCGACCAGTTCGCCCAGCCACCAGGCGCCGGCGATGCACGCGTCGTACCTCCCTCCGCCACCGGTCAGGTCGGCCATCAGCGTGGTGAACAACTCCCCGATCGGGCGTTGCACGATCTCCAGCCTGGCGCCGGTGGCCGCTTCGTATTCGCCCTTCAATTCGATCAGTGGCGCGCCGATCGGCTGGCTGTCGATCGTGAGCACCCTGACGCGCTGCCCTTCGAAGGGGCAGCGCCCGGGGACGCATGGCCCGGCGACGCGCGGCGGGACAACGTCGCCCGGGCGCACCATCACCGCGTCGGACCCCGCGGGCCGGGACGGCGTGTCAAGCCCCTGAGCGACGGCTGGAATGCCGAGCCCGGACGCCAGCAGCGTCCCGAGGGCCACCATCCATTGCCGCGCGTTCACGCTGCCTCCGGATACCTTTCCTGGGCCAGTCCGCACCCCTGTGGGTATCTTGCGCCGTTCCGCAGGCATTGCGCAAGGCAGGCCAACCCGGTGAGCAGGGGGCGCACACAGGGTGCGGCGCCCGGGTGGCGTCGAAACCGTCCGTGACCGGCACCTGGCAGTCCATCGAGCCCCGTCTCATGGAAGCCTGCGGCGGGCCCCGCCGATGGGCCCGGGCGCCAGCCGGTCGACGGCTAGGCAGTGAACGTTTGCAGTGCGGACCGAAGCCGGGCCTGGACGATGCCAAGCCGCAGAGATGCCGCTGCCTCGATCACCGGCGCGAACCGCCGCAGCTTCTTCTGGGCGTGGTTCTGGGCGATGTCGGCCAGCCGGTGCGCAAGAAAGGGGTTGAGCAGCCGCTCGCGCAGATCGACGAGATAGGCCAGCGCATCGTCGCGCTGCCCGAGCGCGTCGAAGACCGGCAGCACTTCCTCGCGCCAGAGGGCTTCGAGCCGCGCGCGCAGCGCGCCGTCGTTCATCGCGTCGAGGACGGTCTCGTCGGGCCGACGACCCTCCACGAGCCAGCACTCCGCCAGATAGCTGTGCGCGAGGTTGAGCAGCCACAACTTGCGGCGCTCGAAGTGTTCGAGATCGTCGGTCAGCACGATCGCGGGGTGGGTGCAGGGCAGCACCATGCGCGGCTGGCGTTCGATCGCCCACAGCGCGTACGGCTCGGCGATCGCGCCGGCCGGATGCAGGGGCTCGGAGACGATGCGGTCGACCAGTGAATTCAGCCACACGCAGTGCTGGCGAAGGTAGGCGATGAATGCCGGGGGCGCTCCCCACGAACCCGCCAGCCCCGCCACCAGCTCGCGCAGGGTCTGGCCGTTGCGGCTGATGAGCTCGCACGGCAGCAGGGTCAGCGGCGCTGTCGGCAGGCGGCGCCAACGGTGCAGCAGCAGCACGACGAGTTTCGCGGGGAAGCTGCGCGGCACCGCCGTGGGCGTGGCGAGCAGCGCGGCGGTGTCGTCCGGGTCGAGTTCGTAGCCTTTGTCGGCGGTATTCGAGACGATCACCTGCACCTGCGTGGCCATGGCGTCGAGCAACTGCGGCCAGTCGCGGCCGGCATGCCAGGCGGCATGCACCGAGTGCACGCGAACCTCCTCGTCGACCGGCCGGCCCTGCCGCAGGCCGCGCACACACACCGGATAGCCGCCCGCACCGGACAACGCGGCCAGCCGTGCGCTGCTCTGCTCGCTGTCGGTGCTCTGCACGACGGCGATGCCGCCGAGGGCCTGGCCCAGCGGCAGCGCCTGGGACACGAACAGGTCGGCATGCGCCTGCAGGAAGCGGCCGGTGCCGAACTGCAGGATCGGCGGGGCGCTCAGCACTCGACGATCGCCTTGATGACCCGCTGCGCCGGATCGAGCAGCCTGGGGAAATCCGACGGCACATCGTGCAACGGCAGGCGGTGGGTGTTCAGCGCACGGTCCGGGATGCGGCCGGTTCGCATCGCGTCGAGCACGGTACGGAAGTCCGCCATGGTCGCATTGCGACTCCCGAGCAGCGTGGTCTCGCGCTTGTGGAACTCCGGGTCGGCGAAGCTGATCAGGTCCCGCACGATCGACACCAGCACGTACTTGCCGCCGTGCGCGACGAAGCGGAAGCCCCGCTCCATCGCGTGGCGGTTGCCGGTGGCATCGAAGACGACATCGTAGAACTCGCCGGCGGTCTGCTCGGCCAGTCGCGCCTCGTCGTCCTCGCCGACCAGTACGCCGGCATCGGCCCCGAGCGACTGCACGCAGAAGTCGATGCGTTCGGCACGCGTGTCCAGCGCCGTCACCACGGCGCCGCGCAGGCGGCTGAAGGTCAGCGCGGCCATGCCGATCGGTCCCGTGCCCACGACCAACACGCGCTGGCCCGCACCGACCTCCCCCCGGCGCACCGCGTGCGCGCCGATGGCGAGAAACTCGACCATCGCCGCCTGGTCCAGGCTGACCCCTTCGGCCTTGTGCACGAACCCCTGCGGAACCGCAAGCAGCTCGGTGAAGGCGCCGTCACGGTGCACGCCCAGCACCTGCAGGTTCACGCAGCAGTTCGTCTTCCCCACCCGGCAGGCCACGCAGTGCCCGCAGGAGAGATAGGGCATCACGAACACCGGGTCGCCGGCGCGCAGCGGGCTGCCGGGAGGCGCCTCCGCCACCTCCCCGGAAAACTCGTGTCCCATCACGCGCGGATACTCGAGGTAGGGCTGGTCCCCGGTGAAGATGTGCAGGTCCGTGCCGCACACGCCGACGCGCCGGACGCGCACCAGCACGTCGCCTTCGTCGCGCGCCGGCGCGGGGCGCTCCTCGGCGCGCAGCACGCCCGGGGATTGGCAAACCACGGTCAGCATGGATGTCCTCGTCGATTCGGTGAAGGTTGCGTGCGCAGCGCTGGCCGCGGATCACCCGGGCGGCAGCGGCGCGCGGGGGTCGACCAACCCGCGGGCCTGCAGCGCGTGCCAGAAGGGTGGCGGGATCGCCGCCTCGAACCAGGTGGCGTTCTGTGCCAGCTGCTGCGGGCTGTGCGCGCCGGCCACGCAGGACACCACCGCCGGGTGCGCGAGCGGGAACTGCAGCGCCGCGGCGGGCAGCGCCACGTCGAACTCGGCGCAGACGGCCTGCAGGGCCTGGACGCGCCGCACGACGTCGGCCGGCACCGGCGCGTAGTCGAAGCTCGCAGCACCCGCCAGCACGCCTGAGTTGAACGGTCCGGCGGCGATCACCGCGGTGCCGCGGCGCAGGCAGTCGTCCAGGAAGGGGGACAGCGCGCCCTGCTCCAGCAGGGTATAGCGGCCCGCGAGCATCACGCAGTCCAGGTCGAAGACCTCGAGGCCGGCCTGCGCGACCTGCCACTCGTTCACCCCGAACCCGACCGCCGCCACCAGACCTTCGCGCCGCAGCCGCTCCAGTGCGCGCAGGCCGCCACCGCGGGTCAGCTGATCCCAGTGCCACGCGTGGCGTTCGCCGTGGGTACGCCGGCCGATGTCGTGCACGTGCAGGAGGTCGATGCGCGCCAGGCCGAGGCGCTGCAGGCTGTCCTCGAACGAGCGCAGCACGCCATCGTGGCTGTAGTCGTAGTGCGGACGAAACGGCAGCGGATCGGCCCACCCGTCGTCACCGGGGCGCACACCGGCATCGGGTCGCATCAGCCGGCCCACCTTGGTGCTGAGCAGGAACTCCGCACGCGGCCGCGAAGCCAGTGCAGCACCGGTGCGACGCTCCGATCGCGTGTAGCCGTAGTACGGCGCGGTATCAAACAGGCGCAGCCCGCGCGCCCAGGCGGCCTCGAACAGAGCGGCCGCTTCGGCGTCGGACATCGGCTGGAACAGCCCGCCGACCTGGGCGCAGCCGAGGCCGAACACCGGCAGCGTGAGCTGCGCGCGCGGCAGCGGCCGGCGATCGGTGATCTTCATCGCAGCAGGCCGCGCACGCGTCGCGTTCGTCCGGATCCGGAAGTGCGGTTCAGTAGAGAACGTTCTTCGCCTCGGGCGTGTCGATGTTCTTCTTCGTCACCATCACGACGCCGGTGTCGAGGAACTTCGGCACCTTCTTGCCCGCGACGACGTCGGCCACGGTCGTCACGCCGAGGTGGCCCATCATGTAGGCGCTCTGCACGGCGATCGCCTCGATGGTTCCGTCCTTGACGAAGGCCTGCAGGTCCCCATTGCCGTCGAAGCCGATCGCCGCCACCTTGCCGGCCTTGCCCGCCTGCACGAGCGCGCGGCCCATGCCGATCGCGGTGGGCTCGTTGGCGCCGAACAGTCCCTTCAGGTCGGCGTTCGCGGCCAGCACGTCGGTGGTCTGGTTCAGCGCCGTGCCCATCTGGGAGTTGGAGTAGAAGGTGCCGACGATCTTCAGCTTGGAATGGGTCTCGATGTACTTCCTGAAGCCGCCGACGCGCCCGATCTCCGAGCCCGACCCCGCCGTGAAGGACATGATGGCGATCTTGCCCTCCTTGCCGATCTTGTCGATCAGCGCCTGGGCGCACAGCTCGCCGGCCTTCTTGTTGTCGGTGGCAAGGAACGATTGGTAGTAGGCCTTGCCCGCATCGGAGGCTGCCGAGTCGATCAGGATCACCGGGATCTTCGCTTCCCAGGCCTTCTTCATCGCCGGGATCAGGGCGTCCGGGTCGGACGGTGCCAGCACGATCCCGGCGACCTTGCGGTTGACCGCGTTCTCGACCAGCGCCACCTGCCCGGCCAGGTCGGTGTCCGACGCCGCGCCCTGGAAGGTGGCGGTGTAGCCCTTGAGCTTCGCGGCGCCGTCGTTCGCGCCTTTCTTGACGTTCTGCCAGAAGTCGGAGTTGACGGTCTTCACGATGACCGCGATCTCCTTGTCGGCGGCCGATGACGCGGATGCGGCCAGGGCCAGCGCCGCGGCGCACAGGGTGGCGAGCAGGTTCTTCATGTCGGGTCCTTCGTTCAAAAGAGGGGTGGTCTCACTCTTGGGGGCTGCCGGCCGATCCCGCCGGCGGGGACTCATCGCCGGTGGCGCAGCTGGTCGATCCACACCGTGAGCAGGATGACCAGGCCGATGACGATCTGCTGGGTGAAGGCGGACACGCCGCCCATGTTCAAACCGTTGCGCAGGATGCCGATCACGAACGCGCCGATCACCGTGCCGGAGATGGTTCCCACGCCGCCGGACAGCGAGGTGCCGCCGATCACCGCCGCGGCGATCGCGTCCAGCTCGTACATCAGGCCCTCGCTAGGCTGTGCGGTGACCAGCCGGGAGGCGAGCACGCAGCCGGTGAGGCCCGCGAGCGTGCCCGACAGGACATAGGCGAACAGCGTCACGCCCCGCACGTTCACGCCGGACAGGCGCGCCGCCTCGCCGTTCGACCCGATCGCGTAGAGGTGCCGTCCGAGCGTCGTGCGATTGAGCATGACCGCGACCGCCACCGCGAGCAGCACCATCAGCAGCACCGGGTAGGGGATGCCGGGAAAGCGGATGTCCGGAAAGCCGTCGTCGCCCACGGTCACCACCCGCCAGAGCGAGCCGTTGCCCAGTTCGGCGAAGGCGTCGCCCAGGCCGCCGATGGCCTTCGCGTCGGTGATCTGCAGGGCGACGCCGCGGGCCACCAGCATCATCCCCAGCGTGGCGATGAAGGGCGGCAGGCGCAGCCAGGTGACTGCCACGCCGTTGACCACGCCGCACAGCGCCCCGACCAGCACGCCGACGAGCATGCCCATGGGCACCGGCGCACCGGCACGCACGGTCAGCGCGGCCACGACGCCCGACAGCGCCAGGATCGCGCCCACCGACAGGTCGATGCCGCCGGTGATGATCACGCACGTCGCGCCGATGCCGAGGTAGGCGATCGAGGTCACCTGCAGCGCGACCGTCATGCCGTTGCCCACGGTCAGGAAGGCATCGCTGACGAAGGCGAAGACGATCGTCAGCCCCAGCAGGCTGGCCAGTGCCGCGAACCTCTGGAAGAGGTCTTTCTGCCGGTCGTTCATGGGGCGGCGACGGCATGCCGCCCGGAGGCGTGCCGCATGATCTCTTCCTGGGTGGTGGCGCCGGTCTCGAGCACCGTGCACAGCCGACCCGCGTGGAACACGGCCACGCGGTCGGTCATGCCGAGGATCTCGGGCAGTTCCGAGCTGATCAGGACGACACCGATCCCCTGCGCGGCCAGTTCGTCGAGCAGCCGGTAGATGGCGTATTTCGCGCCGACGTCGATGCCGCGCGTGGGCTCGTCGAAGAACAGCACGCGCGAGTCGCGGAACAGCCACTTCGCGATCACGACCTTCTGCTGGTTGCCCCCGGACAGCAGCCGCACCGCCTGGCGTGCCGAGGGCGTGCGGATCGCCAGGGAATCGATGTAGCGCTGCGCGACCGAGCCCTCGCGCGCGAACCGGATGAACCCCATCGCATTCGCGACGCCTGCCATGTTCGCCAGGCTGATGTTGTGCGCCACCGCCATGTTCAGCGCCAGCCCGTGGCCCTTGCGGTCCTCCGACAGGTAGGCGATGCCCTGGCGGATCGCGTCGCGCGGCGAGCGGATGTCCAGCCTCCGGCCGCCCAGGCGCACCGTGCCGGCGTCGGGCAGATCGGCGCCGAACACCGCGCGGGCCACCTCCGTGCGGCCGGCGCCCATCAGCCCGGCGAAACCGAGGATCTCGCCGCGCCGAAGCTCGAATCCGACGTCCTGGAAGACCCCCCGTCGGGTCAGGCCCTGCACCGACAGCAGGACGTCGGACGACGGCACGCGGGTCGACGGGGGGAACTTGTCGTCCAGCGCACGCCCGACCATGCGGGTCACGACCTCGTCGGCACTGGTCGTCGCCACGTCGTCGGTGCTCACGTGGCGCCCGTCGCGCAACACGGTGATCCGATCGACGATGCGCGCGATCTCGTCGAGCCGGTGCGAGATGTACACGAGCGCGACGCCGGCACGCTGGAGCTCGCGGATCACCTTGAAGAGCTGCCCGGTCTCCGATTCGGTGAGCGACGAGGTCGGCTCGTCCATGATCAGCACCTCGGCATCGATCGACAGCGCCTTCGCGATCTCGACCATCTGCCGCTGCGCGACCGACAGCGTCCTGACGATCGCGCCCGGGGCGATGTCGACGCCCAGCCGGTCGAGGCAACGCTGCGTATCGGCCCGCAGGCGCTGGCGGTCGATGAGGAGCCCGCGCCGGGGCTCGCGTGCCAGGAACACGTTCTCGGCGACCGACAGGTGCGGCACGAGGTTCAGCTCCTGGTGGATCATCGCGATGCCGGCCGCCTGGGCCTGGCTGGTCGAGGCGAACCGCACCGTGTCGCCCCGCAGGACGATCTCGCCGGCGTCGGGTTGCAGCTGGCCGCTCAGGATCCGCATCAGCGTGGACTTGCCTGCGCCGTTCTCACCGCACAGTGCGTGCACCTCGCCGGCGCGCAGGTCGAACGACACCTCCTCCAGCGCCGTGACGCCGAGGAAGCGCTTCGTGATGCCCTTCAGCTGAAGCACGGGCGTCACGCCCGTTGCAGCACTGGCATCTTGGTAAGGCCACTTGACCAGCATTCATAGATTTGGCCTGACCAACGCAGCCTCTCGTGCTGGGACATTCCCTGATGTCGGTCGCTATGATGTCGAGGACCTTCCCGTTGCCCGCCGTCATGTCCGTTCAGCTCAAGCAAGTCGAGACGCGCCGCCTGTATCAACAGATCGCGGACCAGATCCGCGAGCTGATCCAGCAAGGGGGCTTCGACACCGGCGACCGGCTTCCGCCCGAACGCGACCTCGCCCAGCAGCTCGGTGTCTCGCGCCCCTCGCTGCGCGAGGCGCTGATCGCACTGGACGTCGAGGGCTCGGTCGAGATCCGCAGCGGCTCGGGCGTCTACGTGAACAGCCCGCCCGAGCGCGCGGCGCGTCCGACGGCGGCGCTCGGCGAGAGCCCGACGGAACTGATGCAGGCGCGCGGGGCGCTCGAGGGCTCGGTGGTCGTCATGGCCTGCGCGCACGCCGCGCCCGCGGCGCTGGAGCAGCTGCGCGCCTGCGTCGAGGGCATGCGCCAGGAGATCGCGCGGCGGCGCTCGCCGCTCGAGTTCGACCGCCAGTTCCACCTCACCATCGCCGAGATGTGCGGCAACTCGGTGATGCAGCGCCTCGTCGGCGAACTGTTCGACGACCGGCACAGCCCGATCTCGACCAAGCTGCGTTCGCGCTACGAGAACATGCGCACCTGGAACGCCGCGCTCAAGGAGCACGAGGCCATCCTGCACGCGCTCGAGGCGCGCGATCCGCTGGCCGCCGAGGCCGCGATGCGTTCGCATCTCAAGGCGTCGGAGCAGCGCTGGGTCGGCGGCTAGAGAGTCCGGCCGCGGCAGCCCGCACCCGGTCCGCGGGCAAGGGTAAGTCTGGTAAGACCACAGAACTCCCGTTGGTAAAGTGGCTTGACCGAAGCGCCGGGCCATCGCCCTCGCATCGGCAGGTTCGGATGGCGGCGCTCGCGCGCAGCGAGGGCGACTGCCATGCGGCCCTGCGTCTCGGGACGCACCCGCCCGCGGGCGAACTCCGGGATGTCCACGTGGCAACTCGATCCACGACACCGGCCAACGGCGGGAAATGTTGCGCTGCGCGCGCACGGAGGAGCAAATCGATGAAGACGACCATGTTGAAGATGGCGGGGGCGGTGCTGCTGTCCATGTTGGCGGCGGCTCCGGGTTGGGCCCAGAAGAAGACCCTCGCCGTCGTGGTGAAGGGCCTGGACAACCCATTCTTCACGGTGCTCGGCGACGGCTGCGCACTGTGGAACAAGGAGAACCCGAACTCCGAGTACACCTGCCTGTACACGGGCCCCGCGTCGAGCGCCGACGAGGCGGGCGAGGTGCAGATCGTCGAGGACCTGATCAACAAGGGCGTGGCGGGGATCGCGATCTCGCCGTCGAACGCGCCGGCCATGGCCAACATGCTCAAGGCCAAGGCGCCGAAGATGCCCATCATGACGATCGACGCGGACCTCGCCGCGGCGGACCATGCCCTGCGCAAGACCTACCTCGGCACCAACAACTACGACATGGGCGTGCTGATGGCCAAGCACCTGAAGCGGCTCAACCCCAAGGGCGGCACCGTGTGCATGCAGCTGGGCAACGTGGCGGCCGACAACATCAACGCACGCGCCGCCGGCTTCCGCGACACGATCGGCGGCAAGAAGGGCATCGCCCGCCTGAAAGGTGAAGGCGGCTGGACCGAGATCGCCGGCTGCCCCCTGTTCACCAACGACCAGATCGACCTGGCGAACCAGCAGATGTCGGACGTGTTCACGAAGAACCCGGCGCTGAATGCCTTCATCCTGGTCGGCGGCTGGGCGCAGTTCGGCCCGCAGGCCTATGCGCAGGTGACCGACCAGGTGATGGCCAAGCTCAAGGCCAAGTCGCTCATCATCATCGCGGGCGACACGCTGCCACCGCAGCTCGATGCGCTGAAGGCCGGGCGCAGCCACGCGCAGATCGGCCAGCGACCGTTCGAGATGGGGCATCGTGCGCCCGCCGTGCTGATCGACCTGATCAAGGGCAAGAAGGTCGCCGACCCGCTCTACACCGGGCTGGACGAGTGCGTGCCGACCAATCTCGACAAGTGCCCGGCGAAGTAGCGGCGCGGCGGGAGGTGCCGCACGGCACCCCGTCCGCGCGCCGGATCGAACGGGCCTGCCCATGACGGTGCTGGAGCTGAGCCGGATCTCGAAGCACTTCGGCGCGATCCACGCGCTCAACGAGGTGTCGCTGTCGCTGCGCGGCGGCGAAGTCGTCGGGCTGATGGGCGACAACGGCGCGGGCAAGTCCACGCTGGTCAAGATCATCGCCGGCAACTTCCCGCCCAGCGCCGGCACGATGACGATGCAGGGCCAGCCGGTCAGCTTCCACAAGCCGACCGACGCCCGGACACGGGGCGTCGAGATCGTCTACCAGGACCTGGCGTTGTGCGACAACCTCAGCGCCGCCGAGAACGTGTTCCTCGGGCGCGAGCTGATGCGGGGGTTCGGGCCGGTGCGCTGGCTCGACTACCGCACGATGTTCCAGCGCGTCGGGGAGTTGTTTGCCGAACTGAAGTCCGAGACGCGGCCGCGTGATCTGGTGCGCCGCATGTCGGGCGGCCAGCGGCAGGCGGTGGCCATTGCCCGCACGCGGCTGTCGGACCCGAAGATCGTGCTGATGGACGAGCCCACCGCGGCGATCAGCGTGCGCCAGGTGGCCGAGGTGCTGGCCCTGATCCGCCGGCTGCGCGACCACGGCATCGCGGTGGTCCTGATCAGCCATCGCATGCCCGACGTGTTCTCCGTGGCCGACCGCGTGGTGGTGCTGCGGCGCGGCGAGAAGGTGGCCGACAAGGCCATCGCACAGAGTTCCCCTGAAGAAGTCACCGGCCTGATCACCGGCGCCATCGAAAACGCATGAACGCGAACGTGCAGGAAAAGGCCAACGCCGCCGATGCGTCGCTGGCGCAGGCCATTGCCGCCCGGTCGTACCGAGGCGTGCTGGCCCGGCTCACCGGGCAGCAGACTTTCTGGGTGTCGATGGCGGCGCTGGTCGCCTTCGTCGGCCTGTCGCTGGCCAGCGACGTGTTCGCCACGCAGCAGAACCTGTTCAACGTGGCGCGCAACTTCGCCTTCGTCGCGATCATCGCGATCGGCATGACCGCCGTGATCATCACCGGCGGCATCGACCTGTCCGTCGGCGCCGTGCTGGTGCTCTCGGGCATGGTGATCGGCATGACGATGCACGCGGGCATGTCGATCTGGCTGGCCGTGCCGCTCGCGCTCGGCGTGTCGGCGGCCGTCGGGGCCTTCAACGGCCTGCTGATCGCGTACGTCGGCGTGCCGCCCTTCGTCGTGACGCTGGGCATGCTGTCGATCGCACGCAGCCTCGCGATGGTGCTGTCCGACAACCGCATGGTCTATTCGTTCGGCCCCGACCAGCCGGCGCTGCTCGCGCTCGGCGGCGGCTTCGTGGAACTGGCCCTGCCCTTCCTCGACCCGGTGCGGGTTCCGAACCCGCTGATCTTCCTGCTTGCGCTGCTCGCCGCGACGAGCCTGGCGCTGCGCTGGACGCGCTGGGGCCGATACCTGTTCGCGATCGGCGGCAACGAACGCGCCGCGACGCTGACGGGCGTGCCCGTGAAGGCGATGAAGGTCAGCGTCTACATGTTCTGCGCCCTGTGCGCCGGGCTGGCCGGCATCCTCGAGGTGGGCTGGCTCGGCACCATCACCACCGGTCTCGGCCAGGGCATGGAGCTCACCGTCATCGCGGCATCGGTGATCGGCGGCGCCAACCTGTCGGGCGGCATCGGCACGGCCTTCGGGGCGGTGGTCGGGGCGGCGCTGATCGAGGTCATCCGCAACAGCCTGACCCTGCTGGGCATCAGCACCTTCTGGCAAGGCACCTTCGTCGGGAGCTTCATCGTCGTGGCGGTGCTGTTCGACCGGCTTCGTTCGCGCAGCGCCGACGATTGAGGCGCCTTCACCGCTTCGTCCCATGAGCGAACTCCAGTTGTCTCCGTGATGCCTTTCGTCTCCGGCGTGCGGTGCCGCGGCGACGAGGCACCGTGCGTGCAGAGACCCGGCTCTGGGGCCGGTGGGCATCATCGTTCGGGCCCAGCGCAACGTGGGCCCGCTTTTTTGCGGTGACCGTCGTACCGGAACACCCCGTGGAGGCCCGCGTGCGGTCGACTCCGGGGCGCGATCCCGGCAACCCGAGGAGCGATCCAGATGCATGCTGCGCCAGACCCCGTCATCCTCGTCACCGGCCCGACGGGCAAGGTGGGTTCCGCCTTCATCGCGCGGCTGCTTGCGGAACCGCGCTTCGCGTCGTGGCGGGTGCGTGCGCTGTGCCACCAGCGTGCCCTGCCGCCCCACGACCGGATCGACTCGATCCGCGGCGCGATCCAGGACCGCGCGGTCGTCGACGAGGCCCTGCGCGGCGTCACCCACGTGCTCCATCTGGCGACCAGCAAGGAGACCCCGGACGACGCGATGGATGTCTCGGTCAAGGGCCTGTTCTGGCTGCTCGAGGGTTGCCGCTCCAGCCCGGGCTTCCGCCAGTTCATCCTGATCGGCGGTGACGCGGCCATCGGCCACTTCCACTACCCGCACCCGGTTCCGGTGGTCGAGACGCAGCCGCACAGCGCCTACCCCGGCTGCTACGCGCTCTCGAAGGTGCTCGAGGAGACGATGCTGCAGCAGTACTTCATCCAGTACGGCCTGAACGGCTGCTGCCTGCGCGCGCCCTGGATCATGGAGAAGGACGACCTGCGCAGCCACCTGAGCTTCGGGCCGGACGTGTTCGGCGCGCCTCGCTGGTGCGACCTGGTGGATGCCGGGGCCGCCGCGGAACACGCCGCGCGCGGCGCGATCCCCGTGTTGCTGGACCCGGCCGGCGCGGGGCTGTTGCGCAACTTCGTGCACGTGGACGATCTGGTCGACGCCATCGTCGCGGCCATCGACCACCCGCGCGCGCGCCATCAGCTGATGAACGTCTGCATGGACGAGCCGATCGACTACGCCCGGCTCGGCGACTACCTGGCCCGGACGCGCCGCGCGCCGCTGGTGCCGATCCGGGAGCGGTACCACTCGACGTGGCTGGACAACAGCAAGGCGAAGTTCCTGCTCGGCTGGCGACCTCGATACGACCTCGAGCGCATGGTCGAGTCCGCCTGGACCTACCACCGCACGCCGGACGATCCACGCCGCATCTGGTACCCAGGATGAGCCGGGCCGCGGCGGTGCGCCGACGATGCTAGGGTAATCATGGTAAGGCCGCAGTCCGTTGCTTGGTAAATTGGCCTGACCGTTCTGACAACGCTGGCCTGACCATTGCGATGGTGGCGGCGTCGCCGACGTCCGCGCGCCCCGCTTCCCCAACCCCAACCCAAGTCCCTGGGAGACAAGCATGCTCAACTCGAGCCGGATTGCCTTGTGCTCTGTGTCAGCGTCGGCCCTTGCCGTGGCCTTCGCGCTTGCGGCTGCGCCGGCCACGGCACAGGAAAAGAAGAAGCTCGCGTTCGTCGTCAACGCGGCGTCTGACTTCTGGAAGCTCGCCGAGGCCGGTGTCAAGAAGGCTCAGCGCGAGCTGCCGAACTACGAACTCCAGTTCAAGTACCCCGCCCAGGGCACGGCCGCGCTGCAGAACGCGCTGATGGACGATCTGGTCGCGGCGGGAACCAAGGCGATCATGATCTCCTCGGTCGACCCGAAGACTTCGATCGACGCGTTCAATCGCATCGCCAGGCAGGTGCCGCTGTTCACGACCGACAGCGACGCCCCAGCGAGCAACCGGATCGCCTACCTCGGTTCGTCGAACACGCTGGCCGGCGTGCAGGCCGGCGAGGTCGCCGTCAAGGCGATGCCCAAGGGGGGCAAGTGCATGGGATTCGTCGGCTTCCTGGGCGCCGACAACGCCAAGGAGCGCATCGCGGGCTTCCGGCAGGCGGTGCAGGGCAAGGGCATCGAACTGGTCGACGTGCGCGGCGACGACGTCGATTTCGCGAAGGCACGCAGCAATGTCGACGACGTGCTGGCCGCCAAGCCGGACATCAACTGCATGGTCGGGTTCTACTCGTACAACCCGCCCAAGATCTACGAGGCGCTGAAGGCGGCGAACAAGCTGGGCAAGATCACCGTGATCGCCTTCGACGAGGACCCGGTCACGCTCGGCGCGGTGAAGGAGGGCAGCTTCGCCGGCACGGTCGTCCAGCAGCCTTTCGAGTGGGGCTACCAGGGCATGAAGCTGATGGCCGCGTACCTGGAAGGGGACAAGTCCAAGGTGCCGGCGAACAAGCTCATCATCGTGCCGACCAAGGTCATCGACAAAGCCAACGTCGACCAGTTCTCGGCCAACCTGAAGGCGACGCTGGGCAAGTAGCGGATCCCGGGGGGCGAGCGTCGGTGACGATGGAACCTTCTGTCGATCGGCCCGCCCCGGCGAGCCGGTCGCAGGGGCATGCGGTGCCGGAGAGCGCCCCCATGCCCGCCAAGCCGTTCCTGCGCCTGTCCGAGGTCAGCAAGACCTACCCCGGGGTGGCGGCGCTCAGCCGCGTTTCGCTCCAGGTCCGCCCCGGCGAGGTCATCGGCCTCGTCGGGGAGAACGGTGCCGGCAAGTCCACGCTGATGAAGATTCTCGGCGGTGTCGTGGCGCCGTCCTCGGGGTCCATCCACGTCGACGAAACAGCCTTCGACGCACTGACGGTGGCCGATGCGCTCGCGGCGGGCATCGCCTTCGTCCACCAGGAACTGAACCTGTTCGAGAACCTCGACGCGGCGGCCAACGCCTTCATCGGGCGCGAGCCGCTGGTCGGGGGCGTCCTGAAGCTGGTCGACCGCAGGAAGCTGCATGCGCTGGCACGCCCCTGCTTCGAGCGGCTCGGCGTGGACTTCGAGCCGGACGCCCTCGTCTCCGACCTGTCGCTCGCTCAGCGGCAGTTGCTGGAGATCGCCAAGGCGCTGTCGCTGAACTCCAGGCTCGTCATCATGGACGAGCCGACGTCCAGCCTCACGCTGGCCGAGACCGAGCGCCTGCTGCGGGTCATTGCCGACCTGAAGGCCAGGGGTGTCAGCGTCATCTTCATCACGCACCGTCTCAACGAACTGACCGAATGTGCCGACCGGGTCGTGGTGCTGCGCGACGGGAGGGTGGTCGGTGAACTGTCGAAGCACGAGATCTCGCACGCGGCGATGATCCGCCTGATGATCGGCCGCGATCTGAAGGCGCTCTACCTGCCGCCCGCAGCGCCCCCCGGCGCCGCGGCGCTGGAGATCGTGGAGGCACGCACCCGGTTGCATCCCGCGCAGGCGGTGACGCTGACGCTGCGGCGCGGCGAGATCCTGGGGCTCGCCGGCCTGATCGGCGCCGGACGCACCGAACTCGTCCGAGCCTTGTTCGGGATCGATCGGCTGGTCGCCGGCTCCGTGAGGCTGGACGGCGAGGGCGTCGAGTTCGCGACCCCGCGCGACGCCATCGCGCGGGGTGTCTTCCTGGTCCCCGAGGACCGCAAGCGCTGCGGCCTGCTTCTGGACGAATCGATCTGCGCCAACATCGTGCTGCCCAGCCTCCGGCAATGCTCCGGCGGCGGCCTGGTGCGCCGGGCCAGGGCGCTGGAGATCGCCCGGCGGCTGCAACAACGCCTGGGTATCCGCGCACCCAGCCTGACCGTCGAGGCCGGCACCCTGTCGGGAGGAAACCAGCAGAAGGTCGTCCTGGCGAAATGGCTGGCCATGAACCCGCGCGTGCTCATCTGCGACGAACCGACCCGCGGCATCGATGTCGGCGCCAAGAGCGAGATCTACCGGATGCTCCGTGATCTGGCCGATGCCGGCGTGGCCATCCTGATGATCTCCAGCGACATGGAGGAGGTCATCGGCGTCAGCGACCGGATCGCCGTCATGCACGCGGGCGGCATCAGCGGAGTTCTCGAGCGCGCCGAGTTCAGCGAACAGAGCGTCCTGCGACTCGCCGTCGGCGCACGGTGCCATTGAGGCCACGACCCATGCTGAAGAAGGACATCGGCCTGCTCGTCCTGATCCTGATCGTCGGTACGGTCGTCGCGCTCATCAATCCGCTGTTCATCTCCCCGATCAACCTGGCGAACACCGCGAATCTCGTCGGGCTGTTCGGCATCTTCGCCATCGGCCAGGCGTTCGTGATCATCACCGGGGGGATCGAACTGTCGGTCGGGTCGATCATCGCGCTGCTGGGCGTCCTGTTCGTCGATCTGCTCGTGAACTACAACGCCCCCTGGCCGCTGGCGCTGCTGCTGATGCTCGCGCTGGGCGCCGTGATGGGCCTGGCGCACGGCCTGCTCATCACGCGCCTGCACCTGCAGCCCTTCATCGTCACGCTCTGCGGGCTGCTGATCTATCGCGGCGTGGCGCGCTACTACACCGCCGACGGCACGGCGGGCTTCGCTTTCGGCGCGAGCTTTCCCACGCTCGAATGGCTGACCACGGGACGGAGCCTCGGCGTGCCGCACTCCCTGATCGCGATGATCACGATTGCCGCCGCGATGTGGATCGTGCTGCATCGGTCGGTGTTCGGCCGCTACCTGTATGCGGTGGGCAAGAACGAGGAGGCGGCGCGCTACTCCGGCGTCCGCACCAACGTCGTGATCGTCGCGTCCTACATGATCTGCGGGGTGCTGACCGCCATCTCCGCGATCTTCTTCGCCATGTACACCCGCTCGATCTCGCCGTCGTCGCACGGCAACTTCTACGAGCTCTACGCGATCGCCGCCGCCGTGCTCGGCGGATTCTCGCTGCGCGGCGGCGAAGGTTCGATCGTGGGCGTGGTGCTCGGGACGATCCTGCTGCAGGTCCTCCAGAACCTCGTCAATCTCCTGGGGATCCCGAGTTCCCTGAACTTCGCGGTGATGGGGTCGGTGATCCTGATCGGGGTGCTGGGCGATACCCAGTTCGCGCAATACCGACGCAGAAGGCTGACGACGACAGGGGCTCGTCCGCTCGTCGTTCAGCGGGAGAAGCCGCGCTCCTCTCCGCCCTGACGAGGCCACGCGCATCGGTTCGCGGCAGACGGGGAACCGGGCCGGCTCGCGCAACAACGGCTTGTTCAGGAGCACCGACGCAGCATCAAGCCGCAAAGTCACGCCCCCGGCCACAACCGGACCATCATTGCCGCGCCCCGAATCCGGACGTTGGTCGGCATCCGGCCCGCATCGAAGCCCTCCGACCGCCGTTCACCCCGCCTGGACGCTGATCCGCCGCGGCTGGGCGTGAGCTTGCTTGGGGATGCGCAGCGACAACACGCCGTCCTTGAGATTGGCCTCGATGCGCGAGGCGTCGAGTTCGCGGCTCAGGGTGAAGCTGCGGCGGTACATGGGCACGTTCATCTCCGCCCAGAGTGCGCGCATGCCATCCGGTGTGGGAATGCTGACTTGGCCTTCGATCGCGAGCGCATCGCCGTCCAACCGGACGTCGAGGCTGTCGCGCGAGACGCCCGGCATGTCGGCGAGCAGCGTGATGCCGCCGGCGTCCTCGAAGATGTCGACGACGGGCAAGGCGGTCCGTTGCGACGACGACTCATTTCCAGCGCCGTCGCCCGGCGAAACATCGGAACGGCCGCGCTCGGTCGTGGCCAGTTCGGTCTTGGACATGACAGCTCCTTCCTTTGTCGGTTGATGTCGGGGGGCCTACTGCACGGGAATGCGCTGCGGCTGGGCGGCCTCCGAAACTGCGATGCTGATGTGCAGCACGCCGTCGCGATACTTCGCCTCGACCTTGCTGGTGTCGACGTCATCGGGCAGTGTGATGGCCCGCGAGAACCGACCCTGCGGACGCTCGGACGCGTAGGCCTGTACCTTCGCGTCGCTCGACTGCTTCGGAGCGTGGCGTTCACCGGAGATCTTGAGCACACCGCGTTCGACCGTGACGTCAATGGACGCCGCGTCGATGCCGGGAGCGAAGGCGTAGATCTCCAGGCTCTTCGCCGTGCGGCCCACGTTGATGCCCGGGTAGGCGCCGGCGGCGACGGAGCGAATCGCATCAGGCATGCCATCGCCGGCCAGCGATCGGGTCAGCGCCTGGTGCAGTGCACTCAGTTGATCGAACAACCCCTGGGGGCGGTAGAACATCGTTTCGTACATGTTGAACCTCCAAGTCGAGGGTGAGATGCCGAGCCGGGGCATCACCGCGGCGCCCAATCGGGGGCGCTCAGCCTTCTTGGCGACCAGGCGGGGACGTGCCGTCGAGGGCACAGCCAGCGTCCTGAACCAGAGACGAGTCAGGCCGTTGCCCGTGCCGACCCGCGCAGCGACGCGTCTGGGGCGACGCGGGACGTCCGGGCGGACCTCAATCGGCGCAGGGTCTCCCGCGCGATGAGGTAGGCCTGCAGCTGTGCCGGGCTCATGGACGCCATGCTCCGTCGAGGCGTGCGCTTGGAGGGGCCGGGGCGGGAAGTGGTCGTTGTATTGGCCATGATTCAGTCCTCATGAATCGGTCAATGGCAATGACGCTGACGGCGAACAACTGTGTTTGCCGGCGCCGGTTTCAAGAGCAGGGGGGGCTCAGTGAAAACCCTAGTCACGACGGGCGCCCAATCGGCCGACCTCGGCTGCGCTCCGCCGGCGTCAGCGGGCCGCTGGCGCTCATTGACTCCAACCGTGAGGCCGCGCCTTCACGCGCAGTCGTGCCCGCAGGTCGTCAAGCAGCGTGCGCGCCGGCAACGACAGCGCCCGGTCCTGACGCCAAACGAGATGCCACTGGCGGCGCAGCGGAAATCCAGCCACCGGCAGCACGGCGAGGCCTTCGTTCGCGGGGTCCTGGGCCAGCGCGTGGCGTGACAGCACCGCCAGTCCGAGGCCGGCCCGCACGGCGTGCTTGACCGCTTCGTTGCTCCCCAGCGCCATGCGTTGCGGCCAAGCGACGCCTTGCTCGGCGAAGGCCTGCTCAGCGGCGGCACGCGTGCCCGATCCAGCCTCACGCGCGAGCAGCGGCTCGCCCGTCAGCTCAGCCAGCTTCAGGCGGCGCCGGCCCGACAGTGGATGGCCGGCCGGCGCGATGACGACGAGCGGGTTCTCGAGGAAGGGCCAGCGCGCCAGAGGCAGATGCGACGGCGGCAGCATCATGGCCGCCAGCTCGTCGTCGCCGCGCTCGAGGCGGGCAACGACAGCGTCGCGGTTCTCGACCGCGAGTTCGATCTCGATGCCGGGATATTTGCGCGCGAACGGGCCCAGCAGGTCGGGCAGGAAGTATTCGGTCGTCGTCACGGCAGCGATGCGCAATCGGCCGCGCCTGAGGCCTTGCAGAGCGGCAGCGTCCTCTTCGAAGCCCTGCCAGGCGGCGCCCATCGCGCGCACCGCCTGCGCCAGCCGTTTGCCGACTTCGGTCGGCACCAGGCTGCGGCCCTGCGTCTCGAACAGCACGAGGCCGAGCGCGGTGGCCAGCTCCCTCAGCTGAGTGGACACGGTTGGCTGCGCGAGGTGAAGCGCGCGCGCCGCGCGGCCGACACCGCCGAGCCGCACGACGGCCTCAAAGCTGCGCAGCTGCACGAGGCTGGCGCGCGGAGCGCGTTCCAGTCCTGGGGGTTGGGTCATTTGTTCATCGGATTATTGGATGCATTCAATCGGAACATATCACTTGTTCTCATGATCGGCCGGGCCAATCATCGATCCCGACATGCAGAACATCCTCGACCCCGCGATCCTGTTCTTCATCTTCGGACTCATCGCCGGCACGCTGCGCTCGAACCTCGAGATACCGCCGCCGATCGCGCGCTTCCTGTCCCTGTACCTGCTGATGGCTCTCGGCCTGAAGGGCGGCTTCGCGCTCGCGAAGTCGGGCCTGACGGCCGAGGTGGCGGTGAGCCTGGCGTGCGCGCTCGCGCTTGCCGTCGTCGTGCCGGCGATCGGCTACCTGTGGCTGGTGCGGCGGCTGTCGCGCTTCGACGCCGCCGCGGTGGCGGCCACCTACGGCTCGGTGAGCGCGGTCACCTTCATCACCGCGGTGCAGTACCTGGAGACGCGCGGTACGGCGTACGGCGGCCACATGGCTGCGGCGATGGCGCTGATGGAATCGCCCGCGATCGTGATGGCCGTCGTGCTGGCGAACGTGGCGCGTCGGCGCGAGGGCACGTTGGCGGCGGGCACGCCGCACGGCATCGGCCGGGTCCTGCACGAGTCGTTCACCGACGGCGCACAACTGCTGCTGCTGGGTGCGATGGTGGTTGGTCTCGTCACCGGCGACGCGGGACAGAAGGCGATGCAGCCGTTCTCCGGCGACCTCTTCAAGGGCATGCTCGCGTTCTTCCTGCTCGACATGGGGCTCGTCGCGGCGCGCAACTTCGGCGCCTTGCAGGGGCACTCGCCGTGGCTGCTGGCCTATGCGATCTGTGCACCCTTGGTGCACGCGGCGCTGGCTTTCGCGCTCGCCGCCGTCGCAGGCCTGCCGGTCGGCAACGCGACGCTGCTGATGGTGCTCGCTGCGAGCGCTTCATACATCGCCGTGCCGGCTGTCGTGCGCGAGGCCATTCCAGAGGCCAATCCTTCGCTGTACTTCGGAATGTCGCTCGGGCTCACATTCCCGTTCAACATCCTGGTCGGCATTCCGCTGTACACGTCGGTCGCGCAGCGCTTGGCGTGACCGTGCGCTGGCGCGAGGCGCGAGGCATGAATCGATGCCGCCCACGCGCCTGGGCCGGCAGGTTGTGTGCTAGCGTGAAACGCGCTAGTACGATCCCATGCACCACAGGCACTTAGCGAGGATGTACTCACCGATTCCTGCAAGCGGAAGACGCCATATGCCGCTAGCGGGCACGATAAGCAGGTATCAGCCTGTTTGGCGCCCAGCGTGATGTGCGGTGAGATGTCGACCTGCTCGCCTTTGTAGTCGGCAACGTACTCCGCGCCCCACTTGCCCTTGGATGTCTGAGATACGTCGTCGGCATACTCAAAGCCGCGAGGGGCACACCGCACTGCGCGAAGCCCGGGCCATTCACAAGTTGGTCGGCAACCATCTTCAGCTCCTTTGCCGATAGCCCGACCGGGCCTGTCACTCTCTGCTAGGCCGCGGCCCAGGAGGACGTGATCCTCGTGCGGCTTGGCTAGGGCAAACTCCAGTGGCGTCGCGGATCTTCGACACCATTCGACTGTCCGGCAGAATCACTTCCAAGTCCCTGCGAAGCGACATCGACCGCTCCAATTACACCGGGCGGCAACCTAGGGAGGCTATGGGCGAGGCGAGCGCATCTAACTTCGGCCATCTGAAGGCGCACGACGAACAACTCGTGCGCCTGGGCCTGCTGGCGGAGCGCTACTTCCCCGAAGACCCGAACACGTGCCTGCTAAAGCTTCGGCAGCTGACCGAAGCGCTGGCGCAGCTGGCTGCCTCGCGTGTCGGCATCTACGCCGGGCCGGAAGAGAAGCAGACCGAGCTGCTGCGTCGCCTCCAAGATCATGGCATCCTGCCGCGCGAGGTCAGCGCCCTCTTTCACGAGGTTCGCAAGGCTGGCAACGACGCCAACCACAAGCTGGCAGGCGACCATCGCGTCGCACTGCTTGCGCTGCGGCTCACGTGGCAGCTGAGCGTCTGGTTCCACCGGACTTTCAAGGACCCGGCGTTCAAGTCTGGTCCGTTCTTGCCGCCTAGCGCGCCAACCGACGAAGGCGCCGAGTTGAAGGCAGAGCTCGAGTCGCTGCGCGCCGAGTTGGCGGCATTCCGAGTTGCGCACCAGGACGCGGCCCAGGCGTTGCAAGCTACCCAGGCCCAGGTTCAGCAGACCGAACGGGATCGCGCCTTCTGGGAGTCGATGGCCGCCGAGGCGGATGCCGCGAAGGCCGAGTTGGCCGCCAAGCTCCAAGCGGTCCAGGCACAGTCAGCCACGCAGTCCCCCCTGGCAGTCACCCAGCTGATCGACGCCGCCAACTCTGCCGCCGCGACGCTGCAGCTCAGCGAGGCCGACACGCGCAAGCTCATCGATGAGCAACTGACTCTTTCCGGCTGGGCGGCGGACACGGCAGCGCAGACCTACGCCAAGGGCGCACGCCCGCAGAAGGGCAAGCACCTGGCCATCGCCGAGTGGCCAACGCAGAGCGGTCCAGCCGACTATGTGCTCTTTGCGGGCCTGACGCCCATCGCCGTCGTCGAGGCGAAACGCAAGAACATCGATGTGTCGGGCGCTTTGCAACAAGCCAAGCGCTATAGCCGCGACTTCACGTGTCATGCCGATCTGGAAATGCCCTTCGTCAGCGGATCAGGCGGAGAGGCTTTCAAGGTGCCGTTCGCCTTTTCCTCGAACGGTCGGCCTTTTTTGCGTCAGCTCGCCACCAAGAGCGGCGTGTGGTTCTGCGATCTGCGCCGGCCGGACAACCTGAGTCAGCCGCTCGCTGGTTGGTACACGCCGGAGGGGCTGACCGCGCTGCTCAAGCGCGACGAGGCGCGCGCGCACGAGAAACTGGCCAACGAACCCTTCAACTACGGCTTCGCGCTTCGACACTACCAGCAGGCCGCCATCAAGGCCGCCGAGGCGGCCATCCAGACTGGCCAGCGCGAGCTGCTGTTGGCAATGGCCACCGTCCTAGAAAACGACGATCTCGGCGTTCGATTTGCTGTCGGAAAGCCCGGCGAGCAGTTCAGTCCCATCGACCAACTTTCCGCGGGTCAGCGATGCACCGCGATCTTTCCGATTCTGCTGAAGTTGAAAGATGGTCCTCTGGTGGTCGATCAACCGGAGGACAACCTCGACAATCGGCACATTGCCAAAAGTGTCTCACCAGTCTTGGTGGGCGATAAGCGGGTCAGACAGATCATTCTGACGTCACACAACGCCAACCTCGTCGTCTTGAGCGATCCCGAGAACATCGCTGTATTTGAGGCAGTAGACGGAAAAGGGGTCCTGTCGGTGGCTGGCTTTCTTTCTCATCGGTACTCTGCCGTCACCCAACCCGTTCTAGATATCCTCGACGGTGGTCAGCGGGCACTCGATTTGCGGGCCAGGAAGTACGGTCACGGCTCCCAGCAGTAGGAAGACCACGTGTATGGCTTGGGCGTTGCTCGCCCTTACGCTGGCGGAATGGCGCTGAGCATAGGTCGCCGTGCCTCGGCGACTTGTTGACACGTAGCCGCCGCATCTGCGCGGTGCAAATAGAAAGAGCCCCGCGTTCCTAGAGGGAACGCGGGGCTCAAATACTTGCAAATTACGCCGTCAAAGATTGCACCTTATGCCGTCGAACTTGCAGCTTATGGTGCTACCCACAACAGGTCGAGCCGCCGCAACCCTGCGCCCCTCACCCGCACGTCCCCACATACCCGCAGGCCGTGCAGAAGTCGCAGCCGTCCTTGTGGATCATGGTCGGGTTGCCGCATTCGGGGCACACGGCGCCGGCCTGCAGCGTGGGCGCCGTCGCGCCGCCGGCGGGCGTCTCCAGCACGCCCATCTCGCGCAGCGGGAAGCCGCGTTCGTCCAGCACGCCGAGCATGGCGTAGCGGTGGATGATCAGCCGCGCCAGGTAGGCCACGGTCGATGGCCAGGTCTGCTGGCGGCGCTCGCCGTGCGGCAGGCCCGGCACGAAGGCCATGAAGTGGCCGAGCGGCTCGGCGTAGTTCAGCAGCTTGCGCAGCTTCATGCCGATCCAGGCCGGGTCGATCACGCGCATGTCCAGCGACAGCAGCCGCGCCAGCCCGTCCAGCGCGCGCGGGTAGTTGCCCGAGAAGCCGACGGCGCAGGGCCGCGTCACGGTGCCGCCGTCCGGCGCCGGCAGCGTGACCTCCTTGAGCGTCAGCGTGAAGGCCTCGCCGGTGCCCGGGTTGTCGATGTCGACCGCCCAGGCCAGCGTGCCGGAGGGGCCGGTGCGCGGCTCGTCGCGGCTGAACATCGCGTCGATCACCGGCGTCGCGACCTTCTGGCCCGGCCGCGGCAGCGCCTTCAGCTGCTCGCAGCGCCAGCGGATCACCGCCGCGGTGGCAGCGACCACGCCCGGGAACAGCCGCTTCTCGCCGTGCGGCGGGAACGGCATCTCGAACGAGCGCTCCTCGGCCACCGTGGCCAGTGCCTCGAGCTTGAGCGCCAGCCAGGCGGGGTCGTTGGCGCGCAGGTCCATCGAGAGCGTCTTGGCCAGCGCGCCGAGGCCGCGCGGCTGCTCGGCGCCGTTCACCCACACCTCGAAGATCTGCGGCGCGCCGCCGCCCTCGGCCGCGAGCTCGCCGACGAACAGCGCGAAGCTGCCGAACGGGTGCTCGATCATGAAGGTCCAGGCCGGGTTGCCGGCCGGCAGCTCCGGCCGCCCGGGCCAGCGCAGCGACGCGAGCACCGGCGCGGGCAGCCGGTCGAGCGCGAGGCGCCGGTTGGCATCCGGGATTTCCAGCGGCGCCGCGGTCGGCGCCACGCTCAGCACGGAGCCGAGCACCGCGTTCGGCCGGTAGGTCGCCAAGCCTTTCAGCTTGGACTGCCAGGCTTCGACGTAGAGGTGCTGGAAGTCCTCGTAGGGGTAGTCGGCCGGCACGTTGACGGTCTTGCTGATCGCGGTGTCCACGTACGGCGCCACCGCCGCGACCATCGCCTGGTGCGCGCTCGCGCTCATCTCGAGCGCGGTGACGAAGGCGTGCGTCAGCGGCGCGTCCGCGCCCTTCAGGTGGCGGTACAGGCGCCACGCATGGTCCTCGACCGCGTACTCCTTGAAGCCGCCGTCGGGCATGCGCTTCTTGCGGTTGTAGGTCCAGCTGAAGGGCGGCTCGATGCCGTTGCTCGCGTTGTCGGCGAACGCGAGGCTGATCGTGCCGGTCGGCGCGATCGACAGCAGGTGCGAGTTGCGCAGCCCCTGGGCGCGGATCTTCTCGCGCAGCGCCGCGGACAGGCGCGAGGCAAAGGTGCCGCCGGCGAGGTACAGGTCGGCGTTGAAGAGCGGGAACGCGCCGCGCTCCTTGGCGAGATCGGCCGAGGCGTCGTAGGCCGCGTCGCGCATCACCTCGGCGATGCGGCGCGCCAGCGCGCGCGCCTCGGGCGTGTCGTAGCGCTGGTTCAGCATCACCAGCGCATCGCCCAGCCCGGTGAAGCCGAGGCCGACGCGGCGCTTGCTGCGCGCCTCGGCGTGCTGCTGCGGCAGCGGCCAGACGGTCACGTCCAGCACGTTGTCGAGCATGCGCACCGCCACCTTCGCGAGCTTCGCGAAGCCGGCCTCGTCGAACGCCGCGTCGGCTTCGAAGGGCTGGCGCACGAAGCGCGTCAGGTCGATCGAGCCGAGGCAGCAGCAGCCGTAGGACGGCAGCGGCTGCTCGCCGCAGGGGTTGGTGCTGGCGATCGATTCGCAGTAGGCGAGGTTGTTGTCGCGGTTGATCTGGTCCAGGAACAGCACGCCGGGTTCGGCGTGGTCGTAGGTGGACCGCATGATCTGATCCCACAGCTCGCGCGCGCGCAGCTTGCGGTACACCCACGGCCCGTGGCCGCCGGGTTCGCTGCGCCGGTAGGCGCCGGCCGCCTTCTGCGCCGCGCCGGGTTCGGCCTTGTGCACCAGTTCGACCTCGCCGTCAGCCAGCACGGCCTGCATGAAGGCATCGGTCACGCCGACCGAGATGTTGAAGTTCTTCAGGTCCCCGTCGTCCTTGGCGTGGATGAACTCCTCGATGTCCGGGTGGTCGCAGCGCAGCACGCCCATCTGCGCGCCACGTCGCGCGCCGGCGCTCTCGACGGTCTCGCAGGAGCGGTCGAACACGCGCATGTAGCTGACCGGGCCGGAGGCGCTGCTGCGCGTGCTGCCGACCCAGGCGCCGCGCGGGCGGATGCGCGAGAAGTCGTAGCCCACGCCGCCGCCGCGGCGCATCGTCTCGGCGGCCTCGGTCAGCGCGGTGTAGATGCCGGGGTGGCCCTCGTCGTCCTGCGCGATCGAGTCGCCCACCGGCTGCACGAAACAGTTGATCAGCGTGGCCGACAGGTCCGTGCCGGCCGCCGACTGGATGCGCCCGGCCGGCACGAAACCCTCGGCCAGCGCCTGCGCGAAGCGCTCCTCCCAGGCCTTGCGCTGCTCCGCGGGCTCCACCTGCGCCAGCGCGCGCGCCACGCGGGCATGCACGGCAGCGATGCTGCGCTCGCCGTCCTTGGCGTATTTCTCGAGCAGCACTTCCTGGCTGATCGGCTGGGCGGGTAGCTGGGCGGCAACGGCCGCCTGGCGCGCGGGGGTCTTCTGCATCGAAACGATCTCCTGGGTCCGGTCGAAAGCGGTCGGCACGGTACGGCGCCGCCGCGGCTGCCCGGTTGACCTGGGGCAGGCCCGACTGAATCACCGCCGATCTTCGCGCGGGTGCCGGCGGCCGTCCACCTGCTGCAGAATGGGCCCATCGGCCGCGGTGTCGGCGCCGGATCGGAGGCCGCGTTCATCGTTCCGGCTGAGGGCGCCGCCGCGCACGTTCCGCTCTACTCTGCACGGATCCCCATGGCCGAAGTCTTCATCAGCTACGCCCATGCCGACGACCAGTCCCTGACCGCGGGCGCGCGCGGCTGGGTCACCGACCTGGCGGACCGGCTGCAGAAATCGCTGGCGATGAAACCCGGCGGTGCCGCGACGCGGGTGTGGATGGACCATCGGCTCGAGCCCAACAAGCGCGTCGACCCGGCGCTGGCCGAGCGGGTCGCCGCGGCGAGCGCCTTCGTGGCGGTGCTGTCGCCGCGCTACCTCGAGTCGCCCTGGTGCCGCGACGAGATCGAGGGCTTCGCGGCCCGCCACGGGGCAGCCGCCGAGCGTGTCTTCCTCGTCGAGATGGCACCGACCGCGCGCGACGACTGGCCGGTCGCGATCCGCGATGTGTCGACGCTGTGCTTCTGGGCGCAGGCCTTCGACGATCCGGCGCCGATGCCACTGGGCTGGCCCTCGCCCGACCCGGCCGGCGACCGGCCCTACTGGCGCGCGCTCAACGAGCTGGCGCACTTCATCTCCGACCGCCTCCGCACCCCGACGGGCGGCGCGGCCGCGGCGCCCGCGGCGACACGTCGCGTGTGGATCGCGGAACCCACCGACCACGTGCTCGACGCCTGGGAGCGCCTGGCGGCGGCCCTGCGCCAGCAGGGCATCGAGGTGCGGCCGGCCAATCCGGGCGCCTATCCGACAGCGGCCGAGGCCGACTGGCGCGCCGCGCTGAATGCCGACCTGGCCGAAGCGGACCTGCTGCTGGCGCTGTTCGGTCCGCATCCGGGCCGGCGGCCCGGCTGGAGCGACAGCCCCTACACGCAGCTGATGGCCGAGGCCGCCGCGCAGGTGGCGCGCGAGCGCGGCATCGGCTTCCTGTGCTGGCGCCCGCCCGACGTGCAGCTCGACACGCTGCCGGAAGGCCCGCACCGGCTGCGCGTCACGGGGGCCGTCTCGGGCAGCGGCGAGGCCCTGCTGGCCGAGGTGCTGGCGCGGCTCGCCACCCCCGCCCCGGCGCCTCAGCCGCTGCCGGCCACGGCCGGCACGGAAAGCGCGCCGCTGAACGTCTGCGTGCAGGCCGACGACAGCGACCGGCGCATCGGCGAGCAGGTGCGCGACCTGCTGTTCGGCCTGGGCGTCGATGCGAGCCTGGCGCCGCTGCCGCAGCCCGCGCAGGCCCCGGCGCAGTGGCGGCAGGACTACGAGTCCCTGCTGCGCGACAGCAGCGGGCTGCTGATCGTCTACGGCAGCAGCCCGGCCAGCTGGGTGCAGGCGCAGGTCCAGGCGGCGCGCAAGACGCTGGCCCGGCTGCGGCGCGGCACCTGGGGCGCGCTGCTCGACGCGCCGCCGGGCAACCAGCCCGACCACGGCGTGCGCAGCCACGGCGTGGTGCTGCTGGACTGCCGCGCCGGCCTCTCGGGCGAGGCGCTGCGCGGGTTCGTCGACAGCCTGCGCGCCGGCGCGGCACCGGCATGAATCGGCTCCCACGCAGCTTGCGCGCGCTGCTTGAATGAAACGACCCCAAGCTCACTGCGTTCGCGGCCCCCGAGGGGCGCGTCAGTGCCTTCGGGCGGCCGGGCGGCACTGACATGAACCCCTACCGCGAGGCCAGCGCGCCCTACCCCGGCCTGCGTCCGTTCGAGGCGCACGAGGCGGACATCTTCTTCGGCCGCGAGGAGCACACCGACCGGCTGCTGGAGATCCTGGCGGCGCGGCACTTCCTGGCCGTCATCGGCCCGTCGGGCTCGGGCAAGAGCAGCCTGGTGCGCGCCGGGCTGCTGCCGGCGCTGGCGCTGGGCAGCCTGGGTTCGGGCAGCGACTGGCGCATCGCGGTGATGCGTCCGGGCGAGCGGCCGATCGGGAGCCTGGCCGCGGCGCTGCTGCGACCCGAGGTGATCGGGCGCGAACTCGGCGTCGAGGCCGCGGACGACCCCGCGGCGCAGGCCGCGCTGGCTGCCGAGTTGCGCCGCGGCCCGCTCGGACTGGCGCATGCGGCCGCCAGCGCACTCGCGGCCGGCGCCGGGCGCACGAACCTGCTGGTGCTGGTGGACCAGTTCGAGGAGATCTTCACCTACGCCGACGCCGGCTTCGCGCAGGCCGACGAATCCGAATCCTTCGTCAACCTGCTGCTGGCCGCCTGCGCCGATGCGCGCGCGGCGGTGCACGTGGTCATCACGATGCGCACCGACTTCCTCGGCAACTGCGTGCGCTTCGCGGCGCTGCCCGAGGCCATCAACCGCGCGCAGTACCTGACACCGCGGCTGACGCGCGCGCAGATGGAGCGTGCGATCGCCGCGCCGGCCCAGGTGTTCGGCGGCGACGTCGAGCCGGCCCTGGTCACCGAGCTGATCAACGCGACGGGGCACAACTCCGACCAGCTGCCGCTGGTGCAGCACGCGCTGTCGCGCATGTGGCTGGCGGCGCGGCAGCGCGACCCGGCCGCGCCGCGCATCGGCTGGAGCGACGCGCGGGCCGTCGGCGGCATCGACGGCGCGCTGCACCAGCATGCCCAGAGCCTCTTCGAGCAGGCCCGCGCGGCCTTGCCGGAAGCGCGCCGGGACCTGGTCGAGCGGCTGTTCCGCCTCATCACCGAGCGCCGCACCGGCGGCCAGGACGTGCGGCGGCCGCGCACGCTGGCGCGCCTCGCGCAGGGCTGCGCGCTGGACGGGGACGAGGTGTCCCTGCTCGAGGGCATCGTCGGCGTGTTCGCGGCGCCCGACGCCTGCCTGCTGCAGCATGGCCCCCGGCTCGACGCCGACAGCGTGATCGACCTGTCGCACGAGGCGCTGATCCGCCAGTGGCGCGAACTGGCCGCCTGGGTGGCCGACGAGGCCCGGCGCGGCGCCGACTATCGCCGCTGGGCCGAGCGCGCGGCCGACCGCGCCGCCGGTTCCGGCAGCCCGCTCAGCGGGGCCGACCTGCTGCGCGCACTGGACTGGTGGAACCCGGACCCGGCGGCGAGCGGGCGGCCCTGGCAGCCCGATGCCGCCTGGGCGCGGCGCTACGCCCTGGCCGCGGGTGACACCGAGGCCCGGGCGGAGTTCGATCGCACGATCGCCTTCATCGAGGACAGCCGGGCCGAACAGCAGCGGGCCGCCGCGCTGGAGCGCGAGCGCGAGCTGCGCGAACGCGACGAGGCGATCGAGCGCGCCCGCGTCGCCGAAGCACAGCGGCGCCGCGCGCGGCGGGTCAGCGCCTGGCTGGCGGGCCTGGTGGTGGCGGTGGTGGCCTCGCTCGGGGTCGCGATCGTGGCCTACCAGCGCTCCCAGCGCGCGGGGGCGGATGCCATCGCGGCGCGTGCCGCCCTCGAGAAGGCCCTGACACGCGCCGAGGTGGCGGCAGCGGCAGCCTCGGCCGCGGCAGCGGCGGCCCAGGTGGCCGAAGCCGAAGCGCAGAAACAGCGTGACCGCGCCGCGGAACTGGCGAAGCGCCTGGACGCCCAGCTGAACCTCGCCACCCGGGCCGGCGGGATGACTGCCAGCCTGCCGGCTCCGGCCCCGACCGGGGTGCGCGCCGGTGCGCTCACCTTGGCCGAGCTGGGCCAGATCATGCGCAGGGCCAGCGAGTCGCGCTTGCGCGAAGCGCTGCCGGGCCTGAACGCGGCGATGCAGGAGTTCGACATCAGCACCCGGCTGCGCCAGGCCCACTTCCTCGCCCAGGCGGCCTACGAGAGCGGCGAGCTGCGCTCGCTCGAGGAGGCCTGGACGGGCAGCCCGGCGCAGCTGCGCTACGAGCCGCCGAGCAGCCTGGCCGCGCAGCTCGGCAACACGCAGCCGGGCGACGGCAAGAAGTACCGTGGCCGCGGCTACGTCTCCCTGACCGGGAAGGAGAACTACAAGACCTACGGCGACGCGCTGGGCATCGACCTCATCGCCAACCCGGACCTGGCCGCGCGCTGGGACGTGGGCGCGCGGGTGTTCGGCGTGTACTGGAAGACGCGCCAGCTCAACGCGCTGGCGGACAAGGACGACATCGAGGGCATCACGCGCCGCATCAACGGCGGGCTCAACGGGCTGGACAGCCGCAAGCTCTACCTGGTCCGCGCCAAGGCCGCGCTCGGCATCGGCCCCGGCTCCTAGGCCCAGTTAGAGCAGCACCTCCGCCGCGCCGATGCCGTCGAACTCGACCACCACCCGGTCGCCGGCCGCGGCCATCAGCAGGCCGCACCAGGTGCCGGTGGTGACGACGGTGCCGGCCGGCACGACCGCACCGTGGCGCGTGGCGTGACGCAGCCAGGTCGGCAGCACGTAGGCCGGATCGCCGAGCGAATGCGTGCCCTGGAAGCGGTGCTCGGCGCTGCCGATCGTGACACGGCAGCGCTGCGCGGCCCAGTCGCGCGGCACGAAGGGCTGCCACTCGCCCAGCACCAGCGCGCCATGTGACTGCAGGTCCGCCAGCTTGGCCAGCGCCGGCGCGTCGCGCGCCTCGGTCCAGCGGGAATCGACGAGTTCGATCGACACGCATTGCGCGTCGACCAGGGCCGTCGCCGCGGCGAGATCCAGCGTCTGCGCCCGCGCCGCATCGACGTCGCGGCCGAGGCGCAGCGCGATCTCGGCCTCGATGCCGCGGAAGTTGAAGTGCCAGGCGCGCGCGTCGGCGCCGCTGGCCCAGACGCCGGCAGGCGGCAGCGGCGCGTGCGTCAGCACCGCCTCGCGCGAGGCGCCGCCGGACTTCCAGTGCCGCGGCGGCGCGGCGTCGAACCAGCCGAGCACCCGCGCGACGCCGTCCTGCACCGCGTAGGCGGCGTCGGCGTCGGGCAGCGCCGCAGCGGGAACGGTCTGCGCGGCGCGTCGGGCCTGCACCAGGGTGCGAACGGCCATTTCGATGGAAGAGTTCATGTGCCGATGGTAGTGCGCCGATGCGCCCAGGGCGCGAGGGCCTCGTACGCGTCGCCGAGGTCCAGCAGCGCGTCGTCGGTGCCGTAGTCGCCGATCAGCTGCAGCCCGATCGGCAGGCCCTCGGCCGAGGGCTCGGCCGGCAGCGCGAGCGCCGGCAGGCCGGCCGCGTTGACCCAGCCGGTGAACACGGCGTGGCCGCGCGGGCCGACGTCGCGGCCGTCGATGCGCGGCGGGAAGGCCTGCTCGGCCGGCCAGGGCAGCGCCGCGGCCGCGGGCGTGACGATCACGTCGAGCGACGCGAACACCCGCGCCGCCTCGGCGCGCAGCCGCTCGACCGCATCGAGCAGGTCCCACAGCGCGGTGGCCGGCAGCGCCGCGCCCTGCTCGGCCATCGCGAGGTAGGCGGGCCCGGCCCCGACGCGCCAGGCCGGACGGCGCGCGAACAGCGTCGCCAGGCCGATCTGGCCGACCTGCGGCCAGCGCGCCAGCAGCGGCGCGACGTCCAGCGGCAGTTCGCCCTCCTCGACCGTGTGGCCGAGTTCGCGCAGGCGCAGCGCCGCGGCGCGGCAGGCGGCGGCGATCTGCGGATCCACCGGCGCGCCGTCCAGGCTCGCGACGTAGCGCACGCGCAGCGGCGCCGGCAGCGGGCGGCGCGCCGCCTCGGCGGCGTACGAGCGCCGGTCGCCGGGCGAAGGCCCGCGCAGGGCCTCGAACAGCAGGCGCGCATCGGCGACGCTGCGTGCGATCGGGCCGACCACCTCGAAATCCAGCAGCAGCGGCGGCAGCGTGTGCTCGCGCGCGATCGCGCCGATCGACGGCTTGAAGCCGACCAGCCCGGTGTGCGAGGCCGGGCGGCGGATCGAGCCGCCACCGTCGGTGCCGAGCGCGAGCGGCACGCCGCCGGCCGCCACCGCGGCCACCGAGCCGCCGCTCGACCCGCCGGGCGTCAGGCGTGGGTCCCACGGGTTGCGCGTGGTGCCGTGCAGCCGGTTGTGGGTGTAGCCCTCGAGGGTGAACTCGGGCACGTTGGTCTTGCCGACGAGGATCGCGCCGGCCGCGCGGGCGCGCGCCACCGCGAGTTCGTCGGCCTCGCTGCGCCAGCCCTCGAGCGCGACGCTGCCCCAGGTGGTCGGCAGGTCGGCCGTCGGCAGGTTGTCCTTGACGGCCAGCGGCACGCCGTCCAGCGGGCCGAGCGGCGTGCCGGCACGCCAGCGCGCGCCGCTCGCGTCGGCCTCGGCGCGGGCCGCCGCGTGGCGTTCGGCGACGAAGGCGTTCAGCAGCGGCTCGACCTGCGCGATGCGCGCCAGGCAGGACTCGAGCGCCTCGCGCGGCGCCAGCGTGCCGGCGCGGAAGCGCGCCAGCATCTCGGTGGCGGACAGCTGCCAGGGTTCGTCGTTCATCGCCGCATCACATCTTGCCCGGCAGCCAGGTGGCCAGCGCGGGCCAGGCGATCAGGCCCACCGTGAAGGCGATCATGATCGCCGCATAGGGCAGCGCGCCCCAGATCGCATCCTCGATGCCGCCCTGGTCGGGCCGGATGCCGTGCACGACGAACAGGTTCATGCCGACCGGCGGGGTGATCATGCCGAGCTCGCACATCAGCACGATGAAGATGCCGAACCAGATCGGGTCGATGCCCAGCGCGACGGCGATCGGATAGGTCACGGGGATGGTCGCCACCTGCATCGACAGCACGTCCATGAACATGCCGAGCACCAGGTAGAACACGATCAGCGCCAGCAGCAGGCCAGTGGCCGTCAGGCCCAGGCCGGCGACCCACTTGGTCATCGCATCGGCCACGCCGGTCAGGCTGATGGTCAGGTTCAGGATGAAGGCCGCGGTGATGATCAGCAGGATCATGCCGCTGGTGCGCGCGGTGCTGACGAAGCAGGTGCGCAGCACCTCCCACTGCAGCTTGCCGGAGCGCCAGACGTAGAACAGCGCCGCCATCACGCCCAGCGCGGCGCTCTCGGTGGTGGTGGCGATGCCGAAGTAGAGGCTGCCCATCACGATGCCGAACACCACCAGCGGCGGCACCAGGTAGCGCAGCGTGCGCAGGCGCTCCGGCCAGGGCACGGCGTCCTCGCGGATGGTTTCGCCGCGCACCACGCCCGAGAGCCAGATCCACAGCATGAAGCAGCCGGTCAGCAGCAGGCCCGGGACGATGCCGGCGATGAAGAGCTTGCCGATCGAGTTGTTCGTCAGCGAGCCGTAGACGATCATGTTCACCGACGGCGGGATCAGGATGCCCAGCGTGCCGCCGGCGGCCAGCGTGCCGAGCGAGGCCCGCATCGGGTAGCCGCGCGCACGCAGCGACGGCAGCGCCACGGTACCGACCGTCGCCGCGGTGGCCACCGACGAGCCCGACGTCGCGGCGAACAGCGCGCACGAGCCGATGTTGGTGTGCAGCAGCCCGCCGGGCAGCCGGCCCAGCCAGGCCGACAGCGCGATGTACATGCGGTCGGCGATGCCCGAGCGCAGCAGCAGCTCGCCGAGCAGCACGAACAGCGGGATCGAGGTCAGCAGGTTCTCGTTCTGCACGCCCCACACCACCGGGGCGATCGAGTCCATGAAGGGCACGCCGTAGGCGGCGATGCCGCCGACGATGCCCACCAGCGCCATCGCGACGGCGATCGGCACGCCCACCAGCATCATGCCGATCATCGCGACGAAGGCCGCGCCGATCACGGCGACGTTCATCGGCCGCCCTCGGTGCCACCGGCCGACTGGCGCTGCGCGAGGTCCTCGAGCTCCTCCTTCAGCTCCTCCTTGGCGCTCTTCGGGTGGAAGTCGCGGTTCAGCGTGTCGAGGCGGCGCTGCACGAGCAGCTGCGTGGCGCGCGCCGCGTGACCGACCGCGACCAGCGCGAACACCACCAGCCCGGCGTACCACACGCTCTGCGGCCAGATCAGCGGCGTGGCCCAGGGCGTCTGCGCCGTGCTGCGGTACTGCAGCGTGTCGCCGATGACCTTGAACGCGATCCAGGCGATGAACGCGCCGAAGACCGCCAGCGCGACGATCGACAGCCAGTTCAGCGCCGCCTGCACGCCGCGCGGGAACTTCTCGTGGAACACGTCGACGCGGATGTGGTTGCGCCCCATCAGCGCGAGGCTGAAGGCGATCGTCGAGCCGACGGCCAGCGCGTAGCCGCCCAGCTCGTCGGCCCCCTGCAGCGAGACGTTGAACAGCTTGCGGCTGATCGTCTCGACCGCGACCACGACCGACAGCAGCAGGAAGATGCCGCCGAACAGCGTGGCCAGCGCGGTCTCGATGCGCTGCTTCACTTCAGGCCCAGCACCGGTCCGACCGCCGCCTGCCACTTCTGCGAGCAGCCCGGGTTGGACTTGTCGCAGACCTCGGACCAGGCCGGGAACGACACCTTGGTCACCGCGGTGCGGATCAGCTCGGTGTCCGCCGCCGAGACCGGCACGCCCACCAGGCTGAACTTCTTGCCGGTGGTGCACGGGTCCTTGCCGGTGTTGCAGTTCAGCGCGTCCTGGAAGAGCTGCTCGGAGTAGGTCCAGATCTCCTCGGTCAGGCCGTCGAAGGCCGTCTTCAGCTTGGCCTGCTGGTCGGGCTTCAGGCTGTTCCAGGCCTTCAGCGACATCGCGTAGCCGTTCAGCGCCATCTGGAAGCCCAGCGGCAGCTGGTGCGTCGTGACCTCCGGCCAGCCGGCCGAGTTGGCGCTCGACGGCCCGGTGATCGCGCAGTCGACCACCCCCAGCGACAGCGACTGGTGCGTGTCGGCGAACGAGATCGGCACCGGCGTGCCGCCGACCAGCTCGATGAACTTGGCCAGGTTCTGGTCGTAGACGCGCACCTTCAGGCCCTTCACGTCGGCGAGCTTGGTGATCGGCTTCTTGCAGAACAGGATCTGCGGGCCGAACGGCCAGACACCCAGCAGCTTGACGTTGAACTGCTGCTGCAGCCGCGCGTCGACGGTGTCGAACCAGGCCTTCGCGACCTTGCGGCCGGTGGCGTAGTCGGGGCTCGCGCCGACCAGGTCGAGGCCCAGCAGCGTCGGCTCGTCGCGCGAGTTCTGCGAGACGCGCAGCGAGACGATGTCGAACAGCCCGGCCTTCATCACGCGCAGCTGCTCGGTGTCCTTGATGCCGAGCGTGTCGATCGGCTTGTAGTCCACGTCGATCGGCAGCCCGGTCTTCGCGGCGAAGGCCTCGAAGAAGGGCTGCTCCTTGTTCTTCTGGATGTTGCCGGTCGCCAGCGGCTGGCCGATGGCCTTGAAGCGCATGCGCTCGTCGGCGTGCGCGGCAGGCAGGGCGACCAGGGCCGCAAGGACGAGAGCGAGGGCGGAACGCTTGGACATGGACCTCTCCGGACAGGGTGGGGATTCAGCGTGGGGAATCAGTAGCCGAGCGCACGCGGCAGCGCGGTCACGATCGGCGGGAACAGCATGCACAGCACGAGCACCACGTACGTCAGCGCGATGAACGGCCACGCGCTCTTCACCAGCTCGCGCATCGGCACCTTGGTGACGCCGCAGACGACGAACAGCACGACGCCGACCGGCGGCGTCAGCATGCCGATCACGAGGTTCAGCACGAACAGGAAGCCGAAGTGCAGCGGGTCGATGCCGTAGGCGATCGCGATCGGGTGCAGCAGCGGCACCAGCATGATGTAGGCGGCGTTCGACTCGAGGAACATGCCGACCACGAACAGCAGCAGCGAGACCAGCACCAGGAAGACCAGCGGGTCGCCGGTGATGGTGCGCAGCAGCAGCGAGAGCTTCTGCGGCAGCAGGTCCACCGTCATCAGGTAGGTGATGATCGAGGCGAAGGCGATCAGCGCGCCGACCACGGCCGAGGTGATCGCCGCGCGCACGACGAGGCCCGGCAGGTCGCGGATCTGCAGCTGCCGCGTGACGAAGAAGCCGATCGCCAGCGCGTAGACCACCGCGATCGCCGCGCCTTCGGTGGCGGTGAAGGCGCCGCCGACGATGCCGCCGATCACGATCACCGGCATCGCCAGCACGATCAGCGAGCGCTTCAGCTCCGCGAGCACGCGCGACCAGCGGAACGGCTCGCCGGTGACCGCCCAGCCGCGCCGGCCGGCGATCCACGAGCACAGCGCCATGAAGCCGAAGCAGATCACGAGGCCCGGCACCACGCCGGCCATGAACAGGCCGCCGACCGACACCGACGAACCCGCCATGAACGCGTAGACGATCATCGCCCCGGAGGGCGGGATGATCGGCCCGAGGTTGGCCGCCGCGGCGACGATGGCCGCCGCGAAGCTCTTGTCGTAGATCTTCGACAGCGACGGCACCAGGATCGCCGACAGCGCGCTGGCGTCGGACACCGCGGCGCCGGAGACGGTCGCCAGCCCGGCGCCCGACAGCATCGTGACGTGCGCCATGCCGCCGCGCACCCGCCCGACCACCGAGTTCGCCAGCGCGATCAGCCGCTCGACGATGCCGGCCTTGATCATCAGCTCGCCGGCGAGCATGAAGAACGGGATCGACATCAGCGGGAACGAGTTGACCGCATGCATCATGCGCTGCGGCACCATCGAGAAATCCACGCCGGTGGCGCCCAGCGCGGCCAGCGCCGCGGCGCCCATCGCGAAGGCGATGGGCAGGCCGAACAGCGCCAGCAGCATGAAGCCGAGGACGACAAAGGCGCTCATTCGGCGCTCCCCGCGGCCACCGCCGGCGGCCCCTGGATCACGATGCGCAGCAGGTGCAGCGCCGACAGCGCCGCGCCAATGCCCACCGGCACGATGAACCAGCCGACGCTCCAGTCGAGCGTGGACATCAGCTCGTCCCACTGCTCGCGCGCGACGCCGACCGCCGCCCAGGCGATCGCGACCATCATCAGCGCGCTGACCAGCGCCGCGGCGCGGCGCAGCACGCGCTGCACGACGGGCGGGAACTTCAGCACCACGATGTCGATGCCGATGTGCGCCCCCTGGCGCACGCCGAGCGGGATGGCCAGGAAGATGCTCCAGACGAAGGCGAGCCGGGACACCTCGTCGGCCCAGTCGATCGACAAGTTGAAGCCGTAGCGCAGCGCGACCTGCGCGCTGACGACGCCGACCATCACGGCCACGGCGACGAGCAGCGCCCCGGTCACCCCGCGGTCGAGCCACTGCAGCGCCCGGCCGGGCCACGACGCCGTGTCGTAGACGACGGGCAGCACGTGGGAGCTCATGGTGGTGGCAGTCATGTCAGGGCTTGGCCACTTCGGCCAGCACCTGGTCGACCAGGGCGGCGCCGGCGCGCTTCTTGACGACCTCGTCGATCACCGGCGCGGCGGCCTTGCGCATCGCCTCGCGCGCCGCCGGAGAGATCTCGGTGTAGGTCATCTTGGTCTTCAGGTCCGCCAGTGCCTTGGCCTCGCTCTCGATGGCCAGCTTGCGCTGGTAGGCCACCGTCGTCGCCATCGCCTCGCGCACCGCCTTCTGGTACTCGGGCTTGAGCTGCTCGAGCGCCTTCTTGCTGCCGATCACGGCGATGAAGTCGAAGAAGTGCCCGGTGTTGGAGAGGTATTTCTGCACCTCGCCGTAGCGCGAGGCCGAGATCACCGTGTACGGGTTCTCCTGCGCGTCGACCACCTTCTGCTCGAGCGCCGAGTACAGCTCCTTGACGTCCATCGCCACCGGGTTCGCACCCAGCGCGCGGAAGCTGGCCAGGTGCGTCTCGCTCGGCTGCAGGCGCAGCTTCAGGCCCTTCAGGTCGGCCATCGTGTTGATCGGGCCGCGGCTGTTGGTGACGTGGCGCATGCCCAGCTCCATCCAGCCCAGCGAGGTGAAGCCCTTGTCCTGCAGCTTCTTCTCGATCGCGTCGCCGACCGGGCCGTCGATGACGCGCAGGGCCACCTCGCGGTTCGGGAACACGAACGGCAGCGCGACAGCCTCCAGCTCGGGCACGATGCGCGACAGGTAGGCCGCGCCGACCCAGGTCAGTGCGAGCGTGCCCGAACGCACCGCGTCGACGTTCTCCTTCGCACCGCCAAGCTGCATGGCGGGGAACACGTCGACCTGCAGCTGGCCGTTGGTGAGGCGTGCGACCTCCTTCTTGAACACCTGCTCGACGGCGATGCTGCTCGGGTGCTCGGTGGCGAAGTTGCCGGCGATCTGCAGCTTCTGCTGGGCCAGCGCAGGGAGTGCGCAGCCGGCCAGCAGCAGCGCGGAGACGAGACGGCGCAGGGGGTGGAACTTCATGGGGCTTCCTCGGGTGTTGGGGGGTTCAGCGGGCCGGGCGGTCGAGCAGCCGGGCGATGGCGGGGGGCAGGCCGCGGTTCGGCTTCTGCGGCGGCGGGGCGAAACTGCCGCGCGTCGCGCGGCCCGGCTGCAGCGCGACGAGCGATTCGGCATGGCGCACCGCGCTGGACACACCGTCCACCGAAGGCACCGGCAGGCGCCCACGCAGGCTGCGTGCCAGGCCCGCGAGCGGCGCACCGGCCAGCACGATCACGTCGGCGCCGTCCTCGGCGACGCAGCGTTCGGCGAGCTTCACGAGGCGCTCGCCCTGGTCGCCCTGCACGTTGCCGATGTCGGCGAGCGGCTCGTCCAGCCCGCGGATGCTCGCCAGCCGGCCCTCCAGGCCGTAGGACTGCACCGTCTCGCGGTACCAGGCGCGGATGCGCTGCGAGATCGCGACGATCGAGAAGCGGTGGCCGAGCAGGCAGGCGCTGGCCAGCGCCGCCTCGGTCAGCCCGGTCACCGGGCAGGGCAGCGCCTCGCGCAGGCCGGTCAGGCCCGGGTCGCCGAAGGCCGCGACCACCACGGCGTCGAAACGCTCGTGGTGCTCGGCGGCCAGCTGCGCTGCCGCGTAGGCGCCGATCAGCGCCTCGAAGCGCGTCTCGATGTAGGCCACGCCGAACGGCGCGGTCAGCACCTCGACCTCGGTGCCGGCCGAGGCACTGCGCTGCGCCTCGGCACGGATCAGGTCGCTGACGCTGTCCGAGATGTTCGGGTTGATCAGCAGGATGCGACCCATCTCACTGTTCCAGGTTCTTGTGCGCGGTCTCGGGGGCCTTGAGCACGCAGAACACGATCAGCGCGAGCGCCGCGGCCAGGTAGATCGAGACCGGCAGGCTGGTGCCGAACGCGGCCACCAGCGGCACGGCGATCAGCGGGGCCGGCGCGCCGCCGAAGATGCCGGCGAGCTGGAAGCCGATCGACGAGCCGGTGCAGCGCACGGAGGTCGGGAACATCTCGGGGATGAACGAGGCCAGCGGCGAGAACATCGCGGCGACGATGACCATCGCGACGAACGAGGCCAGCAGGATCAGCGGCGTGGAGCCGGTGTTCACGAGCATGAAGAACACGAACGACCAGACGATGCCGGCGATCGCGCCGCCCAGCAGGATGGGCCGGCGGCCGATCTTGTCGGACAGGTGGCCGAACAGCGGGATCGCGAGGATCTGCGCCACCGCGCCGGCCAGCACCGCCTGCAGGCCGATGCTCTTGGGCAGGTGCAGATGCTGCGGCAGGTAGACCAGCAGGAACAGCGTGAAGACGTAGAACGCGATGTCGCTGCCGATGCGGCTGCCGAGCGCGAGGCCGACGGCCTTCTTGTGGTGGCGGATGACTTCCATCAGCGGGGCGTGGCCCTGCTTCTCGGCCTTCTCCATCTTCTCGAACAGCGGCGACTCGGTCAGGCCCATGCGGATGTACAGGCCGACCGCGATCAGCAGCGCGCTGGACAGGAAGGGGATGCGCCAGCCCCACTCGAGGAAGGCCGCCTCGTCGAGCCACCAGGTGACGCCGGCGATCATGCCGTTGGCCAGCAGCAGGCCGATCGGCGCGGCGATCTGCACCAGGCTGCCGTAGAAGCCGCGCCGCTTGCCGGAGGGGTCGAACTCGTTGACCATCAGCGCGGCGCCGCCCCACTCGCCGCCCAGGGCCAGGCCCTGCACGACGCGCAGCGCGACCAGCAGCACCGGCGCCAGCAGGCCGGCCGCGGCGGCGGTCGGCAGCAGGCCGATCGCGAAGGTCGCCAGGCCCATCATCAGCAGCGTGACGACGAGCACCCACTTGCGGCCGAGCTTGTCGCCGAAGTGGCCGAACAGCGCCGCGCCGAACGGCCGCGCGACGAAGGCCACGCCATAGCTGGCCAGCGACAACAGCGTCGCCATCAGCGGGCTGGCCTGGGCAAAGAACAGCTTCGGGAACACCAGCGCCGCGGCGGAACCGTAGATGAAGTGGTCGTAGAACTCGAGCGTGGTGCCGGCCAGGCTGGCGCCGGCGACGCGCTTGATGGACGGCGCCGGCTTCGCGCCGTCCGCCGGCGCGGCGTGGGCCGCGGCAGTCAGGGTGGTCATGGGTCTCTCCTCAGGCAAGGGTCGCGACCGGGGGATTCACCGGGCGCGCGAAGTCGTGGGGGCACTGCCGCTCGACGTGCGCCGCGAGGGCGAGCACGCGCGCGTCGGCAAACCGCGGGCCGACGATCTGCAGGCCGATCGGCAGGCCGTGGCGGTCCAGGCCGCAGGGCACCGAGCAGGCGCTCAGGAAGCAGTGGTTGATCAGCGGGGTGAAGACGGCGTGGCCTCGTGGGCCCACCGGCCGGCCGGCGATCTCGCGCGGGCCGGGCTGGGACAGCGCCCAGGCGGTGCAGGGCGTGGTCGGGGTGATCAGCAGGTCGTGCTGCGCGAAATAGGTGTCGAAGGCGCGGTACAGCGCATCGCGCGCGAACAGGGCCCGCGCGACGTCGGCGCCGGTGAGGCGCAGTCCGGCCTCGATCTGCGCGGCGATGTCGGGGTCGGCATTCCACTCGCGGCGCTGCCACGCCTCGCCGTAAAGCGCGGCGAGGCCGGCAAGCTGCAGCGGCATCAGCGCGGCTTCGCCGGCGCCTTCGGGCCAGACCGGGTCGGCGCGCTCGACGCGCCAGCCGTCGCGCGCCAGGCGCTCGACCGCCGCCTCGACGCTGGCGGCGACGTCGGCGTCGACCGGCACGTCCAGGCCGAAGCGCGGGCTCCAGGCGATGCGCAGCGTGCGCGGCAGGCGCGCCGGGTCGGCCTCGGCGCGGTTCCAGACCGGCACCGGCAGGCCCTGCGGATCGGCCAGCGAGGGGCGCGCGATCGCGTCCAGCAGCGCCACCACGTCGGCGACGCGCCGCGCCATCTGGCCGACCACCGCGTTGCCGAACACCGGCTCGGCGAAGCCGGTCGGATGCGGCACCAGCCCGGCGCTCGGCTTCATGCCGACCACGCCGGCGTGCGACGCGGGGCGGCGCGTCGAACCGCCGCCGTCGGTGCACAGCGCCAGCGGCGCGAGGCCGGCGGCCACCGCGGCGGCCGCGCCGCCGGACGAACCGCCGGGCGTGCGCTCGAGGTCGTAGGGGTGGCGCGTCGCGCCGTGCAGCGGGTTGACGGTGACGCCCTTGCAGGCGAACTCTGAGCAGTTCGTCAGGCCCGCGAACACCGCGCCGGCCTCACGCAGCCGCGCCACCGCGAAGGCGTCCTGCGGAGCGACGAAATCGGCGAAGCGCGTCGAGCCCTGGCTGACGCGCTGGCCGGCGACCCACAGGTTGTCCTTGACCGTGAACGGCACGCCCAGCAGCGGCGCCGTGTCGCCGGCGCGCAGGCGGCGCTCGGCCTCGCGGGCCTCGCGGCGGCCCACTTCGGGGTCGAAGCGGATCACGGCGTTCAGCGCCGGGTTCACTTCGGCAATGCGCGCCGCGACGGCATCGAAGGCCTCGACGGCGCCGATCTCGCCGCTGCGGATCCAGCGCGCCAGCGTCAGCGCGTCGGCGTTCGTGATGCGTTCCGGGCTCATCGTCTGGCCTGCCTTCCCGGTTTCAGCGCCGCGGCAGCAGCGACGGCGCGTCGCAGCGCAGGAAGCGGCCGCGGCCGGCACGCGCCTGGAAGGTGCTGCCGTCCCACACCACCTCGCCGCGCGCCAGCGTCAGGCCCGGCCAGGCCCGCAGCGTCTGGCCCTCGTAGGGCGTGTAGTCGACGGCGTGGTGCAGCTGCGCGTTCGTCAGCACGAACTCGCGCTCGTCCCAGACCACCAGGTCGGCGTCGCTGCCGACGGCGATGGTGCCCTTGCGCGGATGCAGGCCGTAGGCCTTGGCCGGGTTGGTCGAGGTCAGCTCGACGAAGCGGTTCAGCGTCATGCGGCCGGCCAGCACGCCTTCGGAATACAGCAGCGGCAGACGCGTCTCGATGCCGGGGATGCCGTTCGGGATGTGGCGGAAGGCCACTTCCTCGCCACCCGGCTTCTTGCCCTCCGGCGCGTCGTACTTGAACGGCGCGTGGTCGGAGCTGAAAACGGTGAACAAGCCGTCGTTCAGGCCGTCCCAGATCACCTGCTGGTTCGACGCATCGCGCGGCGGCGGGCTGCAGACGCACTTGGCGCCCAGGTAGCTGTCGTCGATGCCGAGGTCGGCGGCGGTCAGGAACAGGTACTGCGGGCAGGTCTCGGCGAACACCTTCAGGCCATGCGCGCGCGCCCAGCGGATCTGTTCGACCGCCTCGCGGCCCGAGACGTGCACGATCAGGATCGGCACATCGACCAGTTCGGCCAGCGCGATCGCGCGGTGCGTCGCCTCGCGCTCCACCAGCATCGGCCGCGCATGGGCATGAAACCGCGGCGCGGTGCGGCCGGCGGCCTCGAGCTTCTTCGTCAGCCACTCGATGCAGTCGGCGTTCTCGGCGTGGATCATCGCCATCGCGCCGTGCTGCCGCGCGACCGAGAGCACGTCGAGGATCTGACCGTCGTCGAGCTTGAGATCGTCGTAGGTCATGTAGATCTTGAACGAGGTGTAGCCCTCGGCGATCAGCGCCGGCAGCTCCTCGTTCAGCACCGCGGGCGTCGGGTCGCTGACGATCAGGTGGAAGGCGTAGTCCACGTGCGCCTTGCCCTCGGCGCGGTGGTGGTAGTCGGCCACCGCGGCGCGCAGCGACTGGCCCTTCTCCTGCGCGGCGAACGGGATCACCGTGGTCGTGCCGCCGCAGGCCGCGGCGCGCGTGCCGGTGTCGAAGTCGTCGGCCATGCGCACCGGCGGGGCCATCGGCTGGTCGAGGTGGCAGTGCGCGTCGACGCCGCCGGGCGTGACGACGCGGCCGGCCGCGTCGATCTCGCGCCGGCCTTCGGCCAGGCCGACGCCGAGCTGGGCGATGCGGCCGTCGACGATGCCGATGTCGGCCTCGAAGGTGTCGCTGGCGGTGGCGACGCGGGCGCGGCGCAGCACCAGGTCGAAGGCCGGCGCGCTCATCGCCGGACCTCCGGCGCACCGCTTGTGCGCATGAGTGCCGTCACTTGTGTCGACAACAGTGCTGACTTCATCGTCTTCGCTCGTTCCCGGTGCATGGCGGCCCTGACGGCCGAGAGGTTTGCAAACATCGGGCCACTCCTGGGAGGCGCCGTCGTTTGCGTTGTCAACATCATCGTCGACAGAAGCGGAATCGCACATAGTGTTAACACTAATGTCGACAGTTTTGACGAAAGCAGGCATGATCACACCATGAACACCCCGCTGCGCCTGGGCGTGCTGACGCCCTCCTCCAACACCGCGCTCGAGCCGCTGACCAGCGCGCTCGCGGCGGCCGTGCCCGGCTGCAGCGCCCATTTCGCGCGTTTCCGGGTCACCGAGATCGCGCTGACCGACCAGGCGCTCGGCCAGTTCGACGACAGCAAGATCCTGGCGGCCGCCGAGCTGCTGGCCGACGCGAAGGTCGACGTGATCGGCTGGAGCGGCACGTCCTCCGGCTGGCTGGGCTTCGACGCCGACCGCCGTCTCGTCGAGCGCATCGCCGAGCGCACCGGCATCCGCGCCACCACCGCGGTGCTGGCGCTGAACGAACTGCTGGCGCTGCGCGGGGTCCAGCGCCTCGCGCTGGTCACGCCCTACACCGGCGACGTGCAGCAACGCATCGTCGCGAACTACCGCGCCCTGGGCATCGAGGTGGTGGCGGAACGGCACCTGGGCATCCGCGTCAACCACGACTTCGCACTGGTCGAGCCGCAGCGGCTGCTGGAACTGATGCACGAAGTCGCGGACGCGCGCCCGGAGGCGATCACCACCTTCTGCACCAACCTGCGCGCCGCGCCGCTGGCCGAGACGGTCGAGCGCGAGCTGGGCATTCCGCTGCTGGACACCGTCAGCACCACGGTCTGGGGCCAGCTGCGCGCCGCCGGCGCCGACCCGGCGCAGGTGCGCGGCTGGGGCGAACTGTTCGGGTGGCGTTGATGGACCGCGACGCCGACGACCACGCACTGGAGGCGCTCGGTAGCCTGTCGCCAGCGCTGCCTACAATCGCGCGACATATCGGCTGTGCGCATCGCCTCCCTCGCACGCATGGCCGCCCGCCCGACCCGCTGGCCACGCTCCAACCCGACATGCCGACCCGCAGCGCGCGCAAGTCCGCCTCGCAAGCCCGCCTCGAACGCGAGAACACGCACGACGAGATCTACGAGAAGATCTTCGTCGCGATCCTCGAGCACCGCCTGCACCCGGGCACCAAGCTGGTGGAAGAACGACTGGCGGAGATCTTCGACGTCAGCCGCGCGCGCATCCGCGAGGTGCTGGCGCGCCTGGCGCACGAGCAGGTGGTGGAGCTTTTCCCGCAGCGCGGCGCCTACGTCGCCAAGCCGACCATCGAACAGGCGCTGGACGTGTTCGAGGCACGGCGCCTGATCGAGCCGGCCGTGATCCGGCGCCTGATCGAGACGCTGACGCCCGAGAAGCTGGCCCGCCTGCGCCAGCACCAGGAACTCGAGATGGACGCGCGCCGGCGCGACGACAAGCGCGCGGTGATCCGCCTGTCGGGCGAGTTCCACTCGCTGGCGGCCGAACTGGCCGGCAACTCGGCGCTGGCGCGCAGCATGCGCGAACTGTCGGTGCTGACCTGCCTGATGATCTTCCTCTACGACGCGCCGACGACCACCAGCTGCCGCGCCGACGAGCACTCGCAGATCATCGAGGCGATCGCCAGGCGCGATGCACCGCGCGCCGAGCGCCTGATGCTCGAGCACCTGGAACACATCGAGAGCAGCATGAAACTCGAGCCGGCGACCGAGGAGGTCGACCTGGCGGCGATCTTCTCCTGACGCCTGCCGGGCTCAGAAGCTGTGAATGAACCCGGCGCGCCCGAGCGGACCGACAGAACGCGGGCAATCTAGGCGCAAAGCACAGCCATAGTTCGTGCTATGGCGAGCATTTGCAACGACGAGTGGCCGCGTTCTGGCGGGACGAGCGGGCGTGGTGGGTTTGTTCACAGCTTCTCAGGCCGCCGCGGCGGCCGGCGGCGCGCTGCGCAGCAGGCCGGCCAGCCACTGGGCGAAGGCCGCGAGCACCAGCAGCATCACCAGCCCGCAGCCCCAGGCCACCCAGACGGCCGGCACCAGCCAGGCCAGCGCCGCGCTGACCCAGGGCCAGCCGCGCTGCAGTTCCTCGACGGCCCAGACGATGCCGGCCAGCGCCGCATGCAGCGCGGCCGGGTCGATCCAGGCCGTGACCCAGGCGGGGATCGGCCAGGACGTCAGCACGCGGGCCAGCTCGACCGGATCCCCCGGCGTCGCCTGCCCGGCCACCCAGCCGAACAGCGCGGCCAGCGCCCAGGCGCCCAGCGTCCACAACAGCGCCAGCACCCCGGTCACGATCCAGATCGCCAGTTTCACCGCTTGCCCTTCCTTGGTCGACATCGTGGCGCTGGGAGTGCCGGGCCGGCCCGCGAGTTCCCGCAGTGCGGCCGCCGGCCGGCCTTCGCACAGGCTTCACGCACTTCACGCCCCCTTCGCAGGCAGCCCGCAGAGTGGCCGGATCGAAGACGCCGCGAGGGAGAAAGTCATGCGCCATCCGCTCATCGCCAAGGGATTGTCCCTGGCCCTGGTCCTGCTGGGGCTGCTGTGGGCGCTCGCCAGCGTGCGCGACATCGTCGCCGAGCGGGAAGGCCGGCTGCACGAGGCGCAGCGCAGCGTCGCCGCCAGCCTGGCCGGCGGGCAGACCCTGGTCGGCCCGCTGCTGCGCCGCCAGTGCACCGAGCAGTGGCGCGAGGAACAGGGCGAGGGCAAGGAGCGCCGCTGGGTGGAGCAGCAGCGCGAGATCGTGCTGGCCGCGGTGCCGACGAACCTGGCGCTCGACGCGCGGGCGCAGATCGAACCGCGCTACCGCGGCATCTTCCGTGTCAACGGTTATGCGATGCAGGCCACGCTCGCGGCCGACTGGGCCGACCTGCACGCGCTGCAGCCGCCCGCGCCGCGCGCCGGGGTCGATCAGCGATGCGGCACGCCGCTGCTGTGGGTCGGCGTGACCGACGCACGCGGCCTGCGCAGCGCGGCGGTGGCGCTGGACGGCACGCCGTTGACGGTGCGCCCGGGCACGCCCGCGACCGGCGTGCCGCGCGGATTCCAGGCCGACTGGCCGGCTGCCCGCCCCTTCGACCCCGCCGCGGCGCTGCAGGCGCGGGTGGTGCTGGAGCTGATCGGCAGCGAGGGCCTGGCCTTCGCGCCGGTCGGCGAGCAGGCGCGGTTCCGCCTCGCGTCGGACTGGCCGCATCCGTCGTTCAACGGCCTCTTCCTGCCGGCCCGGCGCGAGGTCGGCCCGGACGGCTTCGAGGCCGAGTGGCGCGTCAGCGCGCTGGCCAGCCGCGCCGGCCCGCAGGTCCTGGAGGGCCACGCGCTGTGCGCGCCGGAGGGCACATCCGCAGGCACGTTCGGAAGCCCGCAGGCGCCGGCGGCCTGTGTGGAGCAGTTCGGCGTCGCCTTCATCGACCCGGTCAGCGGCTACGTGCTGAGCGACCGCGCGACCAAGTACGGCCTGCTGTTCATCGTGCTGAGCTTCGTCGCCGTCGGCCTGGTGGAGGTGCTGCGCGCGCTGCGCGTGCACCCGGTGCAATATGCGCTGGTCGGCAGCGCGCTGGCGCTGTTCTTCCTGCTGCTCGTCAGCCTGGCGGAACACCTCGCCTTCGGCCCGGCCTATGCGGTCGCCTCGCTCGCCTGCACGCTGCTGCTGACCTACTACGCGACACACGTGCTGCAGGGCTGGCGCGCGGGTGCCGCCTTCGGCGCGGGCATGGCGGCCTTGTACGGGCTGCTCTACCTGCTGCTGCGCAGCGAGCAGTCCGCGCTGCTGCTGGGCTCGATGCTGCTGTTCGCGGTGCTCGCGGCGGTGATGGTCGCGACACGCCGGATCGACTGGTATGCGCTGGCCGCCCGCTGGCGCGCGCAGGCGGGCACGCGCGGCGGCACACCGCAGGCCGAGCTGCCGCTCTGAGGCTTCCGAGGCTGCCTGTCAGGGCGTGCCGTTGCGGCAGTGCTGCGCGAACCCGGGCCGGCCGGACAGGCGCTCGAACCAGGCGTCGACGGCCGGCAGCGCGGGCCGCACCAGCAGCGTCATGCGCCAGCGGTTGGCCGACAGGCCGAGCACGATGTCGGCCAGCGTGAAGTCGGCCCCGGCCACGTGCGCGCCGGTCCGCTCGAGCTGCCCGTCGAGGATGGTCATGGCGCGGTTCCAGGCGTCGATGCCGGCGCCCAGCGCGGCCCGGTCCTGGTACTCCGGGTGCCGGCGCACGATCGCCATGAAGGCGTAGCGCCAGGCGTTGTTCAGCTCGGTCGCCTGCCAGTCCATCCACTGCTCGACCCGCGCGCGCGCCGCCGGCGCGGCGGGCAGCAGGTCGGTGCGCCCGGCCCTGCCGGCCAGGTAGCGGCAGATGGTGTTGGACTCCCACAGCACCGTGTCGCCATCGACCAGCACCGGCACCAGCGCGTTCGGGTTGAGCGCGAGGAAGCCGGGCTCGCTGGTCGAGCGATGCCCGAGGCCCCACTCCTCGTGCTCGACCGGCTGCCCGAGTTCGGCGCACAGCCACAGCACCTTGCGCACGTTGATCGACGTCGACTTTCCCAGCAGTCTCACGATGCCCACCTCCCACCGCTAGGGTAACGCCTGTCGTGCGATCCGCCAGACACAGCCGGTGGCCGCGCCGACGGGCCACTGTGCCGGTCCCTGCGGCCGCGGCCCGGGCGTGACACACTCGCGGCTCCGATGCAGGCCCCCAACCCGACACCGCCCCCCTCCCCGATCGCCGTCTCGATCAGCGCGCTGTCCAAGCGCTACGCGAGCGGCCACGAAGCGCTCAGGCACATCGACCTCGACATCCGGCGCGGCGAGATCTTCGCGCTGCTCGGCCCGAACGGGGCCGGCAAGACGACGCTGATCAGCACCGTCTGCGGCATCGTCACCGCGAGCGCCGGCCGCGTGACGGTCGACGGCCTGGACATCGCCCACGACTGGAGCGCCGCGCGCGCGCGCATCGGGCTGGTGCCGCAGGAGCTGACGACGGACGCGTTCGAGACGGTGTGGAACGCGGTGCGCTTCAGCCGCGGCCTGTTCGGCAAGCCGCCGAACCCCACCCATCTGGAAGGCGTGCTGCGCGACCTGTCGCTGTGGGACAAGCGCGACGCGCGCCTGATGACGCTGTCCGGCGGCATGAAGCGCCGCCTGCTGATCGCCAAGGCGCTCGCGCACGAGCCGTCGATCCTGTTCCTCGACGAGCCGACCGCCGGTGTCGACGTCGAGCTGCGCCGCGACATGTGGACGCTGGTGCGGCGTCTGCGCGCGAGCGGCGTCACCATCATCCTGACCACCCACTACATCGAGGAGGCCGAGGAGATGGCGGACCGCGTCGGCGTCATCCACCGCGGCGAGCTGATCGTGGTGGAGGAAAAACACGCGCTGATGAAGAAGCTCGGCAAGCGGGTGCTGTCGATCGAGCTCGAGGCGCCGCTGGAGGCGCTGCCGCCGGCGCTGGCGCCCTGGCAGCTGGAGCTGAAGGACGGCGGGCGGCGCATCGACTACCTGGTCGGCGCCGACAGCACCGACGGCCCGCGCATCGGGCCGCTGCTGGCCGCGCTCGGGTCCGCGGGCGTGGCGGTGCGCGACCTCGAATCGCACGAGACCTCGCTGGAGGAGATCTTCGTCGGGCTGGTCGGCAGCCGGGCGGCGAGCGCGGAGGCCGCGCGATGAGCGCCGGCGTGCCGCGCTTCAACCGCCACGCGGTGCTGGCGATCTACCGCTTCGAGATGGCGCGCTTCTTCCGCACCGTCGGCCAGAGCCTGGTCGCGCCGGTCATCACGACCTCGCTGTACTTCATCGTGTTCGGCTCGGCGATCGGCTCGCGCATTCCGCAGATGGGCGGCGTCGACTACGGTGCCTACATCGTGCCCGGGCTGGTGATGCTGTCGCTGCTGACGCAGAGCCTGTCGAACGCATCGTTCGGGATCTACTTCCCGCGCTTCGTCGGCACCGTCTACGAGTTGCTGTCGGCGCCGGTCTCGCCGTTCGAGATCGTGCTCGCGTACGTCGGCGCGGCCGCCTCCAAGTCGATCGCGATCGGCGTCGTGACGCTGGCGACCGCGAGCCTGTTCGTGCGGCTGCACATCGAGCATCCGGTCTGGATGCTGGGCTTCCTGGTGCTGACCGCGCTGACCTTCAGCCTGTTCGGCTTCATCATCGGCATCTGGGCCAAGGGCTTCGAGCAGCTGCAGATCATCCCGACGCTGGTGATCACGCCGCTGACCTTCCTCGGCGGCGCGTTCTACTCGATCGAGATGCTGCCGCCGTTCTGGCGCACGGTGACGCTGTTCAACCCCGTCGTCTACCTCGTCGACGGCTTCCGCTGGGCCTTCATCGGCCGCGCCGACGTCGGCGTGGGCTGGAGCCTGGCGGCCACGCTGCTGCTGCTGTGCGTCTGCATGGGCATCGTGAGCTGGATCTTCCGCACCGGCTACCGGCTGAAGAACTGACGCCCGCGGGTTGGCTCGCGGTCCCGTCCTTGTTACCCTCGGCCGATGGACATCAGGACACTCGATCGGAAAGGAAAGGGCTGGGCGGCCGCACTGCTGCTCTGCATGGCGGCGCTGTCGAACCCGGCCGCGGCCCAGGACGCCGCGGCGGCCGACACCGGCGCGGCACCCTCGGAGCCGCTGCGGGTCGCGATCAGCGAGGTGCCGCCGTTCGTGATCCGCGAGCCCGACGGCAGCTGGCGCGGCATCAGCATCGACCTGTGGGCCGACATCGCGAAGGCCCGCGGCTACCAGTACGAGCTGGTGCCGATGCCGTTCAAGGACGTGCTGCCCAGCCTGGAAGGCGGTCGCGTCGACGTGGCGGTCGGCGCGCTGACGATGACGGCCGAGCGCGAGGCGCGCTTCGACTTCACGCACCCGTTCTACCAGACCGGCCTCGCGATCGCGGTGCCGCAGCAGGACATCAATGCGGGCTGGGCGATCGTCGGGCGGCTGTTCTCGTGGCAGTTCGCGAGCGTGGTGCTCGGCCTGGCCGCGCTGCTGTTCGCGGTCGGCGGCCTGCTGTGGCTGCTCGAGCGGCGGCCCAACCAGGCGCAGTTCGGCGGCACGCCGGCGCAGGGCCTGGGCAACGGCTTCTGGTGGGCGGCGGTCACGATGACCACCGTCGGCTACGGCGACAAGGCCCCGGTCACATTGGCCGGGCGGCTGATCGCGGTGGTCTGGATGTTCGCCGCGTTGATCATGGTGTCCGGCTTCACCGCGGCGGTGACCAGCACGCTGACGGTCGGCAGCCTGCAGAGCGACATCTCGGGCCCGCAGGACCTGAAGCGCGCCCACGTGGCCACGGTGGCCGGCACGGTCAGCGCACGCTACCTGGACAACGAACGCATCCGCAGCAGCACCTTCCCCGACGTGCGCAGCGCGATGCAGTCGGTGCAGCAGGGCGAGACCGACGCCGTGGTCTATGACCAACCGATCCTGCAGTTCCGCAACGGCGAGCTGACCGGGGGCGGCCTGCGCCTGCTGCCCGGCACCTTCGAGAACCAGGCCTACGCCTTCGCCGTCGGCAGCGGCAGCGCGCTGCGCGAGCCGATCAGCCGCGAGACGCTGCGCATCGTCAACGGCAGCGACTGGGCTGCGCTGAAGCGCCGCTACCTCGGCCCCACGTCCCGCTGAACACCATGATCTTCCGCCAGCTCTTCGAACCGCTGTCCAGCACCTACACCTACCTGCTCGGCTGCGAAGAGACGGGCGAGGCGGTGCTGATCGACCCGGTCGTCAACAGCATGGAGCGCGACCTCGCCGAGCTGGCGGCGCTCGGCCTGAAGCTCGCCTACACGCTGGACACGCACGTGCACGCCGACCACATCACCGGTGCGCTGCACCTGAAGGAGCGCTGCGGCAGCCGCATCGCCGCGCCGGCGATCGAACGGCTGCCCTGCGCCGACATCGCCGTCGAGGAAGGCACGCCGCTGCGCGTCGGCCGGCACGAGATCCGGCCGCTGCACACACCCGGCCACACGGACGGGCACTTCGCCTACGTCGTCGGCGAGCGGGTCTTCACCGGCGACGCGCTGCTGATCGACGGCTGCGGCCGCACCGACTTCCAGAACGGCAGCGCCGCCGAGCTGTACCGCAGCGTCACCGGCAAGCTGTTCGCGCTGCCCGACGAGCAGCTCGTCTACCCGGGGCACGACTACCATGAGCGCCGCGTCTCGTCGATCGGCCAGGAGAAGCGCCGCAACCCGCGCCTGGGCGGCGGCCGGACGCTCGCCGAGTTCGAGCAGATCATGGCGACGCTGAACCTGCCCTACCCGAAGTTCATCGACCATGCGCTGGCGGGCAACCGGCGCTGCGGCGTGTGTCCGGACGACCTGCCCGAGCACCTGCAGGCCTACTGCCACCGCATGACCGAGAGCCCTCAGGGCTGACCGCTCGCGGCCGAGGCCGGGGGCGACGCCGCCTCCGGCGGCTGCAGGCCCTGCAGCAGCTCGAGCGTCGGGTAGCCGTCCGGCGGCACGCCGAGGCTGCGCTGGTGGCGGCGCAGCGCGCGGCGCGTGGCCGGCCCCAGCAGGCCGTCGACCGTGCCGGCGTCGTAGCCGCGCGCGTTCAGCGCCTCCTGCAAGGCACGCAGCTGGTCGCGGCTGAGCGCCACGAGATCACGTGGCCAGGACGCCTGCACGTCCGGCCCGTCGACGAGGCGCTGCGCCAGCAGCCCGACCGCGAGCGCATAGCTGTTCGACCGGTTGTAGCGCAGGATCGCGCGGAAGTTCGCCCCGGTCAGGAAGGCCGGCCCGCGCGCCCCCGCGGGCAGCAGCACCGAGGCCTCGCCCAGCTCGGGCAGCGGCGCCCCGTCGCGCGACTGCACGCCCTCGGCGGCCCACTGCGCGGCGCTCTGGCGCACGCCGTCGTCCGCGCGTTCGAGGTCGAAGCCCGGCGGCAGCCGCACCTCGACGCCCCAGGGCTGGCCGGGCTGCCAGCCGACCCGCGCGAGGAAGTGCGCGGTGGAGGCCAGCACGTCGGGCAGGCTGCCCCAGATGTCGCGCCGGCCATCGCCGTCCGCATCCACTGCGTAGGCGAGGAAGCTGCTCGGCAGGAACTGGGTCTGCCCCATGGCCCCGGCCCACGAGCCGATCATCGCGCCGCGCTCGATGTCGCCGGCCTGCAGGATGTTCAGCGCGGCGAGCAGCTGGCCGCGCGCCCATTCGGCGCGCCGTCCTTCGAAGCCGAGCGTGGCCAGCGCGTCGATGGTCGGGATGTCGCCGGTGTGGCCGCCGTAGTTGCTCTCCATGCCCCAGATCGCGACGACCACTGGCGCGGGCACGCCGAAGCGGGCGGCCGCGGCCTCGGCCGGTTCACGCCACTCGGCCAGCAGGTCGCGCCCGCGCGCGATGCGCGCCGGCGTGACGGCGCGCTCCAGGTAGTCCCACACCGTGCGCGTGAACTCGGCCTGCGCGCGGTCGCGTTCGATCACGCCCGGCAGGTACTGCACGCCATCGAAGGCGGCATGCAGCACGTCGTCGCGGATGCCGGCCGCCCGTGCGCTGGCGCGAAAGCCCGCCACCCAGTCGGCGAACGCCGCCTCGGGACCGGGGGTCGCCGCCGAAGCGGCCGGGGCCGGCGGGGTCGTCGCGACGGCGGGCACCGGCTGCGCGGCGCACCCGGCCAGCGCGACGGCGGCCGTCAGCGCCACCAGCCCCCGGCCGATCCAGCGAGGCCCACAGGAGGTTCCTTCCATGGCGCCGATTGTCCCCCTTCGGTCCCGGCGGTCCGGGCGGTCCGCGCAGGTTCCGTTTGACGCGCCCCCGGCACCTTCCTACGATGCCTTCGGAGCCCTCCGTTCGACGCACACCGCGCGCCCCTCGGCAGGTGCCTCCCCGGAGGTCCGCGTGTTCAGATCCGTGCTGCTGGCGCTGCTGCTGTCGATCGCCGCAGGGCCCGGCGTCGCGGCCGACTTCACGGCCGCACAGCTGCGCGGCCTGCTGGCCGGGGCGTCGGCGGCCGCCCCGCTGGACCTGAGCCGCAAGGACCTCTCGGACCTGGACCTCGGCGGCCTCGACCTGCGCCACGCCATCCTGCGTGGCGCCAACCTGTTCGGCACCAGGCTGGTCCGCACGGACCTGCGCGGCGTCGACCTCGAAGGCGCCACGCTGAACGGCGCCTGGCTGATGGGCACCGACTTCGGCGGCGCGAACCTCACCGGCGCGAGCCTGCTGTCCGTGGTCGTGCTCGGCGGCACCGTCACGCAGCGGCCAAACTTCCGCGGCGCGCGCATGGCCGGCGTGCGCATGATCGCCGACCTGCCCGGCGCGGACCTGACCGGCGCCGACCTGCGCGGCGCGCGTGTCGGCGTGGACATCCGCAACCAGGGCATGGGCCAGATGCGCACCGACCTGACCCGGGCCGCGCTGGCCGGCGCCAATCTCGCCGGGGCCGACCTCAACCGCACGCTGATGAACTTCTGCGACCTGCGCGGCGCCGACCTGCGCGGCGCCAACCTGTTCCGCGCCAAGCTGGCCGGGGCCGACCTCAGCGGCGCGCAGCTCGCAGGGGCCGACGTCACCGAGGCGGACCTGGACGGTGCCATCGTGCGCGGCGCCACCGGTCTCGAGCAGGTGCGCGGGCTGGACCGCGCCGAGCACGCCGACCGCCTCGTGAAGTGAGGCGGCGCGCGCTCAGTCGGCGCTGACCGTGCGCTCCGCCGCCCAGGCGCGCAGCCGCGCGACGCGCTCGGCCATCACACGCGACAGCGGCCGCGTGCGCTCGATCTCCTGCACGAGCAGCGCATCGTCCAGCGGGCGCTGCAGCGCATGCGCCTCGTACAGCGCACAGATCAGCGCCTGTTCGAGTTCCGCGCCCGAGAAGCCTTCGGCACGCTCGGCCAGCGCGCGCAGGTCGAAGCGTGCCGGGTCCTGGCCGCGCTTGACGCAGTGGATGCGCAGCACCTCGGTGCGCGCCGCCGCGTCCGGCAGGTCGACGAAGAAGATCTCGTCGAAACGGCCCTTGCGCACCAGCTCCGGCGGCAGCGCCTCGATGTCGTTGGCGGTCGCGACGATGAACACGCGGCTGCGCCGCTCGGCCATCCAGGTCAGCAGCGTGCCCAGCAGGCGGCGCGACTCGCCGTTGTCGCCGCCCTGTCCCTCGGCGAGTCCCTTCTCGATCTCGTCGACCCACAGCACGCAGGGCGCCATCGCGTCGGCCGCCTTCAACGCCTCGCGCAGGTTGCGCTCGGTCTCGCCGAGGTACTTGTTGAACAGCGCGCCGATGTCCAGCCGCATCAGCGGCACGCGCCAGGCGCCGGCCACGGCCTTGGCCGCGAGGCTCTTGCCGCAGCCCTGCACGCCCAGCAGCAGGATGCCCTTGGGCTGGTCGAGCCCGGTCACGTCGCCGACGAAGGCGGCGCGGCGCCGCTCCAGCCACTGCTTCAGGCGCACCAGGCCGGCGACCTCGGCGAAGCGGCCGGTGTCGATCTCGAAGCTCAGCGCGCCGTCGCGCCCGAGGATGCGGTGCTTGCCGGCGACGACGCGCGGCACGTCGTGGTCGGCCAGCATGCCATCGGCCTCGATGGCCTGGCGCAGCAGGCGCCGCACGTCCGGCTCCGGCAGGCCGCGCAGGTGCTGGCGCAGCAGCGCCTCGGCCGGCGCCGCGCGCTGCAGGCGCGCCGGCGCATGGCCGCGCTCCCAGGCCTGCACCTCGTCCTCGACGATGCGCCCGATGGCCGCCTCGTCCGGCAGCGCGAGCTCGAAGCGCACGACGAACTTCTCGACCTCCGGCGGCACCTCGTTGCGGTGGCTCAGCAGCACGACGGTGCGCGGCACACGCTCGTAGTCGGCGGCGATCTCCTTGAGCAGCCGCACGTGCAGCGGCTCGCGCAGGAAGGGATGGAAGTCCAGCAGCACGTGCACGCCGGGCTGCCGCATGGCCGCGACGTGCCGCAGCGCCGCCGCCGGTTCCTGCGTCGAGGCGAACGGCATCTGCTGCAGGTGCAGCGCCTTCCAGCCCGAGGTCAGCGACCAGGCGAACACCGGCAGCCGGTGCCGCGAGGCGCAGCGCGCGAGCAGCTCGAGCGCGCGCGGCTCCTCGTGCGAATCGATCGCGATGATCGGGAAGCGCGAGGCCAGCAGCAGCCCGAGTTCGTGCTCGTCGTTCATGGCCGGGAGCGTAGCAGCGGCGCGCCCGGCCGCGCGCCGGCCGGGCGGCTACTTCGCCGTGGGCATCACGAACTCGGCGCCCTTGGGCGTGGAGGCGGCCCAGCGCTGCATCACGCTCTTCTGCTTGGTGTAGAAGCGCACGCCCTCCTCGCCGTAGGCGTGCATGTCGCCGAACAGGCTGCGCTTCCAGCCGCCGAAGCCGTGCCAGGCCATCGGCACCGGGATCGGCACGTTGATGCCGACCATGCCGACCTGCACCCGCCGCGCGAACTCGCGCGCCACGTTGCCGTCCGCGGTGAAGCAGGCCACGCCGTTGCCGAACTCGTGCTCGTTGACGAGCTGCAGCGCCTCGGCGAAGTCCTTCGCGCGCACGCAGGCGAGCACCGGCCCGAAGATCTCCTCGCGGTAGATGCGCATCGCCGGCGTGACGCGGTCGAACAGCGTGCCGCCGGTGAAGAAGCCGCCCTCGTGGCCCGGGACCTTCAGGCCGCGCCCGTCGACGACGAGCTGCGCCCCCTCCTTCACGCCGAGCTCGATGTAGCCCTCGATGCGCTCGAGCGCCTGCTTCGTGACGATCGGGCCCATCTCGGCGTCGAGTTCCATGCCGTTGCGGACCTTCAGCGCCTTCGCGCGTTCGGCCAGCTTCGGGATGATCCGGTCGCCGATCTCGCCCACCAGCACGGCCACGCTGATGGCCATGCAGCGCTCGCCGGCCGAGCCGTAGGCACTGCCGATCAGCGCGTCGACCGCCTGCTCGAGGTCGGCGTCCGGCATCACGACCATGTGGTTCTTCGCGCCGCCCAGCGCCTGCACGCGCTTGCCGTGATGCGCCCCGGTCTCGTAGATGTATTGCGCGATCGGCGTGGAGCCGACGAAGGACAGTGCCTTGACGTCCGGATGGGTCAGCAGCGCGTCGACCGCCACCTTGTCGCCCTGCACGACGTTGAACACGCCGTCGGGCAGGCCCGCCTGCTGCAGCAGCTGCGCCATGAAGAGGCTCGGGCTCGGGTCGCGTTCGCTGGGCTTGAGGATGAAGGCGTTGCCGCAGGCCAGCGCGACCGGGAACATCCAGCACGGCACCATGCAGGGGAAGTTGAACGGCGTGATGCCGGCCACGACACCCAGCGGCTGGCGCAGCGTCCAGTTGTCGATGCCGGTGGAGACCTGGTCGGTGTAGTCGCCCTTGAGCAGTTGCGGGATGCCGCAGGCGAACTCGATGATGTCGATGCCGCGCGTGACCTCGCCCTGCGCGTCGGTGAAGACCTTGCCGTGCTCGGCGGTGATCATCGCGGCGAGCGTGTCGCGGTGCTGGTTCATCAGCTCGAGGAACTTGAGCAGCACGCGCGCGCGCCGGATCGGCGGCGTCTCGCCCCACGCCGGCTGGGCGGCCCGCGCGGCGGCCACGGCGGCGTGCACGTCCTCGACGTCGGCCAGCGCGACCTGGCGCGCGATCTGCCCGCTGGCCGGGTTCCAGACCGGCTGGCGGCGCGTGCCGCGGCCGGGCACGGCCTGGCCGGCGATGAAGTGGCCCACGTCGGTGGTGGCGGTGAAGGCTTCGGGCGCGCCCATGGTGTTCAGCTCCGTGCAGCGGGGCGGCCGATGAATTCGGTCGCCCGGGGTAGGTCGCGGTGGCCGCACGCCGGCCTGCGCGACGACATGCTAGATCCTAGCCCCATGCGGGGCCTGCGGGACGGCGAGCGACTCCGCGCCGGCCGGCGCGAAGCGCGCGTGGCAGGCCTGGCAGCTCGCACGCACCTGCGCCCCGGCGGCGAACAGGCTGCGCGCGTCGCGCCGCCGTGCCGCGGCGCCGGCCAGCGCCGCACCGTCGCGCATCGCGGCGGCCCACTGGCGCCAGTCGGCGCGGCTGCCAGCCAGCGCCGGATCGGCCAGCAGGCCGCTGAAGCGCACCAGCTCGGCGGCTGCATCGGCGGTGGCCTGCCAAGCTTCGTCGTTGCGCGATTCGTAGGGCGCGGCGCCTTCCCGCGCGACGGCCGCGAACAGCACGCCGGCCGCCGGGTCGACACCCAGGTCCATCAGGTCGGGCAGGATCAGGGCGAGTTCGGCCTCCGGTGCCGGTGCGGCAATCGGCCTCTCGGCCGGCCCCGCGCCTTCGGCCATCACCGGGGCGCCGCCGCGTGAGCAGGCCGCCAGGCCGGCCAGCAGCAGCGGCAGCACCAGCAGCGAAACAGTCCGGCCCCGCCATGACGATGGCTGCATCGTTGGTCTCCTCGGTCGGGCTGCGTCCGGGCGACGGTGCCGCCGCGGCGCGCCGGTGGGTTGTGCGGCGAGCGTAGCGCCGTTCCGGCCGGCCCGGAAGGCGGCCGTCCCCGGGGACGATCACTGTTCGAAGACGACCTGGTTCTTGCCGTTGTGCTTGGCCCGGTAGAGACGCTTGTCGGCCTGCGCGACCACCCCGTCGTGGTCCGCGCCGCTCAGGTCGTCCGAGATGCCCATGCTGAGCGTCACCTGCAGACCCGGGTGCAGTTCGGCCCAGGGGTGCCCGGCGATCAGGCGCCGGATCTTCTCGCAGACGGCGAAGGCCCGCGCACCCGGCGTGTTCGTCAGCAACAGCGCGAATTCCTCGCCACCGTAGCGGGCCACCACGTCGGTCTTGCGGCTGTGCCGGACGAGCAGGCGGGCGACCGCCTTCAGCACCTCGTCGCCGGTCTGGTGCGAGAAGCGGTCGTTGATCTTCTTGAAGTCGTCGATGTCGCAGACCACCACGCTGAGCGGGTGCGCATAGCGCCTCGCGGCGCGGAAGGCACGCGCCAGCTCGCGGTCGAAATGGCGCCGGTTGTGCAGCCCCGTCAGCGCGTCGCGCGTGCTCTGGCGCTGCAGCTGGCGCTTCTGCTTCTCCAGCGTGCGCAGCAGCGTCTCCTTCTGCTGGTTGGCCTGGGCCAGCTGCTCGTTGGAACGCCGCAGGTCCTGGTTCGCCTGCGCCAGCTCGACGTGGCGCAGCCGGTGCAGCTCCTTCTCCTTCTCGCTGCGCTCCAGTTCGAAGTGCAGCCGCAGATGCTGCAGCTTGCGCTCCAGGTCCTCGCTGAACACCTCGCGTTCGAGGCGATAGGCCTCGCGCAGGTGCGTGAGCGCGCCGGCCGCGTCGCCGGTCTGCTCGCACAGGCCGGCGAGTTCGTCGTGCAGCTTCTGCGCCAGGCGCCGAGTCCCGATGTCGTCGCTCAGGCGCAGCGCCTGGCGCAGCTCATCGAACGCCTCGTCCGTGCGCCCCTGCCGGCGCCGCACCTGGCCCAGGCACAGCCGCGTGAACACCTCGTTGTAGCGGTCGCCCAGCCCGGTGCACAGCTGCAGCGCCGCCTGCAGCGACTGCGCAGCCGTGTCGAGATCGCCGCGCTGCGCGGCGATCTGGCCCAGGCCCTGGCGGATCATGCACAGCCCCTCGCGGTCCGAGATCGCCTCGACGATCGCGAGGCTCTCCTGCAGGTACTGCTGCGCCTGCTCCAGCTCGCCGAGGTGCAGGTGGCAGAAGCCCAGGTTCTGCAGCGACGTGCCTTCGCCCCAGCGGTCCTGCAGGCGGCGCTTCAGCTGCAGGCTCTGCGCGTGGAAGGCCAGCGCCTGGCGCTGCTCGCCCAGCGCGATGTAGACGTTGGCGATGTTGTTCAGCGCGAAGCTGCGCTCGCGCGGGAAGCGCTGCTCGTCGAACTGCTGCAGGCATTGCCGGTGGTGCTCGAGCGAGCGGGCGTACTCACCCATGCGCTCGTAGGCGTTGCCGAGGCAGCCTAGCGCGCGGCCCTGGCCGTGCGCGTCCTGCCGCGCACGGGCGAATTCGAGCGATTCCCGGTAGAAGGCGATCGCGCCCGCGAAGTCGCTCTCGTCGTAGCGCAGGATGCCCAGGCTCAGCAGCGCCTTGCCGGTCCGGCCGGCGTCCCCGAGCGCCTGCGCCTGCTCCAGCGACGCCTGGTGGTGCGCGAGCGCTTCCCGGCCCCGGCCGAGCTTCTCGTGGCACTTGCCCAGCACCTCGTGGCTGTCGATGCGGCCGGCCAGGTCCGGCAGTCGCCCGAATCGTTCGAGCGCCTCGGCCGCGCGTTCGCAGCCGCGGTCGTAGTCGGACAGGTCGTGGTGCAGCTCCGCGCACAGCAGCAGGCCGGCGGCGACGGCCGCCGCATCGTCCTGCGCGCGGGCCCGCGCGAGCGCCTGCTCGGCCAGCGCCAGCGCGGCCGGCGGGTCCTGCTGCCGCAGCTCGCGGGCCCGCTCGGTCAGCGCCTGCGCCCCCTCGTCGTTGCAGCTCGCGATCGGCATGGCGGGATTGTCGCAACGATCGTGCGCGCCCCCGGTCACTTCAGCACGCCGAACAGGTTGTTGAAGTCGTCGGTCCAGGCGCGCAATCCGGGCACGACGGGAAAGGGCGTGGCCGCGTCGCGCAGCCCCGGGCGGTCGAGCACGGCCGGATCGCGTGCGACGAGCACCCAGTCGGTGCGGCGCAGGTCGGAGTGCTCCGCCTCGTCGTGGATCAGCAGTGCCGCCAGGCCGCGCGCGCGTGCCGTCTGCTGCACCACCGGCGGCAGGTTGAGGAAGCGGTTGGTCACGTGGAAGGCGATCACCCCACCGTCCGCCAGGTGGCGCTCGTAGACCGCCAGCGCCTGCGTGGTGATCAGGTGGATCGGCACCGAGTCGCCGGAGAAGGCGTCCACCGCCAGCACGTCGAAGCGCTGCGGCGGCTCGCGTTCGAGCGCGAGCCGCGCGTCGCCGAGCACGCGTTCGATGGCGGCCGGGCTGTCGCGCAGGAAGCTGAACTCGCGGTCGGCCGCGTCGAAGACCTGCGGATTGATCTCGTAGACGCGGTAGACGTCGCCCGGCCGGCCGTAGGCAGCCAGCGTGCCCGCGCCGAGGCCGATCAGGCCGACGCGCAGCGCCCGCCCGGGTGCGGCGGCCATCGCCGCCTGCAGCGCGCGGCCGATGCCGGCCGTCGCGCCGTAGTAGGTAGTCGGCTCGCGGCGGCGCGCCGGCGCGAGGTACTGCTCGCCGTGTTTCACCGAGCCGTGGTACATCTGCCGCACGTCGTCGGCCGGGTCGTCGCGGTGCACGTCGACCGTGGCCAGCGTGCCGTAGAAGTTGCGCGACAGCAGCCGGGCATCGGCGGCCTCGTCGCGCACCTGCAGCGCGAGGGCCGCCGTGCAGGCGAACGCCAGCGCGAGGCTCGCCGCGCGCGCCGCCACCCGGGCCCACAGTACCGCGGCGCCGGCCAGCGCGCACAGCACCAGCCCGATGCCGAGTTCGTAGTAGGCCGGCAGCACCCGCGGCGCGACGAGGCCGACGACGATGCCGCCCAGCGCGCCGCCGCAGGCGAGCATCAGGTAGAAGCGCGTCAGCCAGCGCGGGCCGGGCCGGTCGCGCGCCATCTCGCCGTGCAGCGCCATGCACAGCACGAACAGGCCGCCGACGTAGATCGGCAGCGCGGTCTGCAGCCGCGCCCCGGCGCTGTCCTGGAGTCCCCAGGCGCACAGCAGCAGCGCCGCGGCGGCCAGCGGCAGGCCGATGCGGCGCCGGTACCAGCGGTCGCTCTCGAAGCACAGCACGAAGGTCAGCAGGTACACGACCAGCGGCAGCACCCACAGGAACGGGATCGCCGCGACGTTCTGCGTCAGGTGGTTGGTCACCGCCAGCAGCAGCCACGACCCGAGCGCCGGCAGCGCCAGCCAGCGCGCCAGGCGGGCCGGTCCGGGCGGCGCGTCCTCGCCGGTGCCCGCCTCGGTTCCGGCGCCACCAGCCTCCGCCGACACGGGCACCGGCGACGGCGCGACCGCCGTCGCGCGGGCCACCTGCCAGGCCACGCCGCAGCCCAGCAGCACGAACAGCGCGTACGCCGCCGACCAGCCCCAGGCCTGCGGCAGCAGCGCGACGGCCGGCTCGATCAGCACCGGATAACACAGCAGCGACACCAGCGAGGCGAGGTTGGACAGCGAGAAGTAGCGGTACACCTGCCGGCCCAGCCCGGCGGCCAGCGCCGTGCCGGACAGCCAGGACTGCAGCAGCGGCCCGGTGGTGCACAGCAGCAGGTACGGCAGGCCCACGGTGGCCAGCAGCAGGCCGAGGATCCAGGCGGTCGGCTCCTCGTCGCCCGCCGGCTTCCAGCGCGGCGAGGCCACGATCGGCAGCACCGCCAGGCTGGCGAGCAGCAGCACCGCGTGCACCCGCGGCTGCCGCGCGGCGGCGACGCGGCGTACCAGCAGGTCCGAATACAGGTAGCCGCCCAGCAGCAGGCACTGGAAGAACACCATGCAGATCGACCAGACCGCGGCCGAGCCGCCGAACCACGGCAGGATCTGCTTCGCGATCAGCGGCTGCACCAGGAACAGCAGGAAGGCGCTGGTGAAGATGGTCCCGGCGAACAGCGCGCGGGCGGTGGCGGTCGGCATGGCGGGTGCGGTCGGGCCCGGGCCAAGGCGGCGGAACGCGGGCACGAAGGGCCGGCCATGCACCTCCGGGCAGGCAGCGCGGAGTGCCCGCGCATCCAGGCCGCGGGACGCACCACCGCACCCCGACGGCCCTGCCGCGCGTCGCCCCTCCCGCCCCCTTGCCCGGCAAGCATAAGGCCGGGCACGGGCACGAAGTTCCCCTGAGCCACAGTCCCCGACCGGCCCCGGGCCGGCCCCCCTCTCCCGGGTGGCTGCGGTGAGTTGGGGAATGGCGCGTCACCCGGACCCGTGAAAATCGACGCGATGGCCCACATGCGCGTCAAGCACCCGACCGGATCGACCCCCCCCGGGTCCGCTCCGGCCGGCGCGGACGGCCGGGCCGGGCCGGGCCCGCGCGACGCGCCGCCCACGTGGCGGGCGCCCCGCCCGGGCGAGGAGCGGCGCCGCCTCGTGCGCGCCGTGCTGCTGTCGCTGCTGGCGCACGCGCTGGTACTGAGCCTCACCTTCGGCGGCGATCACCTCGGCCTGCCCGGCCTGCTGGTGGCCTGGCAGGAGCGCCGGATCGAGGCCCCTCCGCTGCGCATCGTGCTCGTCCCGGCACCGACGCCCCCCGAGCCCCAGCCGTCGGCGGCGCCGGTTCCACCGTTGACGAGCGAGCCCACCAAGGCGCCGAGCGCCGGCCCCGCG
>JAHBZL010000079.1 GCA_019635485.1 Piscinibacter sp. | reverse complement strand
CTTCCTCGACCGCACCCTGATCGACCTGGACGGCACCGAGAACAAGAGCCGCCTGGGCGCCAACGCGACGCTGGCGGTCAGCATGGCGGTGGCGCGCGCCGCCGCCGAGGAATCGGGCCTGCCGCTGTACCGCTACTTCGGCGGCTCGGGCGGCATGCAGATGCCGGTGCCGATGATGAACGTCATCAACGGCGGCGCGCATGCCAACAACAACCTCGACCTGCAGGAGCTGATGATCATCCCGGTCGGCGCCCCGTCCTTCCGCGAGGCGGTGCGCTACGGCGCCGAGGTGTTCCATGCGCTGAAGAAGATCATCGACGGCAAGGGCATGACCACCGCGGTCGGCGACGAAGGCGGCTTCGCGCCGAACGTGCAGAGCCACGAGGCGGCGATCCAGCTGATCCTGGAGGCGATCGACAAGGCCGGCTACGAGGCCGGACGCCAGATCGCGATCGGCCTGGACTGCGCCGCCAGCGAGTTCTACAAGGACGGGCAGTACGTGCTGGAAGGCGAAGGGGGCCTGAAGCTCACGGCCGCGGCCTGGACCGACATGCTGGCGACCTGGGTCGACAAGTACCCGATCGTCTCGATCGAGGACGGCATGCACGAGGGCGACTGGGACGGCTGGAAACACCTGAATAACACCCTCGGCCAGAAGGTGCAGCTGGTCGGCGACGACCTGTTCGTGACCAACACCAAGATCCTGAAGGAAGGGATCGAGAAGCGGGTGGCAAACTCGATCCTCATCAAGATCAACCAGATCGGCACGCTGACCGAGACCTTCGCCGCCATCGAAATGGCCAAGCGCGCGGGCTGGACGGCGGTGATCTCGCACCGTTCCGGCGAGACCGAGGATTCGACGATCGCCGACATCGCGGTGGGCACCAACGCCGGCCAGATCAAGACCGGCTCGATGAGCCGCAGCGACCGCATCGCGAAGTACAACCAGCTGCTGCGCATCGAGGAGGATCTCGGCGACGTCGCCAGCTACCCGGGCCGCGCCGCGTTCTACAACCTGCGGTGAGCCCGGACATGCGGCAGGGCCTTCGTCTTGACGTCTGCCTGGCGAACGACCGGCGCGTCCTGCGCCGGTGCGGCCGGCAAGGCTGATCCGCCCCCGTGCGCCTGCTGACGCTCGCCCTGCTGGCGCTGCTGGCGCTGGTGCACGCCGAACTGTGGTTCGGCAAGGGCGGCGTGCCGCGCGTCGTGGAGCTGTCGGCGCGTCTGCGTGACCAGCAGGCCGCCAACGACGCGGCGCGACAGCGCAACGAGCAGCTGCAGGCCGAGGTCAGCGACCTGAAGGAAGGCCTGGAGATGGTCGAGGAGAAGGCGCGCTTCGACCTCGGCATGCTCAAACCCGACGAGATCCTGGTGCAGATCACGTCGCCGCGGCGCTGACGGTTCGCGGATGGAAAGCCTGCTGCACGCGCTGCAGCCGCTGTTCGCGCCCGCCTTCTCGCTCTGGGGTGCGCCGGTCACCTGGCTCGAGGGTGTGGCCTTCGTGCTCGCGCTGGCGATGGTCGGCTTCAACATCCGGGTCAATCCGCTGGGCTGGCCGCTGGCGATCGTCAGCTCGCTGCTGTACTTCTTCCTGTTCTGGGACAGCCGCCTGTACGGCGACGCCAGCCTGCAGATCTTCTTCGCCGTCGTCGCGCTGTGGGGCTGGTGGCAATGGCTGCGCGGCACCACGGCCAGCGGCGCGGCGCTGCACGTGCGTTCGCTCGACACGCGCGGCCGCTGGCTGTGCCTGGGCGCGCTGGCGCTGGCCTGGCCGGCGCTGGGCCTGTTCCTGCGCCGTTTCACCGACACCGACGTGCCCTGGTGGGACGCCTTCCCCACCGCGGCCAGCTTGATCGGCCAATGGCTGCTCGGGCGCAAGTACGTCGAGAACTGGCCGACCTGGATCGTGGTCAACATCGTCAGCGTGGCCTTGTTCGCCTACAAGGGTCTGTGGCTGACGGTGGTGCTGTACGCAGTGTTCGTGGCGCTCTCGGTGGTCGGCTGGCGTGCCTGGCAGCGGCGCGCGGCGGCGGCATGAACGCGCCGGGACGCACCCTGGCGCCCATCCCGGAGCGCGCCGCACGGAGGGTTGCCCCGTGAGCCGAGCCTTCGTCATCGGCCTGCTCGGGGCCGAGAGCACCGGCAAGACGACGCTGGCCAGCCAGCTCGCCACGGCGCTTCGGGCACAGGGCCGGCAGGTCGCGGTGGTGCAGGAGTACCTGCGCGAGTTCTGTGACCACCACGGCCGCACGCCGCGCGCCGACGAGCAGCGCGGCATCGCCGCCGAGCAGACCCGGCGCATCGAGGCCGCCGCGCAGGTGCACGAGATCGTGGTGGCCGACACGACGGCGCTGATGATCGCGGTGTACAGCGAACAGGTCTTCGGCGACGCCGGCCTGTACGACGACGCCCTGCGCGACCACGCCCGCTGCGACCTGACCCTGCTGACGGCGCTGGACCTGCCCTGGCAGCCCGACGGCCTGCAGCGCGACGGCGCGCATGTGCGCGCGCCGGTGGACGGCCGCGTGCGGCGCGCCCTGGCCACTGCCGGGCCGGTCTGGGCGGTGGTGTCCGGGCAGGGCGACGCCCGCCTGTCCAACGCGCTGGCCGCCGTCCGGCGGGCCTTGCAGGCCCCGCATCCCGGCCCACGCTGGCGCTGGGTGTGCGAACGTTGCGGCGACGCGGACTGCGAGCGGCACCGCCTCCTGCCCCCGCTCTGATATCGTTCCGGGTCAATCCGGAGAGTTGCCGATGCCGATCGCCTGCACCCAATGCAGTACCCAGAACGCCGACGGCGCGCGCTTCTGCCGCGCCTGCGGCACCGCGCTGGCGGCCGATTCCGAGGTGGCGCCGCACGAGAGCTCGGCCTTCGACAGCATCGCCTGCGATGACTGCGGCCACCTGAACGCCCCCGGCACCCGCTACTGCGCGAAATGCGGCTACAGCCTGGTCGGCACGGTGATCGTGTCGCGCAAGGAGATGACGCTGCCGCCCGTGCAGCCGACACCGGTCGTGCCCGGCGCCCCGGCCGCCGCACCGCACCCGGACGACGACAACTTCGACCCGCTGTCGGCTCCGACCCAGGCGATGACCGACACCGGCGCGGGTCGATTCTCCGCGCTCGCCGCCTCCGGCGCGGCCGCGGCAGCGCCGGCGCCGCGTGGCGGCGGCAAGGGCCTGCTGATCGGCATCGGCCTGGCCGTGCTGGTGGTGCTGGCCGGCGCCGGCTGGTGGCTGACACGGCCGGCGGCCGAAGCACCGCCGCAGGCCACGGCGCCGACGCCGGAGCCGCCGGCGCCCGCCCCGGCCCCGGCCGTCCTGGCCGAGCCGGCGCCTGCACCCGCGGCCTC
>JAHBZL010000078.1 GCA_019635485.1 Piscinibacter sp. | reverse complement strand
TGGCCGGCCGCCCGGCGGCGGCGACCCGCGGCGCGCCGCATGCCGCTCATTGGGACTATGCCGGCGAGACCGGCCCGAACCAGTGGGGCGCGATGAAGCCCGAGTTCTCGCTCTGCGCGAACGGCAAGCGGCAGAGCCCGATCGACATCCGCGACGGCATCCGGGTGCAGCTCGACCCGGTGCAGTTCGACTACCAGCCCAGCACCTTCCGCGTGGTGGACAACGGCCACACGATCCAGGTCAACGTCGGGCCCGGCAACAGCATCGAGGTGATGGGGCGCCGCTTCGAGCTGCTGCAGTTCCACTTCCACCGGCCTTCCGAGGAGCGCATCGACGGGCGCCAGTTCGACATGGTCGCGCACCTCGTGCACAAGGACCTGGACGGCCGCCTGGCGGTGGTCGCCGTGCTGCTCGAACGCGGCAGCGCACACCCGCTGGTGCAGTCGGTCTGGAACAACCTGCCGCTCGAGAAGGGCGACGAGGTGCGCGCCCGCGGCACGCTGGACCTGCAGCAGCTGCTGCCGCCGCAGCGCGAGTACTTCACCTACATGGGCTCGCTGACCACGCCGCCGTGCAGCGAGGGCGTGCTGTGGATGGTGATGAAGCAGCCGGTGCCGGTCTCGCCGGACCAGATCTCCATCTTCTCGCGCCTGTACCCGATGAACGCGCGGCCGATCCAGTCCGCCGCGGGCCGTCTCATCAAGGAATCCGAGTAAGTAGACTCCGGCGCATCCCGGCTCCCGGATGCGCCCATGGCCCTGCTGATCGTCGGTCTCGTCCTGTTCCTCGGGGTGCACTCGGTCTCGATCGTCGCGCCGGCCTGGCGCGACGCCCAGGCCGCGCGCCTCGGTGACCTGCCCTGGAAGGGCCTGTACTCGGTGCTCGCGCTGGCCGGCTTCGTGCTGATCGTGATCGGCTACGGCCAGGCACGCCAGATGGCGCCGGTGCTGTACGTACCGCCACCCGCGCTGCGCCACCTGGCGATGCTGCTGCTGCTGCCGGTGTTCGTGCTGCTGCTGGCCGCGTACCTGCCGGGGCGCCTGCAGGCGGCCACCCGGCACCCCATGCTGCTGGCCACGAAGCTGTGGGCCACGGCCCACCTGCTGGCCAACGGCGGCCTGGCCGACGTGCTGCTGTTCGGGTCATTCTTGGCCTGGGCGGTGGCCGACCGGATCTCGATGCGCCGCCGTACCCAGCGGGCGTTGCCGGGCGCGCCTGCCGGCCGGGCCAACGACTGGATCGCCGTGCTCGGCGGGCTGGGCCTGTATGTGCTGTTCGTGCTCTGGGCCCACCGCGTGCTGATCGGCGTGGCGCCGGTTTGAGCTGGCTCAAACGGCACCCGACCCCGTCCAGATCTCCCCACAGCCGACCGGATCATGCGCCGTGTGCGGCCCGCCGATATTCCGGGCATCGCAACACGCCGCGGGGCATCCCATGCGCAACAACGGCCCGGTGACCAACCGGGAGTACCTGCTCGACGACGGGGTGACTCTGGTCTCGACGACGGATCTGAAGAGCCGCATCACCTACTGCAACCCGGCCTTCATCGCCGTCAGCGGCTACGAACGCGAGGAGCTGTTCGGCCAGCCGCACAACCTGATCCGCCACCCGGACATGCCGGCCGAGGCCTTCCGCGACATGTGGGCCACGCTGCAGGCGGGTCATCCGTGGTCGGCGCTGGTCAAGAACCGGCGCAAGAACGGCGACCACTACTGGGTGCGGGCCAACGTCACGCCGGTGCGGGAGGACGGCACGGTGGTCGGCTACATGTCGGTGCGGACCAGGCCGGCGCGCGCCGAGGTCGCGGCCGCCGAGCAGCTGTACGCCGCGATGCGGCAGGAGGCCGCCCACGGCCGCCTGCGCCTGCACCTGCAGGAGGGCCAACTGCGTCGCGCCGGCACCGGGCTGCTGCAGCGCCTGCGCCGGCCGGGCCTCGGCGATCGCCTCGCCGCCGCGGCCGCCTGCACGCCGCTGGCGGCGTTCGGCGTCGCCACCTGGCTGCCGGGTGGCGTGGGCATCGCCGCGGCCGTCGCGATCGGCGGCGCTTCCGCCTGGTGGCTGCGGCGCATGGCGCTCGCGCCGTTGCGTGCTGCCACGGACATCTGCAACCGCATGGCCGCCGGTGACCTGACCCAGCACCTCGCGAGCGACCGCCACGACGAGGCCGGCCGGCTGGCGCGTGGCCTGACGCAGCTGAACGTGAACCTGCAGGCCATCGTCGGCGACGTGCGCCGCGAGGTCGACGGCATCGACACCGCCGCGCGCGAGATCGCCGGCGGCAACCACGACCTGTCGAGCCGCACCGAGTCGCAGGCGAGCAACCTGCAGCAGACGGCGGCCTCGCTCGAGCAGATCACCGCGACCATCCGGCAGAACGCCGAATCGGCCCGGGTCGCCACCGGGCTGGCGGAAGAGGCGTCCTCGGTGGCGCAGCGCGGCGGCAGCGCCGCCAACGAGGCGGTGCAGTGCATGGACGGCATCCGCCGGTCCTCCGGCCGGATCGGCGAGATCATCGGCACGATCGACGGCATCTCGTTCCAGACCAACATCCTGGCCTTGAACGCGGCCGTCGAGGCGGCGCGCGCCGGCGAGGCGGGACGCGGCTTCGCGGTAGTGGCCGGCGAGGTGCGGGCGTTGGCGCAGCGCACCAGCGGCGCCGCACGCGAGATCAAGACGCTGATTGAGGATGCGATCGGCCAGGTCGAGACCGGCACGCGCCTGGTCGGCGACACCGGTGCGACCGTGCAGCGGACCGTCGAGGCGGTGCGCCGCGTGCACCAGCTGGTGGCCGAGATCAGCGGGGCCTCGGAGCAGCAGTCTGCCGGCGCAGTGCAGGTGAACGCGGCCGTCGCCAACCTGGACACGCTGACGCAGCAGAACGCCGCCATGGTCGAGGAGCTGGCCGCCGCGTCCAGCTCGCTGAAGCAGCAGGCCGAGGTGGTGGGCGAGGCGGTGCGCATCTTCCGCACCCGCCAGGCGGCCGCCGCCTGAGGGCGTTTCGATCCGGAGCGCTGGGCGCCGCCGCGTGTCCGGCGCAAAATGCGCGCAAAAGCGCGCACTGAATGCCCCGCATCTTCATCATCGACGACCATGAGTTGCTCCGCGACATGCTGCGGGCCGGGCTGGAGGCCGACGGCCACGAGGTGATCGGCGAGGCCGCCGGCCCGACGGCGGCGGTGGCGGAGGCGATGCGCCTGCAGCCCGATCTGGTGCTGCTCGACCTGCACCTGGGCGAACGCTCGGGCCACGAGGTGCTGGCCGAGTTCCAGCGCCGGCGCTTCGAGGCGCCGGTGATCGTGGTCTCGATGTCCGAACAGCCGCGCGACATCGCCGAGGCGCTGCGCCTCGGAGCGGCCGGCTACGTGCGCAAGGGTTCGTCGCGCAGCGAGCTGCGGCGCGCGATCGACGTCGTGCTGGCCGGCGGCCGGCATCTCGGCGAGCACGAGGCGGCGCTGGCCGCCGCCGCGCCGGCGCAGGCTGACCGCGGACCGGACGTGCTCTCGCCGCGCGAGCGCCAGATCGCCGTGATGGTGGCGCGCGGCGGCTCCAGCAGCGAGATCGGCACGCAGATGCACCTGTCGCCGAAGACGGTCGATACCTACCGCAGCCGGCTGATGGCCAAGCTCGGCCTGTCCGACGTACCGGCGCTGGTGCGCTGGGCCGTGCGCGAGGGGCTGGTCGGCTTGGACGAGCG
>JAHBZL010000077.1 GCA_019635485.1 Piscinibacter sp. | reverse complement strand
CGGCGCGCGGCCGAGGCCGCCGCCGCGCGCGAGCGCGAGGCCCAGGCGCGCGCGGCGGCCGAGCAGGCGCGGCTGGGCCACCGGTTCGCCGAGCTGCTGTTCGCCTGAACCGGCTCGCGGCCGGCTCAGAAGCTGTGAATGAACCCGGCGCGCCCGAGGGGACCGACAGAACGCGGCCCATCCAGGCGCAAAGCACAGCCATAGCTCGTGCCATGGCGAGCATTTGCAACGACGAGTGGCCGCGTTCTGGCGGGACGAGCGGGCGTGGCGGGTTCGGGCTTCTCAGTCCGTCAGTGCCGCGCGGCCCGGTACAGCCAGACCGGCTTGCCCGGCACGGCTTCCAGCCGCGCGTCGGGTGACGTGCCCGGCACCGCGAACTCGAGGCTCGCGAGCCAGGCGCCGGGGCGCAGCTCGCGGCGCGCCTTCGCCAGCGCACGGGCCATGCTCTCGGGGCGCTGGAACAGGTAGACCAGGTCGGCACCGGACCAGTCCTCGGCCCAGATGTCGGCCCGGCGCAGCGTCGCGAAGCGGCAGCGCCAGGCGCAGGCCAGGCGCAGCGGCCAGCTCCACTCCAGGCCCAGCAGGCGCGCCCGCGGGTACTCGCGGCGCAGCTCGAGCAGGCCGTCGCCGAGGCCGCAGCCGGCGTCGACGATGCGGGCACCGTCCGGCAGCGGCACGAGCGCATGCAGGCCGCGCAGCGCGCCCTGCGGCGTCGGGAACAGCGGGGCGTCGCGCCAGGCGTTCAGCGGGTACAGCAGCAGCAGCAGCGCGAGCGGCATCAACCAGGCCCAGGCCGGCAGCGTGCCGGCCAGCCCGGAGGCGGCCAGCGAGAACGGGAAGCCCACCGCGATGAAGAGGCGCCGCCAGCGTGTCGAGCCCAGCACCGACAGCACGATACCCAGCAAAGCCGCCAGCCCGAAAGCCGGCAGGGCGCCGGCCTCGGCCCGCTGCAGCCCGATGAACAGGCCCCAGGCGGCCGCCCAGGCGGCCAGCGCCGGCAGCGGCCAGACCCAGCGCATGTCGGCGCTCCGCGGCGGGTGCCCGCCGCTCAGAACTGGAACGCCAGCCGCAGCCCGCCCCAATGGCGGCCGGCGACGACGATCGGCGCGGCGGCTTCCTTCATCAGCACGAAGCGGCCGCCGCCCATGTCGCGCCGGTAGGTCTGCAGCAGGAAGGGCCGCTCGTTGCGCGCCGACGCGAGGCCGGTGCGATCGTTGAAGATGCGCCGCCAGCGGCTGTTGGCGGTGTTCCACACGACGTCCCCCGCGCGCTGCGGATGGCAGTACTTGCGGTTGTGCGTCGGCACGTAGCCGTTGCGGTCCACCGCGATGCAGTAGACGACCTTGTCCGAGAGTTCGAGCAGGCGCTCCTGCACCGCCGGAAACAGCCGGTCGGCGAGTTCGATGAACTGCGTCGTGTGCTGCGCCGGGTTGGTGCCGGGCAGCGGGCGGTAGTCCTCGTCGAACAGCTGGGCCGACGTGATGGCCGAGCTGCGCAGCGCGTCCTCCAGCAGCTGCGAGATCTCGGCGGCGGCCTGCTGCGCGGCGCGGATGTACGGCGTGTCCTCGGTCGCGATGCCGCATTCGGCGACCGTCTCGATCATCTGCTCGGAGATCCTCAGGAACGCCTCGCTGCGCGTCATCGCCTGGTCGAGCGCGGCACCGCTGGCGTGCATCTCCGTCTCGATGCCGCCCATGCGCTGGTTCAGTTCGCCGCAGATGCCGCGGCTCGCGTCGGCGGCCTGACCGATGCGCTCGACGCCCCCTTCGACGTCGGCGAGCGCGCGGTGGAACGCGCCCTGGCCGGCGGCACCGGCGTCGGCACGGATCTCGGCCGACAGCGCCTCGATGCGCGTGTTCAGCACCGCGACCGTGCTCATGATCTGCTTGGACGAGGCCTCGACCTGCGCCGCGAGGTCCTTCACCGCGTCGGCGACGACGCCGAAGCCGCGCCCGGCCTCGCCGGCGCGCTTGGCCTCGACCGAGGCGTTGAACGCCACCAGCCGGGTCTGCAGCGCGATCTGCGTGATCCCGCCGGCCGCGCCGGCGACCTCCCGCAGCGTGGCGACGATCGCGGCGACCTCCTGGCCGACACCCTCGACCGCCTCGCGGGCGCGTCCGACGGCCCCATGGCTGGCCTGCGTGACCTCGCGGATCACTTCCTGCGAGCGGGTGATCTCCTGCACCTGGTGCGCCAGGGCCGACACGGCCTCGGCACTGCGGTGCGCCGCCTTCGTGGTGTCCTCGATCACGCCGCGCACCTCGGCGGCTTCGCGGCCCATGGTGCTGGCCCGCTCGGCGATCGACTGGATCGCGTCGCGCAGCCGGCCCTGGCCGCCTTCCTCGTTCTCGTCACGAACGGCGGCGGCCGGCTGGGGCGCGGCGGGGCGGCGCAGTACGGCGAACATGGGCTTGTCTCCTCGGGTCGGTTCAGTACTCGCGCAGCTTGACGCGCAGGCGCGCGATCGACTGGCTGTGCAGCTGGCAGACACGCGACTCGGTCACCTTCAGCACCGCCGCGATCTCCTTCAGGTTCATGTCGTGCTCGTAGTACATCGACATCACGTACTGCTCGCGCTCGGGCAGCTGCTTGATCGCCTCCACCAGCGCGGCGCGCATGCGGTGGTCCTGCAGCTGCGACAGCGGGTTGGCCTGCTCGTCGGCGACGTGGCGGTCGAGGTAATCGTTGTCGCCGTCGTCGCCCGACATGTCCTCCAGGTAGACCAGCTGCGTGCCGCGCACCTTGCCGAGCAGCTCCTGGTACTCGGTGAGGCTCAGGCCCATCTCCCGCGCGATCTCGCTCTCGGCCGGCGCGCGGCCGAGCTTCTGCTCCAGCTTGTGCACGGCCGATTCGATCGAGCGCTGCTGCTTGCGCGTGCCGCGCGACAGGTAGTCGTTGCCGCGCAGCTCGTCGAGCATCGCGCCGCGGATGCGCTGCGTCGCGAAGGTCTCGAACTGCACGCCCTGCGCCGCGTCGAAGCGCGACAGCGCATCGGCGAGGCCGATCATGCCGACCTGGATCAGGTCGTCGATCTCGACGTTGGCCGGCAGCTTGGCGATCATCTGGTGCGCCAGCCGGCGCACCAGCGGGCTGTACTGCTCGAGCATCGAGTTCAGGTCCAGCTGACCCTTGGCGGTGTACATCGCGTGGCCTCCCCAGGTCCTCAGTTCATGGCCGCGTGGCGCGTCGGCGCGAGCGGCGGTCGATCCACGTAACACGGCGTCTGCAGCGCGCCGGCGCGCGCGCCGAGGCGTTCGCGCACCAGGCGGCGCAGGCCGTCGCAGGGCGGCTCGGTGGCGTGCACGGCCGGGTCGATCTGCACCCAGTCGCGCAGCACCGCGCCCAGGAAATCGTCGGCGCAGGTGGCCAGCTGCATCGCGATGCGCTCGGCACGCGGCGAGTTCGGCGCGGCTCCCAGCAGCAGCTCGTGCACGACCAGCCCGGCGCGCTGCGTCAGCAGCTTCAGCGAGGCGTAGGCGTGCGTGACGCTGGCCGGCCGGTCGTCGGCCAGCAGCAGCGGGCGCGGCGCCGCGGTGTCGTCGCCGCCGGCACGCGCCAGCTCGGCGCCGCGTGCGAACAGCCGGCACAGCTCGGCCGCCGGGGCGTGCACCAGCACCACCTCGGCGCGCGGCACGGCGTCGGCCAGTGCCTGCAGGAACGGGGCGGTCGAGCCGGTCGCGTCGACGTAGCGGATCGCCAGGCCGCGCGCGGCCAGGTACGACACCTGCGGCGACAGCGTCTCGACCGCGTCGGCCAGGTCCACCAGCGCGCGCTCGGAGGCGGGTTGGGCACGCTCGGAGGCGTCCACGACCAGCGTGTGCAGGCCGTGTTCGCCGAACGCGGCGCACAGGCGTTCCAGCATCATTCCGCCGAACGCCATGTTCGGGTTGGAGACGACCGGCACGCAGGTCGCGCGCTGGCGGGCGAACAGGCGGCGCAGGCCGTGGGCCTGGTCCAGCGGCATCGGTGACGAGGCGTAGTCGCGCATCGAGAGAGCGGGTTGTCGTTGGAGTGGTCGGGTCAGAGCGCCGCGGCGTGCAGCGCGCCGGCACGCGGCGAGGAGAACACCAGGTTGACGTCGCCGGCATCGAACTTGTAGGCCGTGCTGCCGCCGCCGCGCAGCGCGCGGTGCACCAGCGCGTTGGCCGACAGGCGGTGCCAGTCCTCCGGCACGCGCTGGCCGTTCGCGACGCCGATCACCTTCAGCTTGTGGCGGATCAGCGCGTCCAGCGCCGGCCCGAGCTTGACGGCCTCGTCCAGCTTGGACAGCACGATGCCGGCGCAGCTGGTGGCGCGGTAGGCCACCAGCACGTCCTCGACGGTCTCGCCCTGCGAGGCGGCGTTGACCACCAGCAGCTTGCGGATCGAGCGGTGCTGCAGCATGTCCAGCAGCTCGCGGGTGCGGCTGTCGCGCTGCGCCATGCCGGCGGTGTCGATCAGCACCATCTTCTTGCCGGCCAGCAGCTCGAGCAGGTCCTCCAGCGAGGCGCGGTCGTGCGCGGTGTGCACCGGCACGCCGAGGATGCGGCCGTAGGCGCGCAGCTGCTCGTGGGCGCCGAGGCGGTAGGCGTCCAGCGTGATCAGGCCCAGGTTGCCGGCGCCGAACTTGGTGGCGAAGGCGGCGGCGATCTTGGCGGTGGTCGTGGTCTTGCCGACGCCGGTGGCGCCCACCAGCGCGTAGACGCCGCCCTGGTCCTCCAGCGCGCCGTCGGCCTCGCCGGTGACCAGGTTGCGCTCGAGCACGCCGGCGGCCCAGATCGTCTCGTCGGCGATCTCGGCCGGCATCGCGTCGGCGAGCTTGCGCACCAGCGCGGGCGAGAAGCCGCAGTCGAGCATCTTCTGGATCAGGCGCGCCTGGCCGGGCTGGCGCTGCAGCTTCTCCATGTAGGCGAGCGCCCCGAAACGTTCCTCGATCAGGCCCTTGACCAGGCGCAGCTCCTTGAGCATCTCCTCCTGCTCGCGGCGCGCCGCGGCCAGCGC
>JAHBZL010000076.1 GCA_019635485.1 Piscinibacter sp. | reverse complement strand
CAGTCCTTGTAGCCGGGTGAGCTGCGGTCCAGGCCGCGCAGCAGCGCCGGCCATTCGAGGTCGCCGTCGATCTCGCTGCCGTCGCCCACCCATTGTCGGTGCGTCAGTGCCGCGATGGCGTCCGGCACCACGCGCACGCGGCCGCCGGTGGCCGCCATGGCGGTGAGCTGCGCCTGCGCAGCGCGCTCGAGCAGGTACATCAGCATCCAGGCCTCGGCGACGGTGCGGCCGACGGTCAGCGTGCCGTGGTTGTCGAGGATCAGCCCGTCGAGCGCGCCGAGGTTGGCGACCAGGCGGAGCTGCTCCTCACGCCCGAGCGCGAGGCCCTCGTAGGCGTGCCGGCCGAGCCGGCCGTGCAGGCGCATCGCGAACTGCGAGGTCGGCTGCAACCCGTCCGGCAGCATGGACAGCGCGACGCCCCAGGGCGTGTGCAGGTGGATCACGCACATGACGTCCGGCCGCGCGGCATGCACGGCGCCGTGGATCGTGAAACCGGTGGGGTTCACCGCGCGGCCCGAGCCGTCGATCACGCGGCCGGTCGCATCGACCTTGACGAGGCTCGAGGCGGTGATCTCGTCGAAGCGCGCGCCGAAGGGGTTGATCAGGTAGCAGCCGGGCTCGCCCGGCAACGCAGCGGACAGGTGCGTGTAGATGGTGTCGTCCCAGCCATGCTGCGCCGCCAGCCGGTAGGCCGCGGCGAGATCGGTGCGCAACTGCGCTTCGGTCGGGATCGGGTGCTTCATTTTTCGAGTGGGCAACCTAGAAAGGCCCCCCACGAACGGGCCTCTCTTCCCCCCATTCTGGATGAAGCCGCAGGGCACCCCGGAAACCTATCCTGCTTCGCGTGGCGATTCGCTCCGCGAGAGGAGGCACGATGTTCCTGTCGACCCTGCTGCGCACTGGCGCCCTGCTGGCCGCGCTGCTGCCGGCGGCGGCCGCGGCCGCGCCCGAGGCGGTCGGGCGGATCACGATCCTCGACGGCGGCGACGTCAGCGTGCTGCGCGGCACGCAGCGCTTCGCGGCGACCGAAGGCCTGCCGCTGCACGCCGACGACATCGTCGGCAGCGGCGACACGGCGCGGCTCGCGCGCCTCGAACTGAGCGACGGCACGACGCTGGACCTCGGCCCCGCCACCGAACTGCTGCTGCGCCCCACGGCGCCGCTCGGCGGGCGCGCCGAGCTGCTCTACCTGGCCCGCGGCTGGCTCAAGGTCGGCGCCGGCGAAGCCCCCGGCGGCCTCGCGGCGCCGGGGCTGGAGCGCGCGGAGATCGCCGGCAACGCCGTGCTGCGCGTGACGCCGCAGGCCGTGCTGGTGTTCGCCGAGAGCGGGGCGGTGCTGGTCGACGGGCGGGCCCGGCTGCGCGATGGCGATGCCTGGGTGCAGCGCACCGGCAGCGCCGGCCTCCTGCAGCGGCGGCCGCCGAAGGACCTGATGCAGGGCCTGCCGCGCGCCTTCGTCGACACGCTGCCGCACCGCCTGGCCCGCTTCGAGAAGGCGCCGGTCGAACCCGGCCCGGGCACCGAGGCGGCCTACGCCGAAGTGGCGCACTGGCTGAACGCCGAAGCGCCGCTGCGCAGCACCTTCGTGCGGCGCTTCGCCGCGCGCGCGCGTGACCGCGAGTTCCGCGCCGGCCTCGTCGCCGAACTGCGGGCCCATCCGGAATGGGACCGCACGCTGTTCCCCGAGAAGTACCGGCCCAAGCCCGTGGTGGTGGTGCGTCGCCCGCCGCCGCCGGAACCTGCGGCGTCCAGCCCTGCGGCCGAGCCCGCCGCGGTGATGCCCGTCGCCGTCAACCTGCACGGCCAGCTTCGCTGGCCCGGCGCGCCGCGCCCGGACGCGGCCGCCCCGACCAAGGAATCCCCATGAAACTGCTGCTGAAGTTCAACCTCGTCTTCCTGCTCGTGTTCCTGCTCGGCCTGGGCGCCACGAGCGTGATGACGCGCCAGATGCTCGAGCGCCACGCGCAGGAGGAAGTGCTGCAGCACGCGCGCTTCCTGCTCGAGAAGGCCCTCGCGGTGCGTGCCTACACCTCCAAGCAGATCGCCCCACTGCTCGAGACCCAGATGAAGTACGCCTTCCTGCCGCAGTCGGTGCCGGCCTTCTCGGCCACGGAGGTGATCGCGGCACTGCAGAAGAACCACCCCGAGTACAGCTACAAGGAGGCGACGCTGAACCCGACCAACCCGCGCGATCGCGCCGTCGCGTGGGAGGCGGACGTGATCGCCGAGTTCCGCAAGGCGCCGGACAGCAAGGAGTTCGTCGGCGAGCGCGATACGCCGGCGGGCCGCTCGCTCTACATCGCCCGGCCGATCCGCATCGCGGACGCGGCCTGCCTGCGCTGCCACAGCACCGTCGAGGCGGCGCCGCGCACGCTGGTCGAGAAGTACGGCCCCGCCAACGGCTTCGGCTGGCAGCACAACGAGATCGTCGGCGCGCAGATGGTCTCGGTGCCGATGGCGGTGCCGCTGGAGCGGGCGCACGCCGCGTGGGCGCTCTTCATGGGCATGCTCTCGGCGGTGTTCCTCGCCATCGCCGCCGCGCTGAACCTGATGCTGTGGTGGCTGGTGATCCGGCCGGTAAGCCGCCTCGCCCGCCTGGCCGACCGCGTCAGCCTCGGCGAGATGAGCGCACCGCCCTTCGTCGCGGGCGCGCGCGACGAGATCGGCCGCCTGGCACAGTCCTTCACGCGCATGCGCAAGAGCCTGGTGCAGGCGATGAAGATGCTCGAAGGAGCCCCCTCATGAGCGCGCGCCCGATCGATTTCGCGCCCGAGCTGCCGGTGGTGCCGGACAGCGCGCCGCGCCAGCTCGGCAAGTACCTCGTCACGCGCGTGCTCGGCGAAGGGGCGATGGGGGTCGTCTACCTCGCCGTCGACCCGCACATCCACCGTCCGGTGGCGATCAAGGCGATCCGCGCGTCGCTGCTCGCGCCCGGCGCACGCGACATCGCCGCGGCGACGCGCTTCCGGGTCGAGGCGCAGGCAGCCGGCCGGCTGAGCCACCCGAACATCGTCTCGGTGTACGAATACGGCGAGACCCCGTCCGAGCGCTACATCGCGATGGAGTACGTGCACGGCACCTCGCTGCTCGAATTGACGCGCGGCGGCGCCCGGCTGCCGCTGGACGACGCGCTCAGCCTGATGCTGCAGCTGCTCGGCGCGCTCGAGTGCGCGCACGCCCAGGGCGTGTGGCACCGCGACATCAAGCCGGCCAACCTGCTGATCACGCCGGACGGGCGGCTGAAGGTGAGCGACTTCGGCATCGCGCGCATCGACTCAGCCGACCGCACGCACCACACCACCGTGCTCGGCTCGCCGGGCTACATGGCACCGGAGCGCTACACCGACGAGGCGCCCGACCAGCGCGTCGACATCTTCTCCTGCGGCGTGCTGCTGTACGAGCTGCTGACCGGCCGGGCGCCGTTCCAGGGCAGCAGCAGCGCGGTGATGTACCAGGTGCTGCACCAGACGCCGCCGGCGCCCTCCGCGCTGCCGCTGCGGCCAGCCGTGCCGTCCCGCTTCGATGCCGTCGTCGCGCTGGCACTGGCCCGGCGACCGGAGGACCGGTTCGCCAGCGCGGCCGAGATGCGCGATGCGCTCTGCGCCGCCGCCGACCGGACGATCCGGCCGACGCTGTCCGTCGAGACGCTGGTGCGCCTGCGGACCGCCGCGGCGGACGTCCCGACGCAGGTGCTGCCGCGCCTCGGCCCGCGGGTGGACGAGGCGGCGAATTCGGCGCCGGTCTCACTGCCGTTGCCGGCCGCCTCCGGCCCGATGCGGCCGGTGCCGCAGGCGGCCCCCGCGGGTGCGCCGCCGGCCACGGCACCGAGCCTGCTGCCGACCGTCGAGGCCGAGCTGCTGCCGCTGCTCGGGCCGATGGCTGGGCTCGTCGTGCGCGACGCCGCGCGCCACTGCCACGACGTCGGGACCCTGCTCGCCCGCGCCGCGCAGTCGCTGGACGAGGACGAACGCGCGGGCTTCATCGCCCGCGCCGCGCGCCATTTCCCGGGGAATGCCGTCGCGCCGCCGAGCGTTCCCTCGCGGCCGCTGCCGGTCCTGGGCGACACGCCGTTGTCCCCCGCGGTCGTGGAGCAGGCGCGGCAGATTCTCGCGCAGGAGATCGGCCCGCTGGCCACGCTGATCGCCCGACGCGCGGCCGCCATCGCATCGAGCCGGGAGCAGTTCTTCGCGGCGCTGGTCGAGCAGGCCGGCGACGAGGTCGACCGGCGCGCGCTGATCGCGCGCTTCTGGAAGATCGCCTGAAGGGCGTCGTCAGGCCGCCAGCACGGCGGCCAGGCGGTTGTGCCGCTCCAGCAGGCGCGGCAGATCGATCGGCACCAGCTGCCCGTCGCGCACGACGACACGGCCGCCGACGACGGTGTGCCGCACACGCGGCACGTGGCAGAAGAACAGCGCGGCCAGCGGGTCGTGCCCTGCGCCGGCGAGGCCGATCTCGTCCAGCGGCACGCTCGCCAGATCGGCACTGCAGCCCGGCGCAAGCCGGCCGATGTCGTCGCGGTTCAGCACCTGCGCGCCGCCACGCGTGGCGATCTCGAGCGTCTCGCGCGCCGACAGCGCGGACGGGCCGTGGGCCACGCGCTGCAGCAGCAGCGCGAGCCGGGCCTCCGCCAGCAGGTGGCCGCTGTCGTTGCTCGCCGAGCCGTCGACCGCGATCGAGACCGGCACGCCCGCATCGCGCATGGCCCGGATCGGCGCGATGCCGGAGGCCAGGCGCATGTTCGAGCCGGGGCAGTGCGCGACGCCGGTGCCGGTGCGCGCGAACAGCGCGATGCCCGCCGCATCGAGCTTGACGCAGTGCGCATGCCAGACGTCCCGGCCGACCCAGCCGAGCTGCTCGGCGTACTCGGCCGGCGTGCAGCCGAACTTCTCGCGTGTGTAGGCGATGTCGTTGTCGTTTTCGGCCAGGTGCGTGTGCAGGCTGACACCCGTTGCGCGCGCCAGCGCGGCGGCATCGCGCATCAGCTCGCGGCTGACCGAGAACGGCGAGCACGGCGCGACGACGACACGCTGCATCGCGTGCCGGTCCGGGTCGTGCCAGCGTTCGATCACGCGCTGCGTGTCGGCGAGGATCGCGGCCTCGTCCTCGACCACGGCATCCGGCGGCAGGCCGCCCCGGGACTCGCCGACGCTCATCGCGCCGCGCGCCGCGTGGAAGCGCATGCCGATCTGCGCCGCGGCCTCCAGCGTGTCATCCAGCCGCACGCCGTTCGGGAACAGGTAGAGGTGGTCGCTGGTGGTCGTGCAGCCGGACAGCAGCAGCTCGGCCATCGCCGTCTGCGTCGAGACGAAGGCCATCTCCGGCGTCAGCCGGGCCCAGATCGGGTACAGCGTGCGCAGCCAGCCGAACAGCTCGGCGTCCTGCGCCGGGCGCACCACCCGCGTCAGCGTCTGGTAGAAGTGGTGGTGCGTGTTGACGAGGCCTGGGATGACGACCTGACCGCGCGCATCGATCACCTCGTCGGCCGTGCTCGGCAACGCGTCGCGGGTGCCGACCGCCTCGATCACCCCGTCGCGCGCGAACAGGCCGCCACCGGCGATCTCGCGCCGCTGCTCGTCCATCGTGACGAGCAGCGTGGCATCGCGGACCAGCAGGGTCGGCATCTGCTCAGTGGGCTTCCGCCGCCTTCGCGGCCTCGACCGCGCCCGCCGTGTCGGCCTTCGCGCCGTTGAAGAACAGGTTCAGCGCCACCGCGGCCAGCGCGGTCAGCAGGATGCCGGACTCCAGCAGCGGGTGCAGGCCGTGCGCCATCTGCTGGGTCCAGCGCGGCGCGACGAGCGGGATCAGCCCGAAGCCGATCGACAGCGCGACGATGTACAGGTTGTGGCGGTTACCCTTGTAGTCCACCGTCGACAGGATGCGGATGCCGGTCGCGGCGACCATGCCGAACATCACCAGCCCGGCGCCGCCGAGCACGAACACCGGGATCGACTCGACGAACGCGGCCATCTTCGGCAGCATGCCCAGGACGATCATGATCACGCCGCCGGCGACGCATACCCAGCGGCTCTTCACGCCGGTGACGCCGACCAGCCCGACGTTCTGCGAGAAGCTGGTGTACGGGAAGGTGTTGAAGATGCCGCCGATCAGCGTACCCAGGCCGTCGGTGCGCAGGCCGCGGGCAAGGTCGGGCTGCTCCACCTTGCGGCCCGTCATCTCGCCCAGCGCAAGGAACATTCCGGTGGATTCGATCATCACGACAATCATGACCAGGGTCATGGTGAGGATCAGGATGGGGTCGAACACCGGCGTGGCGATCTCGAACGGCAACACCACGTCGAACCAGCTGGCGCGCGCCACCTTGTCGAAGCTCATCAGCCCGGCTCCGGCCGCGATCACGCCACCGATGACGATGCCCAGCAACACCGAAATGTTCGCAACGAAGCCCCTGGCGTACTTGGCGATCAGCAGGATGGAGGCCAGCACCACCGCCGCGATGCCCACATGCGCCAGCGGGGCGTACCGCGGATTGGGCACGGTGCCGACCAGCGCCAGGCCGGGCGGTACCGGGGGAACGGATCCGCTGGCAGCCAGGCCGTTCATGCTGGCGAGCCACTGCGCATGCTCGGGGCTGACCATGCTGGGCGCGGTGGGACCGAAAGGGTTGCCGAAGATCCAGTTGATGCCGATGCGCATCAGGCTGATCCCGATCACCGCGATGATGGTGCCCGTGACCACGGGTGGGAAGTACCTCAGCATGCGGCTGACCAGTGGCGCGATCAGGATCGAGAGCATCCCGGCACCGATGATGGCGCCGAAGATCAGGCCGGCGCCGGCCACGCCAGGGTGGCTGTTGGCCATGGCCACCATCGGCGCCACGGAGGCAAAAGTGACGCCCATCATCACCGGCAGCTTGATGCCGAACCACTGCGTGGCACCCAATGACTGGATGAGGGTGACCAGGCCGCAGCAGAAGAGGTCGGCCGAGATGAGCATGGCCACCTGCTCGGGGCTGAGCTTCAGTGCTCGGCCCACGATGAGCGGCACCGCCACGGCGCCCGCGTACATCACCAGCACGTGTTGCAGCCCCAGGGCCGTGAGCCTGCCCGCGGGCAGCTTTTCATCAACGGGGTGGATGGTAGAAGTCATGGCGGCTCCGGTTGTGGACTTTGCTGTTTACCAAACTGTATACACATTAGTGACAAAGCTGAATAGAAGCGAACCCGCATCCTTGTGGCGAATGGCGGGTGGCTCAGTTTTGACCTGTGTGCGGGTAATCCGCGGCGTGTCGCACAGGGGTACCATGGCGCGGCATGAGCCTGGTTGATGAGCCTTCGACACCGGTCTGCACGGTCGCCGTGCGGGCGCTGTGCGAGTTCGTGGCCCGCCAGGGGGATCTGGACCTGCGGTTCACGCCGGCCCCCACGGCGCTGCAGGGCCAGGAGGGGCATGCGCTGGTGGCCCGTCGGCGCGGGCCGGGGCATGAGGCCGAGGTCAGCCTGTCCGGCGACTTCCGGGGCCTGCACGTTCGGGGCCGGGCGGATGGCTATGACGCGAGCCGCAATGAGCTCGAGGAAGTCAAG
>JAHBZL010000075.1 GCA_019635485.1 Piscinibacter sp. | reverse complement strand
CGGCGTGCTCTGGATCTTGGTGCTCACCGGGTCGCTGGCCTCCAGCTTGAGGAACATCGCCATCGCGTAGCCGCCGAGGCCGAAGAACACGCCCTGGCCGAGGCTGAGCACGCCGCCGTAGCCCCACACCATCACGAGGCCGACGGCGACGAAGGCGTAGGTCAGGTACTTGCCGACCAGGTTGAGACGGAAGGCGTCGAGCGAGAGCGGCAGCACGACGAGCAGCAGCAGCGCGAGCAGCAGCGTGCTGCCGACGCCGGGGCGCGCGAACCAGTTCTTCAGGGATGTCATACGAGGTTCTCCGGATTCGATCGGTCACCAACGCGATCAAGCGGTCGCCGCGGAGCCGGCTTCGCCGGGCCGCTGGCGGCGCCCCCTCGAGGGGGAGCGCCGAAGGCGCTACGGGGGTGGGTCATCGCCGGACTTTCGAGGCGAACAGCCCCTGCGGCCGCATCATCAGGATCAGCACGATCAGCGACAGCGTCAGCACCTTGGCCATCGAGCCGCTCATGAAGAACTCGCTGATCGACTGCGTCTGCGCGATGCCGAAGGCCGAGGCCACGGTGCCCAGCAGGCTGGCGGCGCCGCCGAAGGTGACGACCAGGAAGGCGTCGACGATGTACAGCGAGCCCGAGGTCGGGCCGGTGGAGCCGATGGTGGTGAAGGCCGCGCCGGCCACGCCCGCGATGCCGCAGCCGATCGCGAAGGTCAGCCGGTCGGTCTGCCGCGTGTTGATGCCGATCGCGTTGGCCATCGCGCGGTTGCTCACCGTGGCGCGCACGCGCAGGCCCCAGCGGCTGCGGTACAGCGCGAGCATCACGCCGCCGGTGACGAGCGTGGTCAGCGCGAGCACGAACAGCCCGTTGATCGGGATGTCCAGGCCCTCGGCCGGGGCCCAGGAGCCGAGCAGCCAGTCGGGCAGCGTCGGGCTCACCTCCTTCGGGCCGATGCCGGAGCGGAACATCTGCTGGATGCCCAGACTCAGACCCCAGGTCGCCAGCAGCGTGTCCAGCGGGCGCTTGTAGAGGTGGCGGATCAGTGCCCACTCGACCAGCCAGCCGGCGGCGAAGGCGAGCACGAAGGCGACACAGATCGCGAGGGGGAAGTAGTACGGAATGAAGCCCGGCGCGAACTTCTCCGACAGCGTCGAGCCGAGGAAGATGGTGTAGGCGCCGATCGTCATGAACTCGCCGTGCGCCATGTTGATGACGCCCATCTGGCCGAAGATGATCGCCAGCCCCAGACCCATCAGCAGCAGCACCGAGAACAGGCTCAGCCCCGCGAAGCCCTGCATCAGGCCGATGTTCATCATCTCCGAGAAACTCATCGCACGACTCCGCGGCAGTACGTTGGATCGAGCGGACACCGCGGATCCGGCTCCGCCGGTCCGCTGGTGTCGCCCCCTCGAGGGGGAGCGCCGTCAGGCGCTCCGGGGGTGGGTCATTGGTAACCTTTGGGAAACGGATCCGGCTTGATCAGCTCGGCCGACTCGGCCACCACCTTGAAGGTCGCGTCGGGCATGCCCATGCCGATGCGCGCCTTGCTCCACAGGTGGTGGTTGGCGTCCAGCTTCACGTAGCCCTCCGGCGCCGTCTTCAGCTCGATGCCGGGCGAGGCCGCGACGACCTTGTCGACGTCGAAGCTGCCGGCCTTCTCGACCGCCGCCTTCCACAGCCATGGGCCGAGGTAGCCGGCCTGGGTGACGTCGCCGATCACCGCGTCCTTGCCGTACTTGGCCTTGAAGGCCGCGACGAAGGCCTTGTTGTTCGCGTTGTCGAGCGTCTGGAAGTACTTCATCGACGAGTAGAAGCCGGCGAAGTTCTCGCCGCCCACGCCCGTCATCTCGTCTTCCGTCACCGACAGCGTCAGCAGGAACTGCTTGTCGCCGGTGATGCCGGCGGCCTTGAGCTGCTTGTAGAACGCGACGTTGCTGCCGCCGACCACCGCGCAGAAGATGCAGTCCGGCTTGGCGACCTTGATCTTGTTGATCAGCGAGTTGAAGTTGGTGTTGCCCAGCGGGTAGTACTCCTCGCCGACCACCTTGCCGAGCTTGCCGACCGTCTCGATGTGCTTGCGCGCGATCTTCATCGAGGTGCGCGGCCAGATGTAGTCGGAGCCGACCAGGAAGAAGGTCTTGGCCTTCTTCTCCTTCGCGCCCCAGTCCAGGCCCCAGATGATCTGCTGCGTCGCCTCCTGGCCGGTGTAGATGACGTTCTTGCTCTGCTCCAGGCCCTCGTAGAAGGTCGGGTAGTACAGCAGCCCGTTCTCCTTCTCGAACACCGGCAGCACGGCCTTGCGCGAGGCGCTGGTCCAGCAGCCGAACACCGTGGCGACACGGTCGTTGACGAGCAGCTTCTTGCTCTTCTCGGCGAAGGTCGGCCAGTCGGACGCGCCGTCCTCCTTGATGACCTTGATCTTGCGGCCGAGGATGCCGCCCATCGCGTTGATCTGGTCGATCGCGAGCTGTTCGGCCTGGATCGAGCCGGTCTCCGAGATCGCCATCGTGCCGGTGGCGCTGTGCAGCTGGCCGACCGTCACCTCGGTGTCGGTGATCGCCAGCTTCGTGGTGTTGACCTGTGCGGTCGGCGGCGCGGCGGCGAAGCCCAGCGCGGGCAGGCCGGACAGCGGCAGGGCGGCGGCACCCTGCAGCAGACGGCGACGTTGCTTCGAGACGGATTCACGGTCGGTCATGGTTTCTCCTCGTGGGTGCGGACGGCGACTCGGGGTGCTGCCGGCACCATCGCTGTGCGCCGGTGCGGCAACGCATGGCCTGCACGGTAGGAGCAAGGCTGCGCAGGCCGAATACGTCATTCGACGTAGCGGGGCCGGCCCGCCGCCGCGGGAGACTCACGGGACCGCTTCTTGCAAGCGGACCGACTCGCTTTGTTCGCGAGGTGTCGTTTGGCGCTGGCTCCGCAGAAGATCTTCCGCATCCGCCGGGACTACAACAGTTGGGTCGCCGACGAGACCCTGGAGGACTACGCGCTGCGCTACACGCCGCGCCACTTCCGCAAGTGGAGCGAGGCGCGCGTGGCCAACACCGCGTTCGGTGCGACCTCGTTCCTCGCGCTGGAGGCGATCGGCGGCGCGATCGCGCTGTCCTACGGCTTCACCAATGCGCTGTGGGCGATCCTGGTCGTCGGGCTGATCACCTTCCTGACCGGGCTGCCGATCAGCTACTACGCGGCCAAGTACGGCGTCGACATGGACCTGCTGACGCGCGGCGCGGGCTTCGGCTACCTCGGCTCGACGCTGACCTCGCTGGTCTACGCGAGCTTCACGTTCATCTTCTTCGCGCTCGAGGCGGCCATCCTCGCGCTCGCGCTCGAGATGTACACCGGCTGGCCGCTGTCGGTGTGTTACCTGATCGCCTCGCTCGGCGTGGTGCCGCTGGTGATGCACGGCATCACGCTGATCTCGCGCCTGCAGCTGTGGACGCAGCCGCTGTGGATCGTGCTGCTGGTGCTGCCGTTCGCGGCCGTCGCGCTGAAGGACCCGGGCAAGTTCGCCGAGTTCACGACGCTCGCCGGCAAGGTCTCGGGCAGCGCCGGCTTCGACTGGCTGATGGCCGGCGCAGCGGCGACCGTGGCGTTCTCGCTCGTCGTGCAGATCGGCGAGCAGGTCGACTACCTGCGCTTCCTGCCCGAGAAGACACGCGCCAACCGCCTGCGCTGGTGGACCGCGGTGCTGGTGGCCGGGCCCGGCTGGGTGGTGCCGGGCATGCTGAAGATGCTGGGCGGCGCCTTCCTCGCCTTCCTGGCGCTGCAGCACGAGTGGCCGACCAGCAAGGCGATCGAGCCGACCCACATGTACATGGCCGGCTTCTCGTACGTGTTCCGCGACCCGGCCTGGGTGCTCGGCGTCGTGACGCTGTTCGTCGTCGTCTCGCAGGTCAAGATCAACCTGACCAACGCCTACGCGGGATCGCTCGCCTGGTCCAACTTCTTCGCGCGGCTCACGCACAGCCACCCGGGCCGCGTCGTCTGGCTGGTGTTCAACGTGCTGATCGCAGTGCTGCTGATGACGCTCGGCGTCTTCGAGGCGCTCGAGCGCGTGCTCGGCCTGTACAGCAACGTCGCGATCGCCTGGGTCGGCGCGCTGGTGGCCGACCTCGTCATCAACAAGCCGCTCGGCTGGAGCCCGAGGCACATCGAGTTCAAGCGCGCGCACCTGTACGACATCAACCCGGTCGGGCTCGGCTCGATGCTGTTCGCCGCGACGCTGGCGATCGTCGCCTGGGTCGGCGTGTTCGGTCCCGAGGCGCAGGCGTACGCGCCGTTCATCGCGCTGTTCGCCTCGATGGCCAGCGCCCCGCTGATCGCCTGGGCCACGCGCGGGCGCTGGTATCTGGCCCGGCCGCCCGGCGGCGGCTGGAAGCCGGGCGAGGCGGTGCGCTGCTCGGTGTGCGAGAACCGCTTCGAGGCCGAGGACATGGCCACCTGCCCGGCCTACGGCGCGCCGATCTGCTCGCTGTGCTGCACGCTGGAATCGCGCTGCCAGGACCGCTGCAAGACCGACTCGCGGGCCGCCGACCAGGTGCGCGCCGCGCTCGCGGCGGTGCTGCCGCAGCGGGTCGCGGCGCGCATCAATTTCCGCGTCGCGCACTACCTCGTGGTCGCGGTCTCGCTGATCGCGCTGCTGGCGGTGATCCTCGGCGTGGTCTACGACCAGCAGGTCGCGCTGCACGTGGCCGACCGCGAGGCGCTGCGCGGGCCGTTCCTGAAGGCCTTCGCGCTGCTGTCGCTGGTGGTGGCCGTGGGCGCGTGGTGGATGGTGCTGGGCGCCGAGAGCCGGCGCATGGCGGAGGACGAATCGAACCGCCAGAACCTGCTGCTGACGCAGGAGATCGAGGCGCACCGCCGCACCGACGCCGAGCTGCAGCGCGCCAAGGAACTCGCGGAGGCGGCCAACTCGGCCAAGACGCGCTACGTGACCGGCATGACGCACGAATTGCGCACGCCGCTGAACGGCATCCTCGGTTATGCGCAGATCCTGCTGAAGGACGAGCAGGTGCGCGGCGAACGGCGCGCCGCGGTCGAGACGATCCGCCGCAGCGGCGAGCACCTGCACAGCCTGGTCGACGGCCTGCTCGAGCTGGCGCGCATCGAGGCCGGCAAGCTGCGCCTGGACATCGCGCCCATGGCCACGCGCGAGTTCCTCGACGACCTGGTGCGCATGGTCGCGCCGCAGGCCGCCGCGAAGGGCCTGCGCTTCGAATTGCGCACCGAGGGCCGCGTGCCGCCGTTCGTGCGCGCCGACGCGCGGCGGCTGCGCCAGATCATCCTGAACCTGCTCGGCAACGCGGTGCGCTTCACCGAGCGCGGCAGCGTCACGCTGGTGCTGGACCACACGCGCGAGGTCGCACGCTTCAAGGTCATCGACACCGGCATCGGCATCGCACCGCAGGACCTGGAGCGCATCTTCCTGCCGTTCGAGCGCGGCGCCGCCGGCCGGCGCAGCGGCGAGCCAGGCACCGGCCTGGGCCTGACGATCACGCACCTGCTGGCCCAGCTGATGGGCGGCGAGCTGACCGTGCAAAGCGTGCCCGGCGAGGGCAGCACCTTCACCGTCCGGCTCTACCTCGCCGAGACCAGCGAGCCGGCTGCGCCGCGCGGCGCGAGCGCACGGCCGGTGTCCGGCTACATCGGCGCGCGGCGCACGCTGCTGGTGGTGGACGACCAGCCGACGCAGCGCCAGATGCTGGCCGGCATGCTGCTGCCGCTGGGCTTTCGCATCCGCGAGGCGGCCAGCGGCCGCGAATGCCTGGACAGCGTGCTCGAGCAGCAGCCCGACGCGGTGCTGCTGGATCTGAGCATGGACGACATGGACGGCTGGGCCACCGCGCGCGCGCTGCGTGCGCAGGGCTTCGCCGACCTGCCGATCGTGATCGTCTCGGCGAACGCGTTCGAGAACCAGGCCGAGCGCATCGCGGCGGCCGGCTGCCAGGGCTTCGTCGACAAGCCGGTGATCGAGTCCGAGCTGCTCGCGCTGCTGCAGCGGCTGCTGCAGCTCGAGTGGGTGGCCGAGCTGGCGCTGCCGCACTGGGTGCCGCGCCTGCCGCCCTCCGGCGGCGCCGCCCTGCCGGAGGAGCACGCGCGCACGCTGCTGCGGCTGGCGCGGCTGGGCCATGCGCAGGGGCTGAAGCTCGCACTCGAGCGCCTGGTGGCGGAGTGCCCGGACCGGGCCGCGCAGGCCGACGAGCTGCGCGTGCTGGTCGAGCGTTTTGCGTGGGAGGCGCTGATCGAGCGGATCGCGCCGGCGGCCACCGATGCGGCGGACGAGGCCGCGGACGCCGCCGATGCGCCGGCGACGGATGGCGCTGCGATCCGGCCCGTCGTGTCGCCGGCGGAGGGGCTGTCGTGAACCCGGTCGTGCTGCTGGTCGACGACGCGCCGCAGTCGCTCGGCGCGCTGGCCGCCGAGCTGGAAGCGGAGGGCTACACGGTGCTGGTCGCGCACGACGGCGCCGCGGCGCTGGCGCGGCTGGACTGGGTGACGCCCGACGCGATCCTGCTCGACGCGCTGATGCCGGGCCTGGACGGTTTCGAGACCTGCCGGCGCATCAAGGCGCAGCCGGCCTGGGCCCACATCCCGGTGATCTTCATGACCGGGCTCGCGGAGACGGCGCACATCGTGGCCGGCTTCGCGGCCGGCGGGGTGGACTACGTCGTCAAGCCCGCACGCGCGCCCGAGGTGCTGGCGCGGCTGGCCACGCATGTGCGCAACGCGCGCGCCGTGCGGCTGGCGCGCGAGGCGGCGGACCTGGGCGGCCTGGGCGTGCTGGTGGTCGACGCGCAGCGGCGCGTCGCGTGGCGCTCGCCGCAGGCGCAGCGCTGGATCGAGGGCTTCTTCGGTGCGGCGGGCGAGGCCGCCTGCCTCGACTGGCTGGGCGGCGAGGAACGGGTCGCGGCCGACGGGCGCGCGCTGCTGGCGCGCCCGCTGGGCGACATCGGCCTGGGCGAGACGATGTGGCTGCTCAGCCTGCGCACGGCCGGCGAGGCCGCGCCGTCGCGCCTGGCCAGCGCGGCGCTGACGCCGCGCGAGACCGAGGTGCTGTCGTGGATCGCCAAGGGCAAGACCAACCGCGACGTGGCCGACATCCTCGGCATGAGCCCGCGCACCGTGAACAAGCACCTCGAGCATGTGTTCGAGAAGCTCGGCGTCGAGACACGCGCCGCTGCGGCGGCGCTGGCGAGCCGCGAACTCGGGGTCTGACGCGCGCCGGGCGCGTGACGGACGTCAGCCGCGCAGCGCGGCGGCGAGCGCCTCCTCGAGGTGATGCACGGTGCGCTCGACGTTTTTCAGCTTGTCGAGGCCGAACAGGCCGACGCGGAAGCTGCGGAAGTCGGCCGGCTCGTCGCAGGCCAGCGGCACGCCGGCGGCGATCTGCAGGCCCTGGGCGAGCATCTTCCGGCCGTTGTGGAGCTCGGGATCATCGGTGTAGCTGACGACCACGCCCGGCGCCTGGAAGCCCGGCGCGGCGACGCTGCGGATGCCGCGCGCCGCGAGCATGGCACGCACGCGCTCGCCGAGCTGCTGCTGCGCCGCGCGCGCGGTCTCGAAGCCCCAGGCCTCGGTCTCCTTCATCACATCGCGCAGCCGCACCAGCGAATCGGTCGGCAGCGTCGCGTGGTAGGCATGGCCGCCGCCTTCGTAGGCCTCGACGATCTGCAGCCACTTCTTCAGGTCGCACGCGAAGCTGCTGCTGGTGGTGCCCTCGAGCCGTTCGCGCGCGCGCGGCGAGAGCATCACCAGGCCGGCGCAGGGCGGGCCGCTCCAGCCCTTCTGCGGCGCGCTGACCAGCACGTCGACGCCGCAGGCCGCCATGTCGACCCAGATCGCGCCGGAAGCGATGCAGTCCAGCACGAACAGGCCGCCGACCTCGTGTGCGGCAGCGCCGATCGCGCGCAGCCAGTCGTCCGGCAGGATCATCCCCGAGGCCGTCTCGACATGCGGGGCGAACACCAGCGCCGGCTTCTCGCGCCGGATCGCCGCGACGATCTCCTCCAGCGGCGCCGGCGCGAACGCGGCCTGGCGGCCGGCCTCGACCGGGCGCGCCTTCAGCACGCTGTGCGAGGCGGGGATGCGGCCCATCTCGAGGATCTGCGTCCACCGGTAGCTGAACCAGCCGTTGCGCACGACGAGGCAGTGCTGGCCGGTGGCGAACTGGCGCGCCACCGCCTCCATGCCGAAGGTGCCGCTGCCGGGCACGATCACCGCGGCGTCCGCGTGGTAGACCCGCTTCAGCGTCGCGGTGATGTCGCGCAGCGCCTGCTGGAAGCGGCGCGACATGTGGTTCAGCGCGCGGTCGGTGTAGACGACCGAGTATTCGAGCAGGCCATCGGGGTCGACGTCGGGCAGCAGTCCGGGCATGGCGTTGTCTCCTCGCGCGGCGGCGCGTTCGTTTCGCGCATTCTGACCGAGGCCGTGCCACTCCGCCGGCGTTGCGGGGTTCGTGCCGGAGCCTGCCCGCCGCCCGCTCAGGACAGCGGGGCCAGCAGGCCGACGTCGTCGCTGCGCAGCAGCGTGTCGATGTCCAGCAGCAGGAGCATGCGGTCGTCGATGCAGGCAATGCCGTCGAGGAAGTCGGCATCGACCGCGCTGCCGAACGGCGGCGCGGGCCGGAGTTCGGCGGCGCTCAGGGAGACCACGTCGCTCACCGAGTCGACCACCGCGCCGACCACCGTCGCGCCGAGGTTCAGCACGATCACGACGGTCAGACCGGTGTAGGCCGCGTCGTCGAGCCCGAACTTCAGCCGCAGGTCGACCAGCGGGACGATCGTGCCGCGCAGGTTGACGACGCCCTTCACGTAGGCCGGTGCGTTCGCGATGCGCGTCGGCGCTTCGTACGAGCGGATCTCCTGCACCTTCAGGAGGTCGATCAGGTATTCCTCCGCGCCGAGCGTGAAGCTGAGGTATTCGCGGGCGGTCAGGGCCGCGGCCGTGGCCGCCGGGGCGGTTTCTCGGATGAGTTCTGCGATGGCGTGCATGTCGTGTTCCTGGATCGGGTGTCGTCGGGTCTTGCCGGCTCAGAAGGTTTCCCAGTCGGCCGAGCCGCCCCCGGCCGCCGCGAGCGCGGGTGCCGGCCGGGCCTGCGGCGCCGCGGCGGACGGCGCCGCGGCGTCCTGGGCGGAGCGGCCGTCGAGCTTGAAGACGCTGACGAGCTCGGCGAGTTGATA
>JAHBZL010000074.1 GCA_019635485.1 Piscinibacter sp. | reverse complement strand
TACCGCATGAGCGCCCGGCAGGGGCCGCTTGGCGCGACTCGCTCCACTCGCCGGGAGAGCGGTCGCACACCAAGGGCAGCAACGGGCCGAGGTCTGGCGTACCGTTCGGAATGACATGGACCTCGACCGCCACAACGCCGACCTGGTGCTGATCGTCGACGACGTGCCCGACAACCTGTCGATGCTGCACGACGCGCTGGACGAGTTCGGCTACACGGTGCTCGTGGCCGTCAACGGCGAGCAGGCATTGCAACGCGCGGCGCAGGCGGTGCCCGACATCGTGCTGCTCGATGCGGTGATGCCGGGCATGGACGGTTTCGAGGTCGCGCGCCGCCTGAAGGCCGACCCGGCCACCGCCGCGATCCCGGTGGTCTTCATGACCGGGCTGACCGAGACCGAGCATGTGCTGAAGGCCTTCCAGTCCGGCGGGGTCGACTACGTCACCAAGCCGATCCGGCCGATGGAGGTTCTCGCGCGCATTGCCGCGCACGTGCAGGGCGCGCGCGAGCGGCGCCAGGCGCGCAACGCACTCGACGCGTTCGGCCACGCGACGCTGTCGGTGCGTGCTGCCGATGGCCGCATCCTGTGGCAGACCCCGCTGGCGCGGCAGCTGCTGCTGGCGCACGAGGCCGGCGACGGCGACCGCCTCGGCGAGGCGGTGCTCGACTGGCTGCAGGCGCAGGCCGTGGTGCATGCCACCGGCGGCACACCGCAGCCGCTGACGTTGGCGCGGCACGGCAAGCGGCTCGCCTTCGCGCTGCACGAGGCGAGCGCCGCGAGCGGCGGCGAAAGCGGCGGCGAGGACGAATGGCTGCTGGTGATGAGCGAGTCGTCGGACGAGTCGACCATCGAGGCGCTCGGCCTCGCGTTCAAGCTCACCGCACGCGAGGCCGAGGTGCTGTACTGGGTGGTGCAGGGCAAGACCAACCGCGACATCGGCGAGATCCTCGGCACCAGCCCGCGCACCGTGCACAAGCACCTGGAGCACGTGTTCGAGAAGCTCGGCGTCGAAACCCGCACGGCGGCCGCGTCGATGGCGATGGGCCGCGTGCGGCAGCTGGGCGCATCGCGCTGAAGGAGGTGGGCATGGAACCGGTGATCCGACCCGCGGAGCCGCGCGACGCCGCCGCGCTGGCCGAGATCTACGCGCCCAGCGTGGCCGAGCGGCCGACCTCCTTCGAGCTGGAGCCGCCCGACGCCGCCGAGATGGCGGCGCGGCTCGCCCGCGTGACGGCGGCGTGGCCGTGGCTCGTCGCCGAGGAGGGCGACGGCGTGCTCGGCTACTGCTATGCGAGCCCGTTCGCCGAGCGGGCGGCGTACCGCTGGTCGGTCACCACCACCGCCTACGTGCGCGAGGGGCGGCATCGCTGCGGCATCGGTCGGGCGCTGTACACCCGGCTGTTCGACATCCTCGCCCGGCAGGGGGCGGTGATGGCGTTCGCCGGCATCACGCTGCCCAACGAGGCCAGCGTCGGCCTGCACCGCGCGATGGGCTTCGCGCCGGTCGGGACCTATCCGCGCGCCGGCTTCAAGCTCGGCCGCTGGTGGGACGTGGCCTGGTATTCGCGCGCGCTGCGCCACGTTGCCGACGACGAGGCGCCGGCCGAACTCCTGCCCTGGCCGATGCTGCGCTGAACGGGCGGAGCGTCCGGCTCAGTGGGCCGGGCGCGCGACGCGCCGGCGCGAGCCGCCGTCCTGCAGGATCGCCTCGGTGACCATCGAGCGGCTGATGTGCCAGTACGCGAGGGCGTGGTCGTAGACCAGGCGCTCGTCGCTGCTGACGTGGCCGTCGGCCGTCACCACCGCTGCAGCCAGCCGGCACAGCAGCAGGCGCTGCCGAGGATCCGGCACGGCCTCGAGCAGCGCGTCGACATAGGCCTGGTCGCCGGCGCGCAGCCAGGAACATTCGGCGAGGCCGATGCCGACCTCGTCCAGGCACTCCCGCACCAGCACGGCGAAGCGCTCGCGGCCGACGCCCAGGCGCGCGTAGGCCTCGAGATCGTCCAGCACCTGAAGTTCGCGCGGGTCGATGTGGCCGTTGGCCGCCACCATCACGGCCAGCACCCGTGCCGCGGCTTCCGAAGCGCTGTGGGCGTTCGTTCGGGTCATGGACTTCTCCTGTGAAATGCCGGCGCCACGGCGCGCCGCCAGGGTTCAGCGGACCCGCTGCCGGCGCGCAAGTTCCGTGCAATCGATTGGCCGCGCGGCTTGATCCGGCGCAAGACAGGCTCGAGCGGGCCGCGTGGCCGCGCCCGGATGCGGACAATGGCAGGCATGCATCGCCCCGGCCGGCCCTCCCGAAGTCACGCGCCGCCGCCAGTGCCATGACGCTGGCCCTGCTGCTGCTGCAGTTCCTGCTGTGTGCCGCGCTGATCGGTCGCGCGGGCTACGTGCTCAGCGCGAGCGCCGACCGCATCGCGCAGGCCACCGGGCTGACCGGCGGCTGGATCGGCCTGGCGCTGCTGGCCACCGTGACGTCGCTGCCGGAGCTGGCCTCGGGCATCAGCGCGGTGGCGTGGATCGACGCGCCGAACCTCGCGGTGGGCAACGTGCTCGGGGCCTGTGTCTTCAACCTGCTGTTCCTCGTCGTGGTCGACGCGGTGCAGCGGCGCCAGCCGATGTACCACCACGCCAGCGCCTCGCACCTGCTGTCGGCGTCGTTCGGCGTCGTGATGCTCGGCTTCGTCGCGATCAGCCTGGTGGTGCGCGGGGGGGCGCCCGCGGCCTTCAACGTCGGCCTGTACAGCCCGGTGCTGCTGGCGCTGTACCTGCTGGCGCTGAAGAGCGTGTTCGCCCATGAGCACGGCCGGTCACCGGCCGCGCGGGAGACGCCGGCCGCACACCCCGGGCTGCGCCGCGACCTGTGGCGCTTCGCTGCCGCCGCGGCCGTGGTGCTCGCGGCCGGCAGCTGGCTGCCGGGCATCGCCGACCAGCTGGCGCGCGAGATGGGCTGGAGCCGCAGCTTCGTCGGCACGCTGTTCATGGCGCTGGTCACCACGCTGCCGGAGATGGCCGTGACGCTGTCGGCGCTGCGCCTGGGCGCGCTCGACATGGCGATCGGCAACCTGCTGGGCAGCAACCTGTTCAACCTGGTCGTGCTGGCCGTGGACGACCTGTTCTACGCCCGCGGGCCGCTGCTGGCCGACGCGGCGCCGGTGCACATCGGCAGCGCGGCCGCCGCGGTGCTGATGACCGGGCTGGTGATGATCGGCCTGGTGATGCGCCCGCAAGGGCGCGTGCTGCGGGTGCTGAGCTGGATCAGCGTCGGGCTGCTGGCCGCCTACGGGTTGAACGCCGCCTTCGTCTACCTGCACGGCGCCTGAACGGCCGGCCGCGCAACCTACGCCACCTTGCGTATTGGCCCGCCTCCGGGGCCCACCTAACCTGCGGGCATCCCAACCGAGGAGCAACCCGCATGAATCTCTCCCGTCGTACCGCCACCAAGTCGCTGACTGCACTCGCGGCGGCTGCCTGCACGCTCGGCTTCGCGACGATCGCCCAGGCGGCCGACACCATCAAGGTCGGCATCCTGCATTCGCTGTCCGGCACCATGGCCATCTCGGAGACGGTGCTCAAGGACGTCGCGCTGATGACCATCGACGAGATCAACGCCAAGGGCGGCGTGATGGGCAAGAAGCTCGAGCCGGTGGTCGTCGACCCGGCCTCGAACTGGCCGCTGTTCGCCGAGAAGGCGAAGCAGCTGATCACGCAGGACAAGGTTTCGGTCGTGTTCGGCTGCTGGACCTCGGTGAGCCGCAAGTCGGTGCTGCCGGTGTTCGAGGAGACCAACTCGCTGCTGTTCTACCCGGTGCAGTACGAGGGCGAGGAACTCAGCAAGAACGTCTTCTACACCGGCGCGGCGCCCAACCAGCAGGCCATCCCCGCCGTCGAGTACCTGATGAGCAAGGACGGCGGCTCCGCCAAGCGCTGGGTGCTGCTGGGCACCGACTACGTGTACCCGCGCACGACGAACAAGATCCTGCGCGCCTTCCTGAAGAGCAAGGGTGTCGCCGAGGCCGACATCATGGAGGAGTACACCCCGTTCGGGCACGCCGACTACCAGAGCATCATCGCCAAGATCAAGAAGTTCGCCAGCGAAGGCAAGAAGACCGCCGTCGTCTCGACGATCAACGGCGACTCGAACGTGCCGTTCTACAAGGAACTCGGCAACCAGGGCCTGAAGGCGACCGACGTGCCGGTGGTGGCTTTCTCGGTCGGCGAGGAAGAGCTGCGCGGCGTCGACACCAAGCCGCTGGTCGGCCACCTGGCGGCGTGGAACTACTTCATGTCGATCAAGAGCCCGGCCAACACGGCGTTCGTCAAGCAGTGGAGCGAGTACGCGAAGGCCAAGGGCATCGCCGGCCACAAGGACAAGCCGCTGACCAACGACCCGATGGAGGCCACCTACATCGGCATCCACATGTGGGCGCAGGCGGTGAACAAGGCCAAGTCGACCGACACCGACAAGGTGATCGCGGCGATGGCCGGCCAGACCTTCCCGGCACCGGGTGGCTTCACGTCGACGATGGACAAGGAGAACCATCACCTGCACAAGCCGGTGTTCATCGGCGAAGTGAAGGCCGACGGCCAGTTCAACGTGGTTTGGAAGACCAAGGGCCCGGTCGTGGCCGACCCGTGGAGCGACTACATCGCCGAGAACAAGGGCAAGAAGAACGTTCCCGAGAAGAAGTGATCCACCCCCCGGAGCGGCTCACGCCGCTCCCCCCTTGGGGTCACGAAGTGGCCCCTTCGGGGTCCTTGGGGCGACGCCAGCGGGCCGGCCAAGCCGGTCCCGCGGCGTCCGCTGGATGAGCGGGCGGGCTGCGCCCGGCCCGCAACTTGCTCGCCCACTTCGCATGATCCGACGTCTGGTTCTCTGCTGTCTGCTGTTGTGGATGCCCTGGACCGCGCACGCCCTCACCGCCGCGCAGGCCAAGGCGATCGCGGATGGCGACAGCGACGAGCGCATCGCGGCGCTGAACCAGGCGGTGGCCGACGGTGCGCCCGGCCTGGCCGAGTTCGTCCAGGCGATGCTCGATGACGCAGTCAAGGTGGCCGGCGACCAGGTGTTCGTCGTGCGTGACGACAAGGCCGTCGATGCCGCCACCGGCGCACCGGCCACGCTGCCGGCCGAGGCCGAGGACGTGGTCAACAACAACCGCGTGCGCGGCGCCCTCGGCTCGGCGCTCGCCGCGCTGCAGCTGTTCTCCACCGACATCGGCGCGCGTCGCGCGGGCGTCGGCGAACTGCTCAAGCAGCAGCTGGAGGAGGCGCAGCTGCCGTTGATCGAGAAGGCCTTCGAGGCCGAAACGGACGCGGCGCTGAAGGAGTCGCTCGAACGCATGCGCGCCACCATCCTGGTCGCCGCGCCGGACAAGGCCAAGCGCCTCGCCGCGGTGACCGCGCTGGCCGGCAGCAAGCAGCTGTCGGTGGCCAGCCTGCTGCAGGAGCGGCTGGCGCCGGATGCCGAGACCGACCCCGAAGTGCGTGCCGCGCTGGCGCGCGCGCTGGACAGCGTGCGCTCGCGCCTGGCCTGGGGCGAACGTGCCGGCGTGGTGTTCACCGGCATCTCGCTCGGTTCGATCCTGCTGCTGGCCGCGCTCGGCCTGGCGATCACCTACGGCCTGATGGGTGTCATCAACATGGCGCACGGCGAGCTGCTGATGATCGGCGCCTATGCCACCTACATGGTGCAGAACGTCTTCCGAAGCTATCTGCCCGGCCTGTTCGACTGGTACATCCTGGCCGCGATCCCCGCCTCCTTCCTCGCCTCGGCACTGGTCGGTGCGGCGATGGAGCGCAGCGTGATCCGCTGGCTGTACGGCCGGCCGCTGGAGACGCTGCTGGCCACCTGGGGCATCAGCCTGGTGCTGATGCAGGGCGTACGTTCGCTGTTCGGCGCGCAGAACGTGCCGGTCGAGAACCCCGGCTGGCTGTCCGGCGGACTGCAGGTGATGAGCAACCTGACGCTGCCGTACAACCGCATCGCGATCATCGTCTTCGCCGGCCTGGTGCTCGCCGGCATGGCGCTGCTGATCGCGCGCACCCGGCTCGGCCTGTTCGTGCGCGGCGTGACGCAGAACCGCCGCATGGCTGCCTGCGTCGGCGTCGACACCGCGAAGGTGGATACCTATGCCTTCGCGCTCGGGTCGGGCATCGCCGGGCTGGCCGGCTGCGCGCTGTCGCAGGTCGGCAACGTCGGGCCGGACCTGGGCCAGAGCTACATCGTCGATTCGTTCCTGGTCGTGGTGCTGGGCGGCGTCGGCCAGCTCGCCGGCACGGTCTACGCGGCGCTCGGCCTGGGCGTACTGAACAAGCTGCTCGAAGGCTGGGCCGGTGCCGTGCTGGCCAAGATCATGGTGCTGGTGTTCATCGTCATCTTCATCCAGAAGCGGCCGCAGGGCATCTTCGCGATGAAGGGAAGGAGTGCGGAAGCATGAGCGTGCCGGGTCGTCCCCCAGTGCGGATCCCGGCGCGCCCGGCGCGGGAGGATGTCCAGTGAGCGCGGTGCTTCCGATGGCCGCCGCGGCCCCGACGCCCCCGACCCGGGTGCTGTCGCTGAAGAGCTGGTTCGGCGTGCTGGCCGCGCTGCTCGCGGTGGTGGTGCTGGCGCCGGTGCTGAACCTGGTCGTGCCCGAGGGCAGCGTCTTCCACCTGAGCGATTTCGCGGTCGCGCTGGTCGGCAAGATCATGTGCTACGCGATCTGCGCGCTGGCCATCGACCTGATCTGGGGTTTCACCGGCATCCTCTCGCTCGGCCACGGCCTGTTCTTCGCGCTCGGCGGCTACGCGATGGGCATGTACCTGATGCGCCAGATCGGCCGCGACGGCCAGTACCAGTCCGACATGCCGGACTTCATGGTGTTCCTGAACTGGAAGGAATTCCCCTGGCACTGGACCTTCAGCGACAGCTTCGTCTTCCAGGCCGCGATGGTGGTGCTGGCGCCCGGGCTGCTGGCCTTCGTGTTCGGCTACTTCGCGTTCCGCTCGCGCATCAAGGGCGTGTACTTCTCGATCATCACGCAGGCGATGACCTTCGCGGCGATGCTGCTGTTCTTCCGCAACGAGACGGGCTTCGGCGGCAACAACGGCTTCACCGACTTCAAGCGCATCCTCGGCATCACGATCGCGACGCCGCAGATGCGCATGGTGCTGTTCGTCATCACCGGACTCACGCTGATCGGCTTCTTCCTGCTCGCGCGCTGGCTGGTGGCGAGCAAGTTCGGCCGCGTGCTGCAGGCGATCCGCGACGCCGAGAGCCGCGTGATGTTCACCGGCTACGACCCGATCGGCTACAAGCTGACGATCTGGGTCATCTCGGCCGTGATGTGCGGCATCGCCGGGGCGCTGTACGTGCCGCAGGTCGGCATCATCAACCCGAGCGAGATGAGCCCGGCGGCGTCGATCGAGATGGCCATCTGGGCCGCGGTCGGCGGGCGCGGCACGCTGATCGGCCCGATCGTCGGCGCCTTCGTGGTCAACGGCGGCAAGAGCGTGTTCACGCAGTACTTCCCCGAGTTCTGGCTCTACGTGCTCGGCGCCATGTTCATCGCGGTGACGCTGTTCCTGCCGCACGGCATCGTCGGTGCGCTGCGGCGCGTCAAGAAGGAGACGCGCGCGTGACCCCGGACCTGATGAAGGCCGGCGCGCAGATCCGCGCCGAGCACGACAAGGTGGTCGCGGCCCGCGCCGTCTCGGGCGGCGCGAGCTACGGGCGGGTCGTCACCGGCGAGCTGGACGTCACGCACGGCGCCATCCTGTACCTGGACGACATCACCGTCAGCTTCGACGGCTTCAAGGCGCTGAACGCGCTCTCGCTGTCGATCAGCGCCGGCGAGCTGCGCTGCATCATCGGGCCCAACGGCGCCGGCAAGACGACGATGATGGACGTGATCACCGGCAAGACGCGGCCGGACGTCGGCAAGGCCTTCTTCGGCTCGACCATCGACCTGCTGCGCCTGCGCGAGAACCAGATCGCGACGATCGGCATCGGCCGCAAGTTCCAGAAGCCGACCGTGTTCGAGCACCTGACCGTGTTCGAGAACCTCGAGCTGGCGCTGAAGACCGACCACGGCGTGCGCGCCTCGATGTTCTTCCGCCTCGACGGCACGCAGCTCGACCGGATCGGCGAAGTGCTGACGCTGATCCACCTGAAGGACAGCGCGCAGCGCACCGCCGGGCTGCTCAGCCATGGCCAGAAGCAGTGGCTGGAGATCGGCATGCTGCTGATGCAGGACCCCAAGCTGCTGCTGCTGGACGAGCCGGTCGCCGGCATGACCGACGAGGAGACCGAGCGCACCGCCGAGTTGTTCCTCTCGCTCGAGGGCAGCCACTCGCTGGTCGTCGTCGAGCACGACATGAAGTTCATCGGCGAGCTGACCGAGGGCAAGCCGGGCAAGAAGGTCACCGTGCTGCACGAGGGCAGCGTGCTCGCCGAAGGATCGCTGGCCGACGTGCAGGCCAACGAGAAGGTGGTCGAAGTGTATCTGGGGCGGTAGTGACAGCCCCTCGTCCGATGACTACACCGGCCGATCCCCATGGGCCGCGCGGTGGCCCACTTCGTGGCCCACGGGGATGCGGGCCGGCTTGGGGCGGCCCGGCGCTTGGCCCGCAGGCTTCGACGGAGACCCAACATGCTCACGGTTGAAGGCATCAACCAGTACTACGGCGGCTCGCACATCCTGCGCAACCTCGGCTTCGAGTCGAAGATCGGCGAGGTCACGGTGGTGCTCGGGCGCAACGGCGTCGGCAAGACGACGCTGCTGAAGAGCCTGATGGGTGTGGTGCCGGTCAAGACCGGCACGATCAAGCTCGACGGCCAGGACATCACCCGCGACACGCCGTACACGCGCGTGCGCAAGGGCGTCGGCTACGTGCCGCAGGGGCGCGAGATCTTTGGCCGCCTGACGGTGGAAGAGAACCTGCGCATGGGGCTGGCCTACAAGAAGGGCGGCACCCCGATCCCGGCCGAGCTGTTCGAGCTGTTCCCGATTCTCAAGCAGTTCCTCAACCGCCGTGGCGGCGACCTCTCCGGCGGCCAGCAGCAGCAGCTCGCGATCGCGCGCGCGCTGGCGGCCGGGCCGAAGCTGCTGATCCTCGACGAACCGACCGAGGGCATCCAGCCGTCGATCATCAAGGACATCGGCCGCGTGATCCGCATGCTCGCGGACCGCAAGACCATGGCCATCGTGCTGGTCGAGCAGTACTACGACTTCGCCGCCGAACTGGCCGACCAGTACCTGCTGATGGAGCGCGGCGAGATCGTCATGCGCGGGCGCGGCGCGGACATGGAAGGCGAAGGCGTGCGCGCGCGCATGTCGATCTGAGCTTCGCGTCCGCCACGCGCGCGCGGTCGCAGCGCGCGTCGTTTGTGCTACCGTCGTCCGCACTGGGTGGCATGCTCGGAGGCAACAGTGCTCGGCGACATCCTGCGGGCCTTCGCGCGCGTGTGGCGGCAGGGCGCGGCGCTGCTGGCGGCGGCTGCGCTCGCGCTGCCAGCGGCACGGGCGCAGGCCCCGGCCGAGGAGCGGCTGGCGCTGGTGATCGGCAACGGGGCCTACAAGCAGGCGCCGCTGCGCAATGCGGTGGCCGATGCGCGCCTGATGGATGCCGCCCTGCGCGAGGCCGGCTTCGAGGTGCTGCGGGCCGAGAACGCGACCCTGCGCGAGATGCGGCGCCTGGTGCGCGACTTCGGCGAGCGCCTGCAGCGCTCCCAGGGCGTGGGGCTGTTCTACTTCGCCGGCCACGGCGTGCAGCTGAACGGCGAGAACTACCTGGTGTCGGTCGACTCGGACATCCGCCACGAGGACGAGGTGCCGGACGACTCGATCAGCGCGCAGCTCGTGCTCGAGAAGATGGAGTCGGCGCGCAACCGCATGAACATCCTGGTGCTGGACGCCTGCCGCAACAACCCGTTCGCGAGCCGGACCCGCGGCACCACCAACGGGCTCGCCGTGATGAACGCTCCCGCGGGCACCCTGGTGGCGTACGCCACCGCCCCCGGGTCGGTGGCCTTCGACGGCAGCGGGTCGAACGGCCTGTACACGCGGCACCTCGCGCAGCAACTGCGCGAGCCGGGGCTGCGGGTCGAGGAGGTGTTCAAGCGCGTGCGCGCGGCCGTCCGGCGCGAGAGCAACAACCGGCAGACGCCGTGGGAGAACACCGCGCTGGTCGGCGAGTTCTTCTTCCGGCCGGCCGCAACGGTCGCCGCGGCGCCGCCTGCGCCGACGGCACCGCCGGCCCCGGCGCGGCCGGGTGGGACCGCGCCGGCGGAAGCGGCCGCCTTCGAGCTCGCGTTCTGGGATTCGATCAAGAACAGCACGCGCCGCGCGGAGCTGGAGGAGTACCTGAAGCAGTATCCGCAGGGGCGCTTCGCCGGCCTCGTGCGCAGCCGGCTCGCGGGGCTGGAGCGTTCGGCCGCCGCGCCGTCGGCCGCCGCGCCTCCTGCCGCCACCGCGGCCACCGCCGCCACCGCCGCGCCCAGCGCCAGCACCGCCGGGCGCATCTCGAGCGCGGCCATCAGCCCCAC
>JAHBZL010000073.1 GCA_019635485.1 Piscinibacter sp. | reverse complement strand
AGCTTGATCTCCAGCCGCAGGCTGGTCGCGAGCGCGGTCGCGCCGGTGGTCTGCACCGTCTGCAGCTGGCTGCCCTGCCACACGCTGCTGCGGCTCACGCTGTCCAGCGGCGCGAGGTTGGACAGGCTCAGCCGCAGGCGCGTCGACGGCGAGGCCTGCCACAGCAGGTACGCGTCCAGCACGCGCCGCCGGCCCAGCTCCTGCGCCTGCAGCTCGGTGAGCTGCGTGCGGTAGCCCGGCGTCCAGCCGAGGTTGCCGCCCAGCGTCCAGCCGGTGCCGGGGAAGCGGTAGTCGGCCCCGACGTTGCCGGTGGCGTGCGGCTGCTGGTCGATGCGGTTGTCGGGCCCCGGCACCGAATCGACCGACGAGTCGTACAGGCTCAGGTTCAGGCGCAGCGAGAGCGGCGGCAGGTCGGCGCGCCAGTCGGTCAGGCGGAACTTGGCGTCGAACTCGATGCCGCGCGTGGTGGCGTCGCCCAGGTTGCGCGGCCGCGCCACCCAGCGCGGCTCGTCGGCCCAGGACACGTCCTCCAGCGCCGTCACGCTGCGGATCAGGCGCCTGATGCGGCGCTGGAACAGGTTGACCGAGACCACGCCACCGGCCTCGAGGTAACGCTCCCACGCCAGGTCGATGCCGTGCGCGACCTCGGGCTGCAGGTCCGGGTTGCCGGCGCGGTCCGGCGCCGAGGCGAGGTTGGCGCCCGGCACCGGGTACAGCGTGTTCAGCACCGGCACGCCGATCAGCTGGCGCAGCGCGGGCGCGCGGTAGCTCTGCGTCAGCGACAGGCGCAGCTGGTCGCGCCGCGGCGCGGCGTAGCGCCAGACCACATGGCCGAGCGGCGAGACCACCGTGTGTTCGTTGTCGACCGGCTGCGCGCCGTCGTCGCTGCGCGTGCGGATCGCCTCCGCGCGCAGCCCCAGGTAGGCCGACCAGTCCGGCGCCGGATCCCATTCGTCCTGCAGGTACAGCGCGCGGCGTCGCGTGCGCGCCTGCACGTCGGTGCCGAAGTCGCCTTCCTGCAGCGCGCCGTTGACCAGCGTCGACGTGTTCTCGGTGCGCACGACCTGCTCGAGCTCCCAGCCGCCGACCAGCGCATGCCCCTCGCCGAGCGTCTGCAGCAGCTTGCCGGTCAGCGACCAGGACCGGTCGCGGATCGCGGTGCTGCTGTCCTGCTCGAGCTGCGATGCGCCCGCGCCGTCGAACTGCCCGTCCCGTGATTCGCTGTCGAGCCGGAAGCGTCCGGCCTGCCCGCGCAGCTCGACGCGGGTGTCCGGCCCGAGGCGCTTCATCAGCTGCGCGTTCAGCCGCGCCACCTGGTAGCGCGAATCGCCGCTGCTGCCGCTGCTTGCGTACGGGGCCGGGGTGTCGCCGCCGACGGCGGCCAGCGTGCCGGTGCCGTCGCTGTGCGATTCGCTGGCCAGCACGAAGGGCTGCAGCGTCAACTGCTCGCCCGGCCCGAGCCGCCATTGCACGCGCGCGGACAGGTTGACGTTGCCGCGCCGGCTCGCCGTGGTCTCGGTGCCTGCGTGGTCCAGCACCGGCGCGGCGGCGTCGGCGTCCTGGTGCGTGGTCCGCGTGCGCGCCTGCGTCCGCTGGCGGGTCTGGCCGGCGTTCAGCGTGAAGGTGGCCGCGTGGGCCGTGCCGAAGCGCTGGTTGCGCGTCCACGAGAAGTGCGGCGAGAGCCGGCCCTGCTCCTCGCCCAGCGTGGCGCGCAGCTCGTCGCTCTGGGCACGCAGCGGCTCGCGCAGCACGATGTTGATGGTGCCGGCGATCGCGCGCGTGCCGGTCTCGGCGGTCGGCGCGCGCAGCAGCTCGATGCGCTCGACCAGCTCGGGGGACAGCTGCTCGATCGAGAAACCCGGCGGGGCGCGCTCGCCGTCGATCAGGATCTGCGTGTAGCCGCCGCCCAAGCCGCGCATGCGCAGCTCGCCGCCGCGCCCGGGCCGGCCGCCCTGCGTGACGCCGGGCAGGCGGCGGATCACCTCGCCGAGCGTGCTGTCGCCGAACTGCTCGATCTCCTCGCGGCCGATCACGATCTTGGCCGCGCTGGCCCGGCGCCGCGCGTCGGTCGGGTTGTCGCGCTGCGCCTCGATGCGCACCGGCGGCAAGGTCGCCGGTGCCGCCGCCGGTGCCGCCGCCGAGGCCGCCGGCGCCGGCGGGCTCACGCCCTGCGCCGCGGCCGCAGTGGCCAGCGCGCCCAGCAGGCCCAGTGCGCCGCGCAAGGCGCGGCTACCAGCTCAGCGCCGCGAGATCGTTGGCGAAGATCGGCGAGCTGCTCCACAAGCCCTTCAGCGGCTTGCGCGCGACCGCGAACTGCGGCAGCTGGAACATGTAGACGTTGACCGCGTCCTCGGCCAGCCGCTTCTGGATGTCGCCCAGGATCGCCAGCCGCGCCTTCGAGTCGATCGTCGTGTTGTAGCGCGCCAGCAGGTCCTTGTAGGCGCGGCTGTCGTAGCCCCAGTAGTAGGCCGGGTCGGCGTAGCGGTCGAAGTCCAGCGGCTCGACGTGGCTGATGATGGTCAGGTCGAAGTTGCCCTTGAACGCACCGGACAGCCACTGCGCCCATTCGACGTTCTCGATCTTCGCGACGATGCCGACCTTGGCGAGCTGCGCCGCGACGATCTCGCCGCCCTTGCGCGCATACTGCGGCGGCGGCAGCGTCAGCGTCACGTTCAGCGGCGTGGCGACGCCGGCCTCCTTCAGCAGCGCGCGGGCGCGTTCCGGGTCGTACGGGTTGACGCCGGTCAGGTCGACGTAACCGGCGTCGCTGGGCACCATGTGGCTGCCGATCGGCGCGCCGTAGCCTTCCATCGCGCCGGCGATCACCGCCTTGCGGTCGATCGCCGCGGCCAGCGCGCGGCGCACGCGCACGTCGTCGAACGGCTTCTTGCGGTTGTTGATCGAGACGATGGTCTTGCCCTCGGTGCCGCCGATCTCGACCGTGAAACGCTTGTCGGACTGGAACTGCTGCAGGTTCTGCGGCGCGCCGAAGCGCGGCATGCCGTCGATGTCGCCGGCCAGCAGCGCGGCCACCTGGGCGGCCGGCTCGCTGATGAAGCGGAACGTCACCTTCTTCATCTTCACGGAGGCCGCGCCGCGCCAGGCGTCGTTGCGCACCAGCGTGATCGAGGTGCCCTTCTTCCAGTCCTCGAAGCGGAACGGCCCGGTGCCGACCGGCCGCGTCGCGGTGGTCGCCGCGCTCTTCGGGTCGAGGATCACCGCGGTGGTCTCGCCCATGCGGAACGGGAAGTTGCCGTCCGCGTTGTTCAGCACCAGGATCACCGTGAACGGGTCCGGCGTGTCGATGCGGCTGATGTTGTCGAACACCGCCTTCTTGGCCTTGTTCGTCGAGCCTTCGGCCTTGGCGCGCTCGAAGCTGAACTTCACGTCGCTGGCGTCGAAGGCCTCGCCGTCGTGGAACTTGACGCCGTGGCGCAGCCGGAAGGTGTAGACCTTGCCGTCCGGATCGGCGCTCCAGCTCTCCGCCAGCAACGGCCCGACGCTGCCGTCGCGGTTGATGCGGGTCAGGCCCTCCAGCACGTTCAGGTGCACCACTTCGCCGATCGCGGCGGCCGAGGCCGCGGTCGGATCGAGCCCGGGCGCGGGCTCCAGCGTCATGCCCAGCACGACGCTGTCGCGGCGGCCCTGGGCCGGGGCGGTCAGCGCGGTGGCGGTCAGCAGCACGGCGGCCAGCAGGCGGGTCACGGGTTTCATCGGGGCTCCTCAGGCTCGGAAACGGCCGCCACTCTAGCGGATGGCGGATCACCCTCGTGCGCCGCCAGCAGCGCGCGGGTGTAGGCATGCTGCGGCCGCTGCAGCACCTGCTGCGCCGGGCCGCGCTCGACGATCACCCCGGCGTGCATGACCACCACGTCGTCGCACACGTGGTCGACCACCGCGAGGTCGTGGCTGATCAGCAGGTAGGTCACGCCGTAGCGCTGCTGCAGGTCCTGCAGCAGGTTCAGCACCTGGGCCTGCACCGAGACGTCCAGCGCGCTGACCGGTTCGTCGGCGACGATCAGCCGCGGGCGCGTGACCAGCGCGCGCGCGATCGCGATGCGCTGGCGCTGCCCGCCGGAGAACTCGTGCGGGTACTTCTGCGCGTCCGCCGCGCGCAGGCCGACCGCCTCCAGCACCTCGGCAACGGCCCGCACACGGTCCGCCGCGCCGTCCAGCGCCAGCGGCTCGGCGACGATGCGGCCGACCCGCTGGCGCGGGTCGAGCGAGCCGTACGGGTCCTGGAACACCATCTGGAAATCGCGCCGCGCCGCGCGCAGTTCGGCGGGCGCGAGCCGGTTCAGGTCGCGCCCCTGGAACTCGACCCGCCCGCTGGTCGGCGGCTCGAGCGCCATCGCGATGCGTGCCAGCGTCGACTTGCCGGAGCCCGATTCGCCGACGATGCCCAGGCTGCGCCTGCGCCGCAGCTCGAGGCTGACGCCGCGCAACGCGTCGACCGCCGGCGCCGGCGCGAACAGGGATTCGCGCCGCAGCGTGTAGCGGCGCGTGACCTCGTGCAGCTCGAGCAGCGGCAACTCGTCGACCGGGGCGGCGGACATGGGCGCGGATGATGCCTGAGCGCCGACCGGGCATCACCTATGATCTGCGCCGCCGCCGGCATGGCGCGGGCGGCGTGTGCCGCGCTCCTTCCATGCTCCCGCGCTGTTCGATTCCTCCTTTGAGCCCGCGGGCCCTCGCGGCCTTGCGCAGCGCGGCCGGTCTCCCGTGCAACGGACCATGACGGCCACGCCGACCGACGCGGGGCGCGGGCCCAAGGCCAGCGCGAAGGACCTCCCCTCCGTCGACCGCCTGCTCCGTGCGCCTGCCGCCGCCGCGCTGCGCGCCGGGCACGGTCATACGCTGGTGGCCGGCGAGGCGCGGGCGCTGCTGGAGTCGATGCGCACGCAGGCCGTCGCCGGCACGCTGGACTCGGCACGCGTGGCGCCGGACGCGCTCGATGCCGCGCTCGCGCAGCGCGTCGAGGCCCGCCTCGCGCCGCGCATGCGGCGCGTGCTGAACCTGACCGGCACGGTGATCCACACCAACCTCGGCCGGGCGCTGCTGGCCGACTCGGCGCTGCAGCACCTGCTCGCGATGATAGCCGGCCCGAACAACCTGGAATACGACCTCGCCTCCGGCGGACGCGGCGACCGCGACGGCCTCGTCGAGGAACTGCTGTGCACGCTGACCGGCGCGCCGGCCGCGACCGTGGTCAACAACAACGCCGCGGCGGTGCTGCTGACGATCGCGGCGCTGGCGCGCGGCCGCGAGGTGATCGTCTCGCGCGGCGAACTGGTCGAGATCGGCGGCGCCTTCCGCATGCCCGACGTGATGGCCGCGGCGGGCGCGACATTGGTCGAGGTGGGCACGACCAACCGCACCCACCCGGGCGACTACGAGCGGGCGATCGGCGAGCGCACCGCGCTGGTCATGAAGGTGCACACCAGCAACTACGCGGTGCAGGGCTTCACCGCCGCGGTCGACGAGGCCACGCTGGCCGGCATCGCGCACGCGCGCGGCCTGCCGCTGGCCAGCGACCTGGGCAGCGGCTCGCTGGTCGACCTGGCGGCCTGGGGCCTGCCGCGCGAGCCGTTGCCGCAGGAGAAGCTCGCCAGCGGCTGCGACGTGGTCACCTTCAGCGGCGACAAGCTGCTGGGCGGCCCGCAGGCCGGCCTCATCGTCGGCAGCCGCGAGGCCGTCGAGCGCATCCGCCGGTTCCCGCTCAAGCGCGCGCTGCGCGTGAGCAAGCTGCCGCTGGCCGCGCTCGAAGCGACGCTGCGCCTGTACCTGCGCCCGGAGCGGCTCGCGCAGGACCTGCCGACGCTGCGCCTGCTGGTGCGGCCGGAGGCGCAGATCCGCGCGCTGGCGCAGCAGCTTGCGCCGGCGCTCGCCGCCGCGGTGGCGCCGCGCTTCGCGGTCGAGGTCGTCGCGCTGCAGGGGCAGATTGGCTCGGGGTCGCTGCCCGTCGAGCGGCTGCCGTCGGCCGGGCTGGCGCTGGCGCCGGTGGCGAAGCCGGGCACCGGGCGCGCGCTGGACGAACTCGCCGCGGCGCTGCGCGCGCTGCCGCTGCCGGTGATCGGCAGGATCGCCGACGACCGCCTGCTGCTGGACCTGCGCTGCCTGGAGGACGCCGCATCGTTCGTCGATCAGCTGCCACGCCTGCGCGAGGTGCTCGCATGAAGCGCCGTGCGTTCGTCCCGTGGCTCGCCGTGACGGCACTGGCTGCCGGCGGAGTGCGCGCCGAACCGCAGGCGCAGCGCCGTCCCTGGCCGCGCGCCACGCCCACGCCGGCGCTCGACCTGGCCGGCCTGGACGGCCGCCCGTGGGACCTGGCCGCGCAGCGCGGGCAGGTGGTCGCGCTGAACTTCTGGGCCAGCTGGTGCGAGCCGTGCCGCGAGGAGATGCCCTCGCTGCAGCTGATGGCACAGCGCCACGAGGGCGACGGGCTGCTCGTCGTTGCGGTCAACTACCGCGAAGGCGGCGGCACGATCCGCCGCTTCGTCGAGCGCACGGCGCTGGACCTGCCCGTGCTGCGCGACGCGGACGGCCTGGCGGCCCGGGCCCTGGGCGTGCGCGTGTTCCCGAGTACCGTGTTCGTGCGTCGCGACGGTCGGATCGACCACACCGTCGTCGGCGCCGCCGACTGGACCGGCGCGTCCGCGCGCGACTGGGTCCGGGCCCTGCTGTAGTTGCCTCGAAAGGAGAAAGTCATGACGCTTCCGTTCCACCGCCGCCGCCTGCTGCAGGCCGCCGCCGCTGCCTGGCCCGCTGCCCTTCTGCCGCGTGTCGGGCTTGCCCAGGAGCGCCGCTTCGAACCGCAGCCGGGCCCCTGGCGCAGCTTCGAGCTGACCACCACGGTCAGCGTGCCGGAGGCCAAGGGCACCACGCGGCTGTGGCTGCCGGTGCCCGACGTCAGCACCGACTGGCAGCGCTCGCTGGACAACACCTGGACCGGCAACGCGGCGGCCGCGCGTATCGTGGCCGACCCGGCGCGCGGCGTGCGCATGCTGTACGCGGAGTTCTCCGGTCCCGCGGCGCCCACGCTGACGCTGACGAGCCGGCTGCAGACGCGCAATCGCGCGGTCGACTGGAACGCCGCGTCCGTGCCCGCCGAGGATCCGGCGCTGCTGCGCGCCAACCTCGCGCCGACCGAACTGCTGCCCACCGACGGCATCGTCAGGAAGACCGCGCTGGAGGCCACGCGCGGCGCGAAGACCGATCTCGACAAGGTGCGCGGCATCTACCAGTGGGTGATCGACAACGCGCATCGCGAGCCGAAGACACGCGGCTGCGGCACCGGCGACATCAAGGCGATGCTCGAGACCGGCAACCTGGGCGGCAAGTGCGCCGACCTGAACGCGATCTTCGTCGGCCTGTGCCGCGCCTCGGGCATCCCGGCGCGCGACGTCTACGGCCTGCGCCTCGCGCCGTCCGCCTTCGGCTACAAGGAACTGGGCGCGAACCCGGCCAGCCTGAAGGGCGCGCAGCACTGCCGCGCCGAGGCTTACCTGGCCGGGCACGGCTGGGTGGCGATGGACCCGGCCGACGTGCTGAAGGTGATGCGCCAGGAAACGCCGGACTGGATCAAGGATCCGAAGCATCCGATCGTCGCGCCCGTGCGGGCCGGGCTGTTCGGGCGCTGGGAGGGCAACTGGGTCGCCTGGAACACGGCGCACGACATCACGCTGCCGAACCAGTCCGGCAAGGCGACGCTGCCGTTCCTGATGTATCCGAACGGCGAGAACGCCGAGGGTCGCTTCGACGAACTCGCCCCGGACCACTTCCGCTACACGATCAGCGCGAAGGAGCTGACGGCCTGACGGCCGGTCGGCGACGCGCACAGGGCTTTGGAGGGGAAACGGTCCTGGTGGATCGGCCGGGCTTCAAACCCGGTGGGTGGTGCCACGCGCTGCCGGGCGGGTTCGACTCCCGTTCCCCTCCGCCATCCCCTGACCGGCGGCTTTCGCGCGGCGGTGGACGCGCCGTATCCTCGACTTCGCGCTGAAGTGAAGAGGGCACGACCATGGGCTTGATCGAGGCGCTCGGCCTGCGCCGCACGCCGGGCATGGGAGCGGGGCAGCCGCCCGTCGGCGGCGCGATGCCTTCGCGCGGCCGGGGCGCCGATGCGGGTGGCGCGGACGATGCGCCGTCGTCCGACCCCGTCGTCGCGCGCCACGACGAGATCGCGGCGCTGCTGGCGCCGATCGCCGACGAGGCCGCCAAGGCGCCGCTCGAGAACGAGCTCGCCGGCCTGCGTGCCACCCACGCGAAGGCCGGCGCGGTGGACGATGCCGCCAAGCGTGCCACGCTCGAGAAGGCCGAGCTGGCCGCCGCGGCGCGCCTGCAGGAGAAGGTCAGGAAGCTGGCGGCGAAGGACGCGCTGCAGCGCGAGCTGAGCGACTCGCGGGCCGATGTTCAGGCGGTGCTGTCCGACATCACGGCGCTGGTGCTCGGCGGCCTGCAGGACGACAAGGTGCGCAAGTCGGTCAACGACGAGCTCGGCAAGCTGCAGGCGGCGTTCGTCAAGGCCGGCAAGCTGGCCGATCCGAAGTCGGCGACCACGGCCTACCAGGCGCTGCTCGGGCCGGCGCAGGCGCTGCGCCAGCGTGCCCAGGGGGCGAAGGACGCGCTGGATCTGGCGGGCGACAAGCTGGCGCCGCAGGTCGCGCAGGCCCAGGCCGCGCTGGCCGCGCTGCCGGCCGCGCCCAAGGGGGTGCTGCAGGGCGAACTCGAGACGCTGCGTGCCGACATGCAACGCTATGCGCAGGCCGGCGACACAGCGGCGCTGCAGAGCATCGTCGCTCCGCGGCTGAAGAAGCTGGCCGAGGTCGCGGCCGGCATCCCCAAGGTGTCCCAGCAGGTCGACGCGGACCTGGCGCGGGCCGACAAGCTGATCCGCGCCGTCGAGCCGCCGGCCCAGGCGGGGCTGCAGGAGCGGCTGAAGGCGCTGCAGGCGCAGAAGAAAGCGGCCTGGCCGGCCGGCGCGAGCCTGGACGAGCTGGCCGCGAGCGTCGACGGCTTGGCGGCGGCGCTGAAGACGCTGATCGCCGACACCGAGGCGGCCCAGGCGCAGATGGTGACCGACCGCGAGGTCGCACGGCTGCGCGCGGCGCTGGCGCGGCTCGGCCCGCGCATCGACAAGGCCGGCGAGAGCCCGGTGCCGAGCTACATCGAGCAGCGCCAGGGCAACGTCAAGCGGCTCGCGGCGCAGATGCGCGAGCAGCTCGACGCGGGCAAGCCCGGCCCGGCCGGGAAGACGCTCGCGACGCTGCAACTCGCGCTGGACGACATGGAGAAGTTCAAGGGCTTCTACGCCGACTTCAAGGTCAAGTTCGACGCCGCCGAGAACGGCCCGATCAAGGCGGCGCTGGCCGTCAAGCTGCAGCCGGCGGAACTGGCCGCGTCGCGCGACAAGGCCGTCGCGGCGGGCCGGCGGCTGGTCGAGTCGCGCGCCGCGAACGGCGTCTTCGCACCCGCGCTGTCGGCGATCGACCGCTGGGTGCTGGAGGCGAAGGCCTGGGCGCATGCCAAGGAGGCCTACGACAACCTGCATGGCAGCAACCCGAAGGCCGGCAAGCTCGAGGACCTGTGCGACAAGCCTGGCGGCGGCCTGGTGCTGGACGCGCTGGTCGCCGACCTGGACGGCACGAAGGTGCCGCAGAAGGTGTTCATCGCCGCGATCAAGGCGCGCTTCGGCACCGAGATCGAGCAGTTCGAGCACCGCAAGGACGGCGGCAACTCGGAGGACCCGGACAAGAAGACCAAGGTGCCGCCCGACACGCCCGACAAGGACCTGCAGGGCCTGTACAAGGTGCTGCGCATGGTGCCGACCAAGGACGTCGGCTACGTCGAGAAGATCAACCGATTCACGAAGGACAAGTCCAGCGGCACCTACAGCGACGGCGTGTTCACCGACACGATCGCGCTGCACTGCGGCCGCCACGGCGGGCCGGAGAAGACCTACTTCGACCTGCCCGGCGTCGTGATGCCGGTGGGCGAGTCGGTCGATCCGAACTGCGCGCCGCTGAAGCCCGGCGACACGACCAACTGGCACGACTTCACCGTGATGCACGAGGTCGGCCACGCCGTCGACGACGCGCGCGACATCATGAAGGGCGACCGCGCGAAGGACGCCGGCTGGGACACGCCGGGCACCGGCCACATCGCCGAGAAGATCGCCAAGCACCTGGGCTACGACGCCGGCTACATCGAGGACATGCTCGACGACGCCAACAGCAACCCGCCGAAGAAGAAGCCCGGGGTGCCGGACGGCAAGAAGAAGGAGGACTGGGACGCCGCGCGTGTCAAGGCCGAAGCCTGGGTGAAGGCGATCCGCGTCGGCCAGGAGCTGTGGGACAACGCGGCGGGCTCGAAGGCGCATGCGATCGACGGGCGCGTCTACCACGAGGCCTACGCGGGCCACTGGGTCAGCTACAAGTACGCGGCGCGCTCGCAGGGCATCACCGGCTACCAGTTCCGCGCCCCGGCCGAGTGGTTCGCCGAGCTGTACGCGGCCTACTACAGCGGCAAGCTGAACCCCAAGCACACGGCGGCGAGCTGGCTGCACGCGATGCGTGCCGAGTCGGTGACCGG
>JAHBZL010000072.1 GCA_019635485.1 Piscinibacter sp. | reverse complement strand
CTTGTTCTTGACCACGCCGAACATGTGGCAGAGCTTCTCCTCGGTGTCGGCGATCAGTTCGAACGGCAACTCGAGGTTCTGCTTGAACTTCTCGTGCGAGGCCATGTTGTCGCGCGAGACGCCGAACACCACGGCACCGGCCTTGACGAAGTCCTTGTGGTGATCGCGGAACTGCATCGCCTCGGTGGTGCATCCGGGCGTGTTGTCCTTGGGGTAGAAGTACAGCACGACCGTCTTCCCGGCAAACGCCTGGGGCGTGAACTTCACGCCGCCGGTCGCTAGCGCTTCAAATTCCGGAAGAGGCTTATTGAGGGCTGGCGTCATGGAGTATGCTGTTTTGTTCCGCCCCGGCGGGCGTAGCCTTGAATTATAAGGCTTGCGTCAGCTTCCCCCGAAGGCTTGGCGGCCCGCCCCGACCTCATCCCCCATGTTCGAAGAGCAGGGCCGCGACCACCGTGCGGCCCTCGGCGAGCAGCACGTTGTAGGTGCGGCAGGCGGCCGGCGTGTCCATCGTCTCGACGCCGATGCGCCGCTTCATCAGCGGGGCCAGCACGGCCGGCGGCGGGAAGCGCAGGCGCGATCCGCTGCCGAAGATCACGAGCTCCGGCTGCAGCGCGGCGATGGCCTCGAACGCGGCCGCGTCCAGCGCCTCGAAGGCCGCGACATTCCAGGGCGTCACGGGTCCGATCCAGGGCACCAGCACGCTGCGGCGGTGCTCGGTCCCGTTGACGATCACGCCCTCCGGGCCGTGGCGGGAGATCGCATTGCTGCCCTCGAGGCGGTCCGCGTGCATCTTCATGGTTAAATTCTAGGTTCGCCGTTCCACCCGCCCTGTCCGGAGGCCTTTTGAAGCCCATCGCCAAATCGAGCAAGCTGGCAAATGTCTGCTACGACATCCGCGGGCCCGTGCTCGACAAGGCCCGGCAGATGGAGGAGGAGGGGCAGAAGATCATCAAGCTGAACATCGGCAACCTCGCCGTGTTCGGGCTCGAGCCGCCGGACGAGATCGTGCAGGACATGATCCGCAACTTGCCGCACTCGGCGGGCTACACCGACAGCAAGGGCCTGTTCGCCCCGCGCAAGTCGGTCGTGCACTACACGCAGGAGAAGCACATCGCCGGCGTGACGGTCGACGACGTCTACCTCGGCAACGGCGCCTCCGAGCTGATCACGATGAGCATGAACGCGCTGCTCAACGGCGGCGACCAGATCCTCGTGCCGGCGCCGGACTATCCGCTGTGGACGGCCTCGGTGTCGCTGTCCGGCGGTACGCCGGTGCACTACCTGTGCGACGAGCAGTCCGGCTGGCTGCCGGACCTGGACGACATCCGCCGCAAGATCACGCCGAACACGCGCGGCATCGTCGTCATCAACCCGAACAACCCGACCGGTGCGCTGTACCCGGCCGAGATGCTGCGCGAGCTGGTCGAGATCGCGCGCCAGCACCAGCTGATCGTGTTCGCCGACGAGATCTACGACAAGACCCTGTTCGACGGCAACGAGCACACCAGCATCGCCTCGCTGGCCGACGACGTGCTGTTCGTCACCTTCAACGGCCTGTCGAAGAACTACCGCTCCTGCGGCTACCGGGCCGGCTGGATGGTGGTCTCGGGCGACAAGCGCCACGCGAAGGACTACGTCGAGGGCCTGAACATGCTCGCCTCGATGCGCCTGTGCGCGAACACGCCGGGGCAGCTCGCGATCCAGACCGCGCTCGGCGGCTACCAGAGCATCAAGGACCTGGTGGCGCCCGGCGGCCGGCTGTGCCGCCAGCGTGACCTGTCGTACGAGCTGCTGTCGCAGATTCCGGGCGTCAGCGTGGTCAAGCCGAAGGCGGCGCTGTACATGTTCCCGCGCCTGGACCCGAAGATCTACCCGATCGAGGACGACCAGCAGTTCGCCTACGAACTGCTCGCCGAGGAGAAGGTGCTGATCGTGCAGGGCACCGGCTTCAACTGGCCGACCCCGGACCACTTCCGCCTGGTGTTCCTGCCCAACTCGGACGACCTGTCCGATGCCATCGGCCGCATCGCCCGCTTCCTCGACCACTACCGCAAGCGCCACTCCCACTGATCGAATGAAACCACCCCCACGCTCACTTCGTTCGCTGCCCCCCGAGGGGGCGTGTCAGCGCCTTCGGGCGGCCGGGCGCCGCTGATATGAAGCCCATCCAAGTCGGCCTGCTCGGCATCGGCACCGTCGGCGGCGGCACGTTCACCGTGCTGCTGCGCAACCAGGAGGAGATCCAGCGCCGCGCCGGCCGGGCCATCCGCATCACGATGGTGGCCGACCTCGACACGGCCCGGGCGAAGGCCATCGTCGGCGACTCGGCGCAGGTCGTGAACGACGCGCGCCAGGTGATCGCCAACCCGGAGATCGACATCGTCGTCGAGCTGATCGGCGGCTACGGCATCGCGCGCACGCTGGTGCTGGAGGCGATCGCGGCCGGCAAGCACGTGGTCACGGCCAACAAGGCGCTGCTGGCGGTGCACGGCACCGAGATCTTCGCCGCCGCACACGCGAAGGGCGTGGTGGTCGCGTTCGAGGCCGCCGTGGCCGGCGGCATCCCGATCATCAAGGCGCTGCGCGAGGGCCTGACCGCCAACCGCATCGAATGGATCGCCGGGATCATCAACGGCACGACGAACTTCATCCTGTCGGAGATGCGTGCCAAGGGGCTGGACTTCGACACGGTGCTCAAGGAGGCGCAGCGTCTCGGCTACGCCGAGGCCGACCCGACCTTCGACATCGAGGGCGTCGACGCCGCGCACAAGGCGACCATCATGAGCGCGATCGCGTTCGGCGTGCCGGTCCAGTTCGACAAGGCGCACGTCGAGGGCATCACGAAGCTGCAGGCGGCCGACATCCGCTATGCCGAGCAGCTCGGCTACCGCATCAAGCTGCTGGGCGTGACCAAGCGTCGCCTGGACGCCGGCGCCGCAGGGGGCATCGAACTGCGCGTGCACCCGACGCTGATCCCGGCCACGCGGCTGATCGCCAACGTCGAGGGGGCGATGAACGCCGTCGTCGTGCACGGCGACGCGGTCGGCACGACGCTGTACTACGGCAAGGGCGCCGGCGCGGAGCCGACCGCCTCGGCGGTGATCGCCGACCTGGTCGACATCACGCGGCTGCACACCGCCGACCCGGACCACCGCGTGCCGTACCTGGCGTTCCAGCCCGGTGCGATGCAGGACACGCCGATCCTGCCGATGGACGCGGTGCTGACCTCGTTCTACCTGCGCCTGCGGGTGGCCGACGAGGCCGGCGTGCTGGCCCGCATCACCGGCATCCTGGCCGAGCACGGCATCTCGATCGACGCGCTGCTGCAGCGCGAGCCGGGCGAGGGCGAGAAGCAGACCGACGTGATCATCCTGACCCACGACACGCTCGAAGGCGGGATGAACCAGGCCATCGCGCAGATGCAGGCGCTGCCGACCGTGCTGGCGCCGATCGTGCGGATCCGCAAAGAAGAACTGAAGTGAAGTACCTCAGCACCCGCGGCGACGCGACGCCGCGCGGCTTCTCCGAGATCCTGCTCGAGGGTCTGGCGCCGGACGGCGGCCTGTACCTGCCGGCGCACTACCCGAAGGTCGACGCCGCGACGCTGGCGCGCTGGCGCGGCCTGGCGTATGCGGACCTGGCGTTCGAGATCCTCTCGCTGTACATCGACGACGTCCCGGCTGCCGACCTGAAGCGGCTGGTCTCGAGCACCTACACGGCGCAGGTCTACGGCACGCCCGAGATCACGCCGCTCAAGCGGCTCGAGGACGGCCTGTACCTGCAGGCCCTGTCCAACGGACCCACGCTCGCCTTCAAGGACATGGCGATGCAGCTGCTGGGCGCGCTGTTCGAGTACGAACTCGGCCGGCGCGGGCAGACGCTGAACATCCTCGGCGCGACCTCCGGCGACACCGGCAGCGCGGCCGAGTACGCGATGCGCGGCAAGCGCGGCGTGAAGGTCTTCATGCTGAGCCCGCACGGCCGCATGAGCCCGTTCCAGCAGGCGCAGATGTTCAGCCTGCAGGACCCGAACATCCACAACCTCGCCGTCGAGGGCGTGTTCGACGACTGCCAGGACATCGTCAAGGCGGTGTCCAACGATCTCGAGTTCAAGCGCCGCTGGAAGATCGGCACCGTCAACTCGATCAACTGGGCGCGGCTGCTGGCCCAGGTGGTCTACTACTTCGCCGGCTACTTCCAGGCCACGGCGAGCGACGCCGAACGGGTCAGCTTCGCGGTGCCCTCGGGCAACTTCGGCAACATCTGCGCCGGCCACGTCGCACGCATGATGGGCCTGCCGATCCACCGGCTGGTGCTCGCGACGAACGAGAACAACGTGCTCGACGAGTTCTTCCGCACCGGCACCTACCGCGTGCGCGGCGCGGCCGAGACGCACGAGACCTCGAGCCCGTCGATGGACATCAGCAAGGCCTCCAACTTCGAGCGCTTCGTGTTCGACCTGCTCGGCCGCGACACGTCCCGCACGCGCCAGCTGTTCCACGACGAGATCGGGCAGCGTGGTGCGTTCACGCTGACAGCGGCCGAGTTCGCGCGTGTCGCCGAGTTCGGCTTCGTCTCCGGCAGCAGCACGCACGCCGACCGGCTCGCGACCATCCGCGACACGGCGCAACGCCTGGGCACGGTGGTGGACACGCACACGGCCGACGGCCTGAAGGTGGCGCGCGAGCACCGCGATCCGGGCGTGCCGATGATCGTGCTCGAGACCGCGCTGCCGGCCAAGTTCTCGGCGACGATCGTCGAGGCGCTCGGCCGCGAGCCGGAGCGCCCGGCGGCGCTGGCCGGCATCGAGCAACTCCCCAAGCGGTTCAAGGTCATGCCCGTCGATGCGCAGGCGGTGAAGGACTACATCGCCCAGAATGGCTGAATGAAGGTCATCGGCTTCAGCGGCTACTCCGGATCGGGCAAGACCACGCTGGTGGAGCAACTGATCGCGCGGCTGCGGCTGGCGGGGCAGCGGGTGTCGGTGGTCAAGCACGCGCACCATGCGTTCGACATCGACCACCCGGGCAAGGATTCCCACCGGCACCGCGAGGCGGGTGCGTTCGAGGTGGTGATCGCCTCGGACCGGCGGATGGCGAAGATCCGCGAGTTCGAGCTGCGCACCGAGCCGACCGTGCACCAGCTGATCGCCGAGCTGTACGACTGCGATTGGGTGCTGGTCGAGGGATTCAAGCACGCCGACGTCCTGAAGATCGAGGTCTGGCGCGCCGAGGCCGCGAAGCCGGTGCAGTATCCGAACGATCCGTACGTCGTCGCGATCTGTACCGACAGCCCGGACCGCCTGCCCGAACCAACCGGCTTGCCGCTGCTGGACCTGAACGATCCGGAGGCGGTGATCCACTTCCTGCTCGCCGACCCCCGCCGCTATGACTACCGCTCCCCCTTCGACCTCGCCGGCTCCGGGCCGGAGCCCGATGCTCACGCTGGACGAGGCGCTGAGCCGGCTGCTCGGGGCGATCCGCCCGCTGGCTGAGACCGAGCCGGTCCCGACCCTCGAGGCGCTCGGCCGCGTGCTGGCCGAGGACGTGCGCTCGGCGCTGGACGTGCCGCCGCAGGACAACACCTCGATGGACGGCTATGTGCTGCGCTGCGTCGATGTGCCGGCGGCCGGTACGCTGCTCCCGATCAGCCAGCGCATCCCGGCCGGCGTGGTGGGCGCACCGCTGCAGCCGGGCACCGCGGCGCGCATCTTCACCGGCGCGCAGATCCCGGCCGGCGCCGACGCCGTGGTGCCGCAGGAGCAGACCGAGCCCGACGGCGAGCGCGTCCGCATCGGCATCGTGCCCGAGCCGGGCCAGTGGATCCGCCGGCGCGGCGAGGACGTGATGCGCGATGCCGTCGTGCTGCCGGCCGGCAGCCGGCTGACGCCGCAGGCGATGGGGCTGGCGGCCTCGGTCGGCGCGGCCAGCCTGCGCGTCGTGCGCCGGCCGCGCGTTGCGCTGTTCTCGACCGGCGACGAACTGGTGATGCCGGGCCAGCCGCTCAAGCCGGGGGCGATCTACAACTCCAACCGCTTCACGCTGCGCGGCCTGATCCAGGCGCTCGGCTGCGAGTGCAACGACCTGGGCATCGTGCCGGACCAGCGCGAGGCGACCCGCGCGGCGCTGCGCGCGGCCGCGCAGGGCAACGACCTGATCGTCACCTCCGGCGGCGTATCGGTCGGCGAGGAGGACCACCTGCGTCCGTCGGTGCAGGCCGAAGGCCGGCTGGACCTGTGGCAGGTGGCGATCAAGCCCGGCAAGCCGCTCGCGTTCGGCGAGGTGCGCCGCACCGACGGGTCGACCGCCTGGTTCGTCGGCCTGCCGGGCAACCCGGTGTCGAGCTTCATCACCTTCGCGCTGGCGGTGCGACCGCTGCTGCTGGCGCTGCAGGGCGCCGCCGCCGAAGCGCCGCCCGCCGTGCCGCTGCGAGCCGACTTCGACTGGCCGCGGCCGGACAAGCGGCGCGAATTCCTGCGTGTGCGCCGCAACGCCGACGGCGGACTGGACCTGTTCCCGAACCAGAGCTCCGGCGTGCTGACCTCGGCCGTCTGGGGCGACGGCGTGGTGGACAATCCGCCCCAGCAGGCGATCCGCCGCGGCGATTCGGTCCGCTACATCGCCTTCGCCGAACTGCTGTCATGAAGATCCGGGTGCGTTATTTCGCGTCGATCCGCGAGGCCCTGGGGCCGGGCGAGGCGCTCGAGCTGCCGCCGGGGGCCACCGTGGCGCTGGCGCGCGACGCGCTGATCGAGCGCGGCGGCGCTCACGCGGTCGCATTGCAGCGCGGCCGGGCGCTGCGCTGCGCGCTCGACCAGGCTCTGTGCGACGAGGCGGCGCTGCTGGCGGACGACGCGGAACTGGCGTTTTTCCCGCCGGTCACGGGAGGCTGAGCATGCCCGGCCCGCGCGTCACCATCCAGACCGGCGATTTCGACCTCGGCGCCGAGGTCGCGGCGCTGCGCACCGACGACCCGGCGGTCGGTGCCGTGGCCGCCTTCGTCGGCACTGTGCGCGACCGCAACGACGGTCGCGGCCCGGCCGAGGTCAGCGCGATGGAGCTCGAGCACTATCCCGGCATGACCGAGAAGGCCATCGAGGCCATGATCGACGCGGCGCTGCAACGCTTCGACATCCGCGCGGCGCGGGTGATCCACCGCGTCGGGCTGCTGAAGCCGCTCGACCAGATCGTGCTGGTTGCCGTCACGTCGGCCCACCGCGGGGCGGCGTTCCAGGCCTGCGAGTTTCTGATGGACTACCTGAAGACGCAGGCGCCGTTCTGGAAGAAGGAGACCACGCCCGCCGGCGCGCGCTGGGTCGATGCGCGTGTGGCCGACGACGCGGCCCTGGCGCGCTGGGGCATCCAGGCAGGCAACGCGGCGCCATGAGCGCGCCGGGCCGCTCCCAAGCGCGAATCCCGGCGTGCGCAAGCACGGAGGGTCGTCTGGCCAGCGCGCCGGGCCGCTCCCAGGCGCGAATCCCGGCGTGCGCAGCACGGAGGGACGTCCGGTGAGCGGCCCGGCGCTCGGGCTGCAGATGATCGCGGTCGCCGCCGGTGCGGCGCTCGGCGCACTGGCGCGCTGGGCCGCCGGGCTGTGGCTGAATGCGCGCTGGGCCGGCTTCCCGCTCGGCACGCTGGCCGTCAACGTGCTGGGCGGCCTGCTGATCGGCATGGCGCTGGCCTGGCTCGAGCGCAGCCCGAACGAACTGGTGCGCCTGCTGCTCGTCACCGGTTTCCTCGGCGGGCTGACCACCTTCTCGGCCTTCTCGGCCGAGTCGCTGCTGCTGCTGCAACGCGGGCACCTGGCACTGGCGGCCGGCCACACGCTGGCGCATGTGCTGGGTGCGCTGGCCGGCGCCACGCTCGGCTTCCTGATCATCGATCGGGCGCTCGGTTGATCTGGGTCAGCCCGCAGCGCACATGGCTTGAAATGACGGCGTGATCCCCTCAAATCCGACGCAATCGGAGGTTTTCCATGCGACCGGACAAGTTCACCAGCCCCTTCCAGCAGGCCATCAGCGAGGCGCAGAGCCTGGCCGTCACTCGCGACAATCCATATATCGAGCCGGTCCACGTGCTGGCCGCGATGCTGGCGCAGGACGACGGTCCAAAGGCGCTGCTGCAGCGGGCTGGCGTCCGCCTGCAGCCGCTGCAGACGGCGGTGGAGACGGCACTTGGCGGCCTGCCGCAGGTGCAGGGTGGCGAGCCGGTCGGTCCGGGCCGCGACCTGGTGTCGCTGCTGCAGGGTGCCGAGAAGGAAGCCAACAAGCGCGGCGACCAGTTCATCGCCAGCGAGATGTTCCTGCTTGCGCTGGCCGAGGCGAAGACCGACCTGGCCGGCATCGTGCGCGGCCACGGCCTGACGCGCAAGGCGCTGGAGGCCGCGATCGAGGCCGTGCGGGGCGGGCAGAAGGTCGACAGCCCCGAGGCCGAGGGCCAGCGCGAGGCGTTGAAGAAGTACACGCTGGACCTGACCGAGCGCGCCCGCGCCGGCAAGCTCGACCCGGTGATCGGCCGCGACGACGAGATCCGCCGCGCGATCCAGGTGCTGCAGCGGCGCACCAAGAACAATCCGGTGCTGATCGGCGAGCCGGGTGTGGGCAAGACGGCGATCGTCGAGGGCCTGGCGCAGCGCATCGTCGCCGGCGAGGTGCCCGATTCGCTCAAGGGCAAAAGAGTGTTGGTGCTGGACATGGCGCTGCTGCTGGCCGGCGCGAAGTACCGCGGCGAGTTCGAGGAGCGGCTGAAGAACGTGCTCAAGGAACTGGCGCAGGACGCGGGCCAGACCATCGTCTTCATCGACGAGATCCACACCATGGTCGGCGCCGGCAAGGCCGAAGGCGCGATCGACGCGGGCAACATGCTCAAGCCGGCGCTGGCGCGCGGCGAACTGCACTGCATCGGCGCGACCACGCTGGACGAGTACCGCAAGTACATCGAGAAGGATGCCGCGCTGGAGCGCCGCTTCCAGAAGATCCTGGTCGGCGAGCCGACGGTGGAGGCGACCATCGCGATCCTGCGCGGTCTGCAGGAGAAGTACGAGGTGCACCACGGCGTCGAGATCACCGATCCGGCGATCGTCGCCGCGGCCGAGCTCTCGCACCGCTACATCACCGACCGCTTCCTGCCCGACAAGGCGATCGACCTGATCGACGAGGCGGCCTCCAAGATCAAGATCGAGATCGACTCCAAGCCGGAGGCGATGGACAAGCTCGACCGGCGTCTGATCCAGCTGAAGATCGAGCGCGAGGCGGTCAAGAAGGAGAAGGACGAGGCCTCGATCAAGCGCCTCGGCCTGATCGCCGACGAGATCGCCAAGCTCGAGCGCGAGTACGCCGACCTCGAGGAGATCTGGAAGGCCGAGAAGGCCGCCGCGCAGGGCTCCGCACACGTCAAGGAAGAGATCGACCGCATCCGCCACCAGATCGAGGAACTCAAGCGCAAGGGCGACTTCAACAAGGTCGCCGAGCTGCAGTACGGCAAGCTGCCCGACCTGGAGCGCACGCTGAAGGAAGCGCAGGCCAAGGAAACGAAGAAGGGCGCCGACAAGGGCCGTCCTCAGCTGCTGCGCACGATGGTGGGGGCCGAGGAGATCGCCGAGGTCGTCGCGCGCGCCACGGGCATCCCCGTCGCCAAGCTGATGCAGGGCGAGCGCGACAAGCTGCTGCAGATGGAAGGCAAGCTGCACGAGCGGGTCGTCGGCCAGGACGAGGCCATCTCCGCGGTGGCGAATGCGATCCGCCGCTCGCGCTCGGGCCTGGCGGATCCGAACCGGCCGACCGGCTCGTTCCTGTTCCTGGGCCCGACCGGTGTCGGCAAGACCGAGCTGTGCAAGGCGCTGGCGGCGTTCCTGTTCGACAGCGAGGAGCACCTCATCCGCCTGGACATGAGCGAGTTCATGGAGAAGCACTCGGTCGCACGCATGATCGGCGCGCCGCCCGGCTACGTCGGCTACGACGAAGGCGGCTACCTGACCGAGGCCGTGCGCCGCAAGCCGTACAGCGTGCTGCTGCTCGACGAGGTCGAGAAGGCGCATCCGGACGTCTTCAACGTGCTGCTGCAGGTGCTGGACGACGGCCGCCTGACCGACGGCCAGGGCCGTACGGTGGACTTCAAGAACACCGTGATCGTGATGACCAGCAACCTGGGCTCGCACCAGATCATGCAGATGGCCGGTCAGCCGAGCGAGGCGATCCGCGACGCGGTCTGGGTCGAGGTGAAGCAGCACTTCCGGCCGGAGTTCCTGAACCGGATCGACGAAGCCGTCGTGTTCCACGCGCTGGACGCGAAGAACATCGAGGCGATCGCGAAGATCCAGCTCAAGGTGCTCGAGTCGCGCCTGGAGAAGCTGGAGATGAAGCTGGACGTGTCGCCCGCCGCGCTGGCGGAGCTGGCCAAGGCCGGCTTCGACCCGGTGTTCGGTGCGCGGCCGCTGAAGCGGGCCATCCAGCAGCGCATCGAGAACCCGGTGTCGAAGCTGATCCTGGAAGGCCGCTTCGGCCCGAAGGACGTGATCCCGGTCGACGTCGAGGACGGCGAGTTCCGCTTCGGGCGCGTGGTGCACTGACGTCGCCGCCGCTCCGGCGGCGATCGACGTCGGGCTCAGGCCTCGTCGAACAGGCTGTCCATCCGCTGCACCTGCAGCCGCGCCAGCGTCAGGTTGGCGTGGCTCTTGTCGAGCACCGCGTGCAGCGCGAGGCCCGGGTGCTTCGGTACCGGCCGCAGCAGCAGGTGGTGCGCGCCGAGCGTGATCGCCGCATCGGGCAGCGCGTGGCCGAGGCCGAGGCTGCGGCAGGTGGCGGTGATCGAGGCCAGCAGTTCGGTGCCGTGCGAGGCGAGGTCGGCTGCGCCGGGGCTCGCGCCGGCGTGCGCCACGTCGCGCCCGCTGGACAGCTCGAACACGCAGACGCTGACCATGCCCGTCAGCTCGCTGAGCTGGTGCACGTAGCGGTCCAGCAGGCCCGACGCCGCCACGCGCGCCTGGGCCTGCGCCTTGGTGGTCGGCACCTCCGGCATCGGCCGCATCTCGAGCGGCATCGGCATGGTCGGCGCGCTGGCGTGGTCCGGCGCCGGCTGCGGCGCCGCGGCGGGCGCGCGCTGCGGGACCACCGGCTCTTCGGAGACCCGGGGGAAGCGGCTGCCGCGCGGCGCGCCGGCGGCGGGCGAAGGTGGGGGCATCTGCTCCCGGATGCGCGCCCAGGTGCCGTTGATGAAACTCCAGGCCTCGGCCGGGCGCGTCACGAGCGGCGTGGTGCGCACCTCGACGCGCGTCTCGCGGCCCAGCTCGACGCCCTGGCTCGACACGGCGGCCGCGCCGGCCAACGGCAGCAGCAGCAGGTGCCGGTTGTGCCAGGGGCCGGCCAGGATGTCGTCGCGCAGCGGCCGGAAGGCGGCCTCCAGCGCGTGTACAGGGAGGTCGCCCACCATGACCACGCCGAGCCGGCTGAAGCCCAGCAGCGTGCGCGCGAGGCCGTGGCGCGACACCGTGTCCGCGTCGGCCTCGGTCGAATACATGCGCAGCGGCGAGCCGTCGGCCGTCGGCAGTTCGACGAACTCCAGCGTCGCCAACGGCGTGCCGTAGCCCTGGCGGCGGATGAACAGCTTCTGCACCGAGCGCTTGCTGGCGGCGGCGATGCCGGCCAGCAGCTTGCGCGAGGAGGTGGTGCCGATGTCGTGCACCACCAGGAACTCAGGATTGATGTGCTCGAACTGTTGTTGCAGCGCCTCGGGCGGGGCACAGGAGACGAACAGCTCGCGCTCGTTGTTGCCGATCGGGCGCCCGATGTCGCGCTTGGCGGCCGGTTCGTCGTCCTCGGCCCGCATGATCTGCGTGGCCAGCGCCGTCTGCGCGCGCGTGGCCTGCCAGGCTTCCGGCGTGTCCGGGCTGCCGTGCCCTGCGTCCCCGGAGGACCAGGGTCCGCTGGCGGGATGGCTGCTGCTCATGGGTCTTCCTCGGGAACCGATCGCCGCAGCCAGTGTAAGCGTGTGCAAGCGGCCGGTCCGTGGCGCCCACGCCGCACTTCCCGGGCATTTCCGCGCTTCGGGCCGCCTTCGCGTGCACCGAAGGCCGTGCCGATGCACCGATAGAATGCGCCGACCCGGATCCCGCCGCCCCGCCATGAGCCGCACCGTCGACGTTTCCTCCGCTGCGCCCGTGGTCATCGTCGGTGCCGGGCTGGCCGGGCTGACCGTGGCCCTGCACCTGGCGCAGACGCTCCCGGTGGTGGTGCTGGCCAAGCGCCAGCTCGACGAAGGCGCCACCGCCTGGGCGCAGGGCGGCATCGTCGGCGTGCTGGGCGAAGA
>JAHBZL010000071.1 GCA_019635485.1 Piscinibacter sp. | reverse complement strand
CCACACCCGTGGTCGAACCGCCGGCCTCGGTGCCCGCCGCCCCGACCGCTCCGGCGATGGCTGCGGCCTCCGAACCCGAGCCAGTCGTGGCAGCGGCCCCGGCTGCCTCCGTCGCGCCGCCGGCACCGGCCGCGCCGCCCAAGCCGGCCCCGGCACCCGCCGTGGCCCGGGAGGAGCCGGGCCTGCTCGGCACGCTGCTCGACGACAACCCGCTCGCCCTGGCACTCGGCGGCGGCCTGATCGCATTGCTGGCCGGCTTCGGCATCTACCGCTTCACGCGGCGCTCGAAGAAGGACAGCGGCGAAACCTCGTTCCTCGAGAGCCGCCTCCAGCCTGACTCGTTCTTCGGAGCGAGCGGGGGCCAGCGCATCGACACGCGCGATGCCGGCGGCACGTCGTCCTCGATGAGCTACTCGCTGAGCCAGCTCGATGCGATCGGCGACGTCGACCCGGTGGCCGAAGCGGACGTGTACCTGGCCTACGGCCGCGACCTGCAGGCCGAGGAAATCCTGAAGGAGGCGATGCGCGGCAACCCCGAGCGCATGGCCATCCGGACCAAGCTGCTCGAGGTCTACGCGAAGCGGCGCGACACGAAGGGCTTCGAGCTTCTCGCCACGCAGCTGTATTCTCTGACGCAGGGCCAGGGCGAGGACTGGGCCAAGGCCCAGGAACTGGGCCTGCAGATCGACCCGGACAATGCGCTGTACCAGCCGGGCGGCGCACCAGCCGGCGGCGTGGCGGCGGGCGGCCAGATGGTCGAACCGCTGGGCGCGAGCACGATGCCGCAGTCGGTGTTGCCGTCGCCGTCGCAGTTCAATCCGGCGACGGTGACGATGCCGACGGTCGATACATCCAACGTCGACCTCGACCTGGACATCGGCGCCGAGCCCGGGCCGACGGCCCCGTCGCCGCTGCAGGTCACGCAGCCGATGATGCCGCCGGCCGTGCCGGAGCCGCCGTCGCAGGCGCAGCCGGTGATGGACAACGCGCTGAACTTCGACACCGATGCGGCCGACCTGACCCTGCCCGACCTGAGCGCCCCGGCGCCGGCGCAAGCCCCGTCGGCGAGCCCGTCCTCGGTCGAGTTCGACCTGGCCGGCATTTCCCTCGACCTGGACCTGCCCGGCACCCCGTCCTCGGGCCCGACGACCGTGCCGTCGGCCTTCGGTGATTCGGCGATGTCCGGCTTCGAGGAGGACGATCCGAACGCCGACCCGCTCGCGCGCAAGCTCGAGCTGGCCGAAGAGTTCCGCCAGATCGGCGACACGGAAGGCGCGCGCGACCTGCTGCAGGAAGTCATCGCCAAGGCCTCGGGCTCGCTGAAGTCCAAGGCCCAGGGCATGCTCGAGCAGCTCGCCTGACCCGTCGGGCGCACCCGTTCACGGGTGCGCCCCGTCCCGATGCGCCTGGCGCTGGGCATCAGCTACCGCGGCAGCGCCTACCAGGGCTGGCAGAGCCAGCCTGGCGGGCGGACGGTGCAGGATTCCGTCGAGCGGGCGCTGTCCGATTTCGCCGCCGTGCCGCTGCGCGTGATGTGCGCCGGGCGGACCGACGCCGGCGTGCATGCGTTGAACCAGGTCGTGCACCTCGACTGCACGATCGAGCGCGCGCCGTTCTCCTGGGTGCGCGGCAGCAACCGCTACCTGCCGCACGACATCGCGGTGCAGTGGTGCCAGCCGGTAGATGACGCCTTCCACGCGCGCAACAGCGCGCTCGGCCGGCGCTACGCCTATGTGCTACGCGAATCGCCGGTGCGCCCGGCGCTGGAGCAGGGGCTGGCGGGCTGGAGCTTCCGTCGACTGGACGGCGACGCGATGCGCGCGGCTGCCGCGCTGCTGATCGGCGAGCACGACTTTTCGGCGTTCCGTTCCGCGGAGTGCCAGGCCGCCTCACCGGTCAAGATCCTGCGTGCGATCCGGATCGAGTCGCGCGGCAGCTACTGGCGCTTCGACTTCGACGCCAGTGCCTTCCTGCACCACATGGTGCGCAACATCATGGGCTGCCTGCTGGCGGTGGGGGCCGGGACGCGCCCGCCGGGCTGGATCGCCGAGGTGCTCGCGAGCCGGGACCGGCGCGTCGCAGCGCCGACCTTTTCCCCGGACGGCCTGTACTTCGTCGGCCCGTACTACGATCCGGCGCTCGCGCTGCCCGACGGTACGGCGGCGCTCGACTGGCTGCCATGACCCGACGCACGCGCATCAAGATCTGCGGCATCACCCGCGAAACCGACCTGGCCGCGGCCGTGGACGCCGGGGCCGACGCGGTGGGCTTCGTCTTCTATCCGAAGAGCCCGCGCCATGTGAGCCTGGAGCGTGCCGCGGAACTGGCCCGGCGGCTGCCCGCCTTCGTGATGCCGGTGGGTCTGTTCGTCAACGCCGAGCCGGAGGCCGTGCGGGCGGCGGCGGCCGCGATCCCGCAGCTGCTGCTGCAGTTCCACGGCGACGAGACCCCCGCCGAGTGCTCCGCCGCCGGCCGACCCTGGCTGCGGGCCGCGCGGATGACCGCAGGTTTCGATTTGTTAGACTTCGCGGCTCGGTTTCACGACGCCCAGGCCCTGCTGCTCGACGCCCACGTCGAGGGCTACGGCGGCGGCGGAAAGGTCTTCGATTGGTCCCTCGTTCCCGCCAACGTGCCCCGTCCGGTCGTTTTGTCTGGTGGGTTGCATGCCGGAAATGTGATCGAAGGGGTTCTTCAGGTGCGGCCCTGGGCCGTTGACGCGAGCTCCGGCGTGGAAGCGGCGAAAGGCATCAAGGATGCCGCGCTGATCCGCCGGTTCTGCGAGGCGGTGCGTGAGGCGGATGCCCGCATCGCCGACTCCGAGACCTGAAGGAACACGATGTCCACTCCCTACCAGCAGCCCGACGCACGCGGGCATTTCGGTCCCTACGGCGGCAGCTTCGTCGCCGAGACGCTCGTGCACGCGATCGACGAACTGCGCGAGGCCTACGACGAGGCCCGCCGGGATCCGGCCTTCATGGCCGAGTTCCGCAGCGAACTGGCCCATTTCGTCGGCCGGCCGAGCCCGGTCTACCACGCGGCCCGGCTGTCGCGCGAACTCGGCGGCGCGCAGATCCACCTCAAGCGCGAGGACCTGAACCACACCGGCGCGCACAAGGTCAACAACACGATCGGCCAGGCCATGCTCGCGCGCCGGATGGGCAAGCCGCGCGTGATCGCCGAGACCGGCGCCGGCCAGCACGGCGTGGCGACGGCGACGATCTGCGCCCGCTACGGCCTCGAATGCGTGGTCTACATGGGCAGCGAGGACGTCAAGCGCCAGTCACCCAACGTCTACCGCATGCACCTGCTGGGCGCGCGGGTGGTGCCGGTCGAGAGCGGCTCGAAGACGCTGAAAGACGCGCTGAACGAAGCGCTGCGAGACTGGGTCACCAACGTCGAGAACACCTTCTACATCATCGGCACCGTGGCCGGCCCGCACCCGTACCCGATGATGGTGCGCGACTTCCAGCGCGTGATCGGCGACGAGTGCCTCACGCAGATGCCCGAGCTGATCGCGGAACTGGGCGGCCCGGCGGGCCGGCAGCCCGATGCGGTGATCGCCTGCGTCGGCGGCGGCAGCAACGCGATGGGCATCTTCTATCCGTACATCGAGCATGCCGGCACGCGGCTGATCGGCGTCGAGGCGGCAGGGCAGGGGCTCGAGTCCGGCAAGCATGCAGCGTCGATCAGCGCCGGCTCGCCCGGCGTGCTGCACGGCAACCGCACCTACCTGCTGCAGGATGCCAACGGCCAGATCACCGAGACACATTCGATATCGGCCGGCCTGGATTACCCCGGCGTCGGGCCCGAGCATGCCTACCTGCACGACATCGGCCGCGCCGAATACGTCGGAATCACCGACGCCGAGGCGCTTGAGGCTTTCCATCGGCTGTGCCGGACGGAGGGCATCATCCCGGCGCTCGAGTCGAGCCATGCGGTCGCCTACGCGATGAAGCTCGCGCCGTCGCTGCGGCCCGACCAGCACCTGCTCGTGAACCTGTCCGGCCGCGGCGACAAGGACATCGGCACCGTGGCCGACCTGTCCGGCGCCGAGTTCTACTGCCGGCCCTCGTGCCGCGGCCAGACGGTGAAGGGGAGCGTGCGATGAGCCGCATCGCCGCCACCTTCGAGGCCCTGCAGGCCCAGGGCCGCAAGGCGCTGATTCCGTACGTCACCACCGGCGACCCGTATGCCGACGCGACCGTCGACATCATGCTGGGGCTGGCGCGCGGCGGCGCGGACGTGATCGAGCTCGGCGTGCCGTTCTCCGACCCGATGGCCGACGGCCCGGTGATCCAGCGGGCGTCCGAGCGCGCGCTGGCCCGCGGCATCGGCCTGCCCCAGGTGCTGGAGGCCGTGCGCGGCTTCCGGGCCCGGGACGACCGGACGCCGGTCGTGCTGATGGGCTACGCGAATCCGATCGAGCGCTACGGCGTCGAACGCTTCGTGGCCGATGCCCAGGCGGCCGGCGTGGACGGTGTGCTGGTGGTCGACTATCCGCCGGAGGAGTGCGAGGCCTTCGCGGCCCAGTTGCGCCGCGCCGGCCTCGACCCGATCTTCCTGCTCGCGCCGACCTCGACCGACCAGCGCATCCGCGAGGTGGCGCGCATCGCGAGCGGCTATGTCTACTACGTGTCGCTCAAGGGCGTGACCGGCGCCGGGCACCTCGACACGGCGGCCGTCGCGCAGATGGTGCCGCGCATCAAGGCGCACGTGAAGCTGCCGGTCGGCGTCGGCTTCGGCATCCGCGATGCCGCGACGGCGCGGGCGGTGGCGGCCGTGGCCGATGCCGTCGTGATCGGCTCGGCGCTGGTTCAACTGCTCGAGACCCGTGAACGCGCCGGCGTGGCAGCCGCGGCGACCGACTTCATCGGCGGCATCCGTGCCGCCCTCGATTCCTGAAAGGAGCTGCTCGATGAGCTGGCTTGAAAAACTCCTTCCCCCGAAGATCCAGCAGACCGATCCGAGCGAGCGCCGCACGGTGCCCGAGGGCCTGTGGATCAAGTGCCCGTCGTGCGAGACCGTGCTCTACAAGACCGACCTGGAGCAGAACGTCAACGTCTGCCCGAAGTGTGGCCATCACCACCGCATCGGCGCGCGCGCGCGGATCGACGCCTTCCTGGACGCCGAGGGCCGCTATGAGATCGGGCAGGAGGTGCTGCCGGTCGATGCGCTGAAGTTCAAGGACAGCAAGAAGTACCCCGAGCGGCTGAAGGATGCGCTCGAGGAAACCGGCGAGACCGACGCGCTGGTCGTGATGGGCGGCGCCGTGATGAGCCTGCCGATCGTGGCCGCCTGCTTCGAGTTCGACTTCATGGGCGGCTCGATGGGCTCGGTGGTCGGCGAGCGCTTCGTGCGCGGCGTCGAGACCGCGGTCGAGCAGAAGACGCCGTTCGTCAGCTTCACCGCGACCGGCGGCGCGCGCATGCAGGAGGGCCTGCTCAGCCTGATGCAGATGGCCAAGACGAATGCGGCGCTGACCAAGCTGGCCAAGGCGCGCCTGCCCTACATCAGCGTGCTCACCGACCCGACGATGGGCGGTGTGTCGGCCAGCTTCGCCTTCGTCGGCGACGTGGTCATCGCCGAGCCGAGGGCGCTGATCGGCTTCGCCGGACCGCGGGTGATCGAGAACACGGTGCGCGAGAAGCTGCCGGAAGGCTTCCAGCGCGCCGAGTTCCTGCTCGGCAAGGGCGCCGTCGACATGATCGTCGACCGCCGCGAGCTGCGCCCGACCGTGGCGCGTGCGCTGGCCATGCTGCAGGCGCTGCCTTCCGACGCGGTGGCCTGACCGCAGGGGCGGCCGCACCGCGCGGCCGCGACCAACGCGCCCGGGGGGCGTTCCCGCGCGGGTACGATCCCGCCGGCGGGCCTGTCGGCCCGCGACCCGAGTCTGCGACGATGTCCGAGCGAAACCTGGCTGACTGGCTGGCCCACTGCGAGCGCATACACACCAAGGAGATCGACCTGTCACTCGAGCGCACGCAGCGCGTGCGCGAGCGGCTCGGCCTCGACTTCGCGGTGCCCGTCGTGGTGGTCGCCGGCACCAACGGCAAGGGCTCGACCTGCGCGATGCTCGAGTCGATCGCGCTGCGGGCCGGCTACCGCGTCGGGCTGTACGCCAAGCCGCATCTGCTGCACTTCGAGGAGCGCTGCCGAATCGACGGCCGCAGCGTGGAGGCGGCAGCGCTGCTGCCGCACTTCGAGGCCGTGGAACAGGCGCGCGGCGAACTCACCCTCAGCATCTTCGAGTTCACCACCCTCGTCATTGCGCGCCTGCTGGCGCAGGCGCCGGTCGACCTCGTGATCCTGGAGGTCGGGCTGGGTGGGCGTTTCGACGCTGTCAACGCCTTCGACGGCGACTGCGCCGTCATCACCAGCATCGCGCTCGACCACACCGAGTTCCTCGGCCCGGATCGCGAGTCGATCGGGCGCGAGAAGGCGGGCATCATGCGGCCCGGCAGGCCGGCGGTGGTCAGCGACCCGGTTCCGCCGCGCAGCGTGGTCGAGGTTGCCGACCAGCTGGGGGTGGACCTGCGCCTGATCGGCCGGGACTTCACCGTGCAGGGCGACCGCCAGCAATGGAACTGGAGCGGGCGTGCGCGGCGCTACAACGGACTGGCCTACCCGGCCCTGCGCGGCGCGAACCAGCTGCTCAACGCGGCCGGCGTGCTCGCCGCCTTCGAGGTGCTGCAGGACCGGCTGCCGATCCCGGCGCAGGCGGTGCGCGAAGGGTTCGCGCTCGTCGACCTGCCCGGCCGCTTCCAGGTCGTTCCCGGTGCGCCGACGCTGGTGCTGGACGTGGCGCACAACCCGCATGCGGTCGCCGCGCTGGCCGAGAACCTGGACCAGATGGGCTTTCATCCACGCACGCATGCGGTCTTCGGGGCGATGCGCGACAAGGACATCGGCGCGATCCTGAAGCGCATGGCACCGCTGGTCGACAGCTGGCGCTTCACCGACCTGCCCTTGCCGCGCGCCGCGACGGCGGCAGAACTGGCCGCTCTGCATGCCGACCTGGCGCCCGGCGGGCCCGGTCCGGTCGCCGTGACGCAGCACGGCGACCCCCGCACGGCCCTGGACGCGGCCCTCGGTCAAGCGGACCCCGCTGATAGAATCGTCGTCTTCGGATCGTTCTACACCGTTGGCGGCGTGTTGAAGGATGGCCTGCCCCGCCTCGGGGCCCGGCACGTCGCCTGAGGGCCGCTCTCCCACCCCCTCCGCATGGGTCTGTTGTCCTTCCTGCAGCGGCAGTCCTCGTCGCCGCCCGTCCCGTCCCCCGCCGACGACGACGTGGCCGCCGCACGCACGCGGGCGCGCCGCCGCCTGATGGGTGCGGCCGTGCTGGTCCTGGTCGGCGTGATCGGTTTTCCGCTGGTGTTCGAGACTCAGCCGCGTCCCATTCCGGTGGACATCCCGATCGAGATTCCGCGCAAGGAGAATGCGCCGGTGCTGGCCTTGCCGCCTGCGCGCAAGGTCGAGCAGGCCGCGTCCACGCCGGCCGCGGCGCCGCGCGAACCCGAGACGGCTGGCGACGCCGCGAGGAACGCCGCACCGACCCCCAGCGCGCCTGCCGCGCCGGTGATCGCATCACCGGCCCCGGCCGCTCCGGAAGCGTCCAAAAAACCGGCCGCGGAATCCCGCCCGCCGGCGGCCCCCGCGGTGGCCGAGGCCGCACGCGCCCGGGCCTTGCTCGAGGGCAAGGACGTGGCGGCAGCGCCGAAACCTGACGCATCGGGCGACGGCGCCCGCTTCGTGGTGCAGGTCGGCGCATTCGCCGACGCAGCGGCCGCGCGCGAAACCCGCAGCAAGGTCGAGAAGCTCGGCCTGAAGAGCTATACCCAGGTGGTCGAGACGGCCTCGGGTAGCCGCATCCGCGTGCGGGCCGGCCCCTTCGGCTCGCGCGACGAGGCCGACAAGGCGCTGGCCAAGGCCAAGGCCGCCGGGCTCAACGCGGTCGTGCTGACCTTGTGAAAACCGGGCATGGACGTCACATCGGTGTCGTGGGTCGACCTGGTCTTGGCCGCCGTACTGCTGATCTCGGTGGTGATCGGCCTCTGGCGCGGCGTCGTCTTCGAGGTGCTCTCGCTGCTGGGCTGGGTGGCGGCCTGGTTTGCCGCGCAGTGGTTCGCGCCGCAGGTAGCGCAGTGGCTGCCGGTCGGCGCGCCGGGCTCGGCGCTGAACCTGGGCGCGGCCTTCGCGCTGACCTTCATCGGGGCGCTGATCGCCTGGACGTTGGCTGCGCGTCTGATCCGGCTGCTGCTGCACGCCACCCCGCTGAGCCTGGTCGACCGCCTGCTGGGGGCTGTGTTCGGCGTGCTGCGCGGCGTCGTGCTGCTGCTGGCGCTGGCGGTGGTGGTCGGCCTCACGCCCTGGGCGAAATCGTCGTCCTGGCAGCAGGCGCGTGGCGCCGCCTGGCTGACGGCCGCGCTGCACGGCCTGACACCGCTGCTGCCGCCGCAGGTCGCACGGCATCTACCTGTCGCCTGACCCTCACGGATCGTTGAATCGAGGTCGAAACCCATGTGTGGCATCGTCGGAGTGATCTCCCGCTCGCCGGTCAACCAGCTGATCTACGACGCGCTGCTGCTGCTGCAGCACCGCGGCCAGGATGCTGCCGGCATCGTCACGATGCTGGGGACCAAGTGCTTCATGCACAAGGCGCGCGGCATGGTGCGGGACGTCTTCCGCACCCGCAACATGCGGGCGCTGCCCGGCACCGTGGGGCTCGGGCAGGTGCGCTATCCGACCGCCGGCAATGCCTACAGCGAGGAGGAGGCGCAGCCGTTCTACGTGAACGCGCCGTTCGGCATCGTGCTCGTGCACAACGGCAACCTGACCAACGCCCACGCGCTGAAGCAGGAGCTGTTCGACGTCGACCGGCGCCATATCAACACCGAGAGCGACACCGAGGTGCTGATCAACGTGCTGGCGCACGAACTGGAGCAGGCGGCCCGGCAGCTGCCGCTGTCGCCGGACGCGATCTTCCGGGCAGTGGGCGCGGTGCACAAGCGCGTGAAGGGTTCGTACGCGGTGATCGCCCTGATCGCCGGGCACGGGCTGCTGGCCTTCCGCGACCCGTTCGGCATCCGCCCGCTGGTGTTCGGCGAGGGCGAGTCCGCGGAGGGACGCGAGGTGATGGTGGCCAGCGAATCCGTGGCGCTCGAGGGGACCGGCCACAAGCTGACGCGCGATGTTGCGCCGGGCGAGGCGATCTTCATCGACCTGGAAGGGCGCCTCCATGCCCGCCAGTGCGCCGAGCACCCGAGCCTGAACCCGTGCATGTTCGAGTACGTCTATCTGGCGCGGCCGGACTCGGTGATGGACGGCGTCTCCGTCTACCAGGCGCGCCTGAACATGGGCGAAACGCTGGCTCAACGGCTGATCTCGACGATGCCGCCCAGCGAGATCGATGTCGTGATCCCGATCCCCGAGTCGAGCCGGCCCTCCGCGATGCAGCTCGCGCAGAAGATCGGCAAGCCGTACCGCGAAGGCTTCGTGAAGAACCGCTACGTCGGTCGCACCTTCATCATGCCCGGGCAGGGCATGCGCAAGCGCTCGGTGCGGCAGAAGCTCAATGCGATCGCGAGCGAGTTCAGAGGGCGCAACGTGCTCCTCGTGGACGACTCGATCGTGCGCGGCACGACCAGCAAGGAGATCGTGCAGATGGCCCGTGACGCCGGTGCGCGCAAGGTCTACATGGCGTCGGCGGCGCCGCCGGTGCGCTTCCCGAACGTCTATGGCATCGACATGCCGACCAAGGACGAGCTGATCGCGCACAACCGCAGCACGGAAGAGATCCGCCAGTACATCGGCGCCGACGCGCTGATCTACCAGGATGTGGCGGCGATGAAGAAGGTGGTCGGCGCGCTGAACCCGAAGCTCGAGGGCTTCGAGGCTTCCTGCTTCGACGGTATCTACATCACCGGCGACATCTCGGCCGCGGACTTCGACACCATCGCGGCGCAGCGGCTGGCCCAGGGCGAAGACGACGAGGGCGCGGAGCGCTCCCGTCTGGCCCTGCAGAGCGCGGCGGAGTCCTCCTGATGAGCGACAAGAAACTTCCGCGCGTGCACCTGCCTGCCGACGCGCGGCTGGACACATTGGCCGTGCGCGAGGGGCTGCCGCCCAGCCCATGGGGCGAAAACTCGGAGGCGCTGTTCCTGACCAGCAGCTTCCGCCAGCCCGACGCGGCAACGGCGGCGGCACGCTTCGCCAACGAGGAAGAGGCGTTCATCTACTCGCGCTTCACCAACCCGACGGTGACGATGTTCGAGCGGCGCCTCGCGGCGCTCGAGGCCACGCAGGCCTGCATCGCGACCTCCAGCGGCATGAGCGCGATCCTGCTGCTGGGCATGGGCTTGCTGAAGGCCGGCGACCACGTGATCTGTTCGGTCAGCGTGTTCGGCTCGACGATCATGCTGTTCGGCCGCGAGTTCGCGAAGTTCGGCGTCGAGACCAGCTTCGTCTCGCAGACCGACGTGGGCGAGTGGGAGCGCGCGGTGCGGCCGAACACCAGGCTGCTGTTCGCGGAGTCGCCCACCAATCCGCTGACCGAGGTGTGCGACATCGCGGCGCTGGCAGCGATCGCGCGACGCGCGGGCGCCTGGCTGGCGGTCGACAACTGCTTCTGCTCACCGGCGCTGCAGCGGCCGGCCGAGCTCGGTGCGGATCTCATCGTCCATTCCGGAACCAAGTACCTGGACGGGCAGGGCCGCGTGATCGCCGGGGCCCTCTGCGGGCCGGAGGCGCTCATCAACGAGCGATTCGTGCCCGTGATGCGCAGTGCGGGCATGTGCCTGTCGCCCTTCAATGCCTGGGTCGTCCTCAAGGGCCTGGAGACGCTGTCGATCCGCATGGAGGCCCAGAGCGCCCGGGCGCTGCAGATCGCGCGCTGGCTCGAGGCCCAGCCGCAGGTGGAGCGGGTCTACTACCCCGGCCTGAAATCGCACCCCCAGCACGAACTGGCGATGCGCCAGCAGCGCGGCAGCGGCGGGGCGGTGCTGTCGTTCATCGTGAAGGGGCAGAGCGATGGCGGGGCCGCGCTGGCCCGGCAGCACGCCTTCCACGTGATCGATTCGACCGAGGTCTGCTCGATCACCGCCAACCTCGGTGACACGAAGACCACGATCACGCACCCCGCCAGCACCTCGCACGGTCGCCTGACCGAGGAGCAACGGCAGGCTGCCGGCATCACGCAGGGGATGGTCCGCGTGGCCGTCGGCCTGGAGGACGTCGAGGACCTGAAGGCCGACCTGCGACGCGGACTGGAGACCTTGCCCCGATGACCCGCCGCATCCGCACCCGCATCGCGCCGTCGCCGACCGGTTTCCTGCACCTGGGCACGGCCCGCACCGCGCTGTTCTCCTGGGCCTTCGCTCGCCACCACGGCGGCGACTTCATCCTGCGCATCGAGGACACCGACGTGGCGCGGTCGACGCAGGAGGCGGTCGACCAGATCATCGCCGCGATGAACTGGCTGCAACTCGACTACGACGAGGGCCCGTTCTACCAGATGCAGCGGCTGGACCGGTACCGCGAGGTGATCGCCGGCATGCTGGCGGCGGGCACGGCCTACCACTGCTACTGCACGCCGGCCGAACTCGACGCGATGCGCGAGGCCCAGCGTGCGCGGGGCGAGAAGCCGCGCTACGACGGAACCTGGCGCCCGGAGCCCGGCAAGGTGCTGCCAGCCGTGCCGCCGGACGTGCCGCCGGTGGTGCGGTTCCGCAACCCGGTCGACGGCGACGTGACCTGGGCCGACATGGTCAAGGGCCCGATCACGATCAGCAACCGGGAACTCGACGACCTGATCATCTGCCGTCCCGACGGCACGCCGACGTACAACTTCTGCGTCGTCGTCGACGACTGGGACATGCAGATCAGCCACGTGATCCGCGGCGACGATCACGTCAACAACACACCTCGGCAGATCAACATCCTGCGCGCGCTCGGGGCGGAGCTGCCGCAGTACGGGCACGTGCCGATGATCCTCGGGCCGGATGGCGACAAGCTTTCCAAGCGGCATGGCGCCGTCAGCGTCATGCAGTACGAGGAGGCCGGATTTCTGCCCGAAGCGATGGTCAACTACCTCGCGCGGCTCGGCTGGAGCCATGGCGACGAGGAATTGTTCGACCGCGCACAGCTGGTGTCCTGGTTCGATGGGCAGCACATGGCACGCAGCGCGGCGCAGTGGGACGCCGCGAAGCTGGGCTGGGTCAATGCCCACTACCTGCGCCGGCTGGATGACGGGGCGCTCGCGCAACTTGTCGCGGACCAGCTCGCCCGGCGCGGGATCGCCGCCACGGCGGACGGGCGGCTGCAGCAGATGTGCGCGCTCTTCAAGGACCGCTGCGCGACGGCCGCCGAGCTGGCCGACTGGCTGGGCATGTACTACGTGCCCGTGTCGCCGACCGCCGACGACCTGTCGGCCCACGTGACCGACGCCGTGCGGCCAGCGCTCAGGAGTCTGCGCGACCGCCTGGCTTCGATCGACTGGGACAAGGGGACGATCGCCGCGGCGATCAAGGAGGCGCTGTCCGCACATGCGCTGAAGATGCCGCAACTGGCGACGGCGCTGCGCGTGCTCGTGTGTGGCCGTGCGCAGACTCCGTCGATCGATGCCGTGCTGTCGCTCTTCACCCGGGAGGACGTGCTGCGTCGATTGCAGGCGGTCTGAAATGCTGGCTATAATCGTAGTCTCGCTTGAAACTGCGACCGCTAGGCCTCGAAGACTTGT
>JAHBZL010000070.1 GCA_019635485.1 Piscinibacter sp. | reverse complement strand
GCCTGCCGTTCACGCTGCTCGCGGTGATCGCGGTGCCGACGCTGCTGGCCTTCATCGTCAGCTTCGCGATGTTCAAGCGGCGCGTCGGCGGCGTGTACTTCGCCATCATCACGCAGGCGGTGGCGCTGATCCTGACGGTGCTGATCATCGGCCAGCAGGGCTACACCGGCGGCGTCAACGGCATGACCGACCTGAAGACGCTGGCCGGCTGGGACATCCGCACCGACTCGGCGCGCCTGATCCTGTACTACGTGTGCGCCGGTCTGCTGCTGGGCAGCATCCTGCTGTGCGCCTGGGTCCAGAAGAGCAAGCTCGGCACGCTGCTGCTGGCGATGCGCGACAAGGAGGACCGCGTGCGCTTCTCCGGCTACGACGTGGCGTCGTTCAAGGTCGCCACCTTCTGCCTCGGCGCCGCGCTGGCCGGCGTGGGCGGCGCGATGTTCACGCTGCAGGTGGGCTTCATGTCGCCGTCCTTCGTCGGCATCGTGCCGTCGATCGAGATGGTGATCTACGCCGCGGTCGGCGGCCGCATGAGCCTGGTCGGCGCGGTGATCGGCACGCTGCTGGTCAACGCCGGCAAGACGCTGTTCTCCGAGACCTTCCCCGACCTGTGGCTGTTCCTGATGGCCGCGCTGTTCATCGGCGTGACGATGGCCTTCCCCGACGGCCTGGCCGGCGTGGTCGAGAACAAGCTCAAGCCTTGGTGGCGGGCGCGGCAGGCGCAGCGGCGGCAGATCCGCGCCGACGTCGCCGCGGCGCAGGCGGCGTATCCGGAGGCACCGGCGGGCCGCCCCAAGCCGGCCCGCACCCCCTCGGGGGGTCCGGCGGCGTACTCGCCGGCGGGGGGGCAGTCATGAGCAGCAATACGGATTTCGCGCTCGCGGTCGAGGACCTGACCGTCTCCTTCGACGGCTTCAAGGCGATCGACGCGCTGAACCTGTACATCGACAAGAACGAACTGCGCGTGATCATCGGCCCGAACGGCGCCGGCAAGACGACGCTGCTGGACCTGATCTGCGGCAAGACGCGCGCCAGCGCGGGCAGCATCAAGTTCAAGAACACCGAGCTGACGCGCATGGCCGAGCACCAGCGCGTGCGCCTCGGGATCGGCCGCAAGTTCCAGACGCCGTCGATCTACGAGAACCTGTCGGTGTTCCAGAACCTCGAGGTCTCGTTCCCGAGCGGGCGCTCGGTGCTGGGCGCGCTGGCCTTCAAGTGCACCGACGAGGTGAAGGCGCGCGTGCAGGTGGTGGCCGAGGAGATCGGCCTGGCCGAGCTGCTCGGCACCGAGGCCGGGCTGCTGTCGCACGGCCAGAAGCAGTGGCTGGAGATCGGGATGCTGCTGATGCAGGAGCCCGAGCTGCTGATGCTCGACGAGCCGATCGCCGGCATGAGCGCACGCGAGCGCGAGCTGACCGCGGAGCTGCTGAAGCGCATCTGCCGCAATCGCTCGGTGATCGTGATCGAGCACGACATGGATTTCGTCAAGCAGATCGCCCACAAGGTGACCGTGATGCACCAGGGAAGGATCCTCGCCGAGGGGCCGATGGAGAAGGTGCAGGCCGACCCGAAGGTGATCGACGTGTACCTGGGCCACTGACATGGCCCACCCCCGGAAAGCGGCGGCCCACGGCGTCCGCCCAATCGGCATCCCACAGAGGAGATCGAAGTGCTGAGCGTCAAGGACCTCTTCGTCGCCTACGGCCAGAGCCAGGCGCTGCACGGCCTCTCGTTCGAGGCGAACAAGAACGAGACGGTGGCCATCATGGGCCGCAACGGCATGGGCAAGACCACGCTGTTCAAGAGCCTGATCGGCATCCTGCCGCTGAAGGGCGGCAGCGTTGCCGTCGACGGCCAGGACGTCTCGAAGGACGAGAGCTACCGGCGCGTCGCCAAGGGCATCGCCTACGTGCCGCAGGGCCGCATGATCTTCCCGACGCTGACAGTGGAGGAGAACATCCACACCGGGCTGGAGAACGCGAAGGTCCGCAAGGTGCCGGACGAGATCTACGCGCTGTTCCCGGTGCTGTGGGACATGCGCCGCCGCAAGGGCGGCAACCTCTCCGGCGGGCAGCAGCAGCAGCTGGCGATCGCGCGCGCGCTCGTCACCGACCCGAAGGTGCTGCTGCTGGACGAGCCGACCGAGGGCATCCAGCCGTCGATCATCAAGGACATCGCGAAGGCGCTCAACGAGATCCGCAAGCTGCGCGCGATCACCATCGTCGTCTCCGAGCAGGTGCTCAGCTTCGCGATGGACGTGGCCGACCGGCTGTTCGTCATCGAGGGCGGCCGGCTGGTGCACGAGACCACGCGCGCCGACACCGATGCGGCACACATCAAGCAGTACCTGTCCGTATGAGTTGCTGCGCCCGGTCCGCCACTTCGATCACCCCCCCTGCCAGAAGGAGCCCACCATGCCCGAAACCCTGATCAAGGTCGACCTCACGAAGCCCGCGCCGTCCAACGAGATGGTGCACAACCGCTGGCACCCGGACATCCCGATGGCCTGCTGGGTCAAGCCGGGCGACGACTTCGTGCTCGAGACCTACGACTGGACCGGCGGCTACATCAAGAACAACGACAGCGCCGACGACGTGCGCGACATCGACCTGTCGACCGTGCACTACCTGTCCGGCCCGGTGGGCGTGAAGGGCGCCGAGCCGGGCGACCTGCTGGTGGTGGACCTGCTGGACATCGGCGCCAAGCCGGACAGCCTGTGGGGCTTCAACGGCTTCTTCAGCAAGAAGAACGGCGGCGGCTTCCTGACCGACCACTTCCCGCAGGCGCAGAAGTCGATCTGGGACTTCGAGGGCATGTTCACCAAGTCGCGCCACGTGCCCGGCGTGCACTTCGCGGGGCTGATCCACCCGGGGCTGATCGGCTGCCTGCCGGACAAGAAGATGCTCGACATGTGGAACGAGCGCGAGGTCGGCTTCATCGCGACGCAGCCCGACCGCGTGCCGCCGCTGGCCAACCCGCCGTTCGCGAAGACCGCGCACCTGGGCAAGCTCAAGGGCGACGCGGCCGCGAAGGTGGCGGCCGAGGGCGCGCGCACCGTGCCGCCGCGCGAGCACGGCGGCAACTGCGACATCAAGGACCTGTCGCGCGGCTCGAAGATCTACTTCCCGGTCTACGTGGACGGCGCCGGCCTCAGCGTGGGCGACCTGCACTTCAGCCAGGGCGACGGCGAGATCACCTTCTGCGGCGCGATCGAGATGGCCGGCTGGGTGCACATGAAGGTCGAGCTGATCAAGGGCGGCATGGCCAAGTACGGCATCAAGAACCCGATCTTCAAGCCCAGCCCGATCACGCCGAACTACAACGACTACCTGATCTTCGAAGGCATCTCGGTCGACGAGCAGGGCAAGCAGCACTACCTGGACGTGCACGTCGCCTACCGGCAGGCCTGCCTGAACGCGATCGAGTACCTGACCAAGTTCGGCTACTCGCGCGCCCAGGCGCACTCGATCCTCGGCGTGGCGCCGGTGCAGGGGCACATCAGCGGCGTGGTGGACATCCCGAACGCCTGCGCGACGCTGTGGATCCCGACGCAGATCTTCGACTTCGACATCAACCCGACCGCGGCCGGCCCGGTGAAGATGCTCGACGGCAAGATCGACATGCCGCTGTCGCCGGATCTTTGACCCCCCCGGAGCGCTCGCGCGCTCCCCCCAGTAGGCGTCGCCAGCGGCCCGGCAAAGCCGGTTCCGCGGCGACCGCCGGGTGGGGGCGCAATGACTGAATCAGAGGTCCTCGATGCCCACCTATGACTACGCCTGCCCGGCCTGCGGCGGCTTCGACGCCTTCCGCGCGCTGGCCGCACGCAACGAGCCCGCCGCCTGCCCCGACTGCGGCGCGGCCTCGCCGCGCGTGTTCGCCAGCGCACCGCGCCTGGCGCTGCTGGAATCCGGCACGCGCCGCGCGCTGGACGTCAACGAGCGCGCGCGCCACGAGCCGAAGCGATCGTCCGACTACGCGGGGCTGCGCCACCCGGCCGGCTGCGGCTGCTGCACCCCGGGGGCGCGCCGCTCGGCGACGGTGACCGGCGCGAACGGCGCCAAGGCGTTCCCGTCCAAGCGGCCCTGGATGATCAGCCACTGACGACGGCGGGCCTTGCGGCGCTGCGCCGGCGGGGCGCGCGGCGCGCTGCTACGCTCGCCGCGTGAACGTCGACGCCCCGCCGCGCCCGGCCTTCGCCGTCGGGCTGTCCTGGGGTCTGCTCGCGGCCGCCATCTGGGCCAACTACACCGTGCTCGCCCGCTACGCCGTCAAGACCGGGCTCACCCCCGGCGACCTGACGCTGCTGCGCTTCCTGCCCGGCGGGCTGCTGATGGCGCCGTTCTTCTTCCGCTGGGGCTGGCGCGACCTGGGTGGCATCGGCTGGCGGCGCGGCCTCGTGCTGTCCGTGCTCGCCGGCCCGGGCTTCAGCCTGCTGTTCATGAGCGGCTTCGCGCTCGCGCCGCTGGCGCACGGCGCGGTGATCGCGCCGGCCTGCCAGATGCTCGCCGGCCTCGCGCTGTCGGCCTGGCTCGCGCACCAGCGCTGGACGCGCGAAAGCGCCATCGGCGCCGGGTTCGTCACGCTCGGGCTGGCCTTCATCGGCGGCGACGGCCTGCTGCACAGCGGCTTCGGCCCGACGCTGCTCGGCGACGCGCTGTTCGTGCTCGCCGGCACGTCGTGGGGCCTGTTCGGCGCGCTGTCGCGCCGCTGGCAGGTGGACGCGCTGCGCGTGACCGCCGCGGTGGTCGTGCTGTCGCTCGCGATGGTGCTGCCGGTGTACCTGCTGGTGGCCGACCTCGGCCGGCTGGTCCACGCCGGCGCCGGCACGCTGGCGCTGCAGCTCACGGCGCAAGGCCTCGGCGCCGGGCTGGTGGCGGTGCTCGCCTACAGCCGCGCCGCGGTGCTGCTGGGCAGCGGGCGCGCCGGCTTCTTCGGCGCGCTGGTGCCGGGCGCCGCCTCGCTGATCGCGATTCCCGTGCTCGGTGAGGTGCCGGGGCCGCTGCAGGTGCTGGGCATCGGCGCGGTGGTCATCGGGCTGCTGGTCGCGTTCGGCGCCGCGCGCGTGCTGCTGACGCGCGCGCGCAGCACCGCCTGAGCGGGGTCAGGCCGCGCAGCAGCCGCCGGCCACCGGCGCGCGCGCCGGCGCCTCGTAGCGGTCGTGGTGGCGCACCCACTCCATGCCGTAGGCGAGCCGCTCCTCGTCGCGGCCTTTGGGCAGCAGATCCAGCAGCGGGTAGGTGCCCATCATCACCTCGACGCCGCGGCCGTAGCTCGAGTAGGTGTGGAACACGCTGCCGTCGTCGTCGCGCCAGAACACGCTGATGCCGGGCGCCTCGGCCTGCGGAAACGCCTGCATCGTGTAGTTGTACGGCACGCTGCCGCGCGCCACCTGCCCGGGATCGAAGCTGACGCCGAAGTCGTGGTTGAACGCGCTGCCATGCGACGACACCCAGCGGAACGGCCAGCCCATGCGGCGCCGGAAGCGCTCGATCTCGGCCAGCGGCGCGCGCGAGACGACCAGCAGCGCCACGTCGCGCTGGGCCAGGTGCGGCAGCGCGCCCGCATGGTGGTCGGCCATGAACGAGCAGCTCTTGCAGCCCTGCTCCCAGCCCGGCGCGAACATGAAGTGCTGCACCAGCAGCTGGCGCCGGCCGTCGAACAGTTCGTCCAGCGCGCGCGGGCCGTCCAGCGTGTCGAAGACGTAGCGCGTGTCCAGCCGCACCCAGGGCAGCGCGCGGCGCTCGCGCGCCAGCCGGTCGGCCTGGCGGGTGAGTTCCTTCTCGTGCGCCAGCAGCTCGAGGCGCCGGGCGAGCCACTGCTCGCGCGGGACGACGGGGTGGGTGGCGGAGGTCGGCGAGGGATTCATCGGAAGACTCCTGGAGGGTGAGGCGGCCATGCCGCGGCGTCACCGGCCCGCGCGGCGGGTCGACGATCGGGTGGGGAACAGGCTTCGGGTCGGGGGGGCTCAGGCGGCGCGCTGCGGCCGGCGCACGGCGCGCACCGTGCCGCTATTGCCGCCGCCGCAGTAGAACAGCCCGGCGCCGTCGGACTCGAGGCCGCTGATGCCGGTGCCCGGCGGCATCGCCAGGCGCTCCAGCACCGCACCGCTGGCCGGGTCGACGCGGCGCAGCTCGCTCTCGTCGCCCTCCCAGGTGCCGTGCCACAGCTCGCCGTCGACCCAGGTGACGCCGGTCACGAAGCGGTTCGACTCGATGCTGCGCAGCACGCGCCCGGTGGCCGGGTCGATCTGGTGGATCCGACGGTCACGGTACTGGCCGACCCACAGGTGGCCTTCGGCCCAGGTCAGGCCCGAATCGGCGCCGGCCCCGGGGGCGGGGATCGACGCCAGCACCTCGCCGCTGGCCGGGTCGATCTTGTCGATGCGCGCCTCGGCGATCTGCCACAGGTGCGTGCCGTCGAACGCCGTGCCGGCATCGCAGGCGCGCTCGAGCCGCTGCTCGGGCACGCCGCTGGCCGGGTCGAACGCGACCAGCTGCGTGCCGGTGGCGGCCCAGACGCGCCGGCCGTCGTGGCTGACGCCGTGCACGCGGCCGTCACCGCCGAAGGGGCCGTACTCGCGCTCGATCTGGGCCGCGCGCACGGCGGCGGCAGCGGGGGTGCGGGCGGGGGTGGAAAGGGTCATGGTGTGGCTCCTCTGCGGTCCGGGGCGCGCCCTGCGGCGGCGCGATGGAGTCACTCTAGGCCGGCGGCAGCGCGGCGGGGAGTAACAAGATCGTCGTGAATCCGGCCCGCGGCGGCGCGAGCCAGCGCCGTGCGCGCGCCCGGCCGACGGCACGCACGCGCCCGGCCGCCTCCAGCTCGGAGAGCGCGCGCTGCACGGTGCGCTGGCTGGCCCCGAGCGCCAGCGCCAGCGCGGAGGTGGACCAGGCGGCGCCATCGGCCAGCAGCGCCAGCAGCGCGCCGGCCTCGCCGGCCACCGGCGGCGCCAGCACCACGACCTCGCGCCCCTCGTGCGGGCGCAGCGCAAAGCCGCGCGGCGTGGCCTCGACCGACGCGAGCGGTGCGACCAGTGCGCGCAGCCGGCCGATCTCGACACGCAGGCGCGCCCGGTGCGTCTCGTCCGGCCGCCGGGTGCGGAACGCGTCGGCGATCAGCGTCTCGCGCGGCATATCGGCCGGCCAGGCCTCGGCCAGTGCGCGCGCCAGCGCGAACAGGATCGGCCGGCGCGCGAGCGGCTGGAAGCGCTCGCCGACGCCGAGGCCACGCCGGCAGCCGTCCACCACCAGCGCGCCCGAACGCAGCCAGGCCGCCACCTCGCCCAGGCGCAGCGGCAGGTCGCCGCCGCGGCCGACGCGCCGCGCAGCCGGGCGGTCCAGCGTGGCGCGCATGTCCGCCACTTCCACGCGCAAGGCCGGCACGCCGGCCTGCGCGGCGGCGGTTTCGGCGCGGGCAAGCGCGAGCGCCGCGGTGTCCAGGTCGAGCGAGCGCAAGGCCAGCTCGGCCCGCGCCAGTGCCGCCACGGCCGCGAGGGCCGGCGGCCCGGTCGGCGCGCCGAGGTCCGCCAGCGCCGCCGCAGCCTCGTCCAGCCGCCCGAGCAGCAGCCAGCGGCGCGCGGCGATCAGGCGCGCCTGCTGCGCATTCGCACGGTCCGCGTGGGCGTCGAGCGTGGCGGCGGCCGCCAGCAGCGTGCGCGGCGCGCCGCCGAGTTCACGCATCGCCAGCGCCACTTCGGCCTCGGCGACCACGCAGCGGGCCCGCGCCAGCGCCTCGTGGGCGCCGAAGCCGCGTGCGGCGCGGCGCAGCAGTTCGCGCGCGCGCGCCAGCTCGCCGAGCTGCGCCATCGCGATGCCGCGCAGGGCCAGCGCCGGCGGATCGTCGCGCAGCGCGACCAGCTTCAGCGCACCGAGCGCGTCGCCCGCGGCCAGGTGGCGGGCGGCGGCGGTGGCGAGCGAATCCATGCGGCGAGGCTAGCAGGCCGCCGCGCAGGAGCCGCGTCGCACGGACCGCGTCGACACGGGCACACTGCGCAGCAATGCGTCGCCTGCGCCCTCTTCTCCTCCTGGCCGCCGCCGCGCTGCTGGCGGCCACCGGCGCGGCCGCCGCGGCGCCGTCCGCGCAGCCGCTGACCGCCGGCGTGCGCTGGCTGCCGGGCAGCTTCGCGCCCGGCCGGCAACCGGACGGCAACAGCGTGCTGTTCGACGGCCCGGCCGGCAGCGTGATCGTCGACACCGGGCGGCATGTCGTGCACACCCAGGCGCTGCTCGACGCGCTCGACGGCCGGCCGCTGCTGGCCGTGGTCAACACCCACTGGCACCTCGACCACCTGGGCGGCAACCTGCTGCTGCGGCGCCATCGGCCGCAGACGCGGGTGTGGGCGAGCGACGCGGTGCGCCCGGCGATCGGCGGCTGGCTGGCCGACAGCCGGCGCCAGATGGAGGCGGCGCTGGCCAGCGGCCAGGTCGATGCCGCCACGGCCGCGATGATGCGCATCGACCTGGCGCTGATCGACGCCGGCGATCAACTCGCGCCGGACGTCGCGGTCGCCGCGCCCGGCCCGCTGGCGGCCGAAGGGCTGGCACTGCAGCTGGGCCTGGCACGCTCGGCCGTCACGGCCGCCGACCTGTGGGTCTGGGACCCGCGCTCGCGCGTGCTGGCGGCGGGCGACCTGGTGACGCTGCCGGTACCCTTCCTCGACACCGCCTGCGCACCCGGCTGGCGCGCGGCGCTCGCCGAACTCGACGCGCTGCCGTTCGAGACGCTGGTGCCGGGCCACGGCGCGCCGCTGGACCGTGCCGGCTTCGCCGGCTGGCGCCGCGCGTTCGGCGCGCTGCTCGACTGCGCCGCCTCCGACGCCCCGGCCGCCGACTGCGCGGCGCGTTGGGCCACGGACCTGGGACCACGCTGGCCGGCCGACGACGCCCGCGCGCGCGGCCTGCTGGACCACTACCTGCGTGACGTCCTGCGCGCCCCGCCCGAGCGGCGCAACCGATTCTGCCCAGCGCCCTCCGGGCGCTGAGGGCCGGGATCCGATCGCGGCGACGGGCCGCCGATGGCCCACCCGGGCCCGGGCCAATGGCTCCCATGGCCGATGCGCTGAAGCGGACCGGCCGGCACGATGCGGGCATTGCACCGATCGCCGAGCACACCATGAAACCGACCGACCTCCTTCGTTCCCACCAATGGGTCCCCGTCTGCCTGGCCATGCTGGGCGCGCTGGGCAGCGCGCTGCTGCTGGCCGACCCGGCCCGTGCCGCCACCGGGGCGCAACAGCGCCGGCTGCAGATCACCGTGGACCTGCAGCGCACCGGTGCCGTCCAGGCCGGCGCCGACCGCGGCCGCGAGCGTCTGACGCAGCAGTGGACCTTCAGCGCCGTGCTGCAGAGCGACGGCACGCCGCAGATCAACAACCCGCTCGACCCCGAGGACGGCCGCCGCCGGCTCGAGCTCGCGCAGCGCCAGCAGGCCCGGATCGAGAACCGCCTCGCCGAGGTGCGCGCCCGCAGCGGCCAGCGCCCGGCCGCCGCGATGCCGGACATGCAGGCCATGCAGGCGCGCGCGATGGCCCTGCAGGCGCGCTGCGGCGCGGATCGGGAGTGCCTGATGCGCGAGGCGGCGGCCCTGAGCGCCGCCTCGCTGCCCGGCGGCAACGCCGGCGTGCAGGCCCGGCTGCAGGGCTTCGGCCAGGCCGCCGCGGCCTGCGAGCGCGAGCCGGCCGGTGCTGCCCGCACGGCCTGCCAGGCCGCGGCGCGCCTCCAGGCGGGCGCGGGCCCGGACGACAGCGATGCCGACGACGTGGTCGAGACGCCCTACCTGCACTTCATCGGCACGGACGGCTGCCAGCTCGACGTCGGCGTGAAGATCGACGGCCGCGTCGAGGGTTCGTTCAGCGACGTGCAGGGCGAGGTGCCGTACAGCGAGACCACGCGCGTGGACCAGCGCCAGCGCGACGGCACCCGCTGCGCGCTGCTGCAGGCCGTGCTCGATACACGCAGCGGCCGCCTCTGGACCTACGTCAGCGTGCTGATGGGCGAGGCGCAGGGCACGCGGGTGCGCGAGGAACGCGGGCGCCAGCCGCAGCGCCATGAAGGCGGCGTCAGCGTCGCCTGGCGCGAGGGCCAGGAGTGGCTCGGCCAGCGGCTGGTCAACCTGAACGCGGGCGGCAGCGACCAGCTGCGCGTGCCGGTGCCGGGTGGCCAGACCGAGCTGCGGATGCGCTGGAGCTTCCGCCCGCTGTGATGCGCGCACGGCCGCCCGCCATGGATGCCGTCGAGATGCCCGCCCGTCCCGCCGCCGCGACGGCGGCCGGCGACCGTACGTCGTTCGACGTATTCGCCGTGTCCGGGGGCGTTTCCACAATGGGCCTCAACCACCTGAGGAGGCCCCGCCATGGTTCACGGCGACATCTCGAGCAGCAAGGACAGCGTCGGCGTCGCGGTCGTCAACTACAAGATGCCGCGCCTGCACACCAAGGCCGAGGTGCTGGCCAACGCGCGGGCCATCGCGACGATGATCGAGGGCATGAAGCTCGGGCTGCCGGGGCTGGACCTGGTGATCTTTCCCGAGTACAGCACGCACGGGATCATGTACGACTCGCAGGAGATGTACGAGACCGCCAGCACCGTGCCCGGCGACGAGACGGCGATCTTCGCCGCCGCCTGCAGGAAGGCCAAGGTCTGGGGCGTGTTCTCGCTGACCGGCGAGCGCCACGAGGAGCACCCGCACAAGGCGCCGTACAACACGCTGATCCTGATGAACGACCAGGGCGAGGTGGTGCAGAAGTACCGCAAGATCATGCCCTGGGTCCCGATCGAGGGCTGGTACCCGGGCAGCTGCACCTACGTCAGCGAGGGGCCGAAGGGCCTGAAGATCAGCCTGATCATCTGCGACGACGGCAACTACCCCGAGATCTGGCGCGACTGCGCGATGAAGGGCGCCGAGCTGATCGTGCGCTGCCAGGGCTACATGTACCCGGCCAAGGACCAGCAGGTGCTGATGGCCAAGGCGATGGCCTGGGCCAACAACGTCTACGTCGCCGTCGCCAACGCGGCCGGCTTCGACGGCGTGTACTCCTACTTCGGCCACTCGGCGATCGTCGGCTTCGACGGCCGCACGCTCGGCGAGTGCGGCGAGGAGGAGATGGGCATCCAGTACGCCGCGTTGTCCAAGAGCCTGATCCGCGACTTCCGCAAGAACGCGCAGAGCGAGAACCACCTGTTCAAGCTGCTGCACCGCGGCTACACCGGCAAGATCAACTCGCGCGAGGGCGACCGCGGCGAGGCCGCCTGCCCGTACGAGTTCTACGGCCAGTGGGTGAAGGATCCGGAGGGCACGCGCGCGCGCGTCGAGGCGATCACGCGCGCGACGGTGGGCACCGAGGAGGCGCCGATCGAGGGCATTCCGAACCCGGCGACGCTCGCGCACCGCTGAGCGGGCGGAGCGGCGCGATGAGCCCGGGCCATCCGCTGCAGGACGGCTGGATCGAGCGCGAGCCGTTCTACCAGCCCGTCGGCGACGAGGTGGCGCTGTTCGAGGCCGCCTACGCGCGCCGGCTGCCGCTGCTGCTGAAGGGGCCGACCGGCTGCGGCAAGACCCGCTTCGTCGAGTACATGGCGTGGAAGCTGCGCCGCCCGCTCGTGACGGTGGCCTGCCACGAGGACCTGGCCGCGCACGACCTGGTCGGCCGCTGGCTGCTGGACGCGGACGGCACGCGCTGGCAGGACGGTCCGCTCGCGCTCGCCGCACGGCACGGCGCGCTGTGTTACCTCGACGAACTGGTCGAGGCGCGCGCCGACACCACGGTCGTGATCCACCCGCTGACCGACACGCGCCGCGCGCTGCCGATCGCGGCCCGCGGCGAGCTGCTGCCGGCGCACGCGGACTTCGCGCTGGTCGTCTCGTACAACCCGGCGCCGGCGGCGCGCGAGCTGAAGGCCTCGACGCGCCAGCGCTTCTGCGCGCTCGCCTTCGACTACCCCGTGGCGGAGGTGGAAGCCGGCATCGTCGCGCGCGAGTCGGGGCTGGCCCTCGATGCTGCGGCCGCGATCGTCGCCTTCGGCCTGCGCACGCGCCGGCTGCGCGACCACGGCCTCGACGAAGGGGCGTCGACGCGCCTGCTGGTGCACGCGGCGCAGCTCGCCGTGCTCGGCGTGCCGGTCGCGACGGCCTGCCGCGTCGCGATCGTCGACCCGCTCACCGACGACGCGGACCTGCGCCCGGTGCTGCAGGCGGCGCTGGACGATTCGTTCTGAGCCCGCCATGGCCGCACCCGACCCGCTCCGCCTGCAACGCTACCTGCGCGTGCTGTGGGGCATCGCACCGGAGATCCGCTTCGACGCCGCGGCCCCGGCGCTCGCCGGCGAAGCCATCCGCCTGCCGGGCACAACGCCGGCCGCTGCCGGCACCCCGGGGCGCTGGCACCGCGCCGCCGCCGCGCATGCCGCCGCGCACCGCGTGTTCTCGCCGCCGTCCTTCGACGGCACGGGGCTGAAGCCGCTCGTTCGCGTGCTGGTCGGCCTGCTGGAGGACGCCCGCGTCGAGGCCCTCGCCGGCCGCGACCTGCCCGGCCTGCGGCGCCTGTGGGCCGGCGAGCACCGCGCCCGGCCGCAGGATGGCGACGGCGTGCCGGCGCTGCTGGGCCGCCTGACGCGGGCGCTGGCCGACCCGGTCTACGCCGACCCGCACCCGTGGATCGCGAAGGGCCGCGCGCTGTTCTTCGCCGATCCGGCCGGCGAGGTGCTGGCCCTCGGCGACCCGGCCGGCCTGCGCCTGGCGGCCTCGCGGCTCGGCCACGACCTGGGCCAGATGCGGCTGCAGTTCGATGCGAAGGCGTGGCGCCCGGAACCCGCCTACCGCGACGACAACGCCTGGATGTGGCCGGCGGAGATGGCGCTGGAGGAGCAGCCGCGCCCCACTCCGAGCGCGGCCGGCACCCTTGCGGCGGAGGGTTCGAGCCTGCCACCCTCCGGCGAGAAGCTGCCCGAATGGGATCGCTTGATCGGCCGCCTGCGACGCGACTGGGTCACGGTGCTCGAGCACGACGCGCCGCCGGCCGACCCGGCCCTCGCGCCGGCCGCG
>JAHBZL010000007.1 GCA_019635485.1 Piscinibacter sp. | reverse complement strand
GGCGGCGCGTGCCGTCGGCCAGCCAGTAGATGCCGGCCACCAGTGCCCCGCCGCCGAGCAGGTTGCCGGTGGTGACCATCGCCAGGTTGTAGAGCGCCGCGGCGATCGTCCCCGGGTCGCCGTGGTGGCCGATCGCGGCCAGCGACAGCAGCGTCATGTTGGCGACGCTGTGTTCGAAGCCGCTCGCGATGAACGCGAGCAGGCACCAGAAGATCACCACGCAGCGGGCGATGTCGCTGTCGACGCGGCCGGCCATCCACAGCGCGAGGCAGACCAGCCAGTTGCAGAGCACGGCGCGCGCCAGCAGGGCGACCGGACCGGCCGACATCTTGGCGTCCGCCACCTTCAGGACCAGCGAGTGCGGGTCGTCGAGCAGGCCGTTCGCCCCGCCCAGGGCGAACAGCGCGGCCACCAGAGCCGAGCCGGCCAGGTTGCCGAACCAGCAGGCGGCCATGGTCCGCAGCGCGTCGCGGCGCGAGACGCGGCCGGCCAGCCGCGCCAGCATCATGTACATCGCGTAGCCGGTGAACAGCTCCGCGCCGGCGATCACCACGAGGATCAGCGCCAGCGCGAAGGTCAGCCCCATTCCGAGCTTCTGCACCGCAGGCGGCAAGTGGGCGCCGACGCTGAAGATGAGCACGATGCCCAGGCCCACGTAGGCTCCGCCGGCCAGCGAGCCGGCCATGAAGCCCCAGGGGTTCTCGCGCAGCTGCGTGATCTTGCTCTCCGCGGCGTGGATGAAGTGATCGATGGTGTGCGTGTACATGGGTCAATCCGATCGGGTCGGGTGCGCGGCGGGCACGCGGGCGAGTGCCCGCCAGGCGAGCCACAGGGCGTACAGCGCGCCGGCCTGCAGCAGCAGGCGGCCCAGGCGCTGCTGGTCCGCGAGGCCGTACTGGCTGCACAGGCGTGCGGGGCTGTCCAGGTAGATCCAGGCCAGGCGCCACAGGCTCGCCAGGGCTTCGACATGCACGATGCCGCGTGCCACCGGGCCGAGACCCGCCCAGGCGAGGCGCAGCGGCAGCCCGCCGGCGAGCGCCAGCGTCAGGGCCTTCGCGAGGTCGACGCCGGCGGAGGCGACGGCCAGGTCGAGCAGGCGCGGGATCATCCACACGCCCAGCGTGGCGGCGGCGACGACGAGCAGCGCCCAGCGCAAGGGCGACAAGGCCCGGAGCCGTGCGCTCGGCAAATCGAGCAGCCGGTTGCCCAGCACCCACCCGCACACGACGAGGAGCGGGATCTGCAGCAGCATGTGGCCGGTCATGGTCGCCTCGAGCAGAGACGACAGCGGCGGCAGCGCGACCAGCAGCGCAGCCGCCACCGGCAGCGCGAGGCCCGGGCGGCGCGCCACGTCAGGCGCCCGCCGTCCGCGCGAGACGGCGCGCGGCGGCCTCGGCGGCATCGACCGCGTCGGCATCCAGGATCTGCACGAGACGGCATTGCCGGTCCACCAGGTGCAGCGCGGCGTTGTGGTCGAAGCCGCCGGCACCGTCCGGCACGGCGACCACGCCGAAGGTGTCGAGCAGGCGCTGCCGGTCCGTGTGGTCGACGGGCCGGGCGAGGCGCCAGTCGCTCGGGGCGCCCTCCATCGCCCGCTTGAAGGCGCGCAGGCGCGCGGGGGTGTCGCGCTCCGGGTCGAACGAGAGCGACAGCACCGTCGCCGCCGCGGGCTCCGGTCCGCCGAGCCGGCGGGCCAGCTGCGACGAGCTGGCGCCGAGCGCCTTGCAGAGCGTCGGGCACTGCGTGTAGATGAAGTCGACGATCAGCACCTGCCCGCACAGCTCGTCCAGGCGCAGCGTGCGACCGGCGTCGTCCTGCAGGGCCACCGCCGGCAGCGGCCGCGGCGCTGCCTCGACCGCCGCGCGCCGCCACGACTCGCTGGTGAAGTGCGTCAGGCCAGCCGTCAGGTGCCAGACGACGGCGGCCGCGGTGCCTGCGCACGCGAGTGTCGCCAGCCCGGCGGCGAGCGCGCCGAAGCGCCGGTCAGTGCTCATCGGCCTGCAGTGCCGGGCGCGGGCCGGTCACGATGCGGCGCACGATGCCCGTGGCCAGCGCGAGCATGGCCAGCAGGATCGCCACGCCGGCCACGCTGCCGAGCCGGTCGTACGGCAGCCAGTGCGCCGCATGCTGCGCCCAACGGCGCGGCACGCTGGCCCAGCCGCCGAGCAGGAAGGCGATGCAGAACGACACGGTGGCGGCCGTGTAGACCCAGAACACCGCGCGCTCGAGTGCCTCGTTGTAGGCGCGGCCGCGGCCGAACACGTGCAGGCTGAAGCCGATCAGCATCGGCAGCAGGCCGACCAGCAGGTAGAAGTGGAAGTGCCCGGGCACCCACATCGTGTTGTGCATGACCTTGTTGACGTGGATCGTGCCGTCGACGATGGCGGGGATGACGCCTGCCGACCAGCCGAACATCGACAGCACCAGCCAGCGGGCCGGCGCGGCCCAGTCGATGTCCGAGCGGTAGACCAGCAGCAGGGCGCCGTACGCGGTGACCAGCAGCACCGGGATGCCGCTGAGGTACGAAACCACCTGCCCGAGCACCAGCAATCCCCGCGGCATGACGGTGTCCAGCAGCAGGTGGTGCGGGTAGACCGCCATCACGAACACGGTGGCGGCCGCCCACGCTGCGAGGAACGGGCGCGACACCTTCCACGGGCGCTTCGCGTACAGCGGCAGCAGCTCGTACACGGCGATCACCGACATGTAGATCGTCGCGTTGATGAACACGTGGCCGAAGAAGTAGATGAGGTTCTTGGCCAGCAGCGCGCTGATCGTCAGCTCCGGGTAGTACAGGTTGACCAGCGTGACGATCAGCACCACCGCGCCGGTCAGCGTGCCCAGCGTGTTGACGATGATCACCATGCAGCTGGCGACGACCGTCGGCGGATGCGTCGGGTCGATGCGGCCCGACAGCAGCTGGTCCACCCCCAGGCCGCGCAGCAGCCCGCCGTAGCGCCGGCCGATCGCGACCGCGGCGTCGAAGTAGAAGGCCAGGAAGCCGAGCCCGATCAGGATCAGGCCGCCGATGAAGGCGGCCGCCGCATGGGCGCTCCACTGACCCATCGGGTGCGCCGGCAGCGGCCACAGGAAGGTCCAGCCGCCCGCATAGCCGCCGATGAAGATGGCGCCGAGGATCAGCACCACGCCGAGCAGGAACAGGCCGTAGTTCAGCCACGCGATCGACTCGCTCAGATCGACGTAGCGGTGCAGGAAGAACCACATCACGCCGGCGCCCGCGAGCGCCGCGATGCCGACCATGCCGGCACCGTGCACGGTCATCACCTGGTAGAAGAAGTCCGGGCCGAGGTCGATCCAGCCGGCCTGTGCGGTGCGCATCGCGACGCCCGCCAGCATCATCAGCAGCAGGACGATGAACGAAGTGCCGAGGTAGGCCTTGACGGCCAGCGAGCCGCCCGCGCGCAGCGGGCGTGGAAGGTCTTGGGGCATGGGGTTCTCCGGAAAGGCGAGCGAAGGTTCAGCGGTCGGCGGCGGCGACCTCGATCTGCGCGACCATGCCGTGGTGGGCGATGCCGCAGAACTCGAGGCACAGCACCTCGTAGCGACCGGGTTGCTCGAAGCGGTGGCGCACCTTGTTGACGAAGCCGGGCATGGCCTGGATCTGCGCGACGATCCGCTGCTGCGGGTCGTACAGCGCGAAGCCGTGTGTCACGTCGACGCTGGTCACGACGAACTCGGTGACATCACCGACGCGGGCCTCGCTGCTCGACAGCTCCCAGGCCCACTGGCGCGCGCGCACCTCGATGGTCCGGTTGACCTCGGCGGCACGCGCATCGTGCGGCCAAGGGGCGAGCGTCGCCACCGCGATCACCGCGCCGGCCGCCGCCGCCAGCAGGAACAGTCCGGCGCGCAGGCGGTAGGCCGGGGCGCTCACGGCCTCCAGCGGCTGCCGGCCCCGCGTGTGGCGCAGCACCCAGACGAAGGCGGCGGTCAGCACGAGCAGCAGCGCGGCGGTGATCAGCAGGGCGACGGATTGCATCGGGACTCCAGGAAGTGCGGTGGACCTTTATTAAAGATGCATAGATGCTACATGTTCAAAATGAACCCAGCCGATCGAAGGGCATGGCGCAGCACAAGCGCAACTGAAGTCCGCGGCGTTGGGTTTCGGACGCGCAGGCGTCGGGAACCGGTCCGTTTGATGCCGCGAGGGCTGGCGCCCCACCCGGCGCGCACGCACTCGGCTACCGTGGCGCCACGCCCGTGGCGGTGCCGATGCCGGACCCGTCTCGCGGGCCGATCCGCTCGAGGAGCCGCCGCATGCACCGCACCCGCTTCCCCCGACCGACCGACCCGGGCCCCGGCGACGGGCCGCAGCGGGTGCAGCATCTGCACGGCTGGCAGGTGTTCGAGGCGGCGGCACGCTGCCGGTCGTTCGCCCGCGCCGCCGAGGAGTTGGGCATCACGCCGGCCGCGGTGAGCCAGCACATCAAGGCGCTCGAGCGGCACCTCGGCACCCTGCTGTTCCACCGCACCACGCACGCCGTGGAACTCACGGCCGAGGCGCTCGGCGTGTACCCCGGCATCCGGGACGGCTTCCAGTCGCTCTCGACGTCGATCGCGCGGCTGGAGCGGCGTGAGTACGAGCACATCGTGCGCGTGACGGCGCCGCCGGCCTTCGCGGCGCGCTGGCTGCTGCAGCGCATCCACCGCTTCAGCCGTCGCTGGCCGCGCTTCACGCCGAGCATCGACGCGACCGCGGCGCTGGTGGATTTCGCGCGCGAGAACGTCGACGTCGGGATCCGCTACGGATCCGGCCGCTACGACGGCCTGGAAAGCCAGCTGCTCTTCGAGGAGCACGTGTTTCCGGTGTGCAGCCCGGCCCTGCTGGAGGCGCATGAACAGACGGCGCCGCTGCACGTGCTGGCGTCGCTGCCGCTGATCCACGACGCGACCGCGCTCGGCACCGAGGCGCCGGGCTGGTCGCAGTGGCTGGCCGAACGCGGTGCGAGCCATCCGCAGGCCGACCGCGGCCTGACGCTGAGTTCCGCGCTGGCGATCCAGGCCGCCGTCGACGGGCACGGCGTGCTGCTGGGACGCAGCGTGATCGTGGCCGACGATCTGGCCGCCGGGCGCCTGGTGCGCCCGTTCGCCGAATCGCGCAAGCTCGAAGCGGCCTACTACCTCGTGGTCCGGCGCCATGCGGCGCAGGCCGAGAAGATCGCCGCGTTCCGCACCTGGATCCACGACGAGGTGCAGCAGTCGAAGGAAGCCGAGCTGATTCCGGCCTGACGCGCTGAGGTTAAGTCCTGCTTGGCGTTGGCCAAGCGGCGCGCAGGACGCGCTCCGATCCCGCTGCCTAAGCTGGCGGCAGGACTCACCAGCGCAGGAGCGCAGCATGTTCGACCTGAATCCGGCCCGGGCGCCCGAGCGCAACCCGGGGTATGCGCGGGTGTTCGCGCAGCCGCGGCTGACGCTCGGCCTGCTGTTCCCGATCGAGGCTTTCCAGGGCGACACGCCGAACATGCAGGGCCAGGTCGAGCTGGCGCAGTTCGCGGAGGCGGCCGGCTTCGACGCGCTGTGGTTCCGCGACGTGCCGCTGCGCGTGCCCTCTTTCGGCGACGTCGGGCAGGTCTTCGACCCGTTCGTCTACCTCGGCTACATGGCCGCGCAGACCAGCCGCATCGCGCTCGGCACCGCGGCCATCATCATGCCGCTGCGCCACCCGCTGCACACCGCGAAGGCGGCGGCCTCGGTCGACCAGCTCAGCGGCGGGCGGCTCGTGCTCGGCGTGGCCTCCGGCGACCGGCCCGTCGAGTTCCCGGCCTTCGGGCGCGATCTCGAGGAGCGGGCCGAGCTGTTCCGCGACAGCGTGCGCGACTTCCGCACCGCGCTGACCCGGCACTACCCTGTCATCCGCAGCCGCTTCGGCCGGATGGAGGGGGCGGACCTGATCCCCAAGCCGGTCGCGGCCGACATCCCGCTGCTGGTGACCGGGCGCAGCGGCCAGTCGCTGCGCTGGATCGCCGAGCATGTGCACGGCTGGCTGTCCTACCCGCGCTCACCCGGCCAGCAGGCGCAGCTCATCGCCGAGTGGCGCGACGCGCAGGAGGGGCTGGGGCGATCCGCGCCGCTGCCGTTCGCGCAGTCGCTCTACATCGACCTCGTCGAGGACCGCCATGCCGCGGCCACGCCGATCCACCTGGGCTACCGCCTGGGCCGCGAAGCGCTGGTCGAGCTGCTGGTCGGCCTGGCCCGCGTCGGCGTGGCGCACGTCATCTTCAACCTGAAGTACGGCCAGCGCCATGCCGCCAGCGTGCTGCAGGAGATCGCCTCCGGCGTGCTCCCGCGCGTGCACGAGCGCACCGGGCAGGCCTTCGCCGACACCACGCGCTGAACCACGAACGGGAGGGGGATATGCCCGAACACGCGATGCCGGCTGCAGGCGATCTCCGCAGCGCCGACCCGATGGCCCTGCGCCAGGCGATGAGCCGCATCGCGTGGCCGGTCTCCGTGCTGACGCTGCGCGAATCGCCCGGCGTCGTGCACGCCGTGACGCTGAGTTCGCTGATCAGCGTGTCGCTGGAGCCGCCGCTGGTGCTGTTCTCGCTCGCCCTCGCTGGCAGCATGGCCCGACGCCTGCTCGACGCGGACATCGATCACCCGCTCGGCCTGTCCTTCCTGTCGGCGTCGCAGGCGTCGATCGGCGCGGCGCTGGCGCGGCCCGACCGCCCTCCGGTCCGCAGCGACTGGCTCTGCCCGCTCGACAGCGGCCCGCTGGGCGGCGCGGTGATCGCCGGCAGCACGGTCCAGCTGCTGGTGGTCACCCAGCGCCGCCGGGCCGAAGGCGACCACCTGGTCGTCACCGCGCGTGTGCACGCGACGCGCTGCGCCAATGAGCTACCGCTGCTGTACCACGAGCGGGCCTTCGTCGGCCTCGCGCACGCCGCGGCACGCATGCCGCGGTAGCTCCAGCCCGGGGTCAGAGGTTGATCGGCGTGCCGCACAGGCCCAGCGCCGCGTCCTTGACCGCCTCGCCCACGGAGGGATGCAGGTGGATCGTCTCGGCCAGGTCGGCGGGGCGCAGCTTCAGCCGCATCACGAGCGAGAGCGCCGGCAGCAGCTCGGCGACCTCGCCGCCGACGAGGTGCGCGCCGAGCAGGCGCGTGCCGTCGGCATCGCCGATCAGCTTGACGAAGCCGGCGTGGTCGCCCGCGGCCTGCGCTTTGCCGTTGGCCAGCAGCGGGAACTTCGAGACGCGGATCGTCCCGTGCGCGGCACGCGCCTCCGCTTCCGTCAGCCCGAGTGCGGCCACCTGCGGCCGGCAGAACGTCGCGCGCGGGATGGCCGCGAAGTCCAGCGGCTCGGCCGGGTGCCCGGCGATGTCTTCCGCAGCCCGCACGCCCATGGCCTCGGCCACGTGCGCGAACATCGAGCGGCCGGTCACGTCGCCGATCGCATGGATGGTGGGCACGCTGCTGCGCAGCGCCGCGTCGACGCGGATGAAGCCGCGCTCGTCGGTCGCCACGCCGGCGGCCTCCAGACCGAGGCCGGCGGTGTGGGGTGCGAAGCCGACCGCGACCAGCAGGCGCTCGGCCACGAGCTGCAGCGGTCCGGCCGGCGATTCGACGGCGACGCCGACATGCTCCGCCGTGGGCGTCACCGCGCCGATCCGGCTGCCCAGGTGCAGCCGGATGCCCTGCCGCGCGAGCGCCTTGGCGAGGTGCTCGCTGACCTCGGCGTCCTCGGCAGGCAGCACGCGCGGCGCCTGCTCGACGACGTCGACCTCGACGCCGTAGGCCCGCAGCAGGTAGGCGAACTCCACGCCGATCGCGCCGGCGCCGACGATCACGATCGAGCGCGGCAGCGCCTCGCTGAGGATCAGCTCGCGGTACCCGACGACGCGCGGCCCGCTCGGCAGGCCGGGCAGCGACTTCGCCACGGCGCCGGTGGCGACGATGCAGTGCCGGAACGCGAAGGACTGCTCGGCGCCCGCGGCATCCGTCACCACCATCGAGCCGGCGCCCGTCAGCCGCGCGCGGCCTTTGATGGCCGTGATCCGGTTCTTGCGGAACAGGTACTCGATGCCGCGCGCCCGCCCGTCCGCCACGCGGCGGCTGCGCGCGAAGGCCGCGGCGTAGCTGAAGCGCTCGGTGCCGAGCGCGGGCAGCCCGAGCGCCTCGGCCTCGCTGGTCATGGCCCGCACGATCGCGGCGTTGTGCAGCAGCGCCTTGGCGGGGATGCAGCCGACGTTCAGGCAGACGCCGCCCCAGTGGGTCGATTCGATCACCGCGGTGCGCAGGCCCAGCTGCGCGGCACGGATCGCCGCGACGTAACCGCCGGGTCCGGCGCCGATGACGATGAGATCGAAGGAGGTGTCCAAGGTGTCCCGGTCCGCCGCTGCTGACGATCCACTCTAGTCATCGGTGTGCGGACCGGCATGTAGCCGCGCTTGCCGGTGGGCAAGTCCGGCTCCATTCGGCGTTGCCGCCCTGCGCGCCGCACCCCGGTTCGAGGGGGGTGTCTCCAGGGCGCTGGGGTTCTCGTCGGTCCCTCCTGCTTAACCCGGTGACCGGCCACGTGCCTTCGCCTGGGCGCACGGGTCGACGACATCGGTGCCCGGGCGACACTGGAAAGGTTCGATCATGAAACTGCGTGCATGGATGCTGGTGGCTCCGCTGGTGGCAGCGCTCTCGGCTTGTGGCGGCGGCGGGGGCGACTCGCAGCCCGACAACACGCCGTTCGACCCGTTCGCCCATCCCTGGGAATCGATCTGCCAGGACAACGGCAGCACCGGATTCAAGTACTACGCCCGCTTCGATGCGGCCGCCGGCACCTTCACGGTGAATTCCGCGAGCGGCTTCAGGACGAGCAACTGCCAGGGTGCCAACGGCCGGGCCGGCGTGAACACGCTGTTCGGCAACTTCGTCGTGCGCAACCAGGTCACGACCGCCGACGGATACCAGGCCGCGCAGGTCGACTTCAGCTACAACCAGTTCACGCAGAGCGCCCGCACCAGCGTGACGCCGTCTGACTTCGACCTGGTCTACGTGGACCCGGTGACGCACGTGATCTACCTCGGGCAGAAGTCGGCCGCGCGTCCGGGCACGTCGGCCGGCACGCGCCCGGATCGCATCGATTTCAATGCCGCCTGGACGCCGTTCTGAACCGTCCCATGCCGGGACGCCCGGCCGCCCGGTGAGCGGCTAGGGCGTCGCGGCGGGCAGCGCCGCCGCGAGATCCCGCACCGCGAAGGCCTCGGGGCCGAGGCGGCCGCGCAGCTGCGCGAGCCGCTCGCGCCCGGTATCGATGGCCGCCGGTGTCGGCGCCGTCACGAAGGGCGGCAGCGCGATGGCCACCTCCACCAGTTCGCGGCGCCAGTGGGTCGGCGGCAGTTGTCGCTGCATGCGTTCCAGCAGGCCCGTGGCAAGCGTGCGGGCCTCGTCGTGGCGGCCCTGCAGGCCCACGGTCCGCGCCAGCAGCCAATCGAGCTCGTCCGCATGCGCGCGGTCGGGCGAGGACAGGCTGTCGATCACTGCGCGAGCCGCGCGCAGCTCGCGTTCGGCCACGGGCAACTGGCCGCGCGCCAGCGCGACGCGGGCCAGCCCGATCAGCGGGCTGACGTGGTCGGCATGGGCCGGCGGCAGCAACTCACGGCGCAGCGCCTGGGCCTGGCGGTACAGCGCCTCGGCCTCGTCGAGCCGGCCGAGCCCGAGCAGTGCGGTGGCTCGCAGCACCGTCGTGTTGGCCGTCCAGCGATGGCGGTCGCCGAACAGCTTGCGGTTGGTGGCCAGCGCGGCCGCCGAGCGCTGCTCGGCCTCGTCGAAGCGGCCGCGGTCGATCGCGACCTTCGCCAGCGCGCCCTGGCCGCGGGCCACGGCGGCGTGGCCGTCGGGGCCGAACACCGATTCGAACTCCGACAGCGCGGTGGCCCACTCGCGCCCGGCGCGTTCGAGGTCGCCGCGGTCGTAGTACACGCCGGCCAGGTTGTTGCGGGTCTGGGCCCGCTCGGCCACCGCGGTGCCCAGCCGCTGCTGCATCGCGAGCGCCTGCTCGTACAGCGGCAGTGCCTCCTCGAAGCGCCCCATCGCGTGCAGGCACCAGGCGTAGTTGTTCAGGGTCCACGCGATCTCGGCGTGGTCGCCGGCGTAGGCCTGGCGCAGCAGCCCGAGCGCCTCGCGGAACATCGGCTCGGCTTCGCTGCGGCGGCGCAGGGCGTTCAGCGACACCGCGACGTCGCTGAGCGCGCGCGCATGCAGCTCCGGCGGGCCGATGCGGCGCAGCAGCGCCTCGGCCTGCTGCACCAGCGCGAGCGATTCGTCGAGGCGGCCCTGGTCGTGCGTCACCGAACCCATCAGCTGCAGGATCTCGGCGCGTTCGGGGTCGGCCTCGGCGCCGCGCCGCTCGGTCTCCGCCAGGGCCTCGCCGAGCAGCTCGATCGATGGCGTGTACTCACCCCAGCTCGAATAGGCGTTCGCGAGCGCGAGGCGCATGCGCGTGGCGACCGCGGGTTCCGCCTGCAGTTCGTCGCGCACGCGCGCCGTGGCCCGCTCGAGCAGGTCCTTCACCGAGATCTCGCGGTCCGCGTCCTGCAGCGCGCCGGTGCGCTCCAGCACGGAGGCGGTGAAGGCCGCGGTGCGGCGGGCGCGCTGCTCGGCGCTGCGCGCGCGGTCGCGTTCGTCGGCCAGCCGCCAGGTGAAGAGCGCGGCGCCGGCCAGCGCGGCGACCAGCGCGAGCGTGGTGGCCGGCACCGCCACCGGATGGCGGCGCAGGAACTTCGCGGCGCGGTAGCCCAGCGTGTCGGGCCGCGCGCGCACCGGCAGGTGGGCCAGGTAGCGCTCGAGGTCGTCGGCCAGCTCGGCGGCGCTGGCGTAGCGCCGTTCGGGCTGCTTGCGCAGCGCCATCAGCACGATGTTGTCCAGGTCGCCGGCCAGCTCGCGCGCCAGGCGCTCGGGCGTCAGGCGCTCGCCGCGCCGCTGCGTGGCCGCCGGCGCGGCGCCGCTCACCGCGAGGCTCGGCCGCGGCGGCTCGGTCTCGACGATGGCGCGTGCCAGCGCCGCCGCGTTGCCGCTGGATTCCGCGTGCGGCAGCCGCCCGGTGAGCAGGTCGTACAGCAGCACGCCGAGTGCGTAGATGTCGGTCGCGGTCGTGATCGCCCCGCCGGTGATCTGCTCGGGGCTGGCGTGCGACGGCGTCATGACCCGCTCGCCGCTGGCGGTGACGTTCGCGTCCGCTTCGGTCAGCTTGGCGATGCCGAAGTCCAGCAGGCGCGGCGCACCCTGCGCGTCGACCAGGATGTTGCTCGGCTTCAGGTCGCGGTGCACGACCAGGTTGCGGTGCGCGTGGTCGACCGCGCGGCACACCTGCACCATCAGCTGCAGCCGCGGCCGCAGGCCGCCGGCGCGCTCGCGGCACCAGCGGTCGATCGGCAGGCCGTCGACGAACTCCATCACCAGGTAGGGCACGCCGTCGTCGGTCTCGCCGCCGTCCAGCAGCCGGGCGATGTGCGGGTCCGTCAGGCGGGCCAGGATCTGGCGCTCCTGCAGCAGCCGCTCGTGCGCCGCCGGCGATACCAGCGCCGGGTTCAGCAGCTTGATCGCCACGGCCTGCTCGTAGCGGCCGTCGGCGCGTTCGCCGCGGTAGACGGCGCCCATGCCGCCGTCGGCAAGGTGCGCGACGATGCGCCACGGGCCCAGACGCAGGCCGATCAGCCCGGCCTGGCGGGCGCCGGCCCAGCGCGCCGCCGAGCGCTCGATGGTGGCCTCGACCGCGTCGCCGGAGGGGCCGGACCCTGCGGCCGGCGGCGCGGCGCCGTCCGCGTGCGCCAGCAGCTGCAGCAGCTCGGCCTCCAGCGCCGTGTCGCCGCGGCAGGCCCGGTGCACGAACGCGGCGCGTTCCTCCGCCACGGCGGCGAGCGCCTGCGCGAACAGGTTCTGCAGTCGTTGCCACCGTTCCTTGTCCATGGGTCGCTCCGGGGTCCCGGGGGGGCCGCGCAGGCCGATGATCGCATCGCACGTGCGGCCAGCCCCTGGTCAAGCAGGAACGCGCAGCGATTCCCCCGACCGCCGCCGGTCCCGTGCATTTCAGTGCGGGGGCGGTTCCTCCGTGGCCGGCCCGCCGATCACGCCCGCGCGGCGCAGCTGCGCGATGTCCTCGGGGGCATAGCCCAGCGCCCGCAGCAGGTCGGCGGTGTGGGCGCCGAGTGCCGGCGGCCCCTGCCGGACGCCGGGCCGGCGCCCGCCGATGGTCAGCGGCAGCAGCGGGACGCGGGTGTCGATGGCCCGGCCGGCGCTGCTGGCATCGGCCGGCAGCGTCACCGGCGCCAGCCCGCCGGTGGCGGCGAGATGCGGGTCGTCGAACAGCTCGGGCGGGCGCGTGATCGGCGCGTAGGGCAGGCCGACCTTCTCGAAGCGGGCGGCGAGCTCGTCCGCGGCGAAGCCGGCGAAGCGCCGGCGCAGCTCGGGCAGCATCCACTCGCGCGCGTGCACGCGGTCCGTGTTGCTGGCCAGCCGCGGGTCGGCCTTCAGGTCCGCGAAGCCGAATTCGTCGCACAGCAGCGCCCACTGCGTGTCGCTGACCGCGGCGAGGAAGATCTGGCCGCCGTCGCGCACGTCGAACACGTCGTACACCGCCCAGGCGCTGATGCGGCTGGGCATCGGCGCGGCCGCCCGGCCCGTCACCGCGAACTGCATCATGTGCTGCGCGACCAGCAGCACGTTGTTCTCGAACAGCGCGCTCTGCACCGGCTGGCCGCGCCCGGTCTTCTCGCGCTGGGCGAGCGCGGCGAGCGCACCGATCGCGCCGAACATGCCGCCCATGATGTCGTTGACGCTCGAGCCGGCGCGCAGCGGCCGGCCCTCGGGGCCGGTCATGTAGGCCAGGCCGCCCATCATCTGCACCACCTCGTCGAGCGCGGTGCGGTGTTCGTACGGCCCGGGCAGGAAGCCCTTGTGCGTCACGTAGACGAGGCGCGGGTTCAGCCGCGCCAGCGCGTCCACGCCGAAGCCGAGCTGCTCCATCGTGCCGCTCTTGAAGTTCTCGCTGAACACGTCGGCATCGGCCAGCAGGCGCAGCACGATCTCGCGGCCGCGCGGGTCCTTCACGTCGACCGCGAGGCTCTTCTTGTTGCGGTTGAAGGTGCCGAAGAAGCCGGCGCCCGAGCCGACCAGCCGGCGCGTGTTGTCGCCGCCCGGCGGTTCGACCTTGATCACCTCGGCGCCGAGGTCGGCGAGGATCATCCCGCAGGTCGGGCCCATCACCATGTGGGTGAACTCGACGACGCGCAGCCCCGCGAGCGGCAGCGACGAGTCGCTCATGGCCGGGCTCCCGCCAGCGGCGCGGTGCCGCGCGGGGCAGCGCCGCCGGCAGGCACGAAGCCCTTCGGCAGGCCGGCCTCGGGGGTCATGCCGTACAGCGGCTCGTCGGGCAGGCCGGCACGCAGCGCGGCGCGCGCTGCCAGCAGGCGCTCCAGGTCGATGCCGGTGGGCACGCCCATCGCCTCGAACATGAACACCAGGTCCTCGGTGACGACGTTGCCCGATGCCCCGGGGGCGTACGGGCAGCCGCCCAGACCGCCCTGCGAGCTGTCGAAGGTGCGCACGCCGACGTCCCAGGCGGCCAGGCAGTTCGCGAGACCGAGCCCGCGCGTGTTGTGCAGGTGGGCGGCGCCGGTGCGCGCGCCGATCGCCGTGCGCACGCGCGTGAACAGGCGTCGCACCTGTGCCGGATTGGCCATGCCGGTGGTGTCCGAGAGGCCGATCTCGTCGGCGCCGGCCTCGGCCAGCGCGACGGCCAGCCGGACCACCTCGTCCTCCGGCACCACGCCCTCCAGCGTGCAGCCGAAGGCGGTGGACAGTCCGGCCTCGATGCGCACGCCCGGCGCGCGTTCATTGCGCCGCGCGACCACGCGGCGCACCTCGTCGACCATCTGCGCGCGCGTGCGGCGCACGTTGGCCTGCGAATGCGCCTCGCTGGCCGAGACCGGCAGCGTGAGCTTGTGCACGCCGGCCGCCAGTGCCGCCTCGGCCCCGCGCAGGTTGGGCACCAGGGCCATCACCGTCAGGCCCGGATGCGTGAGCGCGTGCCGCACGACCTCGGCGACGTCGGCCATCTGCGGCAGCAGCCGGGCCGGAACGAACGAGCCGACCTCGATCTCGCGCACGCCGGCGGCGACGAGGGCGTCGATCCACGCCGTCTTGTGGGTGGTCGGCATGGTCGAGCGCACGCTCTGCAGGCCGTCGCGGGGCCCGACTTCGCTGATCAGCACCGCAGCTTGCATCGTCGGAGCGTGGTCTATAAGATAGAACAGTGTTCTGAAAGATGGATTGATGGTACGGGCGGCCGGGTGGCCTGTCAAACCGGCCCGCCCGCGCCGCTGCGTCATGCCGAAGAAATCCGCACAGACCTCGTTGGCCGACGAGCAGGCCGCACCGGGCGGCGCCGCCGCGGTGGACCGCGCGCTCAGCGTGCTGGCCGCGTTCCGCGAGGGCGACAAGGCGCTGGGCGTGACCGAACTGGCCGCGCGCACGCGGCTGTACAAGAGCACGGTGCTGCGCCTGCTGGCCTCGCTGGCGCATGGCGGCCTGGTGCAGCGCAGCGCCGACGCGCAGTGGACCCTGGGACCGGAGCTCGCGCGGCTGGCCGCGATCTACGCGGCCTCGTTCTCGCTCGAGGACCATGTGCTGCCCGAGCTGCGTGCGCTGGTCGAGCGCACGCGCGAGAGCGCCGCGTTCCACGTCCGCCAGGGCGAGCAGCGCCTGGTGCTGTACCGCGTCGACTCGCCGCAGCTGCTGCGCGACCACGTGCGCGCCGGCGACGTGCTGCCGCTGAACCGCGGGGCCGGAGGCCGCGTGCTGATGGCCTACGGCGGCGCGCGCGGCCGCATCTACGAGCAGGTGCGGCGCGACGGCTACGTGATCATGACCGGTGACCGCATTCCGGGCCTGGTGGGCATCTCGGCGCCGGTCTGGAACTCGGCCGGCGAACTCGTCGGCGCGCTGACGCTGACGGCGCCCGAGGCACGCGTGCAGCCGGCCTTCGTCGGCGAACTGCGGCGCGCTGCCGAGCGGCTCACGCGGCGCCTGGGCGGATCGACGGCGGCCGGGGCGTCGGCCGCCTGAGCGGCTCGCGCCGGGTCGGCAGCCGGGCGTGCCGGGGCCGCGGTCCAGGCGCCGACGGGGGCCTTGCCCTCGGCCGGACCCGATTGCCCGGGGGCGGAACCGCCGATAGGATGCCCCTCCCTTCACCACGCCGGATGCCGGGGCCGCGATGAGTCTGCTTCAAGTCCTCGGGCTGCGGCGCAGCGCCGACCAGCCTGCCGCCGCGCCGCCGAGAAAGGCCGTGCGCTTCGAGGCCGTGACGCAGCAGGTCCCGAAGAGCGGCGCGGGCGCCGTGCGCATCGGCGCGGGCCGGGCCCGCTCGGGCGCCGTGATCCAGCCGCCGCCGAAGGTGCAGAAGGCGGTGGAGGTCGCACGGCCGGACGGCAAGAAGCTGGAGGTGGTCAAGACCGCCAGCGGCCGCGTCCAGTACGTCGCGCCGCCGCCGAAGGTGGGTGAGGTCACGTTCTCCGGCGGCGGCGGCAAGGGCACCGCGCTGCCCGGCGCGGTGAAGGCGCTGCACGAAAGCGGCGTGCTGAAGGACGCCAGCAAGATCTCGGGCGCCTCGGTCGGCTCGATGACCGCCGCGCTGGTGGCCGCAGGCATCACGCCCGACGAGTTCGTCGCGGTGGCCGATGCCGACGAGGCCACTGCGGCGATCACCGAGGGCACCGGCGGCACGAAGAAGGGCCTGCTCGCGCGGGCGATGAAGAACAAGGTCACGACCGGCGACGGCAGCCCGCTGACCGGCATGGGCCTGGAAGGCATCGTGCGCGACGTGCTCGACGAGACCCTGCGCAAGCGCATGACCGAGTACATGGCCGAGTGCGGCAAGGCCGGCAAGGCGCCGGACCCCGCGGTGGAGCGCATCGCCCGCAAGCTCGCGAGCAACAAGGCCGGCCCGACCTTCGGCGACTTCCGCGCGCTCTCGAAGGTGATCCCGGCGATCAAGGAAGTGGTGATGACCGGGACCTACACCACCGAGTTCAGCACCGAGAAGCAGGACTTCGAGGCGCAGAAGAAGGACGAGGCGAAACACGCCGCCGACCTCGCGGCCGGCAGGAAGGTGGCGCCGCGCAAGGCGAAGGAGCTCAAGCACGGCAACCAGGAAGGGCAGCTGTACGTGTTCGACGCCGACAGCGAACCCGACATGGAGGTGGCCGTTGCGGTGCACGCTTCGGCGTCGTTCCCCGGCGCCTTCAAGCCGGTCGACATCAGGATCTCGAGCGGGTTGACCGTGCGCTTCATCGACGGCGGCGTGATGAACAACACGCCGACCGCGGCGAGCCTGGGCAACGAACGCGACCTGGACCCCGTGCCGCAGCAGCGCGGCGTCACCTTCCTGTTCGAGGACGAGGGCGGCGCCGCGGCCAGCATGCTGAAGGGCCGGGTCGATCCGGCACAGGGGCTGGGCGCCCGCATCGCCGACTGGTTCGTCGGCTCGAACAACGCGGCCGCCGAGTACGCGAAGAACCGGTCCGCGGCCGCCAGGCCGGGCGAACTGGTGGTGGTGCCGCTGCAGATCGATCTGCCGCCCGCCAAACCCGGCGGCAAGGGCCAGCACTACGACATGCGCGGCACCTTCGGAGGCACCTTGAACTTCAGCCCGCCGAAGAGCGTGCGCGACGGGCTGCGTGCGAAGACGGAGGCCGAGACCCGCAAGCAGATCGCCGCGGACGCGCAGCCACGCAAGCTCGAGTTCGCGAGCGACGCGCAGATGTTCGTCTCGATCCCGCTGGCGGACCTGCAGGCACTGGCCGCCGGCGGGTACGAGGGCGCCCCGGCGGCCGTCACGTTCCGCGAGCGCGTGGCCGAGATGATCGGCAAGCTGCGCAGCGGCGCCCAGGCCGCGGCAGCCAAGGGCCGGGCGGCCGAGGCGCTGCTGGACAAGGACGTGTTGCTGGCGCTGGAGGAACTCGACCGCCTGGCCGGCAGCGAGGCGGAGTTCCAGCGCTACGTCGGCCGCGAGCTGAACAAGAAGCCCGACCTCGACCTGCTGCTGGAGGAGGCGCGGCGCAACAACCGCAGCGGGGCGGGCCGGAAGAGCCCGACGATGGACGCCGCGGATGAGGTGGCCGAAGGCATGCGCGCCCGCACCTTCGCGGACAACATCCTCAAGCAGCTGGTCTATCCCAAGATGAAGCACGAGCCCGAAGGCGGCGCCGGGATCCTGACGCTGCTGACGATCGAGCAGCTGCTGCTGACCGCGAAGAGCCCCACGGACGTGAACCAGGCGATCGACCTCGGGGTGAAGCACTTCCGGAACAAGTCCGACCGCCGCATTCCGAAGCGCGGCCACCGCCGTTTCGCGCAGCAGCTCGACCAGCGGCGCATGCGCCCGGCCGCCTGACCCACCCACGCCGACCCAGGACCGCCATGTCGCCCAGTGCACTAGCCCTCTACGAACAACTCGCCCAGGCCCTCGGCGTCGACGCCATCCCGGCCGATGCCCAGGGCATCGTCCAGCTGGACGTCGGTGACGACGGCCGCGTCGTGCTCGTGCCCGAGGATGCCCACACGCTGATGCTGCTGTCGCCGGCCGCGGCGCTGCCGGCGGCGCCCGACGCGGGCACGGTGCTGTGGCTGATGCGGCGCAACTTCCACGACAGCCCGCTGTCGCCCTTCCGGATCGGATGCGACAGCGCGGGCCGCCTCGTCGTGTGGGGCCGGATGCCGATCGACGGCCTGCGCGGCGACCAGCTCGCCGGCCTGATTGACGCAGTGGCGGCCGAGGCCGCGCTGATCCGCGAAGAAGTCGCCACCGACGATGGCGCCGCGGACGAGGACGACGAGGCCTGAGGCGTCTCGTGTCGCCGCGGCGGCGCGGCGCACCGGTCAGCCGTGGCGGAACAGGAAGCTGTAGGCGTTCAGCGCCGGCACGCCGCCGAGGTGGGCGTAGAGCACGCGCGAACCCGGCGGGAATTCCCCGCGCCGGACCATCTCGATCATGCCCTGCATGGACTTGCCCTCGTAGACCGGGTCGGTCAGCATGCCCTCGAGCCGCGCGCACAGGCGGATCGCCTCCAGCGTGCCTTCGCTCGGCAGGCCGTATTCCGGCCCGCCGAAGCGTTCGTCGAGCACGACGTCGCGCGCGACGATGTCGCGCCGCAGTTCCACCAGTGCCGCGGTGTGCTTGGCGATGCGCAGGATCTGCTCGCGCGTCTGCTGCGGCTTGGCCGAGGCGTCGATGCCGATGACCCGTTCGCTGCGGCCATCCTCTGCGAAGCCGACCACCATGCCCGCCTGCGTGCTGCCGGTGACCGAGCAGACCACGATGTAGTCGAAGCGGAAGCCGAGTTCCGCCTCCTGGCGGCGCACTTCCTCGGCGAAGCCGACGAAGCCCAGCCCGCCCTTCGGATGTTCAGAGCAGCCGGCGGGAATGGGGAAGGGCTTGCCGCCGGCACGTTGCACGTCGGCCATCGCCTGCTGCCAGCTCTCGCGGATGCCGATGTCGAAGCCGGCCGCGTCCAGCCGGACGTCCGCGCCGAGGATGCGCGACATCTCGATGTTGCCGACGCGGTCGTACACCGCGTCCGAGTAGTTGACCCAGTTCTCCTGCACCAGCACGCACTTCATCCCGAGGTGGGCCGCGACCGCGGCCACCTGGCGGGTCTGGTTGGACTGGATGCCGCCGATCGAGACCAGCGTGTCGTAGCCGCCGTCGAGGGCGTCCGGAATCAGGTACTCGAGCTTGCGTGTCTTGTTGCCGCCGAAGGCGAGGCCGCTGTTGCAGTCCTCCCGCTTCGCATAGAGCTCGACCTGGCCGCCGAGGTGGGCGCTGAGGCGCTTGAGCGGATGGATGGGCGTCGGCCCGAAGGTCAGCGGATGGCGGGGAAACTTGTCGAGGTTCACGGAGGCTCCTGGTGCGCGGCATCGGGCGGCGGTGGAGAAAGCATAGGGACATTCGGCATTTACGTGATTGCAGGATCAGCAGAAGATGTGAGGCGAAAGGCCGTCTGCTTTCTTGTTTAGAGACATTTGTTATGCATAAGACGACGTTGAAGAACTAAAATTGCGTCAGTCCCTGCAGGATCGTGTCGCGCATGAGAACCCCACGTCGCATCTCCCGGTCCGCCGCCGCGGTCTCGCCCGCGCTGGAGGCACTCGACCGCACCGACCGCACGATCCTGCGGCTCCTGCAGAAGGACGCCTCGATCTCGAACGTCGCACTGGCGCGCAAGGTCCATCTGAGCGCACCGGCCTGCCTGCGGCGCGTCGAGCGGCTCAAGACGGCCGGCCTGATCCGGGGCATCGTCGCGCTGCTCGACCCGCAGGCGCTCGACATGGGCATGCTGGTGGCGATCGGCGTCGTGCTCGACCGCTCCACGCCCGACTCGTTCACCGACTTCGAGAAGGCGGTGCAGAAGGTCTCCGGCTGCCTGGAATGCCACGTCGTGGCCGGCGAGTTCGACTACTTCCTGCTCGTGCGCACACGCGACAACGAGAGCTTCAACCGCCTGCACGCACAGGAATTGCTGTACCTGCCCGGCGTGCGGCAGATCCGCAGCTTCATGGTGCTCAAGCAGGTGCTGTCGACGACGCAACTGCCCATCTGATCGGGAGCCTCCGCATGGAAACGCCGATCTGCCGACGCGCGCTGCTGGTGGTGGTGATGGCGTGTTCGTTCGGGGCGGAGGCCGGCGCGATGGACCTGATCGAAGCCGCCGAAGCGGGCGACCTGCCGGCGCTGCGGCGCCGGCTCGACGCCGGCGCGCCGCTGGAGGCGCGCGACGCACGCGGCCGCACCGCACTGCTGGCCGCGACGCATGCCGACCGGATCGAGGCCGCGCGGCTGCTGATCGCGCGCGGCGCCGACGTCAATGCGAAGGATTCGCTGCAGGATTCGCCGTTCCTCTATGCCGGGGCCGAGGGCCGGCTGGAGATCCTGCGCCTCACGCTGGCGGCGGGGGCGGACCTGAAGAGCACCAACCGCTACGGCGGCACGGCGCTGATCCCGGCGGCGCACCACGGCCATGTCGAGACGGTGCGCGAACTGCTGAAGACCCCGATCGACATCGACCACGTCAACCGGCTCGGCTGGACGGCGCTGCTCGAGGCCATCTTGCTCGGCGACGGCGGAGCGGCGCACACCGAGATCGTGCGGCTGCTCGTCGCGCACGGCGCCGACGTGAACCGGGCCGACGCGCAGGGCGTGAGGCCGCTGGCCCATGCGCGACGCCGCGGCCAGGCCGTGATCGCCGGCCTGCTGCAGCGCGCCGGGGCGCGCGAGTAGAGATCTCGCGGCAGTCCGCGCGTGCGTCGCGGCCTCAGCGCGGCGTGGTCAGGCGCTCGACCGCTTTGCGGGCGAGCGGCGCCACCAGCAGCACGACCGGGAACGCGAACAGCCAGGCGGTCAGCCAGGCGCCGGCCCACAGGCCGGTGAATGCCGGCGAGAGGCCGGCGGCGCGCAGCGTCGCGATGCCGGAGACCAGCAGCGACATCAGGCCGGACAGGATCAGGCCGAACAGCAGGGGAGCGAATTTCTTGGGGATCATGGGAGGACTCCGGGGGTGAGAGGGTTGGGGAGGGAGACGGGATTCACGGCGCCAGCGACGCCACGGTGACGGCGGACAGGTACAGGCCGAGCCCGAACACCGCGTGGTTGGCCACGCTGCGCAGGCAGTTCCTCAGCGGGGTCGGCGTGCGCGACGAGGCGAACCCGGCACCCATCGCCGGCTGCATCACGCACAGCGGCGCGAGCACCGTCGCGAGGCCGACGGCCAGCGCCGGCAGCAGCGTCGGCTGGCCGATCCATGCCGGGCCGCGCAGCGCGACGAGCAGCGCCGCGAACGCGACGCCGACGGCGTAGTGCAGCAGCCAGCCCCAGGCGCGCTCGCCGGCCACCGGCGGCGCGCGGCCGATCGCCGCGTGCGCGACGCGGCCGCGCAGCAGGTGGCCGGCCCAGCGGCCGAGGTAGGCCATGTCCAGCGAAGGGACGCCCAGGCGGCGCAGCAGCGCCAGCCAGAGGTCCATGACGGCGGTGGCGCCGAGGCCGATCAGGACGATCGGGACGAGGTCTTGCAGAGAGGTCATGCGAGTGGCCTTGTGGTTGACCGACGGATGTCGTGCGGTCAATATAGAAGTTGAAGTCAACTTCAAGTCAAGAGGTGGAGCCATGGACATCGCCGAAGTCGCCCGGCGGGCCGGTGTGCCGGCATCGACGCTGCGCTACTACGAGAAGAAGGGGCTGATCGCGTCGGTCGGCCCGGCGGGCGTACGGCGCCGCTTCGCGCCGGGGGTGCTGGACCAGCTGGCGCTAATCGCGCTCGGGCAAGCGGCGGGCCTGTCGCTGGACGAGATCCTCTCGATGCTGTCGCCGCAGGGTGCGTCCATCGATCGCCGGCTGCTCGCGGCGAAGGCCGACGAGATCGACGCGACGATCGGCCAACTGCGTGCGATGAGCCGCGGCCTGCGCCACGCGGCCGCGTGTCCTGCCCCGAGCCACGCCGAATGCCCGACGTTCCGGCGCCTGCTGCGGGCCGCCGCGTCCGGCGCGCTGGACCGCCGCCGACATGCCGCGGCCGCGCCGCAGCGCGCCGGGGCGAGGCCTGCGCGACCCTAGAAGAGGCGCGCCAGGAACGCCAGGCTGCGCCCGAGCGCGAGGGCCGCGCTGGGTGGGTGGTAGGCCGCGCGCGCCCAGCAGTTGAAGCCGTGTTCGGCACCCGGGTAGAGGTGGAACTCGGCCTGCGCGCCCGCCGGGCCGGCCGCCATCGCCGCCTGCACCGCCGCCACCGCATCGGCCGGGATGCTTGCATCGCGCTCGGCGTGGTGGAACAGCACCGGCACGCGGACCGAAGGCGCCAGGTCCAGTTGCGTGGCGATGCCGCCGCCGTAGTAGGCCACCGCGGCGTCGACGCCGCACAGCGCGGCGGCCGTGAAGGCGAGCCGGCCGCCCATGCAGTAGCCGAGCGCCGCGACGCGGCCGTTGCATTCCGGGCGCGCGCGCAGTGCTGCGACGCTGGCCGTCATGTCGGCCACCGCCGCGTCGCGCGTGACCGTGCGCATCAGCGCGAGCGCCCGTTCGCGGTCGGCACCGACGTAGCCGAGTTCGACGTGCGGCGCCTCGCGCCAGAACAGGTCGGGCGCGAGCACCGTGAAGCCGGCCAGCGCGTACTGCTCGGCGACGCCGCGGATGTGCGGGTTGACGCCGAAAATTTCCTGCAGCAGCAGCAACCCCGGCCCGCGGCCGGCGGGCGGCAGCGCGAGGAAGGCGTCCAGCGTGCCGCCCGCACTCGGCACCGCGATCCAGCGCGTCCGCACCGGGCTGTTGCCGGCGGGAACGGGCGGGGCCTGGGGATCGGTGTTGAACGTGCTCATCGTCGGGGCTCCGTGGCGAGGCTGCATGCTAAGCCGGAGGGCGAGAACCGGCGCGCCCGGCGTTCAGGTCGCGACGCGGACCGGATCGCCCATGCGGATCGGCCCGCCGGCCAGCACGCGTGCCGTCATGCCGCCGTGCCCGCGCATCGCCGCATAGCCGCCGGGGCCGATCGCTTCTTCCATGCGCGAACAGGGCTGGCAGGGGCCGACGAGCTCGAGCAGCGCAGCGCCGACCTGCAGGCGCGCGTTCTTCAGCGCCAGCAGGTTGATGCCGGCGATCACGAGGTTGCGCCGCAGCCCGATCGGATCGACCGCCGGAACGCGCGCCAGTTGGGCGATCACCGCCAGGTGCTCGGCCTGCACCAGCGTGACCTGCCGCGTCGACAACTCGGCCTCGCCGCGTTGGCCGAGCCGGTCCTCCGCGAGGCCGATGCCGGCCAGCGCCTGCGCCGCCTCGATGCGGCGGGCCGGGTCGCGCGGCGCCCCGCGCACGATGATCGCTTCGACGCGGCCCACGACATGCGGCGGCGCATTCAGGTCGCGGATCGTTCTCATGGCGGCATTCTGCCAATGCCGCGCGGGTCGATCCCTGCCGCTCAGCGCACCGTGTAGCCGCGCGCCTCCAGACAGGCGGCGAAGGCGCGGTCATAGGTCGAGCGGGCCTGCTGGCGCGCCGCCTGTTGCTGCTGGGACTGCATCTGCTGCGCCTGCTGCTGCTGTTGCTGCTGCTGGCGCGCCTGCGCTTCCTTCATGCGGCCGAGCGCGGCCGCGCCGAGCGCGCCGATCGCCGCGCCGCGGCCGGCGTCGTGGTGCGACAGCTCGGCGGCGGCCGCGCCGCCCATCGCGCCGGCGGCCATGCCGCCGGCGGCGCTGCCGGAACTCTTGCTCGCACCCGAAGGGCTCCCGCCGGTGGCCGGCGCCGCGCCTGAATAGGCCTGCGCAGCCTGCGTCGGGTCGAAGCCGGACTGGCCGCGCGCCCAGTCGTGGCATTCGTAGCGGTCCTTGTCCTGCTGCTGGGCGCTCTGGCCCTTGGCCGGGTAGACCACGGGGGTGGCGGCGGCCCGGGCCGGAGCGGTGGCGGCCAGCAGGCCGGCGGCGACCGCGGCCAGCAGGGCGAAGTTGCGGGTCGGCGTGGCGCGCGTGAAGGGCGAAGTGGAACGATGGGTCATGGCGTCTTTCTCTCGAGGTGGAAGTGGTGGAAGGTCACAGTGCGGCGCAGCAGCCGAGCACCAGGCGGGGAGCCGGTTCGTCCGCACAGGCGTGCGGCCGGAGCTCGGCGGACGTGGCGGGCCGCAGGCCGGCGTTGGACGCCGGCGCACCGGGCCGCAGGCCCGAGCCGGCGGGGCCGTCCGGCGACGTCGGCGCGGGTGCCGACAACGTCGGCAGGAGGGACGCCGCGTCGGCGCCGGTCTCGGCCTGGGCGACCAGGGCGGTGCAGGAGACGATGGCGGCGCAGATCACCAGCAGAGGCAGGGTGTCGAAGGTCTTCATGGCTGGATCGGGGGAAGCGGAGGGAGGACATGCGGAAAGGTCGCGGTGCGTCGCACCGGCTGGCCGGCCAGCCAGGCGATCAGTTCGGCACCGGAGGCGAACACGGCGCTCGTGCCGTTGGCGAGGTGTTCGACACGGCCGAACAGCTCGCCGCGCGCGGGCAGGGCGTCGCGGTGCAGCTTGAGCACGAAGGCGACAGGGCGGGAAGAAAGGGCGTCGGGGGGCATGGTGGTCTCGCAGGGTCGTGTTCCTGAGTCGTCCGGCGCGTGCGTGGGTCGCGCCGGGCCCGGTCAGGCTTCGGTCCGGATTCGGTGCGGTCCGTGCGCGGCCAGTGCACCCTGCAGGCGGCGCCGCGTGCGGTGCAGCAGCCAGGCGCCGTGGCGCGCGCTCAGGCCGAGTGCGCGTGCGGCGCCGTCGGCGGCCTGGCCGTCGATCTCGCGCAGCGTGAACAGGCGGGCCGCGGTCGCGGGCAGGTCCTGCAAGGCGCCTTCGAGTGCGGCCAGGAACTCGCGCCCTTCGAGACGCCGCGCGGGATCGATCCAGTCCACGGCATCCGGCGCCGGCGGCTCCTCGCCCGCATCGTCGGGGTCGGTCGCCGGCGCGACGAAGCGGTCACCGCGCCGCGCCGTGCGCCGCGCCTGGTCCGCGCAACGGCGCAGCAGGATGCCGGTCAGCCAGGTGCGCAGCGCGGCACGCGCTTCGAAGGGGGCCGCGCCCTGCAGCGCGGCGAGCAGCGTCTCCTGCACGAGGTCCTCGGCCAGCGCGGCATCGGGCACGCGCCGCGCGGCCATGCGCAGCAGGTACGGCCGGTGCTCGGCCAGGGACTCGGCGAACTCGCGGGAAGGGTGGCACATGGGGCGCTCGCGGCAGGCATCGATGGAGGCCTCCAGCGTAGGCAGCGGCCGCCGCGGCGTCGTCTCGCCGCGGTCCGCTTTCGGTCTTCAATCGGTGCCCGGGGCGTCGAGCAGCGCGCGGGCGCGCTGCAGCGCCGGACCCTCCGCGTCGGGCCCGAGCCGCCCGAGCATGGCCCGGACGCGCGTGCGGGCCGCCGCACCCTGACCGGCCGCGGCGAGGGCCTCGGCCAGCGCCGTCACGGCCAGCAGCTCGAGCTGCAGCGCCCCCTGCGCGTGGGCCAGCGCGATCGCCTCTTCCCAGGCCGCAACCGCGGCCTCGAGGCCCGCGCCGGTGGCCCAGCGCACGCTGCCCTCCAGGCGCAGCACGTAGGCCTGCAGGATGCAGAAGCGGGTCTGCGCCGCCAGCGCGAGCGCGTTGTCGAGGTGGCGGCGCGCGCCGGCCGGATCGCCGGCCGCCAGGTGGGCTTCGGCCTGCGACGCACGCTGCCAGCTCATGCCCATCACCGAGCCCTGCTGCTCGTAGTGCGTGATGCCGAGGCCGACTTCGGCCAGCCCGTCGGCCAGGTCGCCGGCCATCACGCGGGCCCAGCCGAGCGACAGGTGGTGCGGGCCGGCGCCGGGCAGTGCGCTGCGCGTGCTCATCAGCTGCAGCGCGCGCCGGCACAGCGTCTGCATCGCGGCCGGATCGCGCCGCAGCTGGTGCGAGCAGGCCATGAACCACAGGCCCATCGCCTCGCTGAGCGGGTCGGTGCCGGCGGTGATGCAGGCCTCGATCTCGGCGCGCGCGGCGGCCGCGTCGGCGAAGCGGCCGCGGGCCTGCAGCGCGACGGTCAGCAGCGACAACGCTTCCAGGCGCAGGTCCTGCACGAACGGCAGCTGGCGATCCGCCGGGCTCCAGTCGCGCTGCAGTGCGAGGCTGCGCTGCAGCTCGTCGATGCCGGTGGCGAAGTCGTTCGCGAACACCGCGCACAGGCCGCGGATGTTGTGCGCCGCGGCCTGTGCCGCGAGGCTGTCGCTGCGCTCGGCCAGCGCGAGGAAACGCTGCGCGTGCTGCTCCGAGGCGGCCCAGTGGCCGCCGTTGTTCAGCGCCCACCAGATCGCATGCCACAGCGGGGCCAGGGCCGCCGTGAGCGGCTGGGCCTCGATCAGCGTGCGGGCCCGCTCGATGTCCGGCGTCGCCGACGGATGGCTGTAGCCGCGCGTGACGGCGATCGCGCCGATGCGCAGCGTCAGCAGGCCGAGTTCGGCGGCCCGCGCGGGACCCTCGGGCAGCGGCGCCAGCAGCGCGAGGCCGCGCTCGGCCAGCGCCAGCGCCTCGAGAGGGGCGATGCGCTGCGTGGCCTGCTGCGCGGCGACGGCATACCAGCGCCCCGCCCGGGCCGGGTCGGCACCGCGCTCGGCGTGGCGCGCGAGGTCCGCGGCGATGTCGACAGCGCGCTCGCGCTGCTGCTCCTCCAGCGCCTGGCCGAGGCGGCGGTGCAGCTCGATGCGCGCCGCCGCGCCGAGCCGGTGCGCGAAGGCGTGGCGGAACAGCGCATGCACGAAGGTGTAGCGCATCGCGAGCCGGCCGTCCGGCAGCGTGCGCGGCTCGCAGCCGCGCAGCCAGAGGCGGCGCTGCACCAGGGCATCGAAGCGCTCGCGCAACGTGTCGGCCGGCACGTCCAGCGCCTGCGCGAGCGACAGGTGATCGAACTCCAGCGCGCCGAGCGCGGCGGCGGAGAGCCAGCGGCACAGTTCGGCATCCAGCCGCTGCATCTGCTTCTCGACCAGGCCGAGCAGGTTGTCCGGCAGCGGCAGGTGCGGCGGCATGCCGGCCGCGAAGCGCCAGGTGCCGTCGTCGCCGCGCCGCACCAGCGCCTGGTCGAGCAGTTCGTCGAGCACGCTGGCGAGGAACAGCGGCAGGCCATCGGTGTGGCGCTCGAGAGACTCGACCATGCCCGGGTCCACCGGCGCGCCGTCCAGGCGAGCCCGCACGAAGTCGGCCACCTGCAGGCGCGTGAAGCCTTCCAGATGCACCTCGTCGCACAGGCGGTGCAGGCGCAGCTCGCGGCGCAGGTTGCCGAGCGGGTGCTCGTCGGCGATCACCTCCGCGGGCCGGAAGCTGGCCAGCACGAGCAGCCGTGCCGGGCCGCGCCGGCGCGCCAGGTGGTCGAGCAGGCGCACGGTGGCCACGTCGGCCCAGTGCAGGTCCTCCAGGACGAGCAGCAGCCGGGTGCGCGCCGCGAGGTGCTCGAGCAGCACGCCCATCTCGCGCAGCATGCGGTCCTGCGAGGCGCCGGCGACCTCGCGCTGCAGCGCCGCGCGGTCGGCCTCGTCGAGATGCCAGGGCATTTGCACCAGCCAGGTCGGCGCGACCTGGCGCACCAGCGGCAGCACCTTCGGGTCGTCGCCGCACAGCGTGTTGAGCGCCTCCAGCACCGGCAGGTAGGGCTCGGCCGCGCCGTACTGCTCGACGCACTGGCCGAGCGCCACCACCCCACCGTCGAACTCGCGCGCCAGCTCGGTCAGCAGCGTGGTCTTGCCGACGCCGGGTTCGCCGGCCACGAACACGAGGCGCCGTTCACCGCGTGCGGCGCCCTGCCAGGCGCGCCGCAGCTGGGTGAGCGCGCCGTCACGGCCGATCAGCGTGGCGGGCGCCGCCACCACCGGCGCGAGGAGTTCTGGCGCGGCGGCCACCTCGGGTGCCGCCGCCGGACCTTCGAGCGCGCCGATGAAGCGGTAGCCGCGCCGCGACACGGTCTCCAGCCAGCGCGGGGCGCGCGGGTCGTCCTCGAGCGCGGCGCGCAGCGCGCTGACGACCGTCTTGACCACCGATTCGCTGACGAAGCGGCGCCCCCACACCTCGTCGAGGATCCGGTCCTTGGTGACCAGCTGGCCGGGCTGGCGGGCGAGCAGGACCAGCAGGTCGAAGGCCTTCGGGGCCAGCTCGATGCGCCGCCCGTCGCGTGTCAGCATCGCGTTGGCGGGGTCGAGCGCAAAGGGGCCGAAGCGGATGGGGGGAGGCATGCGATGACCGGCGCCGGCCACGGGCTCGGCGTCGACGGGTAGACACGACGGGCGGCAGCTTAGGGCGCGGCCGCGCCGGAGTTGTCAGTAGCCGGTCGGGAAACGGTCAGGATGTGCCGGGCGATGCGGGCTCACGGCGCCTGCCGCCGGGCCATTCAGCGGCGCAGCGCGGCGGCCTTCGCGCGGTCGACGCCTTCGGCCACGGCCTTCAGCGCCGCCGCGTCGGCCTGTTCGCTGGCGGCGGCGACCACGATGCCGTTGGCCAGGATCAGCGTCACCTCGCGGCGCGCATCGGCACGGGCACGCCACTCACGCACGGTGTGATCGCCGTCGCGGTAGAGCTTCTCGGTGCCGTCGGCGGTCGGGCGTTCGGCGGGCTCGCCGCTCCACTGCGCCGGCGCGGCGACACCGCTCAGCCCGCCCAGGTCCGACACGGTCAGCAGGATGCGCTGCCGGCCGTGTTCGAAACGCGCGACGGCGCTGCGACCGCCATCGTTCTCGCCATGCGAGCGGCGCGGCGGCGTGGTGATGCTGACGCGCTTCCAGTCGCCGACCCGTTCCGGCACGAGAGCACGGAGCTGCGCGGCGTCGATCTCGGTCGGAGCCGCCTGGGCGCCCGTGGCGGGCTGCGGGGTTGTCTGGGCCACCATCTCGCTCCTTGCGCTGGGCGCGTCACCGGCCCGGGCCGCACCGTGCACGGCGCCACCGGCCGCCATCACACCGACCGACACCACCACGAGCAGGCCATGACGGCAGGGGTGGGAGCGGGCGGACGCGGGGCCGGGGCGGGACGGCATGACGGGTGGGCGCGGGGTCGATCGACCCATGGTAGCCCAAGCGTCGGCGGCTCCCACGGAATCTCGGGGTGGACCCCGCCGTCACGCGGACTAGACTCGCCCGTCTCACGGCAAGGCAGAACGACGATGGGCTTGCTCGATACGCTGGGATTGAAGCGAACTGCCGCGATGGCGGCCTCCGGTGGACCGTCGCCGGACGACGACACCGGGATGCCCTCGCGGGCGAAGGGCGGTAAGGACGGCGGCAAGGGCGGCGGCAAGGCCACGCCACCCGCACCGCCGCCGGAACTCGCGGCCTACCAGAAGAGCCGCGCGGCGGTGCAGGCGCTCGTCGATGCGCTGAAGGGGCATGCGCAGAGCGCGTCGGTGCAGACGCAGATCAACCAGGCGACGGCCAAGCTCGCCGAGGCCGACGCCCATGCGGCCAAGGCCGAATGGGTCCCGGCGGCGCAGGCCCTCGCGGCGGCCAAGGCGATCTGCGACGGCGCGAAGAAGCGCGCCGACGACCGGGTGACCTACCTCGCGAAGCGGGCCAACGCGGTGGCCGGCATCATGGCGCTGCAAGGCATCACGTCGGACGCCAACATGACGGCGATGACCACGGCGCTGGCCAACGCCGATGCGCAGGCGAATGCCTCGCCACCGAACTACACCACCGCGAGCACCGCGCTGGACGGCATCAACACGCCGATCCGCAACGGCCGCAAGGCGCTGCTGACCAGCCTGAAGGCGCAGGTCGCCAAGCTGGAGGCGCTGGACGCCAAGGTGAAGGCCTACTGCGCGGCCGACATCGCCAAGGGCAAGGCGCTGATCGCGCAGGGCGATGCGGCCTTCGCGGCGCAGGCCTGGAGCGCCTGCATCATGCACAGCTTCGCCGCCATCGAGGTGATCTCCCCGTGCGAGCGCATGGCCACGCGGCGCGGCGACTACGAGACGGCGCGCACGCCGGCCGTTGCCGCGATCGCCGGCATCAAGGCGCTGCCGGCGGTGCAGGACCGTGCGCCCGGCCTGGAGGCGCTGCTCGCGCAGGCCGACCGGCTGGCCGACCGCGCGACGATGAAATTCGAGGAAGGCGTCGCGAAGCTCGGCGAGCTGACGCGGCGCTGCGACCACTGGACCGCGGCCGCGCCCACGGTCGCGCAGGTGAAGCAGGAGCGTCCGCTCGCGGATGCCGAGCTGGCGGCGCTGGACAAACACGCCGCGGCCGAGCGTGTCTCCGCCGCGCGCGAGAACGTGCGCAAGCTGCTGGCCGCCGCGACGGCGGCAAAGGACGGCGCGGACAAGGCGATCGACCCCGGCCCCGGCTACCGCAGTGCACTGCTGGCGATCCAGCGGGCCCGGGCCGACTCGGCCGCCGCGAAGTCCATCGCCGACGGCCTGGGCCCCGCGATGGCCGCGCAGGCCGCGGCCGGCAAGCCGGACGATCCGGCGGCGATGCAGCAGGCGCTGAAGAACCTGCAGGCGGATCTCGCCAAGGCCGAGGCGGCGCCGCACGCGGATCAGGCGGCCGTGCCGCTGAAGACTGCCAAGGAGCAGGCCGCCGCGGCCGCGCAGGCGCTCGCGAAGGAGGACGGCAAGGCTGCGGCCGCGCCGCTCGCCGCCGCCGCGCGGGCGCTCGGGGAAGCCAAGGCCATCCAGGCCCGGCACGGCAGCTTCGTCTCCGATCTGGCCAAGCTCCAGGCGCGCCTGAAGGCGCTGCAGGGCCTGCCGCGGGCGGCCAAGCTGAAGGGCCGCATCGACGCGGTGGTGAAGGGCATCGCCGACGCGCAGGCGCTGGACAAGGCGCACAAGGGCCCCGAGGCGCTCACTGCGCTGCACGCGGCCGAGGACGCCGCGACCGCGGCCGAGAAGGCCGATGCCGACCGCGCCGACTACGACACGGCCGAGGGCAAGACGGCGGCGCGCGTGGCGGCGGTCGGCGACGCCAAGGCGAAGAAGGCGCTCGAACACGCGCTGGCCGAGGCGCGCAAGCTGGCCGATGCGTTCCGCTTCGGCGAGGCGGCGGCGGCGCTGAAACGCGTGGAGGTGCAGATCGACGAGGCGCGCCTGAAGGCGCTCGCCTCCGCCAACCCGGCGGACCCGGCGATCGCGACGCTCGCCGCGCAGATGGTCGCCAACGGCGGCGCGAAGGAGGTCGACGCGCTGGTGCAGGACCGCAAGACCACCGACCCGAAGATGATCGCGCTGCTGGCCAAGGGCCGCTTCGGGGTGGACTTCGTGTTCGACACCGGCGCCCGGCCGCGCCGCGAGGCGAAGAACCTGAAGTTCCTGTGCCAGACCTTCTCCAAGGTGCCCAAGGACGTGAAGGCCGCGGGCAGCATCGTCTCGATCGAGCACATCGATTCGGCGAGCAAGCGCGACATCTCCGGCGCCTGGGGCTTCGACGCGAAGGTCGAACTGACCGGCCGGCCCAAGCTGGACAAGCAGGGCTTCGGCAGCAAGCTGACGCGCCGCGTGCGCAACAAGGACGGCACGATCTCGAAGGTCAAGCAACTGCCGGGCAAGATCGATCCGGACTGCGAAGCCGTCGGCGGTGACGCCGAGCTGCTCAGCTTCACCGCGCTGCACGAGGTGGGCCACGGCGTCGACGACGCGAACACCTACATGGCCAAGAACGGCTCGCGCGACGACCACGGCGGCTGGACCGACTACGGCGCCGGCGTGCAGCCGATCGCCGATGCCGTCGGCCCCTGGGTGTCCTCGAAGGTCGGCGGCTCCAACACCTTCTACAAGACCCCCGCCGACAAGGCCTACGTGCTGGCCCGGCTGCTGAACCAGCCGGCCGTGCGGCCGACGCATCCGCCCGGGTCGGACAACGACAAGGCGGTCGTCGAGTTCGACCGCTGGTACGGCCTGGCCACCGCGCCCGGCATCTACGAGCGCCAGTCCGACTGCGAGAGCATCACCGTGGGCAAGCTGATCTATCACGAGGCCTATCCGCGCGCCTGGGTCAGCTACCTCGCGGCGGCGCGCAGCAAGGGGCTGACGGGCTACCAGTTCCGTGCACCGGGCGAGTGGTTCGCCGAGCTGTACGCCGGCTACAAGGCGAACCGGCTCGGCAAGAAACACCCGGCCCGCGAGTGGCTGAAGAAGCTCTGACCCGAACGCCGACCGCGAGGCCACCATGTCCGTCTTCCGTTCCGAAACCGTCGCCTGTCCGTTGTGCGGCAGCGAGATCGACGTCGATCTCGTCGTCAGCGTCAACGCCGACCGCCGGCCCGACCTGCGCGCCGCGATCCTGGACAACAGCTTCCAGCGTCAGGCCTGCCCGAGCTGCGGCGCGAACTTCCGCATCGATCCCGAGTTCACCTACATGGACATGGGGCGCGGCCAGTACATCGGCGTCTGGCCGCTCGCCGAACGCGCCCGCTGGCGCGCCTGCGCGGAGCAGACGCAGCAGGCCTTCGACGCGGCGCTCGGCGCCGAGGCCTCGCCGGAGGCGCGCCGGCTCGGCGAGCGCATGCAGCCGCGCGTCGTGTTCGGCTGGCCGGCGCTGATCGAGAAGATCCTGGCGCGCGGCGCCGGCATCGACGATGCGACGCTGGAGGTCGCCAAGATCGCCGCGATGAGCAGCGGCGGCGAATCGCCGCTGCCCGGCGAGCGCGAGCTGCGCCTGGTCGGCGTGGACGACCAGACGTTGACGCTCGGCTGGGTCAGCAGTGCCGAGGGCCGGCTCGGCGAGGCGCTGGCCGTGCCGCGCCAGCTCATCACGGACATCGAGGCCGAACCCGCCGCGTGGCAGGAGCTGCGCGCCGACGTGGCCGAGGGCCTGATGGTCGATTTCCAGCGCGAGATGCTGGCCGACGACGAATGACGGACGACAGCCAGCTCGTCGTTCCGCCGTCGTTCGTCGCGCTGTTCGTCGAACCCGGGCGCCTCAAGCCGAACGCCACGCGCGAGCACATCCTCGCGCGTTACGAACACTGCGAGGACCTCGCGACGCTGCTGACCGAACACGCGCGCACCAAGCGCTGGGAGCTCGGCGTCGCCGAAGACGTGGTGCTGGCGCGCATCCACCAGGGGCTGCGCGCCGAGGGCTCCGAACTCGCGCCGGCGGAGGCCGACTGGGTGCTGCGCCGGCTCGCCGAGCTGCTCGAGTGGGACCCGCCGGCGCCCGCGGGCGCCGGCTGAGTCGCTCACAGCTGCGCCAGGCCCCCGTCGACGGCGTACTCGGCGCCGGTGACGAACGAGGCGTCGTCCGACAGCAGGAACGCCGCCACCGCCGCGACCTCCTCCGGCCGGCCGAAGCGGCCGAGCGGCACGGCCGCGAGCACGGCTGCGCCGAACTCGTCGACCGCCTGCTGCGGCAGGCCGGTGCGCGCGAAGAACGCCGTCTCGATCGGCCCGGGGCTGACCGCGTTGACGCGGATGCCGCGCGGTGCCAGCTCGCGGGCCAGCACACGCGTGAGCGTGCGCACGGCGCCCTTGGTCGACGCATAGATCGCGAGCGTCGACATGCCCTTGACGCGCGCGATCGAGGTGTTCAGCAGCAGCGCGGCGCCGTCGGCCAGCAGCGGCGCGAGCGCCTGTGCCTGCAGCAGCGGCCCGCGCACGTTGACGGCGAACTGGGCGTCGAACTCGGCCGCGCTGACCGCGTCCAGCGGCTGGAAGCGGCCGAAGCCGGCGTTGAAGAACACGCCGTCCAGCCGCGGCGTCAGCGCCTTCACGGCCTGCGCGAGTGCGGGCGCGGCGGCGGGGTCGCCGGCGTCGTTCAGCACGGCGTGCACGCCGTCGCCCAGCGTGTGGCGCGCGGCCTCGAGCGAGGCCGGCCGCGAGCCGGTGACGATCACGTGCGCGCCTTCGCCGGCCAGGCGCTGGGCGGTGGCCAGGCCGATGCCGCTGGTGCCGCCGGTGACCAGCAGGGTCTTGCCTTCGAAACGGTTCATGGTGCTTCCTTGTCGGTGGGGCGCCGCGGAGCGCGGCGCGTGACGACAAAGGTAGGTTGTTCTTCTGCGCAATAAAATTCCAGAAATGAGCAAACAGACTTTGCAGGAACGCACAGGCATCCTGGACTGGAACGACCTGCGTACCGTGCTCGCCGTGGCCCGCGCCGGCAGCCTGGCCGGTGCCGCGCGCGAGCTGGAACTGCGCCACTCGACCGTGTTCCGGCGCATCGAGCAGGCCGAGCGCCGCCTCGGCGCGCGCCTGTTCGAGCGCGCGCGCAGCGGCTGGGCGGCCAATCCGCAGGGCGAGGTGGTGGCGCGTGCCGCGGCCGAGATGGAAGCCGCCGCGCTCGGCGCCGAACGCTCCATCCACGGCGCGGATGCGCGCCTCGAGGGCACGATCCGCATCGCGACCAGCGAGATGCTTGCTGGCTGGCTGCTGCCGCCGCTGCTGGCGACCTTCCTGGCCGAGCACCCGGGCATCGAGATCGAGGCCGACGTCTCCAACCGCAACGTCGACCTGACGCGACGCGAGGCCGACATCGCGCTGCGCGCCACGCTGCAACCGCCCGAGCCGCTGGTCGGCCGCCAGGCCGCGACGATGCGCTACGCGGTCTATGCGCCGAAGGCACTGGTCGCCGGCCGGCGCCGCGCGCCGGTGCTGGACGAGCTGCCCTGGGTCGGCTTCGACGAGCGCATCGCGCACTTCGAGATTGCGCGCTGGCTGCGCGATGCGCTGCCGGCCGTGCGCCCGCGCCTGCGTGTCGATTCGATGCCCGCGCTGCTGCATGCCGCCGCTGCCGGGGTCGGCGCCGCAGCGCTGCCGATCTTCGCCGCGTCGCAAGAGCCGCGCCTGGTGCGCATCACGCCGCCGATCGAGGGGCCGGCGATGGGCCTGTGGGTGCTGCACCACCCGGACGTGCGGGGCAACGCGCGCGTGCGTGCACTGGCGGCCTTCCTGGCGCAGGCGGTGCCGGCCGAGCTGGAGCGTGTCGTGCAGGCCGGCCCGACCTGCAAGGTGTTCGCCGAGTGCCCGCTGGCGCGCCGCCGGCGCGGCGTCAGCGCCAGCCGGCGATCGTGACGCCCAGGCCGGCCTTGGTCTGGCGCTGGTTGTAGTCGATCAGGCTCTCGCCGTAGCCGCTGAACAGCTGCAGCTGCCCGTGCAGCGCCCCGGCGAGCGGGAACACGTAGTCGATCTGCGCCGAGCCGCGCGAACGCGTGCCGAAGCGCAGCGAGTGGCGCAGCTGCAGCGACAGCGCATGCTCGCCCCAGTAGCGCGCCAGGCGCAGCTCGACGCGGCCGGCGTAGTCCTCGATGTCCGGGTTGTCGTCGTCGGATGCGTCCTCGGGCAGGCGCAGCCAGGGGCGCAGTTCGGCGGTCCAGTCGTCGCGCTCGAACGCGACGCCGCCGATCAGCCGGTTCCAGCTGCGCGACAGCGGCAGCGCGCGGCCGTTGGACTGGTGGTTCAGCGACAGCGAGGCCATGCGCAGCCGCCAGCCAAGCATCGGCACGTCCAGCGGCTTGACCAGCAGGATCTCGGGCTCGTAGTTGGTCTCGCGAAACGGCCGCGAATCGGCGCCGTTGTAGACCTGCCAGCGCGAGGACTGCGTGTAGCCGCCCCACAGGCTGACCGGCAGGCCGAACACCTCGTGCGCGAACTTGGTCTTCAGGCTGATCTGGTACTTGGCCTCGACGGACTTCAGGTTCAGCGGGTCGGCCACCGAGTGCTCGGGCGAAGGCGAGCCCGGCTCGCGGTTGACACGATCGGTCCAGGTGGCCGGCAGCAGGTAGACCGGCTTGTAGGCGCGCGGGGCGAACAGCACGCCGCGCTGGCCGTCGAGGTCCCAGCGTGCGCCGAGCTTGGACTCGTCGTCGGCCCGGCGTGGCGGCGGCAGCAGCGCGGCCGACGCTGCGGTGGCCGGCGGAAGGGCCGCAGGGCCGGGACGCCCGTGCAGGCGGTCGTAGCAGGCCAGGCGCGCCATCGGTTCGGATTCGGCCACGCAGGCGGCGGCATCGCCGGCCTGCGCGAAGGCCGGCAGCGCGCCGGCCAGCATCGGGAGCGCCAGCATGGCGCGCATCAACCATCGCATCGGGAACAGCCTCGGGGAGAGTCCGGCAAAGGGCACGAAGCCCGCAGTATCCGGCAGCTGCGGCACACTGCCTCCGATGAACGACGTTTCCCCGGCCTGGCAGGTGGCCTGCCTGTGCGCGGCCTGGTGCCGCACCTGCGACGAGTACCGCCCGACCTTCGATGCGCTGGCGCGCGAATTCGGCGCGCAGGCCGTGTTCCGCTGGGTCGACATCGAGGACGACGAGGCCGCGCTCGGCGACGTCGACGTGGTCGACTTCCCGACCCTGCTGGTCGCGCACGGCGACACCGTGCGCTTCTACGGCCCGGTGCTGCCGCACGCGCAGACCGCACGCCAGCTGATCGAGCGCGCGCTGCGGCACGAGCTGCCCGCGGTGCACGACGCGGCGCTGGACGGCCTGCCGGCGCGCCTCGCGGTGCGGCCGGCGTAGCTCCGCGGCGGGTTGTTCCGGGGCCGGGCTGCGCAGGCCGGCGGCCATCGACCTACGGACCTCGAACGTGGGCGGACGAGCCCCTTGTTGGGGATGTGAATCCGGGCACCGGCGGCTAGATTGGTCTGACCGCGGGCCGCCGGCCCGGATGGAGACACGAGATGCCCGACCCGAAAGTGATCGACATCGCCAAGTTCCGCGAGAGCGCGGCCAAGGTGATCCAGCAGCAGGCGCAGCCGTTCCCGAAGCTCGCCAAGGACCTCGACAAGCTGCAGGATGAACTGAGCAAGCTCGAGAAGGACGGCAAGGACAAGAAGGCGATCGCCGAGGCGCGCAAGAAGCGCGACGCCAAGCGCAAGGAGATCGAGGACTGCGTGCGCAACCTCGCGGTGCAGAAGGCGATCACGCAGCCGATCCCGAAGCCGGCCGACCCGAAGATCGACCCGAAGAAGCTGCTCGAGCCGCTGCCGAACATCGTCAAGGAGATCATCCTGCGCCAGGGGGTTCCGCTGGGCAAGCACGGCGTGCTGCAGCCGAACGTCAAGTTCGACTTCGGCAAGGGCCAGTTCACCGAAGGCGGCGCGACGATCAAGTGGAAGTTCTGAGCGCCGCCGCGGCCGGCGTCAGCGTCGGCGCGAACGACGCGCAGCTGCTGGTGCGGGGCGGCGCATTCTCGACAGCCCCGGCCTGCCGGGCAACGAGAGGGTTCGACTTAGGTTAGTCGCGTGGCGCATAAGCAGCCCCGGAGCGCAGCGCCTGGCGCGCCAGGCGGGCCGCGCCGCAGGCGGCATCCGCATGGCGCGCTGTCGCGAAGGGCACCCCGAGGGCGCGTTCGCGCAGCCGCATCCAGGCCGGGTTGTGCGTGCCGCCGCCGACGCTGAACAGCCGGTGCGGCCACGGCGCGCCGAGTTCGGCGAGCCGTTCGTAGGCCTGCCGCTCGATGGCCGCGAGGCCCTCGAGCAGGCCCTGCAGGAAGCGCGCGTCGTCGCTCGGGCGCGGCGCGACGCGCGGTGCGAGGGTCGCGTCGGCGATCGGGAAGCGCTCGCCCGGTGACGGCAGCGGGTAGTAGTCGAGCCCGGTCGGTCGTTCGGGGTCCAGCCGGGCGCTCAGCACAACGATGCGCGGCAGGTCGAAGAACGAGCGCAGCGCAGCGCCGCCGGCGTTCGACGCACCGCCGGGCAGCCAGAGCTTGCCCAGACGGTGGCTGTACACGCCGTGCGCGGGCGAGGCGATCGGCCGCTCGGCGAGCACCTTCACGACCAGCGTGCTGCCCAGCGAACTCACCGCATCGCCGGGTTCGCCGGCCCCGGTCGCGAGGAAGGCGGCGACGCCGTCGGTGGTGCCGGCGACGATCCGCACGCCGGCGCGCAGGCCCCAGCGGCGTGCCAGATCCGCGCCCAAGGGGCCGAGCGGCGTGCCGGGTGGGACGACCTGCGGCAGCAGTGTGCGGCGTACACCGATCGCATCGAACCACGCCGGCCAGGCGCGGGCCGGCAGGTCGTAGCCGAGCTTGAGCACGTTGTTCTCGTCGCTGACGCCGAAGCGGCCGCACAAGCGGCCGGCGATCCAGTCGGCCTGGTGCAGCGCGTGCCGCGCCAGCGGCCACCGTTGCTGCGCCTGCAGCAGCCGGGCGAGCGGCGAGGTGCCTCCGCGGGCCGGGCTGTCCGGCGCGGCGACTGCAGCGATGAGTTGAGCCTCGGCCGCGGCGCTGGCGTCGTTGTACATCGAGGCGTCGCCGAGCGGCGTGCCGTCCGCATCGGCCAGCAGCAGCGTGCCCGAGGTGGCATCGACGGCGATCGCCGCGACCTGGTCGCGCGCCAGCCCGGACAGCGCCTGCACGACGGCGCCGTCGACGGCCTCCCACCAGCAGCCCGGCGCCTGCGTGACGCGCGGACCCTCCACCCGCGGGGCGGGCAGTGCGCAGGCGCCGCGTGCCTGCACCTGCTCCGCGGCATCGAGCGCGACACAGCGCACGCCCGAGGTGCCGACGTCGATGCCGAGCACGAGCGACGCGTCGCCGGCCATCGGACTCAGGGGCAGTGCACCGTCGTGCCGCGCACGTCGCACAGGCCGCGCGGGCTGAACAGCTGCGCGCCGGCACGTGGCAGGTAGGCGCCGTCGCTGGTCCAGCAGCCGCCGGCATCGCAGCCGGTGACGGTCAGCGGGCCGGGCAGGCGGGGTGGCGCGACGGCGGGCCGCTCCGGTAGCGTCGGGGCCGCGGTGCCGGGCGTCGACGCCGGTACGCGTACCGGCGCCACGCTCACCGGTGGCTGCGCGCGGCGCACCGGCACCGCAGTGTCGGTGCGCGTGCCGAGGCAGGCGCGTGCGGCGTCGCGACGCAGCCGCGCGTGGCGGGCCAGCGGCGCGCGCGAGGCGGGGCTCGACGCCGGCAGCTGCGCCTCGAGCGCCTCGAGCGCCGCCATCGCCCGGGTGCAGGCCGGCGCCGCGAGCGGATCCGCCGGCGCGGCCCCGCCCGCGGTCGGCAGGAGGAGCAGCAGGGTCAGCGGCCAGGGTGTGCGCGTCATGACGTGACGATAGCGCTCAGCCCGTGCCCGCGCGCCGCACCGGGGCGCCGCCCTGGCGCAGCGCGCGCAGCGTCTTCTCCGGTGTGGCCGCCGGCACCACCAGGGCGCTCAACGCCGCCAGCGGCGCGACGACGAACGGCGAGGCGGCCAGCAGCTTCTCGCTCGAGGCCAGCACCACCGTCTCGGCGGCGCGCTGGTGCAACGCGTGCTTCACCGCCGCCTCCTCCGCATCGCCGGTGCTGAGGCCGGCCTGCGGATGCACGCCGGTCACCCCCATCAGGTAGAGATCGGCGCGCAGCCGCGCTGCCGCCTCGATCACCGCCGCGCCGACGTTGACCATCGAATGCCGGAACAGCCGCCCGCCGAGCACGATGATCTCGACGTGCGGCTGCTGCGCGGCCTGCACGGCGACGTTCGGGCTGTGGGTCACGAGCGTCGCGCGCAGGTCCGGGTCGAGATGCCGCGCGACCTGCAGCGCGGTCGTCCCGCCGTCGAGGATCACCACCTGGCCCGGCTTGATCAGCGCGGCGCCGTGCCGGCCGAGCTCGGCCTTCTCGCCGGTGGACAGCTGCGCGCGCACCGCCAGGTCGCCGACCGCGGCCGAGGCCGGCAGCGCGCCGCCGTGCACGCGCTGCAGGCGTCCGGCCTGCGCGAGCTCGCGCAGGTCGCGCCGGATCGTGTCCTCCGACGTGTCCCATTCGGCCGCCAGGTCCTTCGCGACGACCTGGCCGTCACGGGCAAGGCGGGCCAGGATGAGTTTCTTGCGTTGTGTGGTCAGCATGCTTGCGCCGGAGTCTGCCGATCCGTATGATTGCATGACATTGCACGAAACTGCACGATCCTTGGAGGCCTCCGCATGCACGACGAATCCCCTGCCGGCTCAGCCACGGCACCGCTGCTGGTGCTGATCTGCGGCCCGTACCTGTCCGGCACCGATGGCGATCCGGCACGCATCGCGGCCAACCGCGCGCGGCTCGAGAGCTACGCGCTGCCGATCTACGAGCGCGGCCACCTGCCGATGGTGGGCGAATGGCTCGCGCTGCCGATCATCGAAGCCGCGGGGGGCCACGCGCCGGGCGATGCGGTGTTCAGCGCCTACCAGTACCCGGTGGCGCACCGCCTGCTGTCGCGCTGCGATGCGGTGCTGCGCATCCCCGGCGAATCGCGCGGTGCCGACCTCGACGTGGCGCGTGCGCGGGAACTGGGCCTGCCCGTGTACACCGACCCGGGCGAACTACCGCTGCGCCGCGCGGCCTGAACGGCGCTGCGCGATCGGGGCCTGGCCGGCGCCGCCGTGTGTCGCGCGCTGACCGGCCTGCTCCAGCAGCCAGGCCTCGAGCGCCTGCACCGCCGGACGCGCACGCGCCGACGGCTCGACGATCAGGAAGTAGGCCCGGCTCGACGCCGTGCGGCCCTGGAACGGCGTGACCAGCTTGCGGCTGCGCAGCAGGCCGTCGACCAGCGGATGGCGCCCCAGCGCCACGCCCTGGCCGTCCAGCGCCGCTGCGATGGCCTCGCCGTAGCCCGAGAAGCTCAACGTCGACCGCGGCTGCAGGTCGGGCAGGCCGGCGGCCTGCAGCCACGGACCCCATTCGACCGGCATGCCGCCCGCGCCCATGCTGCTGACCTGCAGCAGCGTGTGCTGGCGCAGGTCGGCCGGCTCGGCCAGCGGCAGCCGCTTGAGCAGCCGCGGGCTGCAGACCGGCTGGATCGATTCGGCGAACACCTGGCGCCCCTCGACCACGCCGGGGCGGCCGTAGCGGATCGCGAGATCGAAGCCGTCGGCGCCGAGGCGGCGCATCTCGAAGCTCGCGTCCAGCCGCACGTCGATGCCGGGGTGCGTGCGGGTGAAGTCCGACAGCCGCGGAATCAGCCACAGCGAGGCGAAGCCGGGCGTCGTCGTCAGCGACAGGGTCTCGCGGCGCGCCGGCGCGCGGATCTCCAGCACCGTGGCGCGCAGCCGCGCGAGCAGTTCGCTGCACACCGCCTGCAGGCGCAGGCCGTCCTCGGTGAGGTTCAGGCCGCGGTGGCGGCGCCGGAACAGCGCGACGCCGAGCTCCGCCTCGAGCGCCTGGACCTGCCGACTGACGGCCGACTGCGTGATGAAGCGCTCCGCGCCGGCCCTGGTGAAGGACAGGTGGCGCGCCGCCGCCTCGAAGGTGACCAGCAGGTCCAGCGGGGGCAGGCGGTCGCTCGGTCTTTGCATGCGCTGCAGGAATGCGAAGGATGACAAATCAACGTTTGAGCGGCACCGCCGCCTGGGCGATAGTGTCTGCACGGCGGCCTGATTGCAAGCGCTCAGTTCATGCAAAGGCCGCCTCCCAAGGAGCCAGCCATGTCCACGACCGCCTTCCACGAACCGCTCGCCCTCCTGCCGCACGACGTGCTGCGCCTGGGTGATGCCCATGGCCTGAGCCTGTCCAGTGCCGGCGGGACACTGTGGATCACCGTCGACGGCGAGGACCGCGACATCGTGCTGCGCCCGGGCGAATCGATCCGCATCGACTCGCATGCCGACACGCTGGTCTCGCCGCTGCGCGGGCCCGCGCGGCTGGCCTTCGGACACTGAACCCCTTCCGCCGCGGAGCCGCCATGCCCCTCGTCACCCTGACCCTGCCCGCCGGCCGCCCGGCCGCCTCCGTCTCCGCCGTGCTCGACGCGGTGCATGCGAGCCTCGTCGCCGCCGGCGTGCCGGCCGACGACCGCTTCCAGCGCGTGCTGGAACTGCCGCCCGAGCGGCTGCGCATCGACCCGCGTTATCCCGACGCCGGCTCGCCGCGCGGAGCGGACTTCCTGCTGATCGAGATCCTCTGGTCGGTCGGGCGCAGCGTGAAGATCAAGCGCGCGCTGCTGGCGGACCTGATGGCGCGGCTGCGCGACGTGCAGGTCGACACCGAGCAGGTGATGGTGGTCTTCCAGGAAACGGCCTGGGAGAACTGGGCCTTCGCCGGCGGCCGGCAGATCCACGCCTGAAACGGGCTGCTGCCTTCGTCGGCGCGGTCAACGCGCGCCGCCACGCGCCCAGGCACGGCTCGACCAGGACCACCGAGCGGGGCGGCCGACCCTGCGCCGCGTCAGACGCCCAGACAGGCGGTCAGCGCCGGGTCGGCGGCGACCGTTCCGGCCTCGCCGTGCAGCACCACCTGGCCCTTCTGCAGCACCAGCGCGCGATCGGCGTGCGCCAAGACCTTGCGCCAGTCGCGGTCGACGATCAGCGTCGCGATGCCGCTGGCGCGGATCTCGCCGATCACGCGCCAGATCTCCGCGACGATCAGCGGCGCCAGTCCCTCGGTCGCCTCGTCGAGGATGATCAGTTCCGGGTGCGTCATCAGCGCCCGGCCGATCGACAGCATCTGCTGCTCGCCCCCCGACAACTGCGCGCCGAGGTTCGCGAGACGCTCCTTCAGGCGCGGAAAGGTGACGAGCACACGCTCGAAGTCCCAGTCGTGCCGGCCGTCGCGTCCACGGCGGGCGGCCATCACCAGGTTCTCGCGCACCGACAGGTTCGGGAACACGCCACGGCCCTCGGGCACGTAGGCGACGCCGAGCCGGGCGACCTCGTGTGGCCGCGCGCGCGTCGCGTCCTGGCCGAACACCTGGATCTGCCCCTGGCGCTGCGTCACGTGGCCCAGCAGCGTGCGGATCAGCGTGCTCTTGCCCATGCCGTTGCGGCCCAGCAGGCCGACGGTCTCGCCGCGCCGCACCTGCAGGTCCACGCCGTGCAGCACATGGCTGGAGCCGTACCAGGCGTGCACGCCACGGGCGTCGACGATCACTTCCGCGTCCATCAGTGGCCTCCCAGGTAGGCAGCCTGCACCTCGGGGCTGGCGCGCACCTCCGCCGGCGATCCCGAGGCGATCACCGCGCCGTTGACCATCACGGTGATGCGGTCGGCGATGCGGAACACCGCGTCCATGTCGTGCTCGACCAGCAGGATCGCGTGGCCGGCCTTCAGTTCGGCGAGCAGCGCCAGCATGCGCTCGGTCTCCTCGGCGCCCATGCCGGCCAGCGGTTCGTCCAGCAGCAATACCTGCGGCGCGGTGGCCAGGCACATCGCGATCTCGAGCTGGCGCTTCTGGCCGTGCGAGAGCAGCCCGGCCGGGCGGTCCAGCAGCCCGTCCAGCCCGACGCGCGCGGCGGCCTCCTGCGCGGCGGCGCGGCTGAGCGGGCAGCGATCGGCCCGCTGCCACCAGGCCCAGGGACGCGGCCGGCGTGACTGCGCCGCGAGGCGGCAGTTCTCGAACACGGTGAAGCCGGGGAAGATCGTGTTGCGCTGGTAGCTGCGTCCGAGGCCGGCGCGCGCGCGGCGCGGCTGCGTCCATGCGGTGACGTCGTGCCCGAGCAGTTCGACCTGGCCGCCCGAGGGCGGGATCTCGCCGGAGAGGATGTTGATCAGCGTCGACTTGCCGGCGCCGTTGATGCCGATCACGGCGTGCACCGTGCCCCGCTCCAGCTCCAGCGACACGCCGTCGACCGCGACCAGACCGCCCCAGCGGCGCGTGATGTCCCTGCCGCGCAGCAGCACTTGACCGGCGTTCATGGCGCCACCTCCGCCTCGGCGGGCGCGCGGCCACCGACCAGCCGCCCGCTGAGCCGCTCGCGCCACTGGCCGGGCAGGCCGACCAGTCCGCGCGGCAGCAGCGCGACGCAGGCGATGATGCTCAGGCCGAGGCCCAGGTGCCAGTGCTTCGCGAAGGCGCCGAACACGGCTTCGGCCTTGAAGAATTCCTGCAGCAGTGCAAATCCGAACGCGCCGATCAGCGCGCCGCGCAGGTGGCCGATGCCGCCGAGGATCACCATGATCAGCAGCGAACCGGACAGGTGCCAGCTCAGCAGCTCGGGGTTCACGAAGCCGTCCTTGACCGCGAAGAGGAAGCCCGCGAGTCCGGCGATGCCGCCGGACAGCGTGAAGGCCGCAAGCTTGTACGGGTAGGTCGGGAAGCCGGTGGCGCGCATGCGCTGCTCGTTGGCGCGGATGCCGGCCAGTGCGCGGCCGAAGCGCGAGCGCAGCAGCACTGCGAGGAAGGCGAACGTGCCCGCCAGGGCGGCGAGCGTGAAGGCGTACATCGCCAGCGGGTCGTCCAGGTCCTGCCCGGGCCACAGCGCCGGCTTCACGTACAGGTAGATGCCGTCCGTGCCGCCGCCCAGCGGCGTGTCGTGCACGACGTAGTAGGCCATCTGCGCGAACGCGAGCGTGACCATGATGAAGTAGACGCCGCGTGTGCGCAGCGACAGCGCGCCGACGGCCAGCGCGTACAGCGCCGCGGCGGCGATGCATGCCGGCAGCAGCCAGGCGAACGACGGCGCGTCCGCCTGCGGCGACAGCAGCACCGCCGCATAGGCGCCGATGCCGAAGAAGCCGGCCTGGCCGAAGCACACCAGCCCGGTGCCGCCGACCAGCAGCTCGAGGCTGAGCGCGAGGATCGCGTAGATCATGATCTTGGTGACCAGGTCCAGCGCATAGCCGCCGGCCAGGAAGGGCAGCAATGCCAGCGCGCCGAACAGCACGATCACGAAGGGCAGCTTGGAACGGTCGGTGGTGTCCATCGTTTCATCCCGCCTTGAACAGGCCGTCCGGCTTCCACAGCAGGATCAGCGCCATCAGCACATAGACCAGCACGCCGGCCGCCTGCGGCAGCAGCACCTTGCCGAAGGTGTCGACCGCGCCGATCAGGAGCGCCGCGAGCAGCGCGCCGCGGATCGAGCCGATGCCGCCGATCACCACCACGACGAAGCAGACGATCAGCACCGTGTTGCCCATGCCGGGGTAGACCGAGGACACCGGCGCCGCGACCATGCCGGCCAGCACCGCGATCGCCACGCCCGCGGCGAACACGACGCGGTACAGGAACTTGATGTCGATGCCCAGCGACTGCACCATCTCGCGGTTGGTGCTGCCGGCGCGGATCATCATGCCCAGCCGCGTGCGCGTGAACACGAGGTACATGCCCAGCGCGAGCAGCAGGCAGACGGCCGAGATGAACAGGCGGTAGACCGGGTAGGTCATCAGCTCGCCCAGCGGCAGGCTGCCGGCGAGGATCTCGGGCGCCTGCACGCCGTGCACGTCGTCGCCGACCAGCAGCGAGCGCAGTTCCTCGAAGACGAGGATCAGCCCGTAGGTCATCAGCACCTGCTGCAGGTGCTCGCGCTCGTACAGGAAGCTGAAGAAGGCCCACTCGAGCACGTAGCCGAGCAGCACCGCCAGCACCAGGCCGACGGCGAGCGTCGCGAAGAAGCCGCCGCCGAAGGTGGCGCCGACCACCGGCGCGAGCGCGTACGCCATGTACGCGCCGACCATGTAGAAGCTGCCGTGCGCCAGGTTGATGACGCCCATGATCCCGAAGATCAGCGTCAGGCCCGAGGCGACGAGGAACAGCAGCAGCCCGTACTGCAGGCTGTTCAGGCACTGGATCAGGAAGGTGGCGAGGTCCATGGCTCCATCTCACGAGGCAGGGTCGAGCGATCGCCGTGGATCCGGCTCCGCCGGTCCACTGGCGATGCCCCCTTGAGGGGGCCGCGCGCAGCGCGGTAGGGGGTGGTCTACATCCTGCAGCCGCGCGCCGGATCGGCCAGCGCCTTGGCGGCCACGCCAACCACCTTGTTCTCCTTGCTGCCGACCTGCCGCAGGTAGAAGTCCTGCACCGGGTTGTGCGCCTTGGAGATGCTGAACATGCCGCGCGGGCTGTCGATCTTCGCCTTCTCGAGCGCCGCCGCGAACTCGGCCTTCCTGCCGGCGTCGCCCTTGGTCGCGGCGAGGCCGACGCCCAGCATCTGCGCGGCGTCGTAGCCCTGCACCGCGTAGACGTCCGGCTGCAGCTTGTAGGCCTTCGCGTAGGCGAGGCGGAACGCGTTGTCGCGCGGCGTGTTCAGGCTGTCGGCGTAGTGCAGCGTGGTCAGCAGGCCGTCGGCGTCGGCGCCCTGGGCCTCCAGCGTGCCGTCGGTCAGGAAACCGGCGCCGTACAGCGGGATGTTCTTCTTCAGGCCCGCCGCGGCATAGTCCTTGACGAACTTGACCGCGCCGCCGCCGGCGAAGAAGGTGTAGACGGCATCCGGCTTGGTGGCGGCGATCTCGGTCAGCAGCGCCTGGAACTCGACGTTCGGGAACGGCAGCGACAGTTCCTTGACGACCTGCCCGCCGGCCTTCTCGAAGGCGTCCTTGAAGCCGCGCACCGACTCGTCGCCGGCGGCGTACTTCCAGGTGATCGTGACGACCTTCTTGTGGCCCTTCTTGGCCGCCACCTCGCCCATCGCGTAGCCGGGCTGCCAGTTCGAGAACGAGCTGCGGAAGATGTTCGGCGCACACATCGGGCCGGTCACCGCGTCGGCGCCGGCGTTCGGGACCAGCAGCAGCGTGCCGGTCTCCTTCGCGACCTTGGCCATCGCCATCGCGACGCCGCTGTGCACCGTGCCGACCAGCACGTCCACGTTGTCGCGCTTGACCAGCTTGTTGACGTTGTCGGTCGCCTTGGCCGGATCGCTCTCGTCGTCGACCTTGACGAACTCGATCTCGCGCCCGCCGAGCTTGCCGCCCTGCTCGTCGACGTAGAGCCGGAAGCCGTTCTCGATCGCCGCGCCGAGCGCGGCGTAGGTGCCGGTGTAAGGCAGCATCAGGCCGACCTTCAGCTTGCCCGTGGCCTGGGCCTGGGCAACGGGAGCGGTGAGCGTGGCGGCCAGGGCGGCGGCGAGCAGCGCCGCGGTGCGGAGGGTCTTCAAGCGGGGTCTCCTTGGGTGTGCTTCTGGATGAATCGGGTGGCGGCCGCGATCAGCGCCTCCGGCTGATCGCGGTGCGGCGAGTGGCCGCAGTCGGGCAGTTCGAGCAGGGCGGTCTGCGGCACGCGGCGGGCGATGCCGCGGATCTGCTCGAGCGTGCCGTATTCGTCGTCCAGGCCCTGCACCGCCAGCAGCGGGCAGGCGATGGCGCGGATCTCCTCCTCGATCGACCACTGCTTGAACGGCGGGTGCAGCCAGATGTCGTTCCAGCCCCAGAACGCCGAGTCCGGGTCGTCGTGGTAGCGCGCGAGGCGGCTCTTCAGGTCGGTGCCGAGATAGGCTTCGCGCGCCTGCGCGATGCTCGCGACCGACAGGTCCTCGACCAGGATGTGCGGCGCGAGCACGATCGCGCCGGCGACCCGCGCCGGGCAGGCCGCCGCATGCAGCAGCGCGATCGAGCCGCCGTCGCTGTGGCCGAACAGCCAGGGGCGGTCCTGCGCGGTGTCGATGTCCAGCGCCTCGAGCAGCGCCGGCAGCACCTGCTGCGCCTGGCGGTGCATGAAGTCCAGGCCCCAGGCCTCGTCGCGCGCGCGCGGCGTCGAACGGCCGTAGCCCGGGCGCGAGTAGACCAGCCCGCGGCAGCCCGCGGCGTCGCACAGGCGCTGCGGGAAATCCTTCCACATCGAGAGCGACCCGAGCCCCTCGTGCAGGAACACGAGCAGCGGCGCGTCGCGGCGCTCGCGGCCGAGCCAGGCGTGCTCGATGCGCACCTTGCGGCCGGCCCAGTCGATGTCGACCAACATGTCAGCCCCTCGTCCGCGGCGTACCGCGGCCGATCCCCATGGGCCACGCAGTGGCCCACCTCGTGGACCATGGGGATGCGTGCCGGCTTGGGAACGGCCCGGCGCTCGGCACGCGGGTCACTGGCCGCCCCCTTCCCGTTCGCGCAGCTTGAAGCGCTGGATCTTTCCGGTGGCCGTCTTCGGCAGGTCGGCGACGAACTCGATCTGGCGGGGGTACTTGTAGGGCGCGAGGCGGTCCTTCACGAACGCCTTCAGTTCTTCCTCGGTCGCGCCGGCACCGGCCTTGAGCACGACGAAGGCCTTGGTCTTGGTCAGCCCCTCGGCATCGGGCACGCCGATCACCGCCGCCTCGAGCACCGCCGGGTGCTGCACCAGCGTCGCCTCGACCTCGAACGGCGAGACGTAGATGCCGCTGACTTTCAGCATGTCGTCGCTGCGGCCGCCGTAGGTGTAGGTGCCGTCGGCGTTGCGCACGTACTTGTCGCCGCTCTTGGTCCAGCCGCCCTGGAAGGTGTCGCGCGTCTTCTGCCGGTTGCCCCAGTACATCATGGCCGCCGAAGGGCCGTGGATGTAGAGGTCGCCGGGTTCGCCGTCGGGCACCGGACCACCGTCGTCGCCGCGCAACTCGATGCGGTAGCCGGGCACCGGCCAGCCGGTGGTGCCGTAGCGCACCGCGCCGGGCCGGTTCGAGATGAAGATGTGCAGCATCTCGGTGGAGCCGATGCCGTCCACGATGTCGACGCCGAAGTGGCGCTTGAAGCGCTCGCCGAGTTCGGCCGGCAGCGCCTCCCCGGCCGAGGACACCAGGCGCAGCGCGACCTGCTCGCGCCGCGGCAGGTTCGGATTCGCGAGCATGCCGGCGAAGCCGGTGGGGGCGCCGTAGAACACGGTCGGCTTGCGCCCGGCGAGCGAGTCGGTGGCGCCGGTCCAGCGCTTGAAGGTCGCGTCGGGCGTCGGGCGCTCGGCCATCAGCACCACGGTTGCGCCCACCGACATCGGGAAGGTCAGCCCGTTGCCCAGCCCATAGGCGAAGAACAGCTTGGCGGCCGAGAAGCACAGGTCGTCCTCGCGCAGGCCCAGCACGGCCTTGCCGTACAGCTCGGCGGTCCAGTACGGGTTGGCGTGCGAGTGCACGGTGCCCTTGGGCCGGCCGGTCGAGCCGGAGGAATAGAGCCAGAAGCCGGGATCGTCCGGCCCGGTCGCGGCCGGGCGCGGCGCGGGTGCCTGCGCGGCGAGGAAGGCCTCGAGCTCGACCTCGGCCGGGTGCAGCGGCGCGACCGGCCGCGACACGATCACCTTGCCGACCTCGTGGTCCGACTTGGTCATCGCCGCCGTCAGCGCCGGCAGCAACGCGCCCGAGACGAGCACCGCCTGCGCGCGCGAATGTTCGAGCATGTAGGCGTAGTCGTCCGCGGTCAGCAGCGTGTTGACGGCCACCGGCACGATGCCGGCGTACATCGCACCAAGGAAGGCCACCGGCCAGTCGGCCACGTCCTGCATCAGCAGCAGCACACGCTCCTCGCGCCGGATGCCCAGGCCGCGCAGGCCGGCGGCGAGGCGGCGCACGCGCTCCTCCAACTGACCGTAGCTGAGCGTGCCCAGGTCGTCGACGAAGGCGCTGCGACCGGCGCGGCCGGCGTTCAGCGCCAGCAGGTGGGCGGCGAAGTTGAAGGTCTCCGGCGGCGCGGCGACCGCAGGGGAAGGGGTCTCGGACATGTGTGTCTCCTCGTCCTCGTAGGCCGCTCAGCCCGCGAGCGCGGCCAGCACCGTGGTGCTGGCCTGCAGCGCGGCGCGGCGGTGGTAGAAATTCAGCGCCCGTGCGCCGCCCAGCTCCTCGCCGCCGCCGGCCCGGCCCGGGCCGCCGTGCAGCGATTGCGGCATCACGTTGCCGTGGCCGGTGTGCAGGGCACCGACGTCCGGCGACACCACGTGCACGCGGCCGTGGCCCGCGGCGAGCTCGAGCGCGGCGGGGCCGAGCGCGGCCGGGTTGCTGCCGTACAGCGAGGTCACGAGCGAGCCCTGTCCACGCCGCACCAGCGCGAGCGCGTGGGCACCGTCGCGGTAGGGCAGCAATGTTGCGACCGGGCCGAACACCTCGGTGTCGTGCACGCGGTCGGCGCTGTCGGGCGTGCGCGTGCCCAGCAGCGTCGGTCCGACGCAGCAGGCGACGGCCGGGTCGGCGTCGACCAGCGCATGGCCGGCGCCGTCGTGCAGCGTGTCGGTCTGCGCCTGCAGCACGGCCAGGCCTTCGCGGACCGAGGCGAGTTGCGCCCGGTTGACCAGCGCGCCCATGCGCACGGTCTCGTTGCGCGGGTTGCCGACGCGGGTGCGCGCCAGGCGCGCGGCGATCGCCTCGGCGGCCGGCCCGTACAGCGCCTCGGGCACCAGGATGCGGCGGATGGCGGTGCACTTCTGGCCCGACTTCTGGGTCATCTCGCGCGTCACCTCCTTGACCAGCAGGTCGAAGGATTCGCTGCCCGGCGCCTCGCCATCGAGCAGCAGCGCGGAGTTCAGGCTGTCGGCCTCGATATTGACACGCACCGATCGCTGCGCGACCGCCGGGTGCGAGCGGATCAGCGCCGCCGTCTCGGCTGACCCGGTGAAGGAAACCACGTCGTCGGGCAGCAGCGCGTCGAGCAGGCCGGCCGAGCTGCCGCAGACCACGGACAGTGCGCCGGCCGGCAGCACCCCGGCGTTCACCACGTCCTGCACCATGCGCTGCGTCAGCCAGGCCGTGGCCGTGGCCGGCTTGACGATCACCGGCACACCGGAGAGCAGCGCCGGCGCGGCCTTCTCCCACAGCCCCCAGCTCGGGAAGTTGAAGGCGTTGATGAAGAGCGCGACGCCGCGGGTCGGCACCTGCACGTGCTGCGACTGGAACAGCGGTTCCTTGCCGAGCCGAGCCGGCTCGCCGTCGAGCAGGAAGCGCCGGTCGCCGAGCGATTCGCCCAGCTTCGCGTAGGTCGACAGCGTGTAGATGCCGCCGTCGATATCGATCGCCGAGTCGGTGCGGACGGTGCCGCTGTTGGCCGTGGCGATCGCGTCGTAGGCCTCGCGGTTCGCCTGCAGCACCTTGACCGCGGCGGCCAGCAGCGCCCCGCGTTCGCGGTAGCTCAGCGCGCGCAGCGCGGCACCGCCCTGTTCGCGGGCGAACGCGAAGGCGGCGGGGAGGTCCAGGCCGGTCGCGTCGACGCGCACCAGCGCGTCGCCGAGCACGGGGTCGTGCAGCGCCGTGCCGGCGCCGCTGCCGGCCTGCCAGCGGCCGCCGATGAAATTGGAAAGCAGTTCGGTCATGGGTCAGAGGTCCTCGGGCGGCGTTCGCGAACAGATCCGCCGCTGCCTCACTTCGTGAAGTCGATGCGCCCTTCGGGCAGCAGGTAGAGCACCAGGGCGCGGCCCTGTGAGACGGTCGGCCGGTGCGCGCTGCCGGGCGGCATCACGAGCCAGCCGGCGGGCCGGCCGTCGAAGCGGGCGTCGCCCTCGAGCGGCATGATCAGGTCGATCTCGCCGTTCGGATGGGTGTGGTGGGGGCCGGCGACGTCCTGCATGTCGACCACGTCGACCGAGAAGCCGTGCAGGTCCTCGGCCGGCTTGAAGATGCGGCCGTAGCGGATGCCGCCGCCTTCGCGGTTGCACAGCCAGCCTTCGGCCACGCCGGTCCGGCAGCTGTCCGCCAGGGTCCGGAAGGTCTCGCTGCCGGCGCCATGGGTCTGGTTCAGCCAGGCGTCCAGCCCGGCGTCGAGCGGCCGGCCGGCGAGTTCGGCGGTGAGGGCGGCGATCTGGCCGCGGAAGACGTCGGGCGACATCGCGCTTCCTTGGAAGGGTTGGTGGAGCAACTTGCCTGCACCCGCTTGATGCAGTATTGTGCGTGTAAGAACTTTATGGCCCTGACCTGACCGTGTCAAGCACTATATTGCCTGTGCCCGGGTTAGCCCCTAGCGAAGGGATGCCCGTCGCGCCGGTGCTCGAAGGTGCCGACGAGGAGAAGAACCCGTTCCTGGTGGCGCTCGGCGAACGTGTGCGCTCGCTGCGCGCGCGCCGCGGCATGACGCGCAAGGCGGTCGCGCTGGCGGCGGACGTCTCCGAGCGGCACCTGGCCAACCTGGAATACGGCGTCGGCAACGCGTCCATCCTGGTGCTGCTGCAGGTCGCGCAGGCGCTGCAATGCTCGCTGGCCGAATTGCTGGGCGACGTCACCACGTCGTCGCCCGAGTGGCTGCTGATCCGCGAGCTGCTCGAGCGCCGCGACGAGGCCACGCTGCGCCGCGTGCGCGAGGCGATCGGCACGCTGCTGGGCACCGGCGGCGCCAACGCGCGCGAGCAGCGCAGCGCGCGCATCGCGCTGATCGGCCTGCGCGGCGCCGGCAAGTCGACGCTCGGCCAGATGCTGGCCGAAGACCTCGGTTTCCCGTTCGTCGAGCTGAGCCGCGAGATCGAGAAGTTCGCCGGCTGCAGCATCAGCGAGATCCAGGCGCTGTACGGCCAGAACGCCTACCGCCGCTACGAGCGCCGTGCGGTCGAGGAGGCGATCCAGATCTATCCGGAGGCCGTGATCGCCACCCCCGGCGGCCTGGTGTCGGACGCCGCCACGTTCAACCTGCTGCTTGCGCACTGCACGACGGTCTGGCTGCAGGCCGATCCGGAAGACCACATGAAACGCGTGCTGGCCCAGGGCGACCTGCGGCCGATGGCCGACAGCAAGGAGGCGATGGAGGACCTGAAGGTCATCCTCGCCGGACGCGCCGCCTTCTACTCGAAGGCCGAACTCCGCCTCGACACCAGCGCCATGCCGCTGGAGGCGACCTTCCACGAGCTGCGCCGGCAGGTGCGGGAGGCGCTCGGCCTCTCCGGGTAAACCCCGGCATGCTGATATGCAGTAGAGTGCTTGACGTTCGATCCATGCATGCACTATTATTCGTGCATCGATTGGCGACGCATGCACTGTGATGCGTTACTCCTGAGGAGACCCCCGTGAGCACCACCCCCCGCGTCGACTACCAGACCGCCCCGTCCCAGTACAAGCACTGGAAGCTGAAGTTCGAAGGCCCCGTCGCCACGCTGGCGGCCGACTTCGACGAGAACGCCGGCCTGCGTCCCGGCTACAAGCTGAAGCTGAACAGCTACGACCTGGGCGTCGACATCGAGCTGAACGATGCGATCAACCGCATCCGCTTCGAGCACCCGGAAGTGCGCACGGTGGTCGTGACCAGCGCGAAGGAGAAGGTGTTCTGCTCGGGCGCCAACATCTTCATGCTGGGCGTCTCCAGCCACGCCTGGAAGGTGAACTTCTGCAAGTTCACGAACGAGACGCGCAACGGCCTGGAAGACTCGTCCGCGCACTCCGGCCTGAAGTTCCTTGCCGCGGTCAACGGCGCGTGCGCCGGCGGCGGCTACGAGCTGGCGCTGGCCTGCGACGAGATCATCCTGGTCGACGACCGCAGCAGCGCCGTCAGCCTGCCCGAGGTGCCGCTGCTGGGCGTGCTGCCCGGCACCGGCGGCCTGACCCGGGTGACCGACAAGCGCCACGTGCGGCACGACCTGGCCGACATCTTCTGCACCACCACCGAAGGCGTGCGCGGCCAGAAGGCCAAGGACTGGCGCCTCGTCGACGACATCGCCAAGCCGGCGCAGTTCGCGGCCCGCGTGCAGGAGCGCGCGCTGCAGCTCGCGCAGCAGAGCGACCGGCCGGCCGGGGCGCGCGGCGTCGCGCTGACGCCGCTGGCACGCACCATCGAGCCCGACGCGCTGCGCTACCCGAACGTGACGGTCGAGATCGACCGGGCCCGCCGGGCCGCGACGTTCACCGTCAAGGCGCCGGGCGCGCCGGTGGAAGGCGACATCGCCGCGATCGAGGCGGCCGGTGCCGGCTGGTACCCGCTGGCGCTGGCGCGCGAGCTGGAGGACGCGATCCTGTCGATGCGCACCAACGAGCTCGACATCGGCCTGTGGCTGATCAAGACCGAAGGCGACGCGCAGGCCGTGCTCGCGATGGACGAGGTGCTGCAGCGCCACAAGAAGCACTGGCTGGTGCGCGAGACCATCGGGCTGCTGCGCCGCACCTTCAGCCGGCTGGACGTGTCCTCGCGCAGCCTGTTCGCGCTGATCGAGCCGGGCTCGTGCTTCGCCGGCAGCTTCCTCGAGCTGGCGCTGGCCTGCGACCGCAGCTACCACCTCGCGCTGCCGGACGACGAGGCCCGGGCGCCGAAGATCACCGTGGTCGAGTCGAACTTCGGCCTGTACCCGATGGCCACCGGCCAGAGCCGCCTCGCGCGCCGCTTCTACGGCGAGGAGGCCGCGCTCGATGCGGTGCGCCTGGTCGAGGGCAAGGCGCTGGACGCCGATGCCGCCTTCGCGCTCGGCCTCGTGACCAGCAACCCGGACGACATCGACTGGGCCGACGAGACGCGCATCGCGATCGAGGAGCGGGTCTCGATGAGCCCGGATGCGCTGACCGGCATGGAAGCCAACCTGCGCTTCAACGGCCCCGAGAACATGTTCACGCGTGTCTTCGGCCGCCTGACCGCGTGGCAGAACTGGATCTTCCAGCGCCCGAATGCGGTCGGCGAGAAGGGCGCGCTGAAGGTCTACGGCAAGGGCGAGAAGGCCGCCTTCGACTGGAACCGGGTTTGACGATTCACCAAGGACGAGACATGAGCACGATCGACTACAGCGAGAAGATCCCCAACAACGTCAACCTGGCCGAGGACCGCACGCTCAAGCGCGCGCTCGAGCAGTGGCAGCCGAACTACCTCGACTGGTGGAACGACATGGGGCCGGACGGCTCGCAGAACTTCGACGTCTACCTGCGCACGGCCGTCAGCGTCGACCCGCAGGGCTGGGCGCAGTTCGGCCACGTCAAGATGCCGGACTACCGCTGGGGCATCTTCCTGAACCCGGGCGAGAAGGACCGCAAGATCCACTTCGGCGACCACAAGGGCGAAGACGCCTGGCAGGACGTGCCCGGCGAGTATCGCGCCAACCTGCGCCGCATCATCGTCACGCAGGGCGACACCGAGCCCGCCTCGGTCGAGCAGCAGCGCCACCTGGGCCTCACCTGCCCGAGCCAGTACGACCTGCGCAACCTGTTCCAGGTCAACGTCGAGGAAGGCCGCCACCTGTGGGCGATGGTCTACCTGCTGCACAAGTACTTCGGCCGCGACGGCCGCGAGGAGGGCGAGGCCCTGCTCGAGCGCCGCAGCGGCCAGCAGGACAACCCGCGCATCCTGCAGGCGTTCAACGAAGAGACGCCCGACTGGCTGTCGTTCTTCATGTTCACCTACTTCACCGACCGCGACGGCAAGTTCCAGCTGTGTGCGCTGGCGGAAAGCTCGTTCGACCCGCTGGCCCGCACCACCAAGTTCATGCTGACCGAGGAAGCGCACCACATGTTCGTGGGCGAGTCGGGTGTCGGCCGCGTGATCCAGCGCACCTGCGCGGCGATGAACGAGCTGAAGACCGACGACCCGGCCAAGCTGCGCGCCGCTGGTGTGATCGACCTGCCGACCCTGCAGCGCTACCTGAACTTCCACTTCTCGGTGACGATCGACCTGTTCGGCGCCGACGAGTCGAGCAACGCTGCGACCTTCTACAGCACCGGCCTGAAGGGCCGCTTCGAGGAAGGCAAGCGCACCGACGACCATGTGCTGAAGGGCCAGACCTACAAGGTGCTGAACGCGGTCGGCGGCAAGCTGGTCGAGAAGGAAGTGCCGATGCTCAACGCGCTCAACGAGGTGCTGCGCGACGACTACATCAAGGACTCGATCGCCGGTGTCGAGCGCTGGAACAAGGTGATCGAGAAGGCCGGCATCCCGTTCCGGTTGAAGACGCCGCACAAGGCCTTCCACCGCAACATCGGCGCGCTGTCGGGCGTGAAGGTGTCGCCCGAGGGCCAGGTGGTGAGCGAGGCCGAGTGGGCGGCCAAGGTCGACCAGTGGCTGCCTTCCGCCACCGACCGGGCCTACGTGGCCGGCCTGATGGGCCGCGTCGTCGAGCCGGGCAAGTTCGCCAACTGGATCGCGCCGCCGGTGATGGGCATCAACCGCCAGCCCGTGGACTTCGAGTACGTCCGATTCAATTGACCCACCCCCGTAGCGGCTTCGCCGCACCCCCTCGAGGGGGCAACGCCAGCGGCCCGGCGAAGCCGGTTCCGCGGCGTTTGCTTGGCTGAGACACTACGCATCTCAGCGAGGAGACACGCATCATGGACATGGCCGCCGAGTCGGGGGTGCTCAAGCAGCATCTGATCGATCCCGAGATCTGCATCCGCTGCAACACCTGCGAGGCCACCTGCCCGGTGCAGGCGATCACGCACGATTCGCGCAACTACGTCGTCGACGCGGCCAAGTGCAACCTGTGCATGGCCTGCATCCCGCCGTGCCCGACCGGTTCGATCGACAACTGGCGCACGATGCCGATCGTGCGCGCCTACAGCGTCGAGGAACAGCTGACCTGGGACAGCCTGCCGGCCGAGCTGACCACCGATGAACTGGCCGCTTCCGGCGTCGCGGCCGACGCCGAGCCGGCCGTCGAGCCGGTGGCTCCGAGCCTGCCAGCCGCGGTCAGCGGCGAGACGGCGTTCAGCTCGGCGCAGTACGGTACCACGCTGCCGCCGTGGTCGGCGGCGCACGCCTACACGAACCTGTACGGTCCGAAGGCGGCGGACAAGTCGGTCACCGCCACCGTCGTCGGCAACGTGCGCGTCACCGAGGTCGGCAAGCAGTACGACACGCACCACATCGTGCTCGACTTCGGCGCGATGCCGTTTCCCGTGCTCGAAGGCCAGTCGATCGGCGTCGTGCCGCCGGGCGTGGACGAGCAGGGCCGCGCGCACCATGCGCGGCAGTATTCGATCGCGAGTCCGCGCAACGGCGAGCGGCCGGGCTACAACAACGTCTCGCTGACCATCAAGCGCGTGCTCGAGGACCACTCGGGCAAGCCGGTGCGCGGCGTCGCGAGCAACTACATGTGCGACCTGCAGGTCGGCGACAAGGTACAGGTGATCGGCCCGTTCGGCAGCAGCTTCCTGATGCCGAACCACCCGAAGAGCCACATCGTGATGATCTGCACCGGCACCGGCAGCGCGCCGATGCGCGCGATGACCGAGTGGCGCCGGCGCCTGCGCGCGAGCGGCAAGTTCGAGGGTGGCAAGCTGATGCTGTTCTTCGGCGCGCGCACGAAGGAGGAGCTGCCGTACTTCGGCCCGCTGCAGAGCCTGCCGAAGGACTTCATCGACATCAACCTCGCGTTCAGCCGCACGCCGGCGAGCCCGAAGCGCTACGTGCAGGACCTGATGCGCGAGCGCGCCGCCGACCTCGCGCCGCTGCTGGCCGACCCGAACGCCTACTTCTACGTCTGCGGCCTGAAGGCGATGGAGGAGGGCGTCGTGCTGGCGCTGCGCGACATCGCCAAGCAGGCCGGGCTGGACTGGGACACGATCGGCACTGCTCTCAAGAAGAACGGCCGCCTGCACCTGGAGACCTACTGATGGTGTCGGTCCAGATCAGCCGGCCGGCGCCGGGCGTCGCGCGCGTGACGATGGCGCGCCCGGCGGTGTTCAACGCGTTCGACGAGGCGATGATCGGCGAGCTCGACGCGGCGTTCGCCAGGCTCGGCGAGGACGCGAACGTGCGCGTGATCGTGCTGGCCGGCGACGGCAAGCACTTCAGCGCCGGTGCCGATCTGCAGTGGATGCAGCGCGCCAGCAGCGCGACGCCTGAATGGAACCTGGCTGACGCAAGGCGCTTCGCCGGCATGCTGGCACGCATCGAGTCCTGCCCGAAGCCGACCGTCGCGCGTGTGCAGGGCGCCGCGCTGGGCGGCGGCGTCGGGCTGGCCTGCGCCTGCGACATCGCGATCGCGGCGGACAACGCGAGTTTCTCGGTCAGCGAGGCGAAGTTCGGCATCCTGCCGGCGGTGATCGGCCCCTACGTCACCAACGCGGTCGGCAAGCGGCAGGCCCGGCGCCTCGCGCTGACCACCACGCGCATCGGCGCCGCCGAGGCGCTGGCGATCGGCCTCGTGCAGCAGGTGGTCGGGGCCGACGCGCTCGATGCCGCGGTCGACGCCACGGTGAAGGAGCTGCTGGCCGGCGGCCCGGCCGCGCAGGCCGAGATCAAGCAGCTGTTCGCGCAGCTCGCCGTCGGGCCGATCACGCCCGAGGTGCGCGAGCTGACCGCGCAGACCATCAGCCGCGTGCGCGGCACCGACGAGGCGCGCGAGGGCTTCGCCGCCTTCCTCGCCAAGCGCCCCGCGAACTGGATTCCTCCCGCATGAACACGCTCTCCAACGCCACCGTGCTGGTGGTCGGTGCCGGCATCATGGGCGCCGGCATCGCGCAGGTGGCTGCCCAGGCCGGCCACCGCGTGCTGCTGTTCGACCTGCGCGACGGCGCTGCCGTCGAGGCGCGCCGCAAGCTCGCCGCCACGCTCGACGGGCTGGTCACCAAGGGCAAGCTGGCGGCCGACGTGGCGCAGGGCGCGCTGGCGCGCATCGAGCCGATCGCCGCGCTGGCGGAGGCAGCCGGCGCGGGGCTGGTCGTCGAGGCGATCGTCGAGCGGCTCGACGCCAAGCGCAGCCTGTTCCGCGAGCTCGAGGGCATCGTCGATGCGCGCGCGGTGCTCGCCACCAACACCTCGTCGATCAGCGTCACCGCGATCGCCAACGGCCTGACGCACCCGGAACGGCTGGTCGGCATGCACTTCTTCAATCCGGTGCCGCTGATGAAGCTGGTGGAGGTGGTCAGCGGGCTGGCCACCGCGCCGGCCGTGGCCGAGGCCATCTTCGAGCTGAGCCGGGCCTGGGGCAAGGTGCCGGTGCACGCGAAGAGCACGCCGGGCTTCATCGTCAACCGCATCGCGCGCCCGTACTACGCCGAGGCGCTGGCGCTGCTGCTGGAGCAAGCCGCCGAGCCGCAGGTGCTGGACGCCTGCCTGAAAGGCGCGGGCTTCCGCATGGGGCCCTGCGAGCTGATGGACCTGATCGGGCACGACACCAACTTCTCGGTGACGAGTTCGGTCTACGAGGCCAACTTCTTCGACAAGCGCTATGCGCCCTCGCTGCTGCAGCGCGAGCTGGTCGACGGCGGGCTGCTCGGGCGCAAGAGCGGGCGCGGCTTCTACCGCTATCCGGACGGGGCGCCTGCGCTGCCCGTGGCGGTGCACGGCGCCCCGGACACCGCGCATGCCGTGGCCGTGCACGGCGACGGGCCGGTGGCCGACTGGCTCGAGCAGGCCGCCGGTGCGGCCCTGGCCGCGCAGGGCTGGGGGCCGGCGCGTGAGCGCGGCAGCGGCTGGGTCGGCCTGTCGGTGGACGGTGCTCGACTCGTTCTGACCGATGGCCGCCCGGCTTACCGCCTCGCCGCCGACCTCGGCACGCCCGACGTCGCGGTGTTCGACCGCCCGCTGGGCCGTGCGCCCGGTGGGGCGCTGGCGTATGCGGTGGCGGAGGGCGCGAGCGACCTCTGGCGCGCCCAGGCACCGGCGTGGCTCGCCGCGCTCGGCGTCGCCCCGCTGCCGCTGGCGGATACGCCCGGGCTGATCGTCGCTCGCACCGTCGCGATGCTGATCAACGAGGCGGCCGACGCGGTGCTGCAGGGCGTCTGCACGCCGGACGGAGCCGATGCGGCGATGAAGCTGGGGGTGAACTACCCGGCCGGGCCGTTCGAGTGGCTCGCCGGCTGGGACGTGCCCGGCGTCGTTGCGGTGCTGCAGGCGCTGGACGCGGTCTACCGCGGCGAGCGCTACCGCGTCAGCCCCTGGCTGGCCCGCCGCACATGAAGTTCGCCGAGTTCGAACCCGGCCGCGTCATCGAGGCCGGGCCGTACCGCTTGAGCGAGGACGAACTGCTCGCCTTCGCGCGCGACTGGGACCCGCAGTGGTTCCACACCGATCCGGCCGCGGCCGGCCAGGGCCGTTTCGGCGGGCTGATCGCCAGCGGCTGGCAGACCTGCGGCATCGCGATGCGGCTGGCCGTTCAGGCGGCCTTGCAGGGCTCGGAATCGTTCGCTTCGCCGGGCGTCGAGAAGATCCGTTGGCCGCATCCCGTGCGCCCCGGTGATGCGCTCTCGCTGCGCGCCACCGTGCTCGAGACGCGCCGCGCCCGCAGCCAGCCGACGCTGGGCATCCTGCGCTGGCGCTGGCAGCTCTTCAACCAGCACGGGGCCGAGGTACTGGACCTCGAGGCGACCAGTCTGTTCGAACTGGCCCCGGAAGAGCCCTAGCTCTTGCGCGCAGCACGCAGCGCGCGGCCGGCGGCCCGTTTGGCACGCGTCGCCTCGCGCTGGTAGACCTCCTCGGCTTCGGCGCGGATCTCGATCGCGCGGTCCAGTGCGGCCCGGAACTTCTGCACCGTGTAGGTGTTCTCGGTGCCGATGTAGACCGTGCGCCGGCGCGGCTTCTCGCCGTAGCGCGGCACCGAGACCAGCAGGCTGCAGTCGCGCAGGCCGGAGTTGCGGCGCGTGCGCACGATCGGGCCGGAGATGCCGACCGGCAAGTCGTTGGCCTTGTTCTCGTTCGGCTCCTTCTGCAGCTTGGAAGGCGCCGGCAGCTTGGCGATGCGCGCCAGCAGCTCGCGGGTCGCCTTCTCCAGCGCGGCGGCAGCGCCGCTGCCGTCCGGCGTGAAATCCGAGAACAGCTTGGTGCCGCCGTAGCGGAGCTGCCAGCCGTGGGTGGCCCGGTAGTCGATGCGCTGGATGCCTTCGGGCACCTCGAATTGCTCCCCTGAGAAGATAACGACGTCTCTGAGCTTCATGCAGGTCCTCTCACTGATGCCACGCTCCCTCTCATTTATGAGGGAGAGGGGGAGTGTAGGACTTTCGACGTGCCCCGTCGGCCGAAACCCTGGCTGTGGCGCAGCGATAATGTGGCCGTCCATGTCACCGCGCCCAGTCCTCGCTAATGCCGGAAGTGAGCGCATGCCGCCCGGGCAGAGGAGACGCATCCCCGACGTGCTGGCGCGACGTGGGGCCCGGCGCTCAAGCCGGCGCGGTCGGGATCGATCCGGTCCCCGGCTGGCGCGGGAGTTGCGTGGCGTCCGGCCGGCGCGCCCGCGCGGACGGGACGGGGTGACGCCGACCGACGGGACGGAGCGCCTGTCCCGCCCGAAGATTCTTGACCTGCTGCCCGGAGGAACCCCATGCCCCAGACCATTCCCGCCACGCTGATCGAAGGCGACGGCATCGGCCCGGAGATCGTCGACGCGACGCTCGCCGCCCTCGACGCGCTCCAGGCGCCGTTCGAATGGGATCGCCAGGTCGCGGGACTGGGTGGCGTGAAGGCCAGCGGCGACCCGCTGCCGGCGGCGACGCTGGACAGCATCCGCAAGACGCGTCTGGCCCTGAAGGGCCCGCTCGAGACGCCCTCGGGCGGCGGCTACCGCAGCTCCAACGTGCGCCTGCGCGAGGAGTTCAAGCTGTACGCCAACCTGCGCCCGGCGCGCACCATCGTGCCCGGCGGGCGCTTCGACAAGATCGATCTGGTGGTGGTGCGCGAGAACCTCGAGGGCCTGTACATCGGCCATGAGCACTACGTGCAGATCGACGACGATCCGCATGCCGTCGCGATGGCCACCGGCATCAACACCCGCGCCGGCTGCCGGCGCATCCTCGACTACGCCTTCGAGTACGCGGTCGCCACCGGCCGCAAGAAGGTGACGATCGTGCACAAGGCCAACATCATGAAGGCGCTGACCGGCATCTTCAAGGAGACGGCCGAGCAGCTGTACGAGCAGAAGTACCAGGGCCGCATCGGCATGGAGACGGTGATCGTCGACGCCTGCGCGATGAAGCTGGTGCTGAACCCGTGGCAGTTCGACGTGATCGTCACCACCAACCTGTTCGGCGACATCCTGTCCGACCTGGTGGCCGGCCTGGTCGGAGGCCTGGGCATGGCGCCCGGCGCGAACATCGGCACCGACGCCGCGATCTTCGAGGCCGTGCACGGCTCGGCGCCGGACATCGCCGGCCAGGGCAAGGCGAACCCGGTCGCGCTGATGCTGGCCGCCGCGATGATGCTGGACCACGTGCAGCGCAAGGACCTCGGCGACCGGTTGCGCACGGCGATCGATGCGACCCTGAACGTCGACCAGGTCCGCACCGGCGACCTGGGGGGCAAGGCCTCGACCGGCGAGTTCAGCCGCGCGCTGGTCGCCCGGATCGTGAACGGGTGAACGTTCCGCGGGCTTGAACCGCGCGCCGGCGCCCGCAGTTGCATGGGGCGGCCGGAGCGTTTCCGGCCGGCCAGACTGCCGGAGCCGAGATGTCCACACCGATCGATGCCCAGCGCGGGCGTGCCGCCGTCGAGACCGTGATCGTTCTCGCAGGGCTGCTGGAGCGGCTGGAGCGCCGCCCCGGGCGCATCGACGCCGATGCCCACCGCACGGTGGTCGAGCGCCTGCGGCGCGCGCTGGCCGAGCCGGATCTGCCGGCCGATGCACTGGAGGCGGTGCTCGGCGCGCACCCGGCCGCCGCGCAGCTGTACGAGAACATGAACTACGCCCAGGCCGGGCTGCTGCGTTCGCCGCTGGACGCGGCCGTGGCGGCCGAGCGGCAGGCACGCGAACTGCTCGAGCGCGTGGCCCGCGGTGCCGGCCCGCGCTGAGCGGTTGTCCGGGGCACGACCCTAGGCCATCGTCGCCACGAGCATCGCCTGCAGCGCGACGCGGCGGTTCGCCTCGCGCTGTTCGGCCGGCACCGCCGGGCTGAGCTGCGGCGTGCCGTCGCGTGCGTCGATCAGCAGGTCGAGCGGGCCGGCCACGGCATCCGGCGACGCGGCGAACTGCAGCGTCATGCGGCCGTTGTCCGCCAGGTGCGCCCAGCGCCGGGCGCAGTCCGACGACGGATCGCCCAGGTAGGCCAGGCGCAGCGACTCGAGCGGCCGCCCGCTGCCACCCAGCAGCCCGAACAGCTCGCCCAGCGTGCGCGACGGATGGTCGCGACGGCCGAGGCCGTTGAAGACGGGCACGCCGGCCTCCTGCCGGATCGCCTCCAGCTGCTCCGCGGGCAGGCCGTTGCAGTCGATCGCGTCGTAGAGCCGGCCGAGCAGGCGGATGGTCGGCCGGTCGATCCGGCCGTCGCGGGCGCAGGCGTCGCCGGCGCGCAGCCGGGCGACCTGCGCGCCGAGTGCGCTGGCGGCATGCTGCAGGGCCGCCGAGCCGTCGTCCGGACCGTCGTCGTCGCACAGCAGGGCCAGGTTGCGACCGCGCAGCGGTGCGTCGCCGGCCGTCTCGCGCAGGCGCGCGGCGCGCCGGAGCAGGCAGTGCAGCTCCGGCCCGGACAGGGCTTCCACCGTCCACAGGTGGCGCGGATCGACTTCTGGGCAAGCGGACATGTCAGGGGCGAACGTACCGAAGCGCGGCCCCGCAGGGCTTGCGCGCTGTCAAGCGCCGGACCGTCGTCACGGTGCCGATACGGACGGTTGACGCACTGTTACCGACCGTGGTTCGGGGTTCTCACGGTGTTTAAGGGCCTCGCGGAGACTGGCCGCCAACGACACGACACCGGCAACCGGAGAACGCCATGAACGCCATGACCAGCGCCACCGCCAGCAGCACCGCCCCCCTGTCCGCCGCCAGCACCAGCGAACGCATCGCCGAGTGCATGGGCCTGCTGCGCTCGGCTCTGCCGATCCAGCGCCGGGTGGTGCACGCCGGCGACACGCTGTACCAGGCGGGCGAGGCGTTCTCGCACCTGCACATCCTGAACTCGGGCTTCGTCAAGGTCGTCAACCTGGCCGCCGACGGGCGCGAGCAGGTCGTCGGCCTGCACTTCCGCGGCGACTGGCTGGGCTTCGACGGCATCGCCGACGGTCACTACGGCTGCGACGCGATCGCGATGGACACCGGCGAGGTCTGGTCGTTCTCCTACGACGCGCTGCTGCGCGCCTGCGTCGCCAAGCCGGTGCTGCTGACCCTGCTGCACGAGGCCATGAGCCGCGAGATCGGCCGCGACCGCGACTCGATGCTCGCGCTGTGCACGCTGCCGGCCGATGCACGCGTGGCGGACTTCCTGCGCAACTGGGCGCAGGCGCTGTCCGAGCGTGGCCTGCGCACCGACCAGATCACGCTGCGCATGACGCGCGCGGAGATCGGCAACTACCTCGGCATGACGCTGGAGACGGTCAGCCGCGCGCTGTCGCGCCTGGCGCGCGGCGACGTGATCCGCTTCGCCGAGAAGGGCCGGCGCGAGATCCAGATCCCGAAGGTCGAGGCGCTCTCGGCCTTCATCCAGGGCTGCATGGGCGGCGTCGCGCCGGCCGGCGCCGCCGTGCACTGACGCTGCGCTTCAGCGCGTCCCGATCAGGCGGGCCAGCGCCAGCGCCAGCTCGGCGCGGCTGTACGGCTTGCGCAGCAGCGGCCAGCCCGGCGGCGCGTCCAGCAGCGCGCTGGAGTAGCCGCTCATCAGCAGCACCGGCAGGCCCGGACGCAGCGCGCGGGCCTGCTCGGCCAGTTCGGTCCCGCGCAAGCCGGGGCCGAGGGCGATGTCGGTCAGCAGCACCCCGACCTCGGCATCGGCGAGCGCGGCCAGCGCATCCTCCCCGCTCGCGTAGGCGCTGACGCGGCAGCCCAGCGCGTCGAGGAAACGCTGCACGACCTGCCGCACCTCGGGGTCGTCCTCCACCAGCATCACCGGCAGGCCGGGCGGCAGGCTCGTCTCGGCCTGCGCACCGGCTGCCGCATCGCCGTCGCCGGCGATCGCCGGCAGGAACAGCCGCAGGGTGGTCCCGGCGCCCGGGGCGCTGTCGATCCGCACCGCGCCGTGCGACTGGCGCACGAAGCCGTACACGGTGCTCAGGCCGAGGCCGGTGCCGCGGCCGGCGTCCTTGGTCGTGAAAAACGGTTCGAAGGCCCGCTCCTTCACGGCCTCGGGCATGCCCGCGCCGCTGTCGGCCACGTCGATTTCGACATAACCGGCGTGGCCTTCGCCGGGCCCGCCCGCCAGCTCCAGCGGCAGGCCGGGGTCGTGTGCGGGCAGCGCGCGGCAGGCGAAGGCGAGCGTGCCGCCGTCGGGCATCGCGTCGCGCGCGTTGATCGCGATGTTCAGCAGCGCCGACTCGAGCTGGCCTGGGTCGGCCAGCACCGCCGGGCAACCCGGTTCGACCTGCACCGTGATGGCGACGCGCTGGTCGAGCGTGCGCCGCAGCATGTCCGCCAGCGCCTCCAGCAGCGCGCCGAGGTCCAGCGCGGCCGGCTGCAGGACCTGCCGGCGCGAGAACGCGAGCAGCTTGCCGGTCAGCTCGGCGCCGCGCCGGCTGGCACGCGCCGCCGCGGCGACGAGCTGCGGGCCGATGCCGTCCTGCGCCAGTGCCGGCAGTTCCTCGAGCACCTGCAGGTTGCCCGAGATCACCGTCAGCAGGTTGTTGAAGTCGTGCGCGATCCCGCCGGTCAGTTGCCCGACGCTTTCCAGCCGCTGCGCATGGCTCAGCGCCTCCTCGCTGCGGGCGCGCTGCACGCCGGTGGCGAGCAGGTTGCAGAGCAGCTCGGCAAAGCGGCGCTCGTCGGTGCCGAAGCGCTGCGGCGCGTTCGAGCGCAGCAGCAGCGTGCCCAGCGGCTGGCCGCGGTCCGACAGCGGCACCGCCAGGGCGCTGGCCCAGCCGGGTCCGGTCGGCGGCGGATCTCCCGGCGGCCATCCCGTGCCCGGCTGCTCGTCCGGCCCGAGGCCGAAGCCGGCCGCGACGCGCGACTCCTGCCGGTTCGGATCGAGCAGCAGCAGCACGACGCTCTCGATCTCGAGCGCCTCGGCGGCCAGCTGCGGCGCGGCCTCGATCAGCAGCTGCGGATCGCGCGCATCGACGGCGAGCCGGCCGAACTGCGCCACGTGCTCGCTGTAGCGTGCGCGCTGCAGCGCCTGGCGCACGCGCGGATAGGCGCCGATGCCGCGGATCGCCGCGACCACGTAGGGCAGGCCCCGGTCCTGCAGCGGGCTGAGCGCGATCTCCACCATCACCTCGCTGCCGTCGCCGCGCCGTGCCACCAGTTCCATCTGCGAGCCCATCGGCCGAGCGCGCGGGCTGCTGGCGTAGGCATGGCGCCAGGCGGCGTGGCGCGGGCGGATCGCGTCGGGCACCAGCGAGTCGACGCTCAGCCCCTGCAGCGCCTCGACCGTGTAGCCGAGCAGCGCGGCAGCGGCCGGGTTGGCCAGCACGATGCCGCCCGCGCCGTCCACCACCAGCAGCGCGTCGGGATAGGCGGCGAACAGCGACTCGAAGAGCTGCGGCGGCCCGGCCATCGCGGGCCTCAGGACGCGGTCGACACGGCGGGCACCAGGATGTAGCCGGCGCCGCGCACGGACTTGATGATCTGCGGATCCTCGGCGTTGTCGTCCAGCTTGCGCCGCAGCCGGCCGACCTGCACGTCGATCGTGCGGTCGAACGCGCCGGCCGGGCGGCCGCGGGTCTGCTCGAGCAACTGGTCGCGCGACAGCACGCGCCCGGGCTGCCGCACGAACGCGGACAGCAGCTCGAATTCGCCGGTGGTCAGCGGCACGTCGCGCCCTGCGAGGTCGCTCAGGCGGCGCGCGGCGAGGTCCAGCTCCCACTGGGCGAAGCGCAGGCGCGTGGTGGCGTCGTGGGGCGCGGCCGCCGATGACGGTGCCGCGGCCGCGGCCGGCTCGACGCGCCGCAGCACGGCCTTGATGCGCGCGAGCAGCTCGCGCAGGTCGAACGGCTTGGTGACGTAGTCGTCGGCGCCGACCTCCAGGCCGACCACCTTGTCGACCGCGTCGCCGCGCCCGGTCACGATCACCAGACCGCAGTGCCAATGCTCGCGCAGCTGGCGGGCGATCGCGAAGCCGTCCTCGCCCGGCAGGCCGAGGTCGAGCAGCACGAGCGACGGCGGATCCTGGGCCATCAGCGCCATCAGGTCGGCGCCGCGGTGCAGCTGGCTGACACGGAAACCGTGCCCCTGCAGGTAGTGGCCGAGCAGCCGGGTGATGTCGATCTCGTCGTCGAGGACGGCCAGATGGTGCGGTGTCGTCACGAATCAGCGCAGGGGTCGGGGACGGCCGACATTAGACACCGACTTGCCTTGCGTCAAGCCAGCAAGACTTGCAATCGGGGCATCGATGCACCACGCTAGAAAACTTTGCTCCCTGCGCACCCGACGTGAACTGGACCGCCTGCGATCCCTGGCGCACCGCCGGCGTCGGACTCGACGTGCTGGCGGCGGTGCACGACACGCCCGCCGGCCTGGCCCGGCGCCGCGCGGAGCGCCTGCGCGCGCTGCTCGCCGCGGCGTGCCGCGGCTCGGCGCTGTACCGCGAACGCCTGGGCGGGAACGCCGCACGGCCGCTCGCGGCCATCGCGCCGGTCGGCAAGGACGAGCTGATGGCCCGCTTCGCCGACTGGGTGACCGACCCGGCGCTGCGGCTGGACGAACTGCGCGCCTTCATCGCCGACCGTGGCGCGATCGGGCGGGCGTTTCTGGGCCGCTACTGGGTCTGGGAAAGCTCGGGCAGCAGCGGCCGGCCGGGGCTCTACGTGCAGGACGCCGCCGCGATGGCCGTCTACGACGCGCTGGAGGCGCTGCGGCGGCCGCTGCTCACGCCGCTGCGGCGCCTGCTCGACCCCTGCGGCCTGGCCGAACGCAGCGCGTTCGTCGGTGCGACCGGCGGCCACTTCGCGAGCACTGTCTCGGTGGAGCGGCTGCGTGCGCTGCAGCCGTGGCTGGGCGAGCGACTGCGCAGCTTCTCGTTCCTGCAGCCAGTGGCCGAACTCGTCGCGCAGCTGAACCGGTTCGCGCCGACCCTGCTCGCAACCTACCCGACGATGGCCCTGCTGCTCGCCGAGGAGCGTGCCGGCGGCCGGCTGCGGATCGCGCCGCAGGAGATCTGGACCGGCGGCGAAGGTCTCTCGGCGCCGATGCGCGCGCAGATCGAGCGCAGCTTCGGCTGCCCGGTGGCGCACAGCTACGGCGCGTCCGAGTTCCTCGCGCTGGCGGCACCGTGCCGGTTCGGCGCGCTGCACCTGAACAGCGACTGGGTGATCCTCGAGCCGGTGGACGAGCGCGGCGCGCCGGTCGGGCCGGGCGAGGCCGGCGCGACGACGCTGCTGACCAACCTCGCGAACCATGTGCAACCGCTGATCCGCTACGACCTCGGCGACCGCGTCACGCTGCATCCGCAGCACTGCGCCTGCGGCTCGCCGCTGCCGGTGCTGGAGGTGCAGGGGCGTGTCGACGACAGCCTGGTGCTGCGCGATACGCGCGGCCACGCGGTGCGGCTGCTGCCGCTGGCGCTGACGACGGTGATGGAGGACGAGGCCGGGGTGCTGGACTTCCAGATCGTGCAGCGCGGCGAACGGGCGCTGGAGCTGAGCGTCGGCGCGCCGGAGGGCGAGGCGGCGCTGGTGCGCTCGCGCGCGGCGCTGCGGGCGTACCTGCGGAGCCAGGGGCTGGCTGGCGTGCAGTTGCGGGCGCACACGGGGCCGCCGCCGCAGCGCGGCCGCAGCGGCAAGCTGCAGCGCGTCGTCGCGGCCGGCGCCTGACGGATCGGGCCGGAGCCGCCTCGCACCGGGCCGGCGTGCCGCGCGGCCTCTCGCGTTGCAGGCATGATGGCCGCATGACCGAACCTGCCGTCCGCCGCCGTCACTTGTTGAGCCTGCTGGCGCTGCCGATGCTGGGCGCCTGCGCGGCGCCAGTCGTCCCGGGGCTCGTGCCGCGTGCCAGCACCGGCTTCGCCGGCGCGCTGGCACGGGCGCTTCCGTATGCGGTGGGCGTGTACGGCTCCGCCCACCGGCGTGTCGAAGACGAATCCGGCGCCGGCCCGACGGCCGATGCCGAGCGCGGCGCCGATCCGCAGCCCTATGCGCGCATCGGCGCGGGCTTCATGGTCGACGCGCAGGGCCTGGTGGTCACTGCGGGCCACGTCGTGACCGACACCGACCAGGTGGTCGTCAAGCTCGACGACCAGCGGGTGCTCGCCGCGCAGGTCATCGGCATCGACGCCGACACCGACATCGCGCTGCTGCGCATCGACTACCGCGCTCCGCGGGCCCCGCCGCTCGGCCGCGCCAGCACGCTGCGCCCGGGCCACTGGGTGCTGGCGATCGGCGAGCCGTACGGGCTGAACCGCTCGGTCTCGGCCGGTGTCGTCGGCGGCACCGACCGGCACTTCGTCGACGAACCGGAACTGCTGTACCTGCAGACCGACCTGGCGCTGAACCCGGGCAACTCGGGCGGCCCGCTGGTCGATGCGGGCGGCAACATCGTCGGCATGAACGTGCGCACCGTGATCGGCGCCTACGGCGCGCCGGGCGTGAGCCTGTCGATCCCGATCGAGGTCGTCAACGAGGTCGTCGCCGAACTGCTGAGCAGCGGCAGCGTCACGCGGCCGCGCCTGGGCGCCGAGTTCGTCGACCTGTCGCCGACGGTTGCCCTGATGCGGGGCCGGCGCGACACCTCCGGGGCCCTGGTGACGGCGGTGCGGCCGGGCAGCCTGGCCGAGCGGCTGGGCCTGCAGGTGGACGACATCGTGGTGGGCATGCAGGACCGGCCGATCGCCAACAGCGCCGACCTGGCCCGCCTGCTGCTGTCCTGGCGCGTGCTGGCGGGGACCCGCCTGCGCGTGCTGCGCGACGGGCAACCGCGCGACCTGCGCCTGGAGTGACTCAGCGACGCAGCGCGCGTGCCTGCTCGGCGCGGGTCTGGCAGGCCGCGCAGCGCACGGCGAACGGCTCGGCCGCGAGCCGGCGCGGATCGACCGGCTCGTCGCAGTCCATGCACAGGCCGTAGCGGCCTTCCTCGAGCCGGCGCAGCGCGGTCTCGACCTCGCGCAGTTCGGCGACGTCGCGCGCGACCTCGGCGTCGCCGACTTCCGTGCGCTCGCGCAGCGAGGCTTCGTCCTTGTGGTCGAGCACATCCGCACCGCGTGTCTCCGCCGCATCGCGCACGGCGCCGATCTCGCGGCCGAGCGCGTCGCGCCGCGCCTGCAGCGTGGCCCGCACGGCCGCGGCGTCCGGGCTGGCGGGGTCGAGCGGGTAGCGGCTGGGCATCGTGTCTCCTCGTTCTTCGGCCATCGATCTGCCGCCGATTCTGCGCGCCGCGCGCACGGTCACGCTTGACGCGGGACAAGCCGGTCGTGTCCCAGCGCCGCGAACACGGCCGGCGCGAGATCGGTGGCGTCGGGAGCGACACGCAGCAGGCGCCACGCGGCCTGCGCGGACTCCCGCGCACCAACGAGGCCGTGCACGGCCTCGGCCTCGCGCGCCTCGCTGACGACCAGCAGCACGGGCTTGTCGCGGGCCGTCGCGGCGAGATGCCCCAGTTCGTAGGCGCAGCCGGCACGGTCGGTGTCGAAGCCGCGCAGGTCCATCAGCACGACGTCGCTGCGTGCCACCAGCGCGCGCATCACCGGCCGCCAGGTGTCGGCGTGGCACCAGTAGTGGTCGACGGCGAAGCGGCCGTCCGGGTCCGGCCGCGCGGCATCGACGGCCAGGCGCCGCTGCAGCGCCGCCGCGTCGGCGACGAAGCGGCGCTGCAGCCGGCCCGTCACGAACGCCACGAAGTCGGCCGCCGCGACGTTGCGCAACGCCAGGTCGCGCCCGGCGATCAGCGCGATGGGCCCGACCAGGCGCCAGTCCTGCTCCAGCTGCGCGAACAGGCGCTCCGTGCGGCCGCCCTGGTCGAACACGCGCAGCAGCAGCAGCGAGGGCGCCGCGGCGGGCTGGCGCGGCCACAGCGCGTGGACGGCGCGCTTGGCGAGCAGGTAGATCACGAACACACCCAGCACTGCGAATCCAGCCGGGTCGCGCTTCATCATCACGAACACCACGGTGCAATACACCGTGTAGATCAGCCACCAGGCATCGACGAACAATTGCTGGTCGCCGAGTCGCGCCGCGTCGAGGCGGCTCTGCAGCAGCTTCAGCGCCAGCAGTCCGGCGCCGGCGCCGAGCGCGAAGCCCGCCAGGCGCAGGCCCCACAGCAGCATCGGACCGCCGTCGCGGCCGAGCTCCGCACCGATCACCCACAGCAGGCTCGCGCCCGCCATGATCGGCAGCAGCAGCGGCGCGACGGCGCGCCACAGGCGCAGGCTGAAGACGAACAGCAGCACGGCCGGGATCAGCACGAAGGCCTCGAACAGCGTCTGCCCGAGGCCGCGGGCGATGCCGGCGGCCAGCCACGCCATCACCAGTACTGCTGCGAACAGCGCCGCCCGCCGCAGCGGCGCGACCACGAGCCACTGAAGCAGCGTCGCGGCGGCGGGCAGCATGAAGACCACCAGCGCGGCCAGCAAAGCGGTGGCCGAGAGCTGGTCGGCGTAGGCGATCGCGAACGCCGTGCTCAGGCCGAGGCCGGCCGCCGCGCCGCCGGCGCCGTAGGCGCAGGCGATGCGCAGGCGGCCGCGCAGGGCGGCGGCGTGCCAGGGCCCGTCGCCGGACCCGCTGCGCTGGCCGCGTGCCAGCTCGACCACCTGCCAGGCGGGCGCGCCCGCCGCCGCAGGCGCGGCCTCGCTGCCCCAGGTGCCGCCCGTGCCCCGCATCATCAGCGCCGCGACGCGCCACCGGTACAGCGCCAGCAGCAGCGGGGCGAACAGCAGCGTCAGCACCAGCGTGAAGAGCGCCGGCACGGCGAGCAGCTTGGCGGACAGGAAGATGCCGCTGTCCATCGGCGTGTGTCCCGGCGCGTGTTGCGGCGCGTGCTGAAGCGGCCCGCGGGTCGGGCCCGGGTGTCAGCCCTTGGCCGCGCAGGGCCGCGGGTCGTTGCGCGCGCTCGTGCCGGCGGACTGCAGGAAGCTCGCCATCACCTGCGAGCGGATCGCGTAGTTGATCTTCGCGGACTGGCTCTGGTCGACGTTGATGAAGGTGTTGATGCCGACCACGCGGCCGCAGCCGTCGACCAGCGGCCCGCCCGAGTTGCCCTTCGCGATCGACGCGGTGTGCACGATCAGCGGCATGCCGCCCTGGCCGGTCTGCAGCGACTGCACCGCGCCCTGCGTGAGGTTCAGGTCCGGCGCGGACGAGAAGTCGCCCTTCAGCAGGCGCTGGAAGCTCGAGTCGCCCTGCAGCACCACGCCGGGATAGCCGGCGGCCACCACGTTGGCGAGCTTGCCGACCTCGAGCGCCATGTCCAGCGTGCCGGCGGCGCTGCCTTCGTCCATGCGCAGCAGCGCGAAATCGGGCGAGCCCGGCACCGAGCTCGGCGTGGCGCTGAGCACCGTCGCGCGGCGCAGCGAGCCGAGCGCCTTGCTGGTCAGGAACAGGCGCTTGCCCTGCGAATGCTCGACCACGTGGCGGTTCGTGACCAGCAGGTTCGGCGCGATGAAGAAGCCGGTGCCGGTGCCCATGTCGTTCGGCCCGGCGACGATCACGATCGCGGTGGCCTGCTCGAGCCGCTGCGCGAGCGCCGAGCCGCCGAGCGCCGCGGCCTCGCCGCCGGCCGGCAGCGGCGGCATCGCGGTGACCGGCGCCGAGCCCGCCATGGCCGGCGGCACGCCTGCGCCCGCGCCACCGCCCGCACCGCCGATGGGCTGCAGGCTCTGCCCGGGCGGGCAGTCGGTCGGGCCGGCCGGCGCGGCCTTGGCCAGTTCGTCGGTCAAGGCCTTCTGGCGTTCCAGGGCCGCCTGCAGGCGCGCACGCTGATCGCCGACCGCGGCGGCCTGGCGCGACTGCCACCACCACCACCAGCCCAGCGCGAGCAGCAACAGCAGCAGGAGGACGCCGCCGATCAAGGCCCAGCGTTTCCAGCCCGGCTTGCTGCTCCCGCTGACGCTCTGGTTCATCGGCTCCCCTCGACTGTGCTGCCGGACAGTCTACTCAAGTTGTTTCCAGGCCCGCCAGCACACAGTACAGTGGGACGCCGCGCGGGTCGAGCAGAACCAAGAAGAAGCACGGACTCAGGGGATTCACAACTTGGCGCAAGGCCTGATCAGAACGAGGGGGGACGCGGCGCAGGCCCTGCAGGTCGGCGGCCGCACGTTGACCGCGGCGCACGAGCAGATCGCCGGCATCCTGCGCAGCCGGCTCGGCCAGAACCACGCCGAGCTGCTGGCCATCCCGAAGCCCGATGCCGACGGCGGCATCGCCTGGAGCACCAACCTCACCGGCCCGGTGCTGCCCGCCGCGCAGCTGCCCGAGGACGAGCGCACGAAGCTGCAGCAGCGCGCCGAGCGCTTCCTGTCAGAGATCCGCGGCCTCGCGCAGCAGCTGCGCGGCGAGGGTCCGGCGTCCGTGCTGGTCGCCCAGATGATCGAGCAGGCCGTGCAGCGGCCGCCGGGCGACTGGCTGTACAGCGTGGGCGGGCGGCCGGTGCTGGTGCTGTGGGGCCATGCCGCCGCGGGCGCCCCGGTGACGCCCGTCGCCCCGGTGGCTGCGGCAGTGGCCGCGGCGCCGGCGGTGGTGCAGCCCGCCGCACCGGCGACTTCGCCGACCCCCGCCGCCGCGCCCCTTGCCCCCGCGGCGGCTGCCGCCGCGCCGGCGACGACGGGCAAGGCCTGGCCGCGCTGGCTGCTGTGGGGCCTGCTGGTGCTGGTTCTGCTGTACCTGCTGTTCTTCGCCTGGCGTCGCTGCAGCACGATGCCGGTGGCCGATGCCGGCCTGGACGAGCAGATCGCGCAGGCCGAGGCGCGCAACAAGGCGCTCGAGGACGAAATCACCGCGCGCGGCACCGCGCAGGCGCCCATGCAGTGCGTGCCGGATCCCGTACCGCCGCCCGCCACACCCCCGGCGGCGCCACCGCCACCGCCCGCAGAGCCGCCGCGCACGGAACCGCCACCCGCTGCGCCGCCGCCGGCCCCGAAGCCCGACCCGGCTCCGCCGCCGCCACCTCCCGCACGTGCCGAGGCGCCGCGGCCGGCCCCGTCCGCCCCGGTGGCCGAGGCCCCGCGCACGCCGCCCGCCGAAGCGCCGCGGGCGACCGCGTGCAAGCCGCGCCAGCCCGGCGACGAGCCCGAGGTGGTGATGATCTTCGACGCCTCCGGCAGCATGCGGCACCCGTTCGGCAGCAGCCCGAGCCGGCTGGACGCCGCCAAGCGCGCGGCCGAGTCGATGATCCGCGCGCTGCCCGCCGACGTCGATGTCGGCCTGGTCGACTTCGGCTCCTGCGGCCAGGTGCGCCGCGACAAGTTCTATCCATCGGCGCAGCGCGGCGCGCTGGTCGGCGAGATCAACGGCCTCGCGCCGAAGCAGGGCACGCCGCTGTCGGACGCGATCCGCCGCGCCGGCACGGTCGCCTCCGACAGCGCCGCCAGCGTGCTGGTCATCGTCAGCGATGGGGGAGACTCCTGTGGCGGCGATCCCTGCGCCATGGCACGGTCGATCAAGGCGAGCAAGCCCAACGTCACGATCAACGTCATCGACATGTCGGAGACTCCGAAGGACCGCCAGGTGCTGCAATGCATCGCCAGCGCCGGGGGCGGCCGGCTGCTCAGCCCGGGCGACCCGGTCGACATGAACCGCAAGATGCGCGAAGCGGCCGGGGCCGCCAACTGCCCGTGATTCCCACATGAACACACCGACCACCGGCGCGCAGCTCGCGCGCGACAAGATCGACCGCTACCGTTCGTTCGGCGCGTTCGGCAAGCCGGCCTACCAGAGCTACGTGCAGATGCGCGCCATGCTGCGCGCCAAGCGCGGCGACACGCTGGCCAACTACTTCGCCAAGCCGACCTACGACCCGGACGCCGGCGAGCTGCGCTGGACGGCCGAGGTCGGCGGCCCGGTGCGCAGCCTGCAGCAGCTCTCGGGCGAGGAGTTCGAGAAGGGGGTCGCGGCGCTCGACGGCATCCACCAGCAGCTGCAGGGTTTCGTGCAGGAGCTGCGCCAGCAGGCCCAGACGCAGGGCAGCAGCCAGCCGGGCGGGGCGGCTGCGTTCGCGAGCCTGCTCGAGCAGGCGATGAAGGTGCCCAGCAACGGCGAGTTCCTCTACTTCGTCGGCGAGCAGCCGGTGATCGCGTTCTGGGGCTTCACCGACCCGGACGGCAAGAGCGTCGATCCGTCCGTGCAGGCGCCGCGCCTGGCCACCGCGCCGGCGCCGCTGGTCGAGCCCGCGGTGATGCCGGTGCCCGTCGAGCCCGCGCGCAAGCGCCCCTGGTGGTGGTGGCTGCTGTGGCTGCTGCTCGCGCTGCTGCTGCTGGCGCTGCTGGCCTGGCTGCTGCGCGGCTGCGTGCCGGGGCTGGACCCGAAGCTGGCGATCCCCGGCCTGACGCCGCCGGACGGCGCTGCTTCCGAGGCGCCGCTGGAGCGCCGGCCCGAGGGGCCGGGCGGCGTGCCGCTGCCCGGCGGGCCGGGAGGCCCCGGGGCACCGGGGTCCGAAGGGGGCATGCCGCCGGGGGCGGACCCGGCGCTGCCGGCGGCGTCGCAGCCCGGGCTGGAGCTGCCGCCCGGCACGCCCCCGGCCGACCCGAAGACCGAGCCGCCGATTCCGCCGGACGCGAAGGACGAGCCGCCGAAGGACCCGAAGACCGAGCCGCCGCCGCCGCCCGACCCGAAGACCGAGCCGCCGCCGCCCAAGGACCCGAAGGACCCGAAAGGCCGTACCGACCCGCCGGCGCCGCCGAAGGACCCCAAGGCCATGCAGATGCCCGAGGATCCGAACGCCGCGAAGAAGATGGACTTCCTGGAAGGCAACTGGAAGGCCGGCGAGGGCCTGGTCGACAAGCAGACGCAGCAGCCGCTGGATCTGGGCTTCAAGTTCGGCAAGGACGGCAACGGCGAGGTGACGCTGCGCCGCCCCGACGGCACGGTCTGCAGCGGCACGGTGCGCGGCCAGATGAACGGCGGCAAGCTCGGCATCCAGGGCAACCAGTCGATCCCGTGCAACAACGGCACGTCGTACGGCGCGCCGAAGATCGAGTGCCAGAAGGAGCGCGGCGGGCAGACGCAGTGCTACGGCGTGAATGCCGACGGCAGCCGCTACTACATGGGGATGCAGCGGCAGTGAGTGCAGCGCCCGGCCACCGTCCGACGCGCGCCGTGCCCGGCGCCGGCAAGGGTCACGACGTGTCGACCCGCCTCCGCGGGCCGAGCGCCGGGCCGCTCCCGAGCCGGCCCGCCATCCCCTCGGGGGATCGTCCGACGTACCCGTCCGTCGAGGGGTGGTCATGAGCGCCACGGGCGCGCTGCTCGCGCACGACAAGATCGACCGCTACCGCTCGTTCGGCGCGTTCGGCAAGCCGGCCTACCAGAGCCACGTGCAGCTGCGCGCGATGCTCGCGAGCAAGCGTGGCGCGCGCTTCGCGAACTACTTCGCCAAGCCGACCTACGACCCCGATCTCGGCGAGCTGCGCTGGACGGCCGAGGTGCCGGGCAGCGCACGCGGCTGGCACCAGATGAGCCCCGACGAGCAGGCGCAGCGGGCGCTCGACCTCGAGGTGATCCGCTCCGGCCTGCTCGGCTACGTGCAGGAGCTGCGCGCCCAGGGCGGCAGCCAGCCGGGCGGCGCGGCTGCGTTCGCCAGCCTGCTCGAGCAGGCGATGAAGGTGCCGGCGCAGGGCGACTTCCTCTACTTCGTCGGCGACCAGCCGGTGATCGCGTTCTGGGGCTTCGAGAACCAGAACGGCAAGAGCGTGGACCCGGCAGCGCAGGCGCCGCAGCTGGCCGCGCCGGCGCCGGCCGTGCCGGTCGACCCGCCAGCGGTCGTCCCCCCGGTCGTCGAGACGAAGCGCGGGCGCCCCTGGTGGTGGTGGCTGCTGTGGCTGCTGCTCGCGCTGCTGCTGCTGGCGCTGCTCGCCTGGCTGCTGCCGCGCGCCTGCACGACGCCGCCGGTCGTCGCCGGGCTCGGCACCGAAGGACGCAAGGCGGAGAAGCCGCTCGAGATCCCGCCCGGCGCGCTGGAGCGCGGCGATCTCTCGTTCCTGGAGGGCCAGTGGCAGCTCGGCGAGGAGCGCCTGCGCGCCTACCAGGGCCGCCCCGACAACGTGGTCGGCAGCGACCGGCTGGTGCTGCGCTTCGGCAAGGACGGCACCGGCACGAACCATGCTGTGGAGCGGCTGCGCCACGGCAAGCGCGTCGACGACTGCCGCGGCGGCCTGAAGGCGCGCACCGACGGCAAGAAGCTCTACTTCGAGCGGATGGACTGCAATGTCGCCGGCCAGCCCGGCCTGGGGCTGAACGGCAGCAAGCACGAATGCCTGGTCGAGAAGGACGGCAGGACAATGTGCTACGGCATCAACAACGACGGCGTGCGCTGGGAGGCGCCTTTGCGGCGGCTGCAATGACTGCTCCCTGACGAAACGGCACGACGAACGTCCCACCCTTCAAGCGCAGAACGATCACCATGGCTCTGAACGAACTGATGCACTTCCCCGAGGTCGTGCCGCTGATCCCGGGCACCGGGGTGCAGTTTCTCGACTTCGGCTTCTCGATCGACAAGACCACGGACGTGCCCAAGGAGTGGGGCTGGTTCGACCCGCGCACCACGCTGAACAACGAGAAGATCCCGCCCTGCGTGCGCCGCGGCGACGAGGAGCCGCGCGGCGTCGAGTCCTACTCGGTCGACCTGAAGGCGATCGAGCAGATGTTCAACCGCGTCTGGATGCCGCTGCCGCTGCTGCGCCGCGAGGCGCAGGGCTTCTACCGCGGGCCGACCAACTGGGCGCGGGCCTATCTCGCCAAGCTCGACGAGCCGGACGCGGACGGCCACCGCTACCGCCTCGTGATCGCCTGCGACACGACGCTGCTCGAGTTCATCGAGAGCGAGGCCTACCTCGCGCCCTCGCCGAGCGATGCGCGCAACGGCCACAAGTTCGCGCTGCCCGGCCCGCAGGACCCGGTGGACTGGTTCTTCTCCGAGAGCTGGGTCAAGGACTGGTGCCTCGAGACCTTCAAGGAGATGCTCGAGCGCGAGGAGCGCCGGCGCCGCCAGTTCTCGTTCCGCCCGCTGAGCGACGACGAGGTGCACGACCAGATGCAGGGCAGCAACGAGCACGTCGCGCGCTACCGCGCGTTCGTCGACCTGCTGCACAGCCTGGACATCCTGCCCTCGTTCCAGCTGGTCGACCGCATCACCGAGCCGCGCACGCCGCCGATCGACGTGGACCTGGTGCTCGACCTCGGCAACTCGCGCAGCTGCGGCCTGCTGATCGAATCCGACCCCGAGGCGCTCGGCGTGGACATCACCAAGTCCGTCAAGCTGCAGCTGCGCGACCTGAGCCGCGCCGAGCAGGTCTACTCCGACCCGTTCCCGAGCCGCTTCGAGTTCGCGCGCGCGCAGTTCGGACGCGACCACCTGTCGATCCGCAGCGGCCGCTCGGAAGCCTTCGGCTGGCCGACCGTCGTGCGCGTCGGCGTCGAGGCGGCGCGGCTGGCGGCGCGGCGTTCCGGCACCGAAGGCTCGTCGGGCCTGTCGAGCCCGAAGCGCTACCTGTGGGACGAGGACGCGCGGCGCGATTCGTGGCGCTTCAACATCGCCGGCACCGAGTCGGGCCACTCGGACTACGCCACCGGCGTCGCGTTCACGACGCTCGTCAACGACCTCGGCGAGCCGCTGCACCGGCTCGACCCGCACATCCTCGACCAGTTCCCGGACAAGGGCTTCCCGGCCATCCGCGCGCTGTACTCGCGGCGCAACCTGACGGCCTTCGCGCTGGCCGAGATCTTCGTGCAGGCGATCTCGATGATGAACTCGCCGATGCACCGGCTGCGCCGCCCGGCCAACGCGAACCTGCCGCGGCGGCTGCGCCGCATCATCATGACGATGCCCACCGCGATGCCGCTCGCGGAGCGCCACATCCTGAAGCAGCAGGCGGAAGCGGCCTGCGACATGGCCTACCTCTCGCTCGGCCTGGCGCAGCTGCAGCACATGGACGACGGCAGCGCGCGCATGCACTACACGATGGAAGGGCGCATCCGCGAGCGCGACGACGCCGGGCCGGAGGTGATCCTGCAGTGGGACGAGGCCACCGCGACGCAGGCGGTGTACCTGTACACGCAGGTGGCGCTGAACTACTCGGGCGACGCGCGTGCGTTCTTCAGGAGCGTGCGCCATCCGGACAACCTGCAGGACCCGGCCGCCGGCGACGGGTTCCGGCTCGCCACCGTCGACCTCGGCGGCGGCACGACCGACCTCGTCGTCACCTCGGTGTCGGTGGACGGCCGGCCCGGCGCGAACGTCACGCTGACGCCGCTGCAGGAGTTCCGCGAGGGCTTCAACCTGGCCGGCGACGACGCGCTGCTGCGTGTCGTGCGCGAGCATGTGGTCGACCCGATCCGTCGCAAGCTGCGCGAGATGGGCATGGGCGAGCGGGCCGACTACGCGCTGAACCAGCTGCTCGGCGGCGACCGCGGCGACATGAAGGCCGTCGAGCTGGTGCGGCGCCAGCAGTTCGCGGCGCAGATCGCCTCGCCGATCGCGCTCGGCCTGCTGTCCGAGTACGAGAGCTACGACCCGCTGCAGCCCTCGCCGGTGACGCTGCGCAAGTTCAGCGATTTCTTCACCGCGGACAGCCTGCCGACCGCGGAGCTGCTGGGCTATTTCAACAACGAGCTGGCCAAGCTCGGCGCGAAGGACTTCAAGCTGCAGGACATGGAGTTCGAGATCTCGCTGCCGGACATCGACCGCACGATCCGCAGCGTGTTCCTCGAGATGCTGCAGGCGCTGGGCGAGATCGTCTACCGCTACCGCTGCGACATGATGATCCTGTCCGGCCGCACCTCGCGGCTGCCGGCGGTGCGCGCGATCCTCGAGGAGAGCGCGGCGCTGCCGTCGCACCGCGTGCTGCCGCTGCACCAGTTCCGCGTCGGCCAGTGGTACCCGTTCCGCGACTTCCGCGCGACCGTCGGCGACCCGAAGACGACCGCGGCGGTCGGCGCGATGATCTGCCTGCTCGGCAACGGTCAGCTGCAGAACTTCAACTTCCGCAGCAACGAGTTGCGCCCGCGATCGACCGCGCGCTACTTCGGCAAGCTCGACCAGAGCAACCGGCTGCTGAAGGACGACGAGTTCTACGACGACCTCGACCTCGACAACTACGACTACGAGCTGCCCGAGGAGCGCGCCTTCGAGTTCCGCGGCCCGATGCCGCTGGGCTTCCGCCAGCTGCCGGTGGACTGGTGGCCGGGCTCGCGCCTGTACCACATCGACTACGCGACGCCGGACGACGCGCGCAGCCTGAACCCGCTGACGCCGCTGCGCATCACGCTCAAGCGGGCCGGCAAGAAGGTGACCAACCGGCACACCGGCGAGGAATACATGGACAACCCCAACCTCGAGATCAAGGGCATCAAGGACCGCGAGGGCCGCACCGTGCCGCCGGCGCGCATGCGCCTGCGGCTGCAGACGATCAGCCACCAGCAGGGCTACTGGCTGGACACCGGCATCCTGCTCGGCAGCTGACATGGCCCACCCCCTACGCGCTGCGCGCGCCCCCTGCGAGGGGGCGACACCGGCGGACCGGCGGAGCCGGATCCTCGGTGTCCGCTTGGCACTTCTGGTTCATGCCTGCTCGGTGCCCCTCGGCACGTTGAACGGGTGAGAGGTAGACGACGATGATCGACCCGATCCAACAAGCCCTGCACGATGGCGCCAAGGCGCTCGAGTCGGCCAGCCGCAAGGCGCGCGGCTGGGTCACGCGCCTGGCCGGCAGCGCCACCTCGGTGGCCAACGAGGAGCACTCGCTGGTGGAGGCGACGCGGCGCGCGGAGAACCTCGCCCGCAAGCTTGCCAGCTCGTCCGGGCGGCGCAACAGCGCCGGCGTGTTCGGCCCCAGCCAGGCCGGCAAGTCCTACCTGGTCTCGGTGCTGGGCAAGAGCAAGGACAAGCCGCTGATCGTCGACTTCGCCGGCGAACCGCGCAACTTCATCCAGGAGATCAACCCCGAGGGCGGCAAGGAGGCCACCGGCCTCGTCACGCGCTTCACGATCGTCAAGGGCACCACCGATTCGGCCTTCCCGGTCGAGCTGCGCCTGCTGACCGAGACCGATCTGGTGAAGATCATGGGCAACAGCTTCCTGTCCGACTTCGACCAGCACAACCGCAAGCTCGGGCTGCAGAGCGAGGAGGACATCCGCAGCGTGCTGGTGCGCCTGGAGGCCGCGGCCGGCCCGGCGCAGCCGCACCTGGACGAGATCCTGATGTTCGACATCGGCGAGTACTTCAAGGCGAACTACTCGACCTCGATCGGATCGCTGTCGCGCGCCGGCTACTGGGACGCGCTGACCCGCTTCGGCCACCGCCTCGCGACGCCGCAGCGCACTGAGCTGTATTCGCTGCTGTGGGGCGGGCCCAAGGGCAAGGACATCACCGAGATCTTCGCGGTGATGCTGGCCTCGCTGGACAAGCTCGGCCACGCCGCCAACGCACGCGCCGCGATCGACTGCCTGATCCCGCGTGCGCGCAGCATCATCGACGTCGACATCCTGAAGGACCACCTCGGCACGCCCGAAGACCAGAAGGACCTGCTGAAGGTGCTGCCGGTCGACGCGCTGGGCAACCCGGCCACCGCCGGCGGCCGCCCGGTCGAGGTGCCGCGCGCGACCCTGTGCGCGCTGGTCGCCGAGCTGCGCATCGTGATGGCCGACCGGCCCTGGGCCTTCTTCGAGCACACCGACCTGCTCGACTTTCCCGGCGCGCGCTCGCGCGAGCAGATGCTGGACCTGCCGCCGGAGACCGACAAGCGCGCCGAGTGCGTGCGCAACATGGTGCGGCGCGGCAAGGTCTCGTACCTGTTCCAGCGCTACACCGAGGAGCGCGAGCTGACCTGCATGCTGCTGTGCATGCCGCCGTCCAACGCCGAGGTCAAGGACCTGAGCTCGCTGGTGCGCCACTGGGTCGCGCAGACGCACGGCGAGACGGCGCTGGCGCGCGCCAAGCTGTCGTGCGCGCTGTTCTTCGTGCTGACCAAGTTCGACATCGAGCTGCAGTCCAAGCCGGGCGACACGCCCGAGGCGCTGCGCAACCGCATCGAGACGCGCCTGGAGGCCTCGATGTACCAGCTCTACAAGCAGGAGGACTGGCTGCAGGACTGGAACGGCCAGCCGTTCAACAACACCTTCTTCCTGCGCAACCCGGAGTTCCCGCTGGACGGCGTGTTCGAGTACGCCGGCGAGGGCAGGGAGCGCCACGAGGTCGGCATCGCGGCCCAGGCACGCGAACGCATCGCGGCCAACCGCGCCGGCCTGCTGGAGGGCGAGAAGGCGAAGAAACACTTCCGCGACCCCGGGCTGTCCTGGGACTCGGCGATGAGCTTCAACGACGGCGGGGTCAGCTTCCTGGTCGACAACCTCGAACGCGTGCTGTCGCCGACGCTGAAGACGCGCCAGCTCGCCGGGCGGCTGGTCGACCAGGCGGTGCTGCTGGACGGCCGGCTGCGCCGCTTCTACCAGGCCGGCGACGACGACTCGCGCAAGGAGAAGGAGAACGAGCTGATGAACCTGCGGCGGCGCCTGTACAAGGTCTGCAACGACCGGGCGTTCCGCAACTTCGCGCAGCTGCTCGAGCGCATGAAGCTGGCCGAGGCCGACGTGCGCGGGGCGTTCCTGAACGTCGCCTCGCTGAAGATCGAGGAGACGGTCGCGGTCGAGGACAGCGGTGCGGGTGCCGAGGCCGATCCCTGGGACGATCCCTGGGCCGACACCTCCACCGAGGCGAGCGCCCAGGCCGTCGCGCCGCCGCCCGTGCCGCGCCGCCAGCGCGACCGCTCCGACCATTTCGCGACCCATGTGCTGAACCTCTGGACCGAGCGCGTGCGCGGCCTCGCCAGCGAGCCGCCGGTGCTGTCGGCGATGGGCATGGACGCCCCGCTGGTGATCGCGCTGGCCGACGAACTGGTGATCGGCGCGCACCGCAACCTGCTGATCGAGAAGATCGCCGACCGCATCCGCACCCAGGTCGCTGCGGCCAACGTGCGCTGGGACGAGGTGGCCGACCGCGCGGCCGGCATCGCCGCGATGATGATCAACGACTACGTCACCTACCTCGGTTTCGGCGAGCTGCCGATGCTGGAGCGCCCGGCGGTGCCGGAACCGCCCAAGCAGCGCCTGCGTGGCGTGTTCCCGGCGCCGCCGCTGCCCCCGCGCGGCACGCTCCCGGCGCTGGGCGAGACGCGGGCGCCGCTGGAGCGCGAGTACTTCATGGACTGGGGCGTCGCGCTGCGCCAGCTCGGGCTGGACAACATCAGCTTCGCCGGCGGCCGCGAGATCGAGGAAGAGGACAACCGCGCGCTCGGCGACATCCTCGGCGAGATGGCGCCGGCCACCCAGGTCAAGGCCGGCTGAACGCGATGGCCGGTCCCGGAGCACCGCCGTTAACATCGGTCGGCCCGCATTGCCCACGCCCACCATGCCCACCCGCCTGATCCAGATCGACCAACACGCGCCCGGCACCGCGGCCTTCCAGGTCAGCGGGCCGGCCGTGGCGCCGCTGACCCGGCCGGAGGAGCTCGAGATCTCGATCATCCAGCCGGGGCCGGTCGAGCGTTACCTCGACCCGCGCAACCCGGACGAACCGTGGAGCACCTCGGTCTACCGCTTCCACCCGCTCGGGCCGCGCCGGCAGGGCAACGCGCTGTGGCTGGAGATCGACTACGGCGTCACCTACCACCTGCGTGCCAACCAGCCCTACAAGCTGCGCCTGCGCCAGGCCGAGGGCGTGGAGGTCGAGGAGGTGTTCACCGTGCCGGCCGCGTTGCGCCGGCCGGCTGCCAAGCCGCAGGGCTGGACGCCGCCGCCCGGGCCGCGCGGTCCGCTGGTGGCACCGCCCCCGCCGCCCCCGGAGCCCCTGCCGCCGCCTCCGCCGCCCGAACCCGAACCGGTGGTCGACCTGGCGCCCCCGGTGTTCGAGGCGCCGATCGTCGAGCCCGTGGCACCGCCGGAGGAGCCGCCGGTGGTCGTGCCGCCGCCGCCCGCCCCCCCGGCCCCGTCGTCGGGCAAGAAGTGGCTGATCCCGCTGGTCGTGCTGCTCGCGCTGGTCGGCGGCGTGGCCGGCTACTTCCTGGTGCCCGGCGCGCCGGGCCAGGCGATGACGATGGATTCGTGCCGGCGCCTGGTCGGCAGCGGCCCGGAGGCCGCCGCCGCGCGCGGCGAGGCCGACAAGCTGGCGCAGAAGCACGAACTGCTGGACTGCCAGTTCCTGCTCTACAAGTACGCCGGCGAGAAGGGCGATGCCGCCGCGGCGCGCGTGCTGGGCGGCTTCTACGACCCGGACACCTGGTCGAAGGACAAGTCCCCGCTGCCGGGGCCGAACCCGCTGGAGGCGGCGCGCTGGCACAAGCAGGCGGCCGAGGCGGGCGACGCGGAATCGCAGTTCCGCTACGGCATGCTGCTCAAGCTGGGCCGCACCGACGCGGCCGACGGCCCCGAGCAGGCGCAGGTCTGGCTGCGCAAGGCGGCCGAGCAGGGCCATGCGCTGGCCAAGGAAGAACTCGCGCGCTGACGGCGCCCATCTGAAGAGGAAGGAAGACATGCCGATCCGACGCCGCCATGTGCTCGCGCTCGCCGCGGGCAGCGGCACGCTGGGCCCGACCCCGCTGTGGGCGCAGGCCAAGGCGCCGCTGCTGATGGACGGCAAGAAGACGCTGTTCCAGAAGGTGCTGACGCGTCCCGGCGCGCAGCTGGCGGCCAAGGCGGGCGACTCCACCGGCAAGCCGATCGAGCCCTTCTCGGTGTACTTCGTCTACGAGCGCGCCGAGGCCGGCGGCAAGCCCTGGCTGCTGGTCGGCGCCGGCAGCGACGGCCGCACGCAGGGCTGGATCGCCGAGGCCGCGACCGTGCCGTGGAAGCACATGATCACGCTGTCGTTCGCGGTGCCGACGAACCGCGAGCGGGTGCTGTTCTTCCGCGAGCGGCAGGGCCTGTCTGACTTCGTCAACACCGGCAACGCGGCGGCGGAGACGGCCAAGCTGCTGAAGGAGATCGGCGCCAAGGGCAACCTCGGCCCCACGCACCCGGTCATCGCCGCCGAGCCGGAGAAGTTCGTCGACCTGCAGAAGCAGTTCTACCTGCTGCCGGTGCTCGAGGCGGCCTCGACGGTGCTGCAGTCGGGGCACCGCGCGCGCATCGTCAAGGTGGCCTCGGTGACGCGCGACGCGCCGGCGCCGCAGCCGGCCGCGCCGCAGGCCATGGGCAACGACGGCGGCATCGACAACTTCAACTCGGCCGTGGTGTTCGTGATCGACGCGAGTTCATCGATGCAGCCCTACATCGACCGCACGCGCAAGGCGATGGAGGAGGTGCTGAAGCAGGCCGAGGCGGCCAAGGTCGGCAGCCGCATCCGCTTCGGGCTGGTCGCCTACCAGGACGATCCGGCCAAGACCAAGGGTGTCGACTACCTCGCGAAGATCTTCGCCGACCCGAACAGCACGTCGACGCGCGAGCAGTTCATGGCGGCGACGCAGGGCGTCAAGGCCACCGCCGCCTCGACGCGTGCCTTCGCCGAGGACGCCTACGCCGCGCTCGACGAGGCGCTGCGCAAGATCAACTGGAACAACTTCGGCGGCCGCTACATCGTCTACATCAGCGATGCGAGCGCGCGCGAGGGCAACTCGCCGTTCGCCTCGACGCGTCTGTCGACCGACCAGATGCGCATTCACGCGCAGGAACGCCAGGTCGCGATCTACGCGATGCACCTGAAGACGCCCGAGGGCAAGGCCGACCATGCGCTCGCCGAGGCGCAGTACAAGCGCCTCTCGGCCTGGCCGGGCAAGGGGGCGCTGTACTTCCCGGTCGAGGCCGGCGACCCGGCGCGCTTCGAGGCCGGCGTGAAGCACATGGCCAGCGCGCTGGTCGAGCAGGTCAAGTCGCCGCAGAAGGTGCTGGCCGCACCGGCCCCCGCGCCGGCCGCGAAGGCGGATCCGGTGCAGGAGGCGGTCGACTCGGTCGGCCGCGCGATGGTGCTGGCGTTCCTCGGCCGCCAGCAGGGCGTGAAGTCGCCGCCGATGTTCGAGGCCTGGGCCAGCGACCGCGACGTGCGCAACCGCGAGATCCCGGCCTTCACGGTGCGCGTGCTGCTGACCAAGAACCAGCTCTCCGACCTGCAGTCCACCGTGCGGCGGCTCGTCGAGACCTACGAGAAGACCCAGCTCGACCCCGGCAGCTTCTTCAACCAGCTGCGCAGCGCGGCGGTGGCGATGGGGCGCGACCCGTCCAAGCTCGGCCAGGGCAAGGCGAAGAACCTCGAGCAGGCGGGCCTGATGGGCGAGTACCTGGAGGGTCTGCCCTACCAGAGCCAGGTGATGGGCATGGACTTCTCGACCTGGACGAACATGAGCGTCGGCCAGTCGCAGGCGATCATCGACAACCTGAAGTCGCTGGTCGTGCTGTACCAGCGCTTCCACGACGACGTGGACCGCTGGGTCAAGCTGAACCCGGCCGCCTCCGACGGCGACAAGGTGTTCCCGGTCCCGATCGACTCGCTGCCCTGACATGGCCCACCCCCGGAGCGCCTGTGGCGCTCCCCCTCGAGGGGGCGCCGCCAGCGGACCGGCGGAGCCGGATCCGCGGCGGCCGCTCGGGACGGCCGGGTTCGTGCGAAGAGGGTGGCGCCTGGGCGCCGCAGGAGCCTGATGAGTCCGGTACTGCACCTCGAAGGGCTGCGCTACCAGCGCGCCGGCGACGGCGGCTTCGCGATCGAGGTCGACCGCCTCGCGCTGGCGCCGGGCCAGAGCGTGGGGATCGTCGGTCCGTCGGGTTGCGGCAAGAGCACGCTGATCGACATCGTCGCGCTGCTGCGCCGCCCGACCCGGGTGGCGCGGTTCGAGCTGCAGGGCAGCGACGCCGCCGCGCTCTGGCAGCGCGACGACGTCGACGGCTGCACCGCGCTGCGGGCGGCGCAGGTCGGGGTCGTGCTGCAGACCGGCGGCCTGCTGCCCGCGCTGACGGTGATCGAGAACGTGCGTCTCGCGCCGCGCCTGCTCGGCACGCTGGACGACGCCTGGATCGACCACCTGCTCGGTGCGCTCGACCTGCGCGGTCTGGGACCGCGCCGGCCGGCCCAGCTCTCGATCGGGCAGCGCCAGCGGGTCGCGATCGCGCGCGCACTGGCGCACCGGCCGGCGCTGCTGCTGGCCGACGAGCCGACCGCGTCGCTCGGCGTCGACCATGCGCCGGCCGCGCTGGACCTGCTGCTCGCGCTGGCGCGCGACAGCGGCGCGGCGCTGCTGATCGTCAGCCACGACCTGCCGCTGCTGCGTGCCAAGGGCGTGCCGCTGCGCGCCTGCGCAGTGCAGGGCGACACGGTCGTGCTGCAGGAGGCGGCGTGACGGGGCCTGCCGCAGCGCGGGGCGCGCCGCGCCTGCGCCTCGCGCAACTGCTGCGCCTGGCCGTTCAGGACCTGTGGCACGAGCGCTGGCTGGCCGCCTGCGCCGCCTGCGTGCTGGCCGCGACGCTCGCGCCGCTGTGGACGCTGTGGGGCCTGGAGCGCGGCGTGATCGGCACGCTGATCGAACGCCAGGACCGCGACCCGCTGATGCGCGAGCTGGTGCCCGCGGCTACCGGCGCGAACCGCTTCGACGCCGCCTGGTTCGAACGCGTGCGGCGCTGGCCCGAGGTCGGCTTCGTGCTGCCGACGATCCGGGCCGCCGCGGCGCTCGTCGAGCTGTACAGCGACACGGCCAACGCGCCGGTGACGCTCGAGCTGCGCGGCACCGCGCCGAACGACCCGCTGCTCGGCGGCGGCGTGCCGCCCACCGGGCGCGGGCTGGTGCTCAGCGACGAGGCGGCCCGGCGCCTGAACGTGAAGGCGGGCCAGGCGCTGACCATCCCGCTCGCGCGCGAACGCGAGGGGCGCAGCGAGCGCGCCGCGCTGGCCGTCACGGTCGCCGGTGTGCTGCCGCTCGCGGTCTCCGACGGCAGCAGCGCCCTGGCCGCGCCGCCGCTGCTGGAGGCGATCGAGTCCTGGCGCGACGGCTACCGTGTCGAGGGCTTCGGCGACGCCGGCTCGGGGCCGCCCCCGGTGCGCGAGGTGCACCCGCTGTTCCGCCTGTACGCGGTGTCGATCCGCGACGTCGAAACGCTCGCCGCGCGGCTCGAGGCAGAGGGCGTGTCGACGCACACGCGGGCCCGCGAGATCGCCTCGACGCTCGGCCTGCAGCGCAACCTGCGCACGGTGCTCGGCCTGGTCGCGGCGATCACGCTGGCCGGCGCGGTGGTGGCACTGAGCGCGCTGCAGATCGCGAACGTGCGGCGCAAGCGGCGCGAGTACGCGCTGCTCAAGCTCACCGGGCACGGGCGGCCCTGGCTGATCGCGCTGCCCTGCGCGAGCGCCGTGGCGGTGGCGCTCGGCGGCTCGCTGCTCGCGCTGCTCGTCTATGCGCTGGCGGCCGCGGCGATCAACACCTACTTCGCCGCGCACCTCGCGGCCGGCGAGGCGGCGGTGCGGCTGGGCGCGGGCGGCGTCGCCGCCGGGTCGCTCGCCGCGGTGATCATTTCCATGCTGCCGGCCCTGTGGGGCGGGTGGCGCGCATCGAACGTGGAGGCTGCCGATGAACTGCGTGACCACTGAACTCCAGCGGCCCTGGCCGAGGTGCCTGGGCGCGGCCGCGCTGGCGCTCCCGCTGCTCGCCGCGGCCCAGGCGCCCTGGCCGGCGCAGCAGTCGAACCCGGCGGCGCAGCCCGACGACGTGGTGCTGCCGATGCCCTGCGGCGGCGCGATGGCGTTCCGGCGCGTCAACATCCCGAGTGCGGACGTGCTGGACGACCGGCGCGTCGAGCTCGGCGGGCCCGAGCCGCGCTTCGCCTACGCGGAGGCGTCGCGCAACGACTACGTCGGCGGCGGCTTCTCCGACCCGAAGGTCAAGCACCAGCGCTACTACCTGATCGGCAAGTACGAGGTCACCGCACTGCAGTACGACGCGCTGTCGGGCACCTGCCCGGCCGTGAAGCCCGAGAGCCGGCTGCCCAAGACCGCGCTCACCTGGACCGAGGCGGTGTACTTCTCCGGCCGCTACGGCGACTGGCTGGCCAAGAACGCCGCCGCCAAGCTGCCGAGCGAGGACGGCGCACCGGGTTTCGTGCGCCTGCCCACCGAGGCCGAATGGGAGTTCGCCGCGCGCGGCGGGGTCGCGGTGGACGCCGCGGTGTTCGAACAGACGATGTACCCGATGCCCGAAGGGCCGCAGCGCCACGTGTGGTACGCGGGCACGGACTCGTCGAACAACGAGCTCAACGCGGTCGGCCTGCTGAAGCCCAATCCGCTCGGTCTGCACGACGTGCTCGGCAACGCGGGCGAGTTCGTGCTCGACGCCTTCCGGCTCAACAAGCATTCGCGCCTGCACGGCCAGGCCGGCGGCTACACCGTCAAGGGCGGCGACTTCCGCACCGCGCTGGGCGACATCCGCGCGGCCGCACGCACCGAGTACGTGCCGATCGACCGCAACGGCGAGCGGCGCGACAAGGCCACGGGCTTCCGCCTCGTCGTCGTGCCGGGATCGCTGCCGACGCCGGGCCGGCTGCAGGTGGTGCGCGCGGCCTGGGAGAAGCTGCCCTCTTCCGAGAGCGGCGCGGCGGCGCAGGCGCTGGCCGACCCGGTCAAGGAGGTCGAGGCGCTGTCCAAGGCCGTCTCGGACCCGGTGCTGAAGAAGCGCATCGAGGGCGTCGGCGGCGTCATCAAGGCCAACATCCAGACCCGCAACGAACAGCGCGACCGCTCGGCCAAGAGCGAGATCCGCGTCGGCTCCTACCTCGCGCGCAAGGTGCTGGAGGACCGGCAGAAGATCCGCAGCCTGGAGTCCATCGTCGCCGGGCCGTTGCCGGACAACCTGAAGGCCGAGCCGCGCAAGAACCTCGCGTCGAGCAAGGAGGCGCTCGACGCGACCCTCAACTACATGATTGACACCCTGAAACAGATCGGGCTAGATTTCCCCGCACCCACGACCACCGCGCAAGGCGAGATTCTCAAGCGAGAGTTCGAGGCCCGCAACGTGCCCGGCTACGGTCCGCTGGTCGACCTCGTCGTCCGGTTCAGCCAGGGGGTGCGCTCGGGCAAGCCGATCGACAAGACAGCGCTGGTGGCGGACCTCGCCAAGCTCGAAGGAACCAAGAAATGACATCGCTTCTCCCTCAACGCCTGGTCTGCAGCGCCGTCGCGGCGGCCGTGCTGGTCACGCTGTCGGCCTGCCAGACGACCGGCCCGCTGCAGCAGACCTCGTCGAGCACCTCGACGAACGCCGCACCGGCCCCGCAGCTGACGCCGGCGGAGCAGCAGATGCGCGCCGACTCCGACCGCTTCAACGAGACCGTGATCGGCGGCATCCTGACCGGCGCGGCTGCCGGTGCGCTGACCGGCGCACTGGCCGCCTGGCTCACGGGCGGCAACAAGAAGGAAGTGCGCAACACGGCGATCGCCGGCGCCGTCGTCGGCGGCACGATCGGCGGCATCGACGGCTACGTGACCGCGAAGAAGGAGCAGGCCGGCCGCAACGAGATCCGCACGCTGCAGGCCGCCGCCGCCGACGTGCGCCAGGACAACCAGAAGCTGCAGGCCTACCTGGACAGCTCCGGCACCGTGCTCAACGAAGGCAAGGCCCGGCTCGCTTCGCTGCGCAGCGACGTCGCGGCGCGCCGGCTCAGCGCCGAGCAGGCCGAGGCCGCGCGCAAGCGCGAGGAGCAGAACATCGCCTCGATGAACGCCACGCTGGCCCAGGCGAAGAAGACCCGCGACCAGTACACGCAGGCCTCGGCGCAGTTCGGCGGCTCGATCCAGAACCGGCGCGACCTCGACGCCGAGATCGCACGCATGAACAAGCAGGTGGCCCAGCTCGAGGGCAACATCGCCGAGTACAACCGCGCGCTGGCCGTCTCGCGCGCCTGACGTGGAACACCCCCTACGCGCTTCGCGCGCCCCCTGCGAGGGGGCAACACCGGCGGACCGGTGGAGCCGGATCCGCGGTGTCCGCTCGACGGCGCCGGTTCATGCAACTGAAGGGCATCACATGACCACGAATTTCCTCGCCCGCACGTGGCTCGCGGCCGCCGCGTTGCTGCTGTCCGGTTGCGCGGCGAACACCTACCTGGACGCCAAGCGCAACACCGCCGCCGGTGGCCAGCAGGAGCGCGACATCGCCGCGGCACGCGGCGAACTGGCCGCGGCGCAGGCGCAGAACGTCTCGCTGTCGGACCAGAAGCTGCAGCGCGAGCGCGAGATCGAGCGCAACAACAAGCGCATCCGCGCCATGGAGGCGGACCTGCGCAAGCAGGATGCAGTGCTGGCCAGCGCGTTGAAGGCCAAGCAGGTCTCGCAGGCGCGCTACAACGAACTCAAGCGCGAGATGGACGCGGTGAAGGCCGAGATGCAGTCGGTCGACCTGCAGAACAAGGGCGACGCGTTCGGCGCGCCCGACCCGAAGGCCGATGCCGCCAAGGAAGCGCGCCTGAAGGACCTGGAGCGCCGCAAGAAGGACCTGGAGAACGCGCTGGCCGCCCTGGCCAAGGGCTGAGGCTTCCGCGTCGGCCCTGGTCTTCGGGGCAGACGCGCGGCGACTGGGGGCAGGGTCCGGCGCCGGGCCGACCCGTCCAGGCGGTCTCAGGGTTTGCAGTTCGCCGGGGCCATTGCGTCCTGGGTCGCCCGGTTCATCTGCTCCACCACCTCGGCCGCGTTGCGTGCGGTGAACACGCGCCCGCCGGTGATCTGCGCGGCGCAGTTGCCGGCGCCGGTGCCGGTGATGTCGACCACGTTGATCTTCAGCCGCGGCTTGGCGCGCTTCAATGCGGTGGCCACGGCGCACGGGTCGCGGCCGCAGCTCTCGACGCCGTCGGAGATGATCACCAGCGTCGAGTCCTTCGTGACGCCGTCCACCAGCGCTCCGCCCTTGGCGATGCCGTCGGCCAGCGGCGTGCCGCCGCGCGGCTCGATGCCCTGGATCTGCCCGATCAGCGAGCCGCGCTGGCCCGGGCCGTACATGCCGACGCTGCGCGCGTTCGGGCATTGCTCGACCAGCACCAGGCCGGTGTTCATGTCCGAGGGCAGGCGCTGCGCGACGCCGAGCGCGGCACGCTTGGCGACCGTGATGCGCTTGGGCTCGCGCTTGAAGCGGTCGAGCGCACCGCCGCCCAGGCCGCCGAGGCCGAACTGGCGCATCAGCGCTTCCGCGGCGGCCTGGCCGGCCTGCTGCTTGATCTGCGCGTCCGACACGTCGACGCTGAAGTCCATCGAGCCGGACGCGTCGAACACGATCGCCATGTCGGGCGCCAGCTCCTTCGGCCGCTGGCCGGGGCACATCTTCTTCGCCTCGCGGATCGCCTCGTCGCGGCAGTTCTTCGCCATCGTGCCGATCATCTGCTCCTTCAGGGCGCTGGCTTCCGCACCGCTGCCCTTGAGCAGGGGTTCGTCCTTCAGCATGGCCGCCAGCTTCTTGCAGTCCTTGCCGGCATCGGCGATGCGTCGCTTCAGGTCCTCGCGCGGATTGGGCGGCGGCTGAGAGGCCGGCGGTTCGGGCTCCGGCGCCGAGGCGATCGGCTCGGGGGCGGACGCGGCGGGCGGTACCGGGTCGGGCACACACTGCATCGGCGGCGGTGCGCCGCGCTTGTTGGACAGCTCGTCCTCCAGCGCCTTGTTGCGCGCCTCGGCCTGCGCGATCTGTTCGTCCAGCCCGGCGTCGGCCACCGGCATCTCGCTGCAGCGCTTCCAGCCCCAGAACAGCAGCGCCAGCAGCAGCAACAGCAGCAGGGCCCAGAGCAGCCAGCGGATCCAGGGCCTGCCCGGCGTCGCCGCGGCGGCAGCGGCCGCAGGCACCGGGGGAACGGGCGCACCGGGCTCCGCTGCCGCGGCCGGCATGGCGGCCGGGGCAGCCGCCGCAGCAGCAGCGGCCACCGGCGCGACGGGCGGCGCCGAGGCACCCGCTGCGGCATGGCCCCACATCACCATCACCGGCCGGCCGCCGACGCTGTACAGCCAGTCGCCGGGCGGCTGCCTGGCCGCCTGCTCGAGCATCTGCGCGACGAGGGTGGATGCCGGTCCTTCGCCGCGCAGCTGCTGCGCGAGGCCGCGGATCTCTGACAGGAAGCGCTCGGCGCGCTGCTGCAGCTTCGTGCGCTCGTCCTCGGGCAGCTGCGCGGCGGGCAGCACCGGGCCGGTGAGGTTGGTGCTCCAGGCGATGCCGCCGTCGGCATCGGGCTTCGGGATGGCCAGCAGCTCGGCGTGGTTCTGGCCGAGCCGGCTGCGCAGGATGCCGGCGATCTGCTCGTGCGCCGCGGTCAACGCGCGGCCGCCGACCTGCAGCGGTGTGCCGGCGTCTGCCCGCGACTTGATGAGGCCTTGCGGCACCTGATGCTCTCCCCGGTCGGCGTTCTGGTCGCGGCCTGCCGCCGCGGCTGGCTCGCAATATACGGGAACGCCCGCCGGGGCTTCCCGGCTTACCGCATCGCGTGCAGCAGCGCGTCGGCCTGGCCCTGCAGCCGCATCAGCTCGGCACGCAGCTGCGAGGCCTCGTCGGCGGTGATGGTCTGGCTGCGCTGGTTGGCGTCGATCAGCGCCAGCATGCCGGCGGGAGAGAAGGTGTTCACGCGCCCGACCAGGCGGCTCGACACGGCGTCCAGCTGCCGCTGCGCCAGCATGCAGCTGCCGGCCGCGGTGCGGTCGTACCAGTCTGCACCCAGCTTGGCACCACCGTACATGCCGGCGGCACCGCCGATGATGGGGCCGATGACGCGGTTGCTGTTGCCCGCAATCACGCCCCCGACGAGGCCGGCGGTACCGCCGAAGATCGTGCCCCAGTTCATGGCCGGCGGCACGGCGCGACCCGCCGGGTGCTGCGCCGTGATGAAGCCTCCGGCCACCGCGACGATCTTCGCGGCGCAGCGTTGCTGGTGCAGCTGCAGGCTGCAGGCCTGCGTCAGCACGGCCAGTTCGTCAGGCGGCGGGGCGACGCGCGAGGCGACGTCCGGGGCCAGGGCCCCCAGCGCGGCGGCCATGCGCCGGTACGGCGGCGTCAGCACGTCGCTCATGCAGCGGCCACCGGCCGCGATCAGCACGCCGCGCTGCAGCGGCGACAGGCTGGACTGTGCGTAGGCCGGAGCCGGCGCGCCGGCGATGGCGGCGGCGGTGGAAGCGATGGCGATCAGGGTGGTGATGGCAGTGCGGTTCATGGCAATTCTCCGGGGTGGGGTGGTGGCGTCAGCGGGCGGCCAGGTGGCCCGGATCCGCTTCGGGGAACGGGATGCGGTCCATGCTGGGTACTCCGTTCAGGCGCCCGAGACCTTCAGCGCGCGCTGGTAGTCGGCGAGCTGGCCTTCGAGCGTGCGGATCTGCCGGTCCATGCGGGCGATCTCGGCGTCGAGCTGGCGGCGCTCGGTGGCGCTGCCGGTGGCGCGCAGCGAGGTCGCGCCGTGCTGCTCGCGGGTGGCCTTCAGGTTCTCGATCGTCGTGCGCATCGCGTCCACGTTCTGCTGTTCGCGGGCGCGGGCCTGCTCGGCCTGGGTGGCGGTGACCCGGCGGGCCGCGACATCGCGCTGCAGCGCGGCGAGGCGGGCCTGGCCGTCGCGCAGCGACTGGGTCGAGGTATCGACCAGCGCCTGGATCTGCTGGTTCTCGCGCTGCACGTGCTCGGTGGCCGCGCGCAGCATGCTGATGCGGCGCTGGTTGGCTTCTTCCTGCAGTGCGACGTCGTGCGCGTCGATCATGGTGTCGACGGCCTCGCTTGCCGCGCTGTCTTTGCAGGCGCGGCGGATGTCGGCACCGCGCCGCGCACCACGTGCGGCCGCCTCCATGGCGCCGCCGGCGCAGCCCCTGATGGCGCCATCGATCCCGCCGCTTCCCAGGATGCCGAGGTAGCGGGCTGGGTCGTCGCGCTGCCCGGCCGCGCTGGCCGCGCCCTGGATCACGCCGCCCAGCTCCAGCAGCTTCATGTTGCGGGCCCGCGATTGCTCGCTGGCCGGGCTGCCGGCGGCCAGGCTGCAGAGCAGGGCGGCGAGCAGGGCGTGCGGGATTCGGATCGTCTTCATGGGCTCCTCCTGTCGGACCGGGGGTGGCGCCGGCCAGATCGGCGCCTTGGAGGTCTGACGGGCCGGCCCGCGAAAGGTCAGGAAGGAAATTGGCGGGCGGGTCTTTCCTGACCGGGCCGCGGCTGGCGCGTCGAAGCGGCATGACGCTCGACCACCCCTGCATTGCCTATGATGTCCACCGACCGGGACGAGCGGAGTGGCCGTGCATGGAGGGTGACGAGTTCCTGCGCCGCATGCGCGCGGGCGATGCGTCGGTATGGGAGGCGCTGATGCCGGCGCTGCGCACGATCGCGCTGGGCGCCTGCCGCGACCTGAAGGTGTTCGACACGTTGCGCGAGGACATCGTGCAGGACGTCGCCTTCAAGGTGTTCACCGACTGGTCCTCCTACCGCGGCGACAGCAAGCTCGCGACATGGCTCTACGCGATCGCACGCCACCGCTGCCTGGACGAACTGCGCAAGCGCGCGGTGCGCGGCGACGACCGGCTGCCGGCGGCCGCCGAGGATGACGAGGCGGCGCCGGCCGCGGACCCGAGCTGGCACCCGGACATGGCGCAGTCGCTGTGCGTGCAGCAGGTGCTGCGCGAACTCGAGGGGCAGGGCGAGGCGCGCAAGGGCAGCCAGCGCATGATCGACGTGCTGCTGTGGTGGGTCGAGAACAGCCCGAGCACCGAAGAGCTGGCGGCCTTCCTCGCCACCAGCGTCGCGGCGGCGAAGGAACGCAAGAGCTACATCCTGCGCAGCATCAAGGCGCTGTGCCGCAAGTACTGCGGGCACGACGAGTGCGTGCTCGCGGCGGCGGGGTGAACCCGATGGCGACCGATCCGCACGACCCCACCGGCCCGCACGACGAAGCGGATCACGTGTTCGAGGTGCTGGCCGGGCGGCGCGCCGGCGGCCCCGGGACCGACGCGCTGCGCGACGCGCTGCACGCCCAGGCCCGCACGCTGCGCGAGGCCGAGCAGGCCCGCGCCGAGGATTTCTCCGAGGCGGAACGCGCGCAGATGGACGGGCTCAAGCGGCGCCTGCAGGCGGCCGGCGCGTTCCGGCCGGAGCCCGTGCCGCCGGCGGCTCCGGGCTGGGGCGAGCGGCTGCGGGCGCTGCTGCTCGGCGACTCGTGGCATCGGCCGGTGGCGCTCGCCGCCGGCGTGCTGCTCGCCAGCGTGCTGCTGCTGCGCCTGACCGCGCCCGGCGACGACGACGACCCCTCACGCACGCTGCGCGGTGGTGCTGCCAGCGTCGTCACCGCGCAAGACCCGGCGGCGGCATCGGCCGCGCTGGAGGCCCGCCTGCGCGCCGCCGGTGCCGAGGTGTTGCGTGTGCAGATCGGCGCGGCGGAATGGAGCCTGCGGGTCACGGTGCCCGACGCCGCCCGGCTGTCGGCCGTGCGCCAGCTGCTGCGCGAGGCCGGCTTCGCCGCCGAAGGCGAACCGCCGTTCGAGCTGGGTGTGCGGGCGCCATGAGCGCGCCGGGCCGCTCCCCGGCGCGAATCCCGGCGTGCGCGAGGCGGAGGAGCGTGCAATGAGCCGCTGGCACGCCCTCTGGTACGACATCCGGCGCGGGCTGGCCGCGCTCGCGCTGCTGGCGGTGCTCGACGGCGCGTTCGCGCAGACCCCCGCGACGACCACGCCGGCGGCGCCGACGGAGGCGGCGCTGCAGGCGGCGTTGCACGAGGCCGAACTGCGGCAGGGTGCGGACAGCGCCGGCACACTCGAGCCGCTTGTCGCGCTGCAGGATTTCTACACCGACGCCGGTCGCCTGCCCGAGGCCCTGCCGCTGGCACAGCGCGCGCTACGCATCGCCGAGCGTGTGCACGGGCCGGCGGACCCGCGGCTCGCGGCGCCGTTGAACAGCCTCGGGGAGCTGCTGCGCCAGCTCGGGCAGCCGGCGCAGGCGTTGCCGCTGCACCGGCGCAGCCTGGCGCTGCAGGAGCAGCAGCTCGGGCCGGACCATGTCGAGGTCGCGGCGCTGCTCGGCAACCTGGCGCTCGACGAGATGGCGCTGGGCCGCTTCCCGGAGGCGCTCGCATTGCTGCAGCGCAGCCTCGCGATCCGCGAACGGCAGCTCGGGCCGGACCATCTCGACGTGGCGAACAGCCTGAACAGCCTGGCGGAGCTGTACCGCCAGGCGGGGCCGCAGGCGCAGGCCGTGCCGCTGTACGAGCGCACGCTGGCGATCATCGAGAAACAGCTCGGGCCGGAGCATCCGCTGGCGGCGCTCGTGCTCGGCAACCTGGCCGCCGCGCAGCTTCAGGTGGGCCGGCTCGACAAGGCCTTGCCGGCCGCGCAGCGCAGCCTCGCGATCCGCACGAAGCTGCTCGGCCCGGACCATCCGCAGACGGCCGCCGGGGTCAGCATGCTGGCGGAGGTGAACCGCGCGCTCGGCCAGGACGCCGCCAGCCTGGCGCTGCTCGAACGGGCGCTGCGCACCTACGAACGCACGCTCGGGCCGGACCATCCCGAAGTCGCGCGCGCGTTGAACAACCTGGCCGGCCTGCTCGATCACCTCGGACGCCCGGCCGAGGCGGTGCCCTTGTATGAGCGCAGCCTGGCGATCATCGAGCGGCAGTTCGGTCCCGAGCACCCGCTGGTGGCGAACCCGCTGAACAACCTCGCGAGCCTGCACCAGGAGCGCGGGCGTGCCGACCTGGCGCTGCCGCTGCACCGCCGCGCGCTCGCGCTGCGCGAACGCACGCTGGGCCCCGAGCATCCCGAGGTGGCGATCAGCCGCCACAACCTGGCGCTGGCGCTGGCCGCGTCCGGCGAACGCGAGGCGGCGTTCGAGGAACTGCAGCGCGCGATCGCCATCGCGGCGCCCAACCCGGCGGGGCGCGACGTGCTGTGGGCCAGCCAGTCCGACCTGGCGCGGCTGCACGCTGCGGCCGGCCGCACGGAGCTGGCCATCCTGTGGGGCAAGGAGGCCGTCAACACCCTGCAGGGCCTGCGCTCCGACCTGGTGTCGCTGGAGCGCGAGCTGCAGCGCGACTACCTGCGCGACAAGCGCGCGGCCTACGACCGGCTCGCCGACCTGCTGATCCAGCAGGGCCGCATCGCCGAGGCGCAGGAAGTGCTGCAGATGCTGAAGGAGCAGGAGCTGCACGACGGCCTGGAACGCGCCGGCAGCACCGATCCGCGCAGCACGCGCATCGAGCTGACCGGGCTGGAGCGCGAGCGCTTCGCCGACTACTACGCGCTGCGCGACCGCCAGGCCGCGCTGGCGGCCGAGCGCGAGGCGCTGGAGCGGCGCCGCGCCGCCGGCCCGCTGTCCGCGGCCGATGCCGCGCGGCTGCAGGAGATCGTCGAGCGGCTGATGCCGGTGGCCGCCGCGGCCATGCAGCGCTTCTTCGGCCAGCTCGAACGCGAGATGGCCGCGGCGCCCGAGCCGGGCCGGCCGGCCGCCGGTGTCGAGGCGAGCCGCCTGCGGCGCGCGGTCGATGAGCTGGCCGCGAGCGAGCCCGCGGCGCGCGCGGTCGGCGTGCAGTACCTCGTGACGGGCGAGCGCCTGTCGATCGTGCTGAGCCTGCCCGGCAGCCCGCCGATCGCGGTGCAGCAGCGCGTCTCGCGCAGTGCGCTGTACCGGCGCCTGAACGAGGTGCTGCTGCAGGTCAGCCACCCGCGCAGCGATGCGGCGCTGCTGCGGCCGGCGCTGCGCGAACTGCACGGCTGGCTGGTCGAGCCGATCGCCGCCGACCTGCAGCGCTTCGGCGCGCGCACGCTGATGCTGTCGCTGGACGACCAGCTGCGCCTGATCCCGTTCGCCGCGCTGCTCGATGCGCGCGGGCGCTACCTGGTGCAGGACTACACGCTGGCGCTCTACAACGAGGCGGCGCGCCAGGCGCTCGAGAAGCCATCCGCCCCGCGCTGGCGCGTCGCGGCGATGGGGCTCTCGGAGGCGGTCGACGACCTGCCGGCCCTGGCCGCGGTGCCCGACGAACTCGCGGCTGTCGTGCGCGGCAAGGGCCTGACCGGCGACACCTGGCTGAACGGCGCGTTCGACCGCACCCGGCTGGCCGCCACGCTGCGCGGCGTGCGCGGCGACAACGTGCTGCACGTGGCGAGCCACTTCGTGCTCGAACCCGGCCGGCCGGCCCGCTCGCGCCTGTACCTCGGCGACAAGACACGCCTCACGCTGGCCGACATCACGCGCGAGGACCTGCAGTTCGGCCGCTTCGACCTGGTCACCTTCTCGGCCTGCGAGACGGCGCGCGGCGGCGGCCGCGACGCGACCGGGCAGGAGATGGAGAGCCTGTCGGCGAAGACGCAGAACCAGGGCGCGCAGGCCGTGCTGGCGACGCTGTGGAAGGTCGACGACGCCAGCACCGGCACCTTCATGCAGCGCTTCTACGCGGGCCGCGGCGAACAGGGCCTGAACAAGGCCGAGGCGCTGCGCGCCGTGCAGATCGCGATGATCGAGGGCCGCCTGCGCTCGCGCGGCAACCGCGACTGGCGCGCGCCGTTCCACTGGGCGCCGTTCGTGCTGATGGGCAACTGGCGCTGAACGGCACCGGTCTCCGGGGTCGCCCGCTGCCGCGGACGCCGTTTCGGCGGCAGAATGCCCGCATGGCCGAACAGGACCCCACCCCGGCGCGCTGGAAACACGACGGCGTGCGCGTCGTGCCCGGCGACCGGCTCGATCCCAACACCGCGCAGACGCCGGGCATGGACCGCCAGGCGGCGATCACCTTCGCGCGCGTGGGCGCGCGCAAGCTGTGGGCCGGCACCGTGCACATCCATGCCAACGCGAAGACCGGCGCGCACCACCACGGCCCGCTCGAGAGCGTGATCTACGTCGTCAAGGGCCGCGCCCGCATGCGCTGGGGCGAGCGGCTCGAGTTCACCGCCGAGGCCGGCCCGGGCGACTTCATCTACGTGCCGCCCTACGTGCCGCATCAGGAGATCAACGCCAGACCGACCGAGAAGCTCGAGTGCGTGCTGGTGCGCAGCGATGGCGAGGCGGTCGCCGTGAACCTCGACATCGAGCCGGCCGAGCCGCCGGAGGACGTGCCCTGGGTCGACCCGACCCATCCCGGCTGAGCCGATGCACGACGACGATCCGCGCTGGCACCCCGACACCCGACTGCTGCACGACGACGCCGCGCCGGACGATGACGCGGCCGTGGTGCCGCCCATCCACTACAGCGCGACCTTCCGCGCGCGCGATGCCGCGGAGTTCGCCGAGATGGCGAACCAGCCGCGCCATGCACGCTACTACACGCGCTACGGCAACCCGGTGCACGAGCGCGTGGCCGCCGTGCTGGCCGGGCTCGAGGGTACCGAGACCGCGCTGCTGACCGCCTCCGGCATGGGGGCGATCAGCACGACCGTGCTGGCGTTCGTGCAGGCCGGGGACCACGTGGTGGCGCAGACGCGCCACTACATGAGCACCGCCAAGCTGTTCGACGAGGTGCTGCCGCGTTTCGGCGTGCAGGTCAGCATCGTCGAGCAGGCCGACACCGACGCGATCGCCGCGGCGCTGCGCCCGAACACGCGCCTGATCATGCTCGAGACGCCGGCCAACCCGACCCTGGTGCTGACCGACCTGAGCGCGGTGGCCGCGCTGGCGCGCGCGCGCGGCATCCTCACGGTGGCCGACAACACCTTCGCGTCGCCGCTGAACCAGCAGCCGCATGCGCTGGGCATCGACATCGTGGTGCACAGCGCGACCAAGCTGCTCGGCGGCCACCACGACCTGACGGCCGGCGTGATCTGCTGCAGCCGGGCGCAGGCCGAGGTGCTCTGGCGCATGCACATCACGCTCGGTGCGGTGCTTTCGCCGATGGACGCCTGGCTGCTGCTGCGCGGCCTGCGCACGCTGGCCGTGCGCGTCGAGCGCATCAATGCCAGCGCGCTCGCGCTGGCCCGCTGGCTCGAGCGCTGCCCGCAGGTCGAGCGGGTGCACTACCCACTCCTCGAGAGCCACCCGCAGCACGCGCTGGCGCAGCGGCAGATGCGTGGTGGCGGGCCGGTGATCGCGTTCGCGCTGCGCTGCGGCTTCGAGGCCACCGGCCGTTTCGTGGCCGCGCTGCGCCTGGCCACCCACGCGGTCAGCCTGGGAGGCGTCGAATCCCTGATCGTGCACACTGCGGCCATGTGGGCCGGCACGATGAACGAGGCGCAGCTCGCGGCGGCCGGCATTCCGCCGAACTTCGTGCGCCTGTCGGTCGGCCTCGAACACCCCGAGGACCTGCAGCAGGACCTGGCCCGCGCGCTGGCGCTGGCCCTCCCGGAGAACTGATTTGAACCACCCCCGACGCGCTTCGCGCACCCCCTCCAGGGGGCACCGCCAGCGGACCGGCGAAGCCGGATCCGCGGCGGTCGCTCGGGTCCAGGGTTCGTGCACCAACGGCGCCGCTCGGGCGCCATGGAGAACCGAGATGACGCTCGCATTCACTTTGCGTTGGCGGCCCCGCGGGGCCGCTGCGCTGCGCTGAGATGGCCGTCGTGATGATCACGGGAGCGGCCGGCGCGCTCGGCCGGGCGGTGGCCGAGCGCTTCGCGGCCGGCGGCGCGCAGCTCGTGCTGCTCGACCGCGACGAGGCGTCGCTGGCGGCGCTGTTCCCGCGGGCCGCGCTGTGCCTGGCCGCGGACATCACCGATGCCGCGAGCGTCGGCGCGGCGGTGGACCGGGCCGTCGCGCAGTGCGGCCGCATCGACGTGCTGGTGCACGTGGCCGGCGGCTTCGAGATGGGCGAGCCGGTGCACGGCCTGAGCCGCGCGTCGTGGGACCGCATGATGAACCTGAACGCCTGGTCCTTCGTCGCGCTCGCGCAGGGTGTGGTGGCGCAGATGCGGCGCCAGCGGTCTGGGACGGTGATCGCGGTGTCGGCGGCCGCAGCCGCGCAGGGCCAGGCCCTGAAGGGTGCCTACATCGCGTCCAAGAGCGCGCTGCAGCGCCTCGTCGAGTCGCTCGCGTCGGAAGTCGCCGCCGACGGCATCCGCGTGCTGAGCGTCGCGCCGACCACGCTGGACACGCCGGCCAATCGCGCCGCGATGCCCGACGCCGACCGCTCGGCCTGGGTCGACACGGCGCGCGCGGCCGACACGATCGCCTATCTGGCGTCGGATGCCGCGGGCGCGGTGAACGCCGTGCACCTGCGCCTGGGGACATGATGCGGCGCCTGCTGACGTTCTGGCTGCTGTGCCTGCCGCTGCTGGCCGGCGCGGCGGCGCCGGCGGGCGTGGTCACGATCGTCGACGGCGAGGCGGTGCTGCTGCGCGGCGTCGCGAAGGCGGCGCTGGCCGAGGGGCTGCGCCTCGCGCCGGGCGACATCGTCGAGACGCCGGCCGCGCGCCTGGTGCGCATCGAGCTCGACGACGGCCTGGTCGTCGATCTCGGGCCGGAGACCCGGCTGCAGTTCGTGCCGCGCCTCACCGGCGATGCGGCCCGGCGCATGGCGCGGCTCTACCTGCTGCAGGGCTGGGTGAAGCTGACGGCCGGCGCGAAACCCGGCGAGGGCACCGTGCTGGCCTCGCCCACGCTGGACATCGCGGGGTTCAAGCGCAGCGCGGTGCTGGCAGTGCTGGGCGACGAGCAGTTCCTGTTCGCGGAGTCCGGCGAGGTGACGTTCCTCGAGCGCAGCGAGGGGCGCGCCGGGCCGTCGCAGACGCTCCGGTCCGGCGAGTTCCGCTCGCGCACCGGCACGGACAAGGCCAGCGTCGCTGCGCGGCCCGGCCCGGCCTTCGTGCAGCGCGTGCCGCGCCCCTTCCTCGACACGCTGCCGCTGCGCAGCAAGCAGTTCGCCGCGCGCGAGGTGCCGGCCAAGCCGCTCGGCCCGATCGTGTACGACGACGTGCAGGCCTGGATCGACGCCGAACGCGCCTTGCGCGGCGGCTTCGTGCTGCGCTGGCGGCTGCTGGCGCGCCAGTCCGAGTTCCGCCGCCGGCTGCAGGAGGGCATGGCCGCGCACCCGGAGTGGGACCGGCTGCTGAATCCCGAGAAATACCTGCCCAAGCCTGCATCTGCGCCGCCCTCCCGGCCCGTATCTCTGTTCAGTCCCGCTCCCATTGCCGAGATCCGATGAAACTGCTGGTCAAGTTCAACCTCGTGTTCCTGGTCGTGTTCGCCGTCGGCCTCGCGCTGGCCGCGACGGTCGCGCGCGAACTGCTGCGCGAGGACGCCAAGCAGGAGGTCGTCGATCGCGCGCGGCTGCTGATGGAGAATTCGGTGGTCGCGAGCACCTACACCGCGAACCAGGTGCGGCCGCTGCTCGAGACGCAGATGAAGTACACCTTCCTGCCGCAATCGGTGCCGCAGTTCGCCGCCACCGAGACGCTGATCGCGCTGCGCGACAAGTACCCCGAGTACCACTACAAGGCCGCGATGCTGAACCCGACCAACCCGCGCGACCGGGCGGTCGACTGGGAGGCGGACATCATCGCCCGCTTCGTGCAGCAGCCGACCCAGACCGAGTTCATCGGCACGCGCGACACGCCGACCGGCCCGGCGCTGTACATCGCGCGCGCGATCACGATCACGAACCCGGGCTGCCTGGTCTGCCACAGCACGCCGGCGGCGGCCCCGAAGACGATGATCGACCACTACGGCCCGAACAACGGCTTCGGCTGGACGCTCAACGAGCCGCTAGGCGCGCACATCGTCTCGGTGCCGATGGACGTGCCGCTGCAGCGGGCCGACCGTTCGCTGGCCGTCGTCGTGGGGCTGCTGGCCGCGGTGTTCCTGCTGATCGGCGGCACGCTGAACCTGATGCTGTGGCGCCTGGTGATCCGCCCCGTCAGCCAGCTGTCGGCGATCTCCGACCGCGTCAGCCTCGGCGACCTCGAAGCCCCGGAGTTCAGCACCCGCTCGCGCGACGAGATCGGCGTGCTGGCCGAATCGATCGCGCGCATGCGCAAGAGCCTGGTGCATGCGATGAAGCTGCTGGATACATGATCCCCCCCGCAGCGCCTTTGGCGCTCCCCCAGGGGGCGCCGCTGGCGGACCGGCGGAGCCGGATCCGCGGCGGCTGCTTGGCTGGGCGCGGCTGGGCACTGACATGACGCATCCGGTCCAACTGGGCAAGTACCCCATCGTCGGTGTGCTCGGCGAGGGCGCGATGGGCGTGGTCTACCGCGCCGTCGACCCGGTGATCCAGCGGCCGGTGGCGATCAAGACGGTGCACCGCGCCCTGCTGGACGACGAGGACCCGGTCGCCTCGTTCGCGGCGCGCTTCCGCAACGAGGCCCGTTCGGCGGGCCGCCTCGCGCACCCGGGCATCGTCGCCGTGTACGAGTTCGGCGAGGACGCGCACACGGCCTACATCGTGATGGAGTTCGTCGAGGGCCGCACGCTGGCCCGGCGGCTGGGCGCGGGCCCGGCGCCGGACGTGGCCGAGACCGTCGCGCTGATGGAGCAGCTGCTGGACGCGCTCGCGCATGCGCATGCGCAGGGCGTGTGGCACCGCGACATCAAGCCGGCCAACCTGATCGTCACGCCCGAAGGCCGCTTGAAGATCACCGACTTCGGCATCGCGCGGCTCGCCGATGTCGCGCTGACGCAGACGCACGCGACCATCGGCACGCCGGGCTACATGGCACCCGAGCAGTACACCGGGGCGGCGCTGGACCACCGCGTCGACCTGTTCGCCGCCGGCGCGGTGCTGTACCGCCTGCTGGCGGGCCGGCCCGCCTTCTCGGGCAGCCCGGACGTGGTGATGTACCAGATCCTGAACGAGACGCCGCCGCCGCCCAGCCAGTTCGGCGCGGCGCCGGCGTTCGATGCGGTGATTGCGCGGGCGCTCGCGCGCGACCCGGCGCAGCGTTTTGCCGACGCGGCGAGCTTCCGCGCCTCATTGCGCGCGGCCGCCGGCCAGCCGGGCGGAGACAACGATGCCACGCGGGTGCTGGCGCCGCCGCCGGCCGCCCCGGTGCCGACCTTCGAGGCCACGGAACTGCAGGCGGTCGAGGCGGCGCTGGCCACCGCGATCGGGCCGGTGGCGCGCGTGCTGGTGCGGCAGGCCGCGCGCAGCGCCGCGGACCGGGCCGGGCTGCTCGCGAACCTGGCCGGCCAGATCGCCGAGCCGGCGCGTCGCGAGACCTTTCTCGCCCGGCTCGGGCAGACCGGTCGCCCGCTCACCGGGCCCGAGACGCCGCGGCCGACGGCGGTCGGCAGCCCGGCGGTCGACCCCGCCGTGCTCGAGCACGCGACGCGCGTGCTGACCACCAGCGTCGGCCCGATCGCGAAGGTGCTGGTGCGCAAGGCGGCCGCGCGCGCATCGAGCGCCGAGCAGCTCTACGACCTGCTCGCCGAGGACACCGCCATCGGCGCCGAGCGCGATGCGCTGCTGAAGCGGCTGCGCGAGCCGGGCTGAACGGCCCGCGCCTCAGCCGGGGTAGAGGCCGTGGGTGCGGCCGAACAGCCGCGCGAGGCCGAACAGCGCGTCCACGTTCGGGGTCGGCACGTCCAGCCGCGCGCCGAGCTCGTGCACGACGCCGGCGATCGCATCGAGTTCGAGCGGCCGGCCCGCGTCCGCGTCCTGCAGCATCGAGCTGCGGAACGCGCCGAGCTTGCGCGTCACCGCGTGCCGGTCGGTCGGGCTCTGCTCGATCGGGCAGCCGAGCCGCTCGCCGATCGCGGCCGCCTCGCGCATCGCGCGCGAGCAGAAGTCGCGCACCAGCGGATCGTCGAGCACGCGGTCGGCGGTGGCCCCGGTGATCGCGCTGACCGGGTTGATCGTCAGGTTGCCCCACAGCTTGTACCAGATGTCGCGCCGCACGTCGGCCGACACCGTGACGTCCAGGCCGCCGGCACGCAGCAGCGCGCCGATGCGCTGCGCCCGCACCGAATCGCCGCCGCCGGGCTCGCCGACGATCAGGCCCTGGCCCATGCGGTGCTCGACCAGGCCGGGTTCGGCGGTCGACGCGGCCAGGTGCACGACGCAGCCGAGCACCCGCTCGAACGGAATCGCGCCGGCGATGCGCCCGCCCGGGTCGACGCTGGCCAGCGGCTCCGGGCCGAGCGCCGCGATGCCGCGCCCGAACCACCAGGGCACGCCGTTCATCGCCGGCAGCACCACGGTGTCCGGGCCGAGCAGCGGGCCCAGTCGTGGCGCGACCTCGGCCAGCGCCGGCCCCTTGACCGCGACCAGCACGAGGTCCTGCGGGCCGAGCTCGGCCGGCTCGTCGCTCGCGGCGACGGGGCCCTGCCGCAGCGCGCCGCCCTCGCGCAGGCGCCAGCCGTGCGTGCGCAGGGCGTCCAGCGTGGCGCCGCGGGCGAGCGCGCTGACCTGCGCCGCGCCGTGCAGGGCCAGCCGGGCGCCGATGAAGCCGCCGATCGCGCCGGCGCCGACGATGCAGACCTTGTCCATGCGGTTCAACTCCTCAGCCGCGCCACGTCGAACAGGCGGGCATCGACGCCGGCGAGCACGCAGCTCTCCGGCAGCGCCGCGCCGGTGAGCCGCGCCGCGGCCAGCGCACCGAGCCCCGGCGCGGTCTGGATGCCGTAGCCGCCGTGGCCGGCGAGCCAGAAGAAGCCCGGCGCGAGCGGATCGAATCCGCACACGGGTTCGCCGTCGGCAACGAACGAGCGCAGGCCGGCCCAGGTGTGCGTGGGGCGCCGGATCTGCAGCGTGGTGGCCTCCTCGAGGCGGGCGATGCCGGTGGCGATGTCGAGCTCTTCCGGCCGCACGTCCTGCGGCTCGGTCGGGTCGGCGTTGGCCGGCGACGCGAGCAGCGCGCCGGCGTCGGGCTTGAAGTACCAGCGCTCGCCGATGTCCACGACGCAGGGCCAGCCCGCGAACGCCAGGCCGGCGGGCGGCGCGAAGGTGAAGGCGGACCGTCGGCGCGGCTGCAGGCCCAGCGGCGGCAGGCCGGCCAGCGCGGCAACCCGGTCCGCCCAGGCTCCTGCGGCGTTCACCACCACGGCGGCCTGCCAGCGGCGTGCACCGGCGGTCACGTGCCAGCGGCCGGCCGCGTGGCGGATCGCGTCGACGCGCGCGTCGATCACGAGTTGCGCGCCGTGCGCGCGGGCGCCGCGCAGCAGGCCCTGGTGCAGCGCGTGCACGTCGATGTCGGCTGCGACGGCGTCCCACAGCCCGCCGGCGACGCGCTCGGGGCGCAGCACCGGCACCAGCTCCAGTACTTCGGCGGCGCGCAGCCGGGGCAGGCCGAGTTCCTGCTCGGCGGCCTGCAGCGCGTCGAGCTGCTCCGGCGCGGCCACGGACAGCGTGCCGCGCGGGCGCAGCAGCGGCTCGGCCGCGAACCCCGCGGGCGGCGCGTCGAAGAAGGCGCGGCCTGCACGCGTCAGCGCACGCACGCCGGGGGGGCCGTAGCTCTCGATGAGCATCGCCGCCGAGCGGCCGGTGCTGTGGTAGCCGGGCTGGGCCTCCGCCTCGAGCAGCGCCACGCGCCGATGCGGCGCCGCGAAGTACGCGAGCGATGCGCCGGCGATGCCCGCGCCGACGACGAGCACATCGATTTCCTGCGTTGGCGTCATGGGTGCATGGTAGCGGCCGGCTGGCAGAATTCCGGCGCGATGAGCAAGGCCTTCACGAAGGAATCCGACAGCGAGGACGACGAGGACCTCGCGCTGCCGGCGTTGCCGCAGGGCACGAAGAACTACGTCACGCCGCAGGGCTACACGCGCCTGCGCGCGGAGCTGATGTCGCTGCTGGACGAGGAGCGGCCCAAGGTGGTCGAGGTGGTGTCGTGGGCGGCCAAGAACGGCGACCGCTCCGAGAACGGCGACTACCTGTACGGCAAGAAGCGCCTGCGCGAGATCGACCGGCGCATCCGCTTCCTGACCAAGCGGCTGGACGTCGCCGAGGTGGTCGACCCGTCGGCGCACCACGGGCACGACCAGGTCTTCTTCGGCGCCACGGTGACCTACGCGAACCTCAAGGGCGAGGAGCGCACGATCACGATCAAGGGCATCGACGAGGCCGACAACCAGCGCGGCGAAGTCAGCTGGATCGCGCCGATCGCGCGCGCGCTGCTGAAGGCGCGCGTCGGCGACGAGGTGACGCTGCAGACGCCCGGCGGCGTGGAGCGCATCGAGGTCGTCGAGGTGCGCTACCCCGCGCCCGCGGCAGGCGGCTGAGCCGGCGCGTCAGATCCCGCGCGTCAGATCCCGTCGAACCACTGGCCGTGGATGCCGAACGGCACGCGCCGCGGCAGGCGCACGCTGGCCACCGGCGGGGCGGCGAGGTCGGTCGCGTCCAGCACCAGCAGTTCGCTCGCGCCGCGTGCCGCGTCGTGCACGAGCATCAGCAGGTGGCCTTCGCCTTCGCCCGCATCCGGCCCGGCCGGCACGAACACCGCTTCGCCGCCGACACGGCCGGGGCCGAAGTCGTGCGCCGTGCTGCGGCCGCTCGCGAGCTCGTAGCGGCGCAGCACGGTCTGCGTCGGCGCGCCGTTCACGAAGGCGCCGAGTTCGAGCGCGAAGGCGTGCCGGTGGCAGCGCCCGGTGCGGCGCTCGTCGATGCGCGGGAACTCCACGTGACGACTGTCCAGCGCGCGCTCGTGCACGCTGCCGCGTGCCAGGTCCAGTTCGTAGCGGTACAGGCAGGTCGGGGCGTCGGGGTGCGCCGCGCGCACGACGTCCAGCACGATGGTCGAGCTGTCCTCCCAGGCATTGACCGTGTGGCCGATGCTGCCGGGCTCGACCTCGAACCAGCGCACCTCGTCGCCGCGCCCGGCGCGCGGCAGCACGCCCAGGCGCGCGCCGTAGGACGGGTCCCAGCGGATCGGCTCGGGGTCGCGCCATCCGCGGTACAGCACGGGCATGTCGAAGAACACGGAGTGGTGTTCGGTGATCGCGAAGTCGTGCATGTAGGTCGGGCTACCGACCGCGATCGGCTCCGCCTGCTGCAGCACGCCGTCCGCGTCGGCGCGGTAGTAGACGAGGTGCGGCGCCTCCAGCGCGTAGGTGAAGAAGCGCAGTTCGCCGGTGAGCGGGCAGGTCTTCGGATGCGCCGTCATGCCGCGGGTCAGGCCGCCGCCGAAATCGAAGCGGCCCCGCGTGCGCAGCGCCGCATCGACCTCGACCGGGGCGGTGGTTTCGGCCAGCGTCAGCAGCCGGCCGGCGTGGCGCACGATGCTGGTGTTGGCCGTGGTCGGCGCATCCACCCAGCGATTGCGGTAGCCACGGGCGCGCCCGCCGTCGAGGCGGATGGCATGCAGCATGCCCTGGCCGAGGAACCAGTGCGGCGTCGGACCATGCCGCGGATTGGGGCCGTTGCGCAGATAGCTGCCACTCAGGTGGCCGGGCAGGCGGCCGATCACCTCGAGGTCCTCGAGGTCGGTTTCGTCGGGCACCGGCGCGAAGTTGCCGCTCAGGTGGAAGGGCAGGGCGGCCGGCTCGGCCGCGGTGGACATGCTCATCGAGGGCTCCAGATCAGGGGGTGGGGGTCGCATTGGCCGGTTCGAAGGCGAGCTGCAGGGCGTGCTGGCGCACGTCGGGCGGCCAGGCGCCGGTCTCGGCCTCGAAGCGGGGCCGGTCATCGGCGAACAGCGCGCGGCAGGCCTCCTCGAAGCCGGCCAGGTCGCCGGCGATCGCGGCCATGAAGCGGTAGGCGCGCTCGTGCCGGCGGCGCGCCTCGGCCCGGTCGGGGGTGGCCTTGCGCGCCGCCTCGACCAGCCGCCGCAGCGCGACCGAGGCGCCGCCGGGCTGGGCCGCGAGCCACTCCCAGTGGCGCGGCAGCAGTGTCACCTCGCGCGCGACGACGCCGAGCCGCGGCCGGCCCCGGCCGCGCCGGGGCGACGCGTCGTCCGGCGGCGGGCCGTCGGCGGTGCCATAACGCGCCTGGATGTCGCGGTCGCTGCCGCGTGTATCGAGGTCGATCTGCTCGCCGCTGCGGTCGTCGAACACCAGCAGGGGCCCGGGCCGACCCTCTCGCTGCGCGGCGGCGAGGGCCTGGGCGACGGCGACCCGCGTGCCGCCTGCCAGCCGGCGCATGCCGTCGAAGGCCGTGCAGGCGGGGGTGACCGGGGTGTCGGTGGAGGAAAAGTGTGTCATGGCGACTATTTTGGCCCGGGTGAAATTTACCTGTCAATATCATCCGGATAAAATATTGCCACCAATGAGGCGCCCTGCTCGCCATCCGGGTCAAGACGCGACAATCTCGGCCCCGATTCCCGCCGCCGATCACCACTTTCCTCATGCCGCCCCTTCCGGACGTCTGTCACATCCGCCGCGCCCAGCCGGGCGATGCAGCCGCACTGGCGGCCTTCGCGGCGCGCACCTTCGAGGAGACCTTCGGGGCGGACAACCGGCCGGAGGACATGCAGGCCCACCTCGCGGCGTCCTACGGCGAGGCGCAGCAGTCGCGCGAGCTGGCCGACCCGCAGGTGGCGACGCTGCTGGCCTGCCGCGGCGAGGTGCTGGTGGGTTATGCGCAGGTGCGCTGCCGGCCGCCGCCCGCGAGCGTGGCGCAGGCCGACTGCATCGAGCTGCACCGCTTCTACGTCGATCGCCCGGCGCAGGGCCGCGGCGTGGCGGGCGAACTGATGGCGGCGGTGCGGGACGCGGCGCGCGCGTTCGGTGCCCGGTTCCTGTGGCTCAGCGTCTGGGAGCGCAACCCGCGCGCGATCGCGTTCTACGCGAAGCAGGGCTTCGTCGACCGCGGCAGCACGGTGTTCTGGGTCGGCCCGGACCGGCAGACCGACCGCGTGCTGGTCGGCCCGGTGCCGCCGGCTACGGCTTGACGCGCGCGACGCGCAGCACGGCGTTGGTCCGCTTCAGCGTGCGCATCACCTCGGCGAGGTGCAGGCGGTCGCGCACCGACAGTAGCAGCTTGAGCTCGCTGGTCGTCGCGGCGCGTTCGTCGCCCATGTCGATATGGGTGATGTCGGCCTCCGCCGAGGCCACCGCCGAGGCCACCTCGGCCAGCACGCCCTTGCCGTTCTTCAGCAGCACGGTGACCGCGGTCTCGAACGCGCGTGTCGGCTGCTCGGCCCATTCGACCGTCATCCAGCGTTCGCTGTCGCGCTCGAACAGGCGCTTGCCGACGCTGCATTCGGCGGTGTGCACGGTCAGCCCCTCGCCGCGGCCGAGGTAGCCGACGATCGCGTCGCCGGGGATCGGGCGGCAGCAGGCGGCCAGCTGCACCGAGGCGCCTTCGCTGCCGTCGATCAGCACCATGCCCTGCAGCGGCGTGCTGTCGTCGCTGGCGTAGCGGCCCATCGTCAGCGTCAGCGCGTCGGGGCGCTGGCCGCCCTCGGCCATCAGGCGCGCCACGCGCTTGGCGACAATGCTGGCGATCTTGCGGCCCAGGCCGATGTCGGTGAGCAGTTCGGCGCGCGTGCGGTTGCCGCTCCAGCGGGTCACCTGCTGCCACAGCGCGGCGTGTTCCTCGCCGTCGCCGGGCAGCTGCAGGCCTTCGGCGCGCAGCGCCTGCGCGAGCATCTTCTCGCCCAGGTCCTGCGACTCCTCCTGCTCGAGCGTCTTCAGGTAGTGGCGGATCTTCGAGCGCGCGCGGCCGGTGCGCACGAAGTTCAGCCAGGCGGGGTTCGGGCGCGCGTTCGGCGCGCTGACGATCTCGACCACGTCGCCGCTGTGCAGCTCGGTGCGCAGCGCGACCGGCTCGCCGTTGACCTTGGCCGCGACGCAGCGGTCGCCGACGTCGGAGTGAATCGCGTAGGCGAAGTCCACCGGCGTCGCGCCCTTGGGCAGCGCGAGGATCTTGGACTTCGGCGTGAAGACGTAGATCGCGTCCGGGAACAGGTCGATCTTGACGTGTTCGAGGAATTCGCTCGCGTCGCGTGTCTCGTCCTGGATGTCCAGCAGGCTCTGCAGCCACATCGCGCCCAGCCGCTGCGCGTCCTGCGCGTGGTTGCCGCCGGCGCCCTTGGACTTGTACATCCAGTGTGCCGCGATGCCCTTCTCGGCCACCGCGTGCATCTGCTCGGTGCGGATCTGGAACTCCACCGCGGTGCCGAGCGGGCTGACCAGCGTGGTGTGCAGCGACTGGTAGCCGTTCGCCTTCGGGATCGCGATGTAATCCTTGAAGCGCCCCGGTTGCGGCTTGTACAGCTGGTGCAGCACGCCCATCGCCAGGTAGCACTCGTGCAGCGTCGGCACGACGATGCGGAAGCCGAAGATGTCGTTGACCTGGGCGAAGCTCAGGTGCTTCTCGCGCATCTTGCGGTAGATCGAGTAGATCGTCTTCTCGCGGCCGTAGACCTGCACCGCGAGCTTGGAGCCGGCGAAGGCCTTCTCGACTTCGCGCTGGATGCGCTCGACCACGTCGCGCCGGTAGCCGCGGGCCTTCAGCACCGCCTTGGACAGCGCACCGTGCCGCCACGGGCGCAGGTGCTGGAACGAGAGCTCCTGCAGCTCGCGGTAGGTCTGGTTCAGGCCGAGCCGGTGCGCGATCGGCGCGTAGATCTCGAGCGTCTCGCCGGCGATGCGCACGCGCTTGGAGGGCACCATCGCCTCCATCGTGCGCATGTTGTGCAAGCGGTCGGCGAGCTTGATCAGGATGACCCGCACGTCGCGCGCCATCGCCAGCAGCATCTTGCGGAACGACTCGGCCTGCGACTCCTCGCGGGTCGAGAAGCGCAGCTTGTCGAGTTTCGTCAGGCCGTCGACGAGATCCGCGGTCGGTGCGCCGAAGCGCTCGATCAGCTCGCTCTTGGCGATGCCGCAGTCCTCCATCGCGTCGTGCATCAGCGCGGCCATGATGGCCTGCACGTCGAGCTTCCAGTCGGCGCACAGGCCGGCCACCGCGATCGGGTGCGTGATGTAGGGCTCGCCGCTGGCGCGGAACTGCCCGAGATGCGCCTCGTCGGCGAAGCGGTAGGCGTCGCGCACCCGCTTGACGTCGGCGGCGTCGAGGTAGTCGAGCTTGGCGGTCAGCGCCGCGAAGGAGGCCGCGGAGGTGTCGGCCGCGCCGGGCTTGGGCGCACCTGTGCCACGGCGTCCCGGCGCAGTGGCCGGGTCACGCAGAGCATCGGGGGAGCGGGCGCCCATGTCCGCGAATTTAGCAGGCCGCCCTCGGGGCCCGCAGGGGCAGGGAGATGAGAGGTGGCGCTAGGCGCTCAGACGGGAACCTTGCGCAGCATCTCGACGCCCACTTCGCCGGCGGCGATCTCGCGCAGCGCGGTGACGCCGGGCTTGTTCTTGGTCTCGATCTTCGGCGCGTGGCCCTGGCTCAGCATGCGCGCACGGTAGGTGGCAGCGAGCACGAGCTGGAAACGGTTCGGGATCTTCTGCAGGCAGTCTTCGACGGTGATGCGGGCCATGCGTGCTCCGGGGATCAGATCAGGTTCAGCGCGCTGAACACCTGGGACTTGTTGCGGCGCTGGGCAGCGTACTTGAGGCGCTGCGAGTGGACGACGGTCTTCAGGTCGAAAAGCGCCGTCTCGAAAAGAGCGTTGATTATAACGAAGTCGAAGTGCCGGGCCTGGGCCACCTCGATGCGTGCGTTGGCCATGCGCGTGCTGATCACGTCGGGATGGTCCTCGCCGCGGCGCATCAGGCGCTGGCGCAGTTCGTCCCAGCTCGGCGGCAGGATGAAGATGAGCACGGCGTGCGCGAACAGCTTCTTGATCTGCAGCGCGCCCTGCCAGTCGATCTCCAGCACCACGTCCTGCCCGTGGGCGATGCAGTCCTCGATCGCGGCGCGCGAGGTGCCGTACAGGTTGCCGTGCACCTCGGCCCATTCGAAGAAGTCGCCGTGCTCGATCTTGGCGCGGAACTCGGGCTCGCCGATGAAGTGGTACTCGCGCCCGGACTGCTCCTGGCCGCGCGGCGCGCGGGTCGTGTGCGAGACCGACACCATCAGGTGCGAGTCGAGTTCCAGCAGCGCCTTGACCAGGCTGGACTTGCCGGCGCCGCTGGGCGCGGCCACCACGAACAGGTTGCCGGGATAGTCGATCGGGGCGCCGGGCGTCATGGTCGACGCAGTCTAGCAGTGGGCCCGGCGAGTGGTGCCCCGGTCACGCCGGCGGGCGCCAAAGGTTCACGCAGGCCCGGGTTCCTCCGGATGACCAGCGCCCGCAGGACTGGTTCAATGCGTGCGTTGGAAGCGCTTCCAATCCGCATTTCTTGGGTTTCCGTGCCATGTCCGCCGCCATCGCCCCGCTCGCCGTTCCCGCCCGCTTCGCGCGCCCCGACTTCGTCTGGGGCGTGGCCACGGCCTCGTTCCAGATCGAAGGTTCGACCCGGGCCGACGGCCGCCTGACATCGATCTGGGACACCTTCAGCGCGACGCCCGGCAAGGTGCTGCACGGCGACACCGGCGAGCCGGGCTGCGACCACTACCGGCGCTGGGAGAGCGACGTCGAACTGATCGCTGCGCTCGGCGTCGATGCCTACCGGCTGTCGATCGCCTGGCCGCGCGTGCTGCGCGAGGACGGCTCCCTGAATCCGGCCGGCATCGGCTTCTACCAGCGCCTGCTCGACCGGCTCGGCGAGCGCGGCGTGCAGCGTTACGTGACGCTGTACCACTGGGACCTGCCGCAGCACCTGCAGGACCGGGGCGGCTGGCTGAACCGCGAGACGGCCTACCGCTTCGCCGACTACGCCGACAGGATGGCGCGGGCGCTGCACGGGCGGGTGAGTGCCTGGATGACGCTCAACGAGCCCTGGTGCTCGGCCTTCCTCGGTCACGGCAACGGCCACCACGCTCCCGGCCTGGCCGAGCCGCGCTTCGCGACGCAGGCGATGCACCACCTGCTGCTCGGCCACGGCCTGGCGCTGCCGGCGCTGCGGGCGGCCGATCCGGGTGCGGCCTGCGGCATCGTCGCCAACGTCGGGCGCGGCACGACCGACGGCGCGAGCGACGCCGACCGCGACGCCGCGCACCTGTACGAGGTGATGCACAACGCCTGGGTGCTCGATCCGCTGTTCGCCGGGCGCTACCCGGCCGACCTGCAGCGCCTCTGGCCCGGCAGCGAGCCGCTGGTGCTGGACGGCGACATGGCGGTCATCACGCGCCCGGTCGACTTCCTCGGCATCAACTACTACTTCCGCAGCAACCTGCGCAGCAACGGCGCCGGCCGCTTCGTCGACGTGCCGCTGCCGGGCGTCGAGCGCACGCAGATGGGCTGGGAGGTGTATCCGCAGGGTCTCGAGGACCTGCTGCGCGGTTTCAAGGCGGCCTATCCGAACCTGCCGCCGGTCTTCATCACCGAGAACGGCATGGCCTCGGACGACCGCGTCGCCGACGGCCGGGTCGACGACGCGCAGCGCATCTCGTACCTCGAGCGTCACTTCGCCGCGGTCGCCCGCGCCGCCGATGCCGGTGTCGACGTGCGCGGCTATTTCGTCTGGTCGCTGATGGACAACTTCGAATGGGCCTTCGGCTACGAACGCCGCTTCGGCCTCGTGCACGTCGACTATGCGACCCAACAGCGCACCCTGAAGAACAGCGCCAGGGCATTCCAGGCGTTTCTGGCGGCACGCAGCCGCTGATTCCAGTGGCCCACGAGGCCTGCACAACGAAGGAGACATCGATGACGTTCCGCCCCCTCGCGCCGATGGCGCTGGCCGCCGGCCTGGCCCTGAGCGGCCTGGCCCATGCCCAGAAGGCCGAAGTGATCCACTGGTGGACTTCCGGCGGCGAGGCCGCCGCGATCAAGGAGTTCGCCGCGGCCTACACGAAGGCCGGCGGCACCTGGGTCGACACGCCGATCGCCGGCGGCGGCGGCGCGCAGGCCCGCACCGTGATGGCCAACCGCACCATGGGCGGCGATCCGCCCACCGCGGCCCAGTACAACTACGGCCGCCAGTACGAGGAGATCATCAAGGAAGGCCTGCTGAACAACCTCGACGACGTAGCCGCCAAGGGCAACTGGGACAAGCTCCTGCCCGAGAAGATCAAGAACGCGGTCAAGGTCAACGGCCACTACTACGCGGTGCCCGTCAACCTGCACAACGAGAACTGGGTCTGGTACAACAAGGCGGTGCTCGCCAAGGCGGGTGTCACCAAGGATCCGACCACGCTGGACGAGTTCTTCGCGGCGCTGGACAAGGTCAAGGCCACCGGGGTGACGGCATTGGCGCTGGGCGGCCAGGGCTGGCAGGAGGGCATCACCTTCCGCGGCGTGCTGCTGGCGGTCGGCGGCCGCGACCTCTACCTCAAGACCTTCAAGGACAAGGACGCCTCCGGGGCGGATTTCCGCAAGGCCGTCGAAAGCTTCAAGAAGCTGAAGGCCTACGTCGATCCCGGCTCGCCGGGCCGCGACTGGAACCTCGCCACGGCGATGGTCATCCAGGGCAAGGCCGGCTTCCAGATGATGGGCGACTGGGCGAAGGGCGAGTTCGTCAACGCCAACAAGGTCGCTGGCAAGGACTACGGCTGCTTCATGGCCGGAGGCCCGAAGATGCCGTACGCGATCGGCGGCGACGTGTTCGTGTTCCCGAAGGGCAAGGACAAGGACACCGCGGCGGCGCAGAAGAAGCTCGCCGAGCTGATGATCTCACCGGCGGTGCAGGTCGCCTTCAACAACAAGAAGGGCTCGATCCCGATCCGCACCGACGTCGACACCAGCAAGGTGGACATCTGCGCCCAGCAGGGCGTGCAGGCGGTCAAGGAAAACCGCCTGCTGCAGAGCGACAACGAACTGCTGAGCCCCGACGCCAAGGGCGCGTTCGAGGATGCGGTCAGCAAGTTCTGGAACTCCGACCAGTCGACCGACGACGCCATCAAGGCGATGGCCATCGCCCTCAAGCGCTGAAGGCGACCGGCCCCGGAGCCGCCTCGGCTCCGGGGTGTGAATCGGTCCGGACCGATCCGGAAGCCGCCGTGCGGCGACATCGACCGAGGAATTCGACATGGCTCGTCCTGCACGGCCGCGGCGCCTGAACCTGGCGCTGCACGCTGCGCTGCTGCCCCTGGCCGTCACGGCGCTGCTGGCCTACGTGGGCTCGGTGCTGTGGAGCATCCGCATCTCGCTCTCGTCGTCGCGGCTGTTCCCGCGCGACGACTGGGTCGGGCTGATGCAGTACGAGCGCCTGTTCGAAACCGAGCGCTGGATCGTCTCGCTGAACCACCTCGGCATCCTCGCGCTGGTCTACATCCTCGGCGTGCTGGTGCTGGGCACGCTGATGGCCATCTTCATCGACCAGCAGGTGCGCGCCGAAAGCTGGTTCCGCACCATCTTCCTCTACCCCTACGCGATGAGCTTCGTCGTCACGGGGCTGGTCTGGCAGTGGCTGTTCAATCCCGGCCTGGGCCTGCAGAACGCCTTCCGCCAGATGGGCTGGGACAGCTTCACGCTCGACTGGACGGTGCAGCCTGACCGGGTGCTCTATGCCATCGGCCTGGCGATGATCTGGCAGGGCAGCGGCACGACGATGGCCATCATCCTCGCCGCGCTGCGCGGGGTCGACGAGGAGCAGTGGAAGGCCGCCCGCCTCGACGGCGTGTCGCGGCCGCGTTACTACTGGAGCGTCGTGCTGCCGCAGATCGGGCCGGCCTACGCGACCGCCTCGGTGCTGCTCGCCGTGGCGCTGGTGCGCACCTTCGACGTCGTCGTGGTGATGACCAGCGGCGGCCCCGGCGACGCCAGCGAAGTCCCGGCCAAGTTCATCATCGACCACCTGTTCGGGCGCAACAACATCGGCCTGGCGTCGGCGGCTTCGGTGGTGATGCTGTCGACGGTGTTCGCGGTGCTGGCCCCGCTGCTGTACTGGCGCGCCAAGGTGCAGGCGCGCCTGGCCGCGGGCCACTGAAGGAGGGGCCGTGAACCGCAGCGTCGCCACCTCCGCCCCGTCCCGCCCGCGCCGGCCCTGGTTCACGCCGGCGCGGGTCGGCGTCTATGCATTCCTGCTCGTCACCGCCGCGTTCTTCCTGCTGCCGCTGTACGTGATGCTGATCACGTCATTGAAGTCGCCGGCCGAGGTCCGCCAGGCCGCACTGTTTGCCTGGCCGTCGTCGCCGCAGTTCGGCAACTGGGCCGAGGCCTGGTCCAAGGCCTGCATCGCGCTCGCCTGCGAGGGCATCCAGGGCGGCTTCTGGAACTCGGTGCGCATCACCGTGCCGGCCACCGTCCTGTCCGTGTTCCTCGGGGCGCTGAACGGCTACGCACTGAGCTTCTGGCGCTCGAAGTGGGGCGACGCCCTGTTCGCCATCATGCTGCTCGGCGCGTTCGTGCCGTTCCAGGTGATGATCTACCCGCTGGTCGCGTGGTTCCGGCTCGGCGGCTTCTACAACACCTACTGGGCGATCCTCGTCGTGCACTGCATCTTCGGCATGCCGGTGATGACGCTGCTGTTCCGCAACTACTACGTCGCCGTGCCGCAGGAGCTGTTCAAGGCCGCGCGCATCGACGGCGGCGGCTTCTGGCGCATCTTCTTCCAGCTGATGCTGCCGATGGCCACGCCGATGCTGATCGTCGCGACCATCCTGCAGGTCACCGGCATCTGGAACGACTTCCTGTTCGGCCTGATCTTCGCGGGCAAGGACAACCAACCGATGACCGTGCAACTGAACAATCTCGTCAACACCACCTTCGGCGAGCGCCGCTACCACGTCGACATGGCGGCGACGATCCTGACCTCGCTGGTGCCGCTGGCGGTGTACTTCTTCTCCGGCCGCTGGTTCGTGCGCGGCATCGCCGCCGGCGCCGTCAAGGGCTGACCCGAATGGCAAGCGTCACCATCGATTCCCTGGACATCGTCTTCGGCAACGTCGCGGTGCTGAAGAACCTCTCGCTGGCCGTCGCCGACGGCGAGTTCCTCGTCCTGCTGGGTCCTTCGGGCTGCGGCAAGTCGACCCTGCTGCACACGCTGGCCGGCTTCAACGAGGTGAGTGCGGGCAGCGTGCGCATCGGCGAGCGCGACGTGACCTGGGCCGATCCGAAGGACCGCGAGATCGGCATGGTGTTCCAGAGCTATGCGCTCTACCCGACCATGAACGTCGAGCGCAACATGTCCTTCGGCCTGCGCGTGGCCGGTGTGCCGCGCGACGAGATCGAGCGCCGGGTCGGGCGCGCCGCGCAGATGCTGCACCTGACCGACCTGCTCGGGCGCCGCCCCTCGCAGCTGTCGGGCGGCCAGCGCCAGCGCGTCGCGATCGGCCGCGCGCTGGTGCGCGACGCGCAGGTCTACCTGTTCGACGAGCCGCTGTCCAACCTCGATGCCAAGCTGCGCGCCGAACTGCGCCGCGAGCTCAAGCAGCTGCACCTGCAGCTCGGCACGACGATGGTCTACGTCACCCACGACCAGGTCGAGGCGATGACGCTGGCCAGCCGCATCGCCGTGATGCAGGGTGGGCGCATCCAGCAGATCGACACGCCGCACCGTGTCTACGATGCGCCGGCCAACATGTTCGTGGCCGGTTTCCTCGGATCGCCGAGCATGAACTTCGTCCAGGGCCGGCTGCAGCGCGGGCCGACGGGCCTGGGCTTCGTGTCGGACGCGCTGCGCGTGGACGTGAGCGGCTATGCGTTCGCCGCCGCGCCGCCTGCCGACGGCGCGCCGGTCGTGCTCGGCGTGCGGCCCGAACACCTGGAACTTCGCGACGACGGCGCCGCCGGGCGGGCCCGGGTCTCGCTGGTCGAGCCGATGGGCTCGAACCAGGTCGTCTGGCTGGACGCCACGGGCAGTTCGATCGCGGTTGAAATCGACGCTGGCCACGCGCCGGCGGTCGGCCAGGAGATCGGCCTGGCAGTACGGGCATCGGCGGTGTCGCTGTTCGACCCGCAGACCCAGGCGAGGCTCTGAGCGTGGCCGTGACCCTTGCCGATGTCGCCCGGCGCGCCGGGGTGGGTCTCGGCACGGCTTCGCGCGCCATCTCCGGGCAGGGCTCGGTGGCGCCCGAGACCCTGGCGCGGGTCCAGCAGGCCGCCGCGGCGCTCGGCTTCCAGCCTTCCAAGGTGGCGCGCGCGCTGAGCCGCCGGACCAGCGACATGGTCGGCATCTACGTGCCGGACTTCTCGGGTGACTTCTACGGGCCGATCCTGCAGATGGTCGACGCCGAACTGCGTGCCGTCGACCGCCACATGGTCGCCGCCAACGGCTGCGGTGGCGGCGACCGGCGCCAGCAGGCGCTGGACGGCATCCGCTTCCTGCAGGAGCGCCAGTGCGACGGTGTGCTGGTGATGAGCAACGCGCTGCGCGACACCGACTACGCGGCGCTGTGGAAGAAGCTGCCGCGCATGGTGCTGCTGAACCGGCGCAGCCCGGCACACCCGGAGAACTGCTTCGGCACCGACCACCGGCGCGCGGGCCGGCTGGCGGCGCGCGCACTGCTGTCGCGTGGGCATCGCGACATCGCCTGCATCGGCGGCCCGCACAGCGCCCCCGACAACGAGGACCGCATGGCCGGCTTCCACGCCGAGCTGGCGGCCCACGGCGTGCAGGTGCCGCCGGAGCGGCAGGTCGAGGGTGACTTCGGCCTGGCCGGCGGGCAGGCCGCGGCCGACGAACTGCTGCGGCGCGGGCCGCGTGGCTACACCGCGCTGTTCTGCGCCAACGACATGATGGCGATGGCCGCCGTCTCGCGCTTCGGCGCGGCCGGCGTGCGCGTCCCGCAGGACCTGGCGGTGCTCGGCTACGACGACAGCGCGCTGGCCGCGTTCACGACACCGGCGCTGACCACCGTGCGCGTGCCGATCCGCGCCGCGGCCGAGAGCGGCTGCCGCTTCCTGATCAACCTGTGCTACGGCCTCGCGCTGCCGGTGCAGCGCGACTTCCCACCCGAGGTCGTGTGGCGCGACTCCGTCGCCGCCGGGCCGCACGAACCGATCACCTTCGACGACGACACCCCATGAGTTCCCCAATCGGCCTGGGCATCATCGGCACGGGCAACATCTTCCCGGCCTACCTGAAGACGCTGCAGCGCTGCCGGCGGGTGCACCTCGTCGGCATTGCCGACGGCGACCCGGCGGTCGCCCAGCGGCGCGCCGCCGAGACCGGCGTGCGTGCCATGGACATCGACGCGCTGCTGGCCAGCGAGGCGCAGGTGATCCTGAACCTGACGCCGCCGCTCGCGCACCACGCGATCGGCCGGCGCGTGCTGGCGGCCGGCAAGCACCTGTTCACCGAGAAGCCGCTCGCGGCGCGCTTCGCGCAGGGTGGCGAACTGGTCGACGAGGCGCGTGCACGCGGCCTGCGGCTGGGCTGCGCGCCGGACACCTTCCTCGGCGCCGGGGCGCAGGCGCTGCGCGCGCTGCTGGACGCCGGCACGATCGGCCCCGTGCGCCACGGCAGCGCGCACTTCATGGGCCCGGGCCCGGACGACTGGCACCCGAACCCGGACTTCTTCTACCGCGAGGGCGCCGGCCCGATGCTGGACATGGGCGTGTACTACGTGACGCACCTCGTGCACGCGCTCGGCCCGGTGCGCAGCCTGCGCGGCAGCGCGCACGTGACGCGCGCGCGCCGCACCGTGCGCAGCGGCGCCAACGCCGGGCGCACGCTCGAGGTCGAGGTGCCGACGCACCTGGTGACGCTGCTCGACTTCGCGAGCGGTGCGCAGGTCGTGCTGACGACCAGCTTCGACGTCTGGCGGCACGGCCACGCGCCGATCGAGCTGTACGGCGACGAAGGGACCGCGCTCGGCCACGACCCGAACCGGTTCGGCGGCACGGTGCGCTACGCGCTGCAGCGCGGTCCGTGGCTGCGCGCGCCGGGCGGGCGGCCGTACCACACGAACGCCCGCGGCATCGGGCTGATCGACATGGTGCTCGCGCTGCAGGAGGGCCGGCCGCACCGCTGCAGCGACGCGCTCGCGCTGCACGTGCTGGAGGTGCTCGACGGTGCGGTCAGCGCCGGGCGCAGCGGCGCGACGCTGACGCTCACGACCACCTGCGACCGGCCCGAGCCGCTGGCCGCACGCCTGTTCTGAGACCTCGTCGAGGAGTCGACCGATGAAGATGGCCGTCCAGCTCTACAGCCTGCGCGACGCGGGCCCGCTCGACACGCAACTCCGGCTGGTGCGTGATGCCGGCTTCGAATGGGTGGAGAGCGTCGCCACCCAGGGGCTCCCGGCGGCGGAGTTCGTCGCGGCGCTCGGGCGCCACGGGCTGCGAGTCGCCTCGATGCACGCCTCGCTGGCCTGGCTCGAGTCGCGCCCGGACGAGGTGATCGATGCCTGCCGCCGGACCGGCTGCCCGCTGGTCGTGATGCCGTGGCTGCCGATGGGCGAGCGCCCGGTCGGCGGCGCGGCCTGGGCGGCGCTGGGTCGTCGCCTCGCGGGGCTCGGCGAGGCGTTGCAGCGCGAGGGGCTGAAGCTCGCGTACCACAACCACGACTTCGAGTTCCTGCTGCACGACGGCCGCACCGCGCTCGAATGGCTGCTCGACGCGACGTCGCCGGGCCAGCTCGGCTGGGAGGCCGACGTCGGCTGGATCTGCCGGGCCGGCGCCGACCCCGCGCATTGGCTCGAGCGCTACGCGAACCGGCTCGCGGCCGTGCATGTCAAGGACGTCGCCCCGGCCGGCGCGGCGGTCGACGAAGACGGCTGGGCCGCGCCGGGGCAGGGCATCGTGCCCTGGGCCCGCCTGGCGGACTGGCTGCAGCCGCGCGTGGACCTGCACATCGTCGAGCACGACCGGCCGCGCGACCCGGCCGCCGTGCTCGCGGCCGGCTACCGGTTCCTCGCCGCGCACCGGGACTGAGGCGGGCGGCCACAATGGCGGGCATGGACTGGCCGACCCGACTGCCGCTGATCGCGATCCTGCGCGGCATCCGACCCGACGAGGCGCTGCCGCATGTGCAGGCCCTGGTCGAGGCGGGCTTCGACGCGATCGAGATCCCGCTGAACTCGCCCGACTGGGCCGACAGCGTGCGCCGGGTCGCCGCCGCGTTCGGTGAACGCGCATTGATCGGCGGCGGCACGGTGCTGCGCGAGGCCGATGCGGACGCGCTGGCCGAGGCGGGCGGGCGGCTCGCCGTGACGCCCAACACGCGTCCGGCGCTGATCGCGCATGCGGTGGCGCGCGGGCTGCACGTGGCGGCCGGCTTCGCCACGGCGAGCGAGGCCTTCGCGGCGCTCGATGCCGGCGCGCAGGCGCTCAAGCTGTTCCCGGCGACGACCTACGGGCCGGGCCACGTGAAGGCGCTGCGCGCCGTGCTGCCGCCGGTGCCGCTGTTCGCGGTCGGCGGCATCACGCCGGCCAACCTGGCGGACTACCTGCGTGCGGGCTGCCTCGGGGCGGGGCTGGGCAGCGACCTGTACCGCCCGGGCCAGGACGTGGCGCGCACCGCGGCGACGGCGCAGGCCTTCGTCGCGGCCTACCGCGCGTGTGCCGCGGCGCCCTCAGCGTGAGCCCGGGCCCTGCGCGATCAGCGGTGCGGGCAGCGTCTCGACGTACTGCGTGCGCAGCACCAGCAGCAGTTCGGACTGCGTGCCGGTCATGCCGGTGTAGCGCCAGCCGTTCGGCAGCCGACGGTTGGTCGGCCAGGTGCCGTACTGCCCGTCGCCGTTCGAGATGATCCCGTACTGTGCGGGAGAGGCGGCTCGTGAACTGGTACCCATGCGGGGAGGATACGCACGCGCCGCCCCCGCCGGGTAGGACGAAATTGGCGCGCCGGCCGCCTTTCGCCGGCCTAACCCTGGTAACCGAGCAGTCTTGGCAGAAACAGCACGAGGTCCGGGAACAGCGTGATGACGGCGAGCGCGCCGACCATCACGTACAGGAACGGCATCACCTCGCGCACCAGGTCGCGCAGCGAGACGTCGGCGATCTTGGTCATCATGAACAGCAGCAGGCCGTACGGCGGCGTCACGAGGCCGAGCATGATGTTCACGACGGCCATCACGCCGAAGTGCACCGGGTCGATCCCGAGCGTCTGGGCGGTCGGCAGCAGCACGGGCAGGATGACCAGGATGATCGTCGTGCCCTCCAGGAAGCAGCCGAGCACCAGCAGCAGCAGGTTGACCGCGAGCAGGAACGCCAGCGGCGAGAGCTGCCACGCCGCCAGCAGCGCGCTCAGCGTGCGCGGGATGTTCTCGACCGTGACGACGTAGTTGAACGCCAGCGCGCCGGCGATCAGCATGCCGATCGAGACCGTCACGCGGGCGCTGTTGCGCAGCGCGTCGTACACCTTGCGCGCGGACACGCTGCGGTACAGCAGCGCCGACACCGCCAGCGCGTAGGCCGCCGCGACGGCCGCTGCCTCGGTCGGCGTGGTGATGCCGCTGTACAGGCAGCCGAGCAGGATCACCGGCATCAGCAGCGCGGGCAGCGCCTCCCAGGTGATGCGCGGCAGCGCGCGCAGCGGCACCGGCGCCTCGACCGGAAAGCGGCGCTTGCGGGCGGTGGCCGCGATCAGGCCCATCTGCACGCCGCCCAGCAGCAGCGCCGGCACGACGCCGGCGAGGAACAGGTACCCCACCGAGGTATTGGACACGAGCGCGTACAGCACCAGCGGGATCGAGGGCGGCATGATCGGGCCGATCACCGCCGACACCGCCGTCAACGCGGCCGCGAAGGCGCCGCTGTAGCGGCCGTCCTTCGTCATCATCGTCTGCATGATGCGGCCCGAGCCGGCCGCATCGGCCAGCGCCGAGCCGGACATGCTCGCGAAGATGATGCTCTGCACCACGTTGACCTGCGCCAGCCCGCCGCGGAAGCGGCCGACCAGCGCGTTGCAGAAGCGCAGCAGCCGGTCCATGATGCTGCCGGTGTTCATGAACTCCGCGGCGAGGATGAACAGCGGAATCGCCAGCAGCAGGAAGCTGGTGTACATGCCGTTGAGCAGCTGCTCGGCGGCGGTGCCGGGGTCCAGGCCGGCGAGCCACAGATAGAGGATCGAGCCGCCGATCATCGCGTGCCCGACCGGCACGCCCAGCAAGCTCAGCGCGACGATCGCGTAGATCGCGCAGGCGAACGGGCTGCCGAAGTTCACAGCCCGTAGCCCTTGTCGGCGACGCCCACGTCTGCAGCCGCCTCGCTGCCGCGCCACGCCCGCCAGGCTGACCAGGCGTAGCGCACGACCAGCGCGACCGCGAACACGACGTAGACCGAATACAGCAGGTCCATGCGGATGTTCAGGTACGAGCTGCTCTCGACCTTCATGAACGCGACGTAGCGTGCCGTCGCGGGCAGCGCCGAGGCGAACAGCAGCCCGATCGCCAGCGCGCCGACGCCGGCGACGAGGCGTCGCGCGCGCGGGCCGAGCAGGTCGGTCAGCAGGTCGAAGCGGATCTCCTCGTGCCCGCGCAGCCAGAACGCCGAACCCAGCAGCACGATGTACAGCCAGCAGATCACCGACAGCTCGGAGGACCAGCCGACCGGGAAGTTGAACAGGTAGCGGAACACGATCTGGACGATGAAGGCGGCGAACATCACGGCCAGCAGCGCGGCCACGACGTTCTCGGTGCGGCGCCGGATCCACTCAACGGCGCCGTGCAGGCGATGGGGCATGGGAGTCTCAGGGCAGGGAGGGGCCCGGCGGGCGCCGTGCGCGCGCCGGGCTGAATCGCGTGACCGGCGTGGATCGGCGCGGACCGGTGTTCACTTCATCGCGTTGATGCGCTCGAGCATGCCCTTCGGCCAGGCGCGCGACTCGTCGGAGGCGAGGTAGGCCTTCTGCGCGAAGGCGCGGAACGCGGCGACGTCCGGCACGTAGACCTCCAGCCCCTGGCGGCGGAAGCTTTCGGCGAGCTCCGCCTCGCGCTTCACGTGCTCGGCGGTGCTCCACGCCACCGCCTTGTCGACCGCGGCCTGGAAGCTCTTCTGGTGGGCCGCGCCGAGCGCGTTCCAGGCCTTCAGGTTCATCGACAGCACGTCGAAGGCGACCAGGTGCGAGGTCAGCACGACCTGCGACATCACCTCGTAGAACTTCATGTTCTGCACGTTCGGCAGCGGGTTGTCCTGCCCGTCGACGGCGCCGGTCTGCAGGCCGGTGTAGGTCTCGGCATAGGCCATCGGCGTCGGGTTGGCGCCGAGCGAGCGGCCGAGCATCTGCCAGGCGTCGCCCGCCGGCATGCGCAGCTTCACGCCGGCGAGATCGGCCGGGCTCGAGACCTTCTTCTTGCTGCGCAGCCCGACGTGGCGCATGCCGAAGAACACCGGCGCGAGGATCTTGACCTTCAGCTGGTCCTCGGCCATCTGCTTCATCTCGGCGCCGGCATCGCTGCCGAAGAAGGCGTTCAGGTGCTGCGCGTCGCGGAACAGGTAGGCCGAGGTCAGGATCGACCAGGCCGGCAACTGCTTCGTGATGTCCTGCGGCGCGATGTTGCCGAGCTCCAGGTTGTCGCGCTGCAGCGCCACCAGCTCGGTGCCTTGCTTGAACAGCGTGCCGCCGAGGAAAGGCTCGACGGTGCAGAACGCCTCGACGTCCTTGGCGAGCATGCGGACCATTTCGGCGCGGATGTCCTTGTCCGAGAACACGGCGGCCAGGCGCAGCGTCGGCTTGGCCTGGGCGCGCGCGGTCAGCGCGGCGGGGGCGGCGAGTGCGGCGGCGGCCTGGAGCAGTGCACGGCGGCGGAAGAGCGGGTTCATCAGATGTCTCCTTGTGGGTTCGGGTGAGGGGGATCAGGCGGTCCGGCGCTCGTGCGCCAGCGCGTCGGCGACGGCGCGCACCGCCAGCAGGTAACCGGTGGCGCCGAACCCGCAGATCACGCCGGTGGCGACCTGCGAGACCAGCGAGTGGGTGTAGGGCGCGGGGCGCTGGTGGATGTTGGTGAGGTGCACCTCCACCAGCGGCCGGCGCAGCAGCTTCAGTGCGTCCAGCACCGGCACGCAGCCGAACGAGAAGCCGGCCGGGTTGATGATCACGGCCGCGTCGCGTGCGAAGGCCTCCTGGATCCAGTCGACCAGCACGCCCTCGTGGTTGGTCTGGCGGAAGTCGCAGGCCAGGTCGAGCTCGGCGGCGAGGCGTTCGGTGCGCTGCTGGATCTCCGCCAGCGTGGTGGTGCCGTACAGCGTCGGTTCGCGCTGGCCGAGCATGTTGAGGTTCGAGCCGTTGAGCACGAACAGCGGTTGCGGCATGGTGTTCCTTCGTGCCGCGCGACGCGGCGTGGCGGGATTCTGGAAGTCGAGGACGGCGTGGTTTCCATTCTGGAAACGGCTCCCGCATGGCGAGTTCTTGGTCGTGCCTCCCTCAGTTCTCGGATTCGGTGTCCTGCGGTCCGGGCGCGGCCGGCTGCGGCAGCGTGCCCGGCGGCACCGCCAGCGGCGTGACGTGCACGCCCGGAGCGATCTCGGTCGACAGCGGCGCACGCGCGACCGCGGCCGCGGGCACCACGGCGGGTGCATCGAGGGTGTCGATGGCCGTCGTCCTGCCCGCCGCGAGCGGAGGCACGGGCACGACCGGCGGCGCCAGCACCGGCGCCGCCGCAGCGGCCGGCGCCGGGCGGGCGGCCTCGTGCGGCTCCTCCTGCGAGACGGCCACGCCGAGCAGCGCCCCGGCGGCCAGGGCGGCGACGACGACGCCGGCACGCGGCCAGCGCCGCGGCGGGTCGATGCGGAGGATGCGGGCGCGTGCCATGGACTGCTCCGATGTGAACCGACGGGTCAGCGCAGCCGGTGCGCGAGCGGCGTGCCGACCAGCGCGATCGAGCCGTCGGGCGCACGCCGCCACAGGCGTTCGTTGCCGTGACCGTCGCCGGCGACGAAAGCGATGCCGTCGTGCCACGCGGTGAAGCGCCAGGCGATGCCGTCCGGCTCCGCGGGGTGCCGCTCGATGCGCGTGCCCGCGGCGCTGCCGTCGCTCGACCAGGCCCAGGTGCCCGGTCCGCCGTCGCCGGCGGTGAACCACAGCCGGTCGCCCACGCGCGTCAGCTGCGCCGGAGACCCGCCGGCCGCGCCGGGCACCAGATCGCGGACCAGTGTCGTGCCTTCCGGCGTGCCGTCGCTGCGCCACAGCTCGACGCCATGCACACCGTCGGTCGCCGCGAAGTAGAGCCGGCCGGACAGCTCGGCGAAGTGGCTCGGCAGCGCGTTCGCGGCGCCGGCGTGGATGTCGCGCACGAGCCGCGTGCCGCGCGCCGTCCCGTCGCTGCGCCACAGCTCGATGCCATGCCGCCCGTCGTGGGCGGCGAAGAACAGCGTGCCGCCGACGGCGATCAGGTGCTCGGGGCGCGCGCCCGCGGGGCCCGGCCGCAGGTCGGCGACCAGCACGGTGCCCGCCGCCGTGCCGTCGCTGCGCCACAGCTCTGCGCCGTGCACGCCGTCGTCGGCGCTGAACAGCACCTGGTCGCCGTGCGCGACCAGCGGGCCGATGCGCGCCGACTCCGGGCCGCGGCGGATGTCGCGCACGCGCCGCGTGCCGCCGGGCGTGCCGTCGCTGACCCACAGCTCCTCGCCGGCAGCGTCGGTGGCGGTGAAGAACAGGCGTCGGCCCGCCGGCGTCAGCTGGCGCGGCGCGCTGCGCGAGCCCGCGCCGGCGATCGTGCTGAGGCGCCGCGTCGACGCGGCATCGCCGCGCGTGGTCCAGAGCTGGTGGCCGTGCACGCCGTCGTCGGCGACGAACACGAGCCGGTCGCCCCAGACCGTCAGCGCATGTGGCAGGGCGCCGTCGGCGCCGGCGCGCAGGTCGGCCACCTGCGTCGTGCCGGCGGCGGTGCCGTCGCTGCGCCACAGCTCGACGCCGCTGCGGCCGTCGTCCGCGGCGAAGTACTGCGCGCCGCGGTACAGCACCTGCCCGCTCGGGAACGAGCCGCGGAAGCCCGGCCGCAGGTCGGCCACGATCGCCGTGCCTTCCGGGGTGCCGTCGCTGGCCCACAGTTCCTGACCGCGCAGCGCGTGGAAGGCCGTGAACAGCAGCCGATCCCCGACCATCGCCAGCCCGGCGGGCGCAACGAAGGCGAGCGCGTCGCGCTGCTCGTCGAGCAGCTCGCGCGGTGGCTCGTCACCCGTGCCCGCGCTCGCGGCCGAGGCGGCCGCCAGCAGCAGGCCGGCGAGGAAACGCTGTGTCACGGCCGCACCCTGCTGCTCAGTGCTGGCAGAACGGGCGGTTGCCCATCGCCGACAGGATGCCGTTGACGATCAGCAGCTTGAATTGCGCCTGACCGGGGAAGCTCGAGCCGTCGGTGAAGGCGGCGCCGTCATGGCCCAGCGTGGTCAGCCAGGCGCGGCCGCCGTCGTAGTACTGGCACCAGGCGACCGGATGGAACGTGCCGTGGCCCGGGTGGACGGTGCGGCGCGTCGCGAGCGACTCCTCGTCGACCGTGGCGAGGAACTTCACGCGCGTCGGGAACGGCACCAGGTTGTACCACTCGTCGCGGAAGGCGAAGCTGCCCAGGCCCTGCGTCGACGAATCGCGCGCGACGATGTCGACCTTGCCGTCCTGGTTCGCGCCATGGTCGTAGTAGTTCGCGTTGCCCAGCAGCCCTTCGTACCAGGGCCAGTTGTATTCCGTGCCGAAGGCGTTGTGGATGCCCACGAAGCCGCCGCCGGCGCGGATGTACTGGCGCAGCGACACCTTGGCAGCATCGAGGTAGGCGGAGGTGCGGGTGTTGACCGCGGCCGCCGCATCGACGGCCGTGCCGTGTTTCCACAGCGTGTCGCGGCTCGTGCTCGCGAAGATGACCGCCTTGTACTGGTTCAGGTTGGACAGCCGCGTGACGTCCTCGGTCCAGTCGACCGCGACGCCCTGCTCGGCCATCCAGCGCACGATGGCGTTCTGCACCACGTGCGAGTCGGTCAGCGGCGGATTCAGGCCGGCCGGCAGCGACGGTCCGAGGTTCGCGTGGCGCGGCCCGGCGGTGCGTGTGTAGAGCAGCACCTTGTTCTGACGGTTCTCGACCCAGGGGTTGTAGCAGCGCGGGTCGGTGCCGCGGCAGACGTTGTAGACGGGGTCGAAGTCGTCGCGCGTGCCCGGGGTCGGGTGCGGGCCGGTCGGCATGGCGACGGTCGGCTCGGACACGCCGCGTTCGCCGCGTCCGCCGTCGTGGTTGGCGTGGGCGGCGGCGGTCGCGGCGAGGGCCGCAGCGAACGCGACCAGGGAGATCAGGCGTTGGGACATGAAGGTCTCCTCTCGTGGTGGTGTCGGGGGGTCAATAGACGACGATCTTTCCGGTCGGCCGCGGGCTGAAGCAGTCGTTGTAGAAGTACTCGCCGGGCTGCGTGAACGTGTGCTGGGCCGATTCGCCGGGCGCGAGCCTGAAGTTGAAGAGGCCCTCGTAGAACTGCGTCGCGCAATGCGTGTTGGCGTTGTCGGACGGGTTCGTGAAGGTCACGGTGCTGTTGAGCGGCACGCGCATCCAGGTCGGCGTCATGCCGTTGACCGCGGTCGATTCGGCCGCGCCCGGTGCGTTGGCGGCGTTCGGCACGCGCGCGAGGAACACGGTGAACGGCGTCGGCAGCGCCGCCCCTTCGACCGGGTTGCCCGACACCGGGCGCCGCACGTCCGGCGGCGCCGGATCGGGTGCCGGCGGCACCTGGCCGCCGATCTTGAACGCCCACAGGTAGTCGCCGCGCGGCGCCGAGTTGCCGTAGGGAATGCCGGTTCCGCCGGCGTAGACCGCCACGTACTGCTCGCCGTCGATCTCGTAGCTGACCGGGCTCGCGCTGATCGCCGCGCCGGTCTGGAAGCGCCACAGTTCGTCGCCGTCGCGCGCGTCCAGCGCGAGCAGCTGGCCGTCGGGCTGGCCGATGAAGAGCAGGTCGCTCGCGGTGGTCAGGATGCCGTTGCCGTGCGCCAGCGAGTACGGCATCGGCTTCTTCCAGCGCACCCGGTTCGTGCCCGGATCGACGGCCACCACCGCGCCGGTCATGTACTCGCCGGGCGGGCGCAGGCCGTTGCTCGACTCGGTCAGCGAGTGCGCCGCGGCGACGTAGCCCATGCCGGTGTACACGAGGCCAGTGTGCGGGCTGTACGACTGGTGGTTCCAGTCGGCGCCGCCGCCGTGGCCGGGGATCGACAGCAGCGGGATGTCCCAGTGCGCGTCGAACAGGCAGCCGCGCTGGTAGTTCGGCACCGCGCGGTTCGGGCTGCCCGGCACCGGGCCGCCGAGCGGCTCGTCGACCACGCAGTGTTCGGTCCAGCCGCCCTGGCGCGGGAACGGCTGCGTCGGCCAGCTCGACTGGCGGGCGTCCTGCTTGACCGGCACCTCGTCGATGCCCAGCGGTGCACTGCCGTCGCGGCGATCGAGGATGTAGTACATGCCGGTCTTGCTGCCGTACACGACCACCTTGCGGTCCCGCCCTTGGATCTTCACGTCGGCCAGCACCGGGGCCATCACGTTGTCCATGTCCCAGATGTCGTGGTGCACCGACTGGAAGTGCCAGCGGTATTCGCCGGTCTTCAGGTCGAGCGCGACGAGCGAGTTGCCGAACAGGTTCAGGCCAGGCCGCGACGAACCGTTCTGCGACGACCCGCCGCGCACGTTGCCGAAGGTCCAGTAGACGAGGTTGAGCTCGGGGTCGACGGCCGGGTGGATCCATGGCGTCGCGCCGGTGCGCTGCGCTTCCGGCGCCCCGCCCCAGGTGTCGTAGCCGTACTCGCCCGGCTGCGGCACGCCCCAGAACGTGGTCAGCACCTCGCCGTTGGTCGCGTCGACGGACAGGGCCGCGCCGCGGTTGCCGTCGTTGGTGCCGATGTACAGCCGCTTGTCGTGGTAGACGAGGCCCACCTTCTCGACGTTGCCGACATAACCCGGCTCGGTGGAGGACGGGTACTGCCTGGTCCACACCTCCTCGCCGGTGTCCTTGTTCAGCGCCACCAGCCGGTTGCCGCGCGCCAGCGTGTAGACCAGCCCGAGGTCGCGCGCCACCGCGGCGCCGCGTCGCGTCACGCCACCGTACGGCGTGACCCACTTCCACTTCGTCACGCCGGTGCGGCCGTCGACGGCGACCAGGTTGCCGAGCGCCGACTCGATGTAGATCACGCCGTCGACGACGACCGTGGTGCTCTGGTTGGTGCCGGTCTGGAGCCCGCCTTCGATGCGGTTCACCCAGGCGGCGCCGAGCTTCTTCACCAGGCCCTTGTTGATCTGCCGCAGACGCGAGTAGTTCTGGTTGCCGAGGTTGCCGCCGACCTTCGGGAAATCCTCGTCACCCGGAGTGCAGCAGTCGGCCAGTGCCGCGGCGTCCGGGCCGCGGTGCGGATGGTGGTGCGGCGCGTGACGGCTGGTGCCGTCCGGCCCGGCGCCGTCGTGGGCGGAAGCGCCTGGCGACAGCCATGCGCCGAGGGTCAGCAGCGAGGCTGACAGCAAGGTCAGTTTCATGCGTTCGTCTCCTGGTCCGAGGACTCTTGTGTTGCGGCTCGATGGATGCGCTCGCGCGCACCGGCCGGCCCTGCGTGCCCCGGCTTTCGAAGGGGGCGCTGCTATTCTTCGAGGCAAAGCGGAAGGACGTTCCCGATCGGAATCACCTCCCGCATCACGAAACAGGAGACGACATGACCCTTGCGCTCGACCGCGGCCTGGCGCTGCTCGAACGCCTCTGCGGCCAGCCCGACGGCATGCCGCTGACGCTGCTGGCCGACGAGCTGGACATTCCGCACAGCGCCTGCCATCGGCTGCTGGCCGAGCTTCAGCGGCGCGGCTACGTGCGCCAGCTGCGCAGCCAGGGCGACTACAAGCTGACGGCCAAGCTCGCGTCGCTCGGCCTGGGCTTCCTCAGCAGCTCCGGCATCGTCGACATCGCCGAGCCGCTGCTCGAGCGGCTCGCGGCCGAATCCGGCGAACTGGTGCGCCTGTCGATCGTCGACGGCGACCGCCTCACCTGGGTGGCCAAGGCGCAGGGCGTGCGCAAGGGCCTGCGCTACGACCCGGACATGGGCATGGACGCGCGCCTGTCATGCACCGCGTCGGGCCACGCCTGGCTGTTCACGCTCAGCGACGAACGCGCGCTCGAACTCGTGACGCGGCAGGGCTTCGGCTCGCCGAAGGAGTACGGCCCGCGCGCTCCCACGACCGTAAAGGCGCTGCTGGGCTACCTGAATGCCGCGCGCGTGCGCGGCTACGCGCTGATCGACGAGGTGTTCGCGCCGGGCATGACCGCGATGGCCGCGCCGGTGACGCGTGCGGGCGAGGCCATCGGCGTGATCAGCATCGCCGGCCCGCGCCAGCGGCTCAGCGCGGCGCGCATGCGCGAACTCGCCCCGATCCTGCTGAACGCCACCGCCGAACTCGGGCCGATCAGCCGCGCTTCGACGCTGTTCGGCCGGCCGCCGCTCGGCAAGGCCTGAGCGCCGCCGGCGCCGGCCGGTCCACGCCTTGCTTCCCGGACGGCGCGCCCTTCGCGCGCCCCTCCAAGGAGAGAACGCCATGTTCGGATTGACGACGCTCGGCATCGTGCACACCGCGATCAGCCTCGTGGCCGTGGCCGCAGGGGCCTGGGCCCTGGCACGCGACAAGGCCATCGAGCCCGACTCGCCCCTCGGCCGCACCTATCTCTGGACCACGGCCCTGACCTGCCTGACGGGCTTCGGCATCTTCCAGCACGGCGGCTTCGGCAAGCCGCATGCGCTGGGCGTGCTGACACTGCTCGTGCTGGCGGCCGTGCTGCTGGCGCGGCGCACGACGCTGTTCGGCCGGCTGTCGCGCCATGTCGTCACGATCGCCATGACGACCACCTTCTTCTTCCACATGGTTCCCGGTCTGACCGAGACCTTCACGCGGCTGCCGGCCGACGCCCCGCTGTTCAGCTCGCCGGAGGACCCGGCGCTGCTGAAGCTCGTCGGCGTGTTCTTCGTGCTGTACCTGATCGGTGTGGCCCTGCAGGTGCGCCGGCTGCGTGCCGGTGCGGCGCTGGCGCCGGCCGGCGGAGCGGCGATCGGCTGACGTAGCCGTCTGCCCCGACGGGATGGCGCGTGGCTCGCCGAGCCGCGTCCGTCTACTCGATGTTCTGCACCTGAAGCGCGAGTGGCGCTGCAAGTTGTTGATTCTTATGGAATTTCACGCGGCAATACCCTTTGAACCCGCCTATAAGCCCGCCAAGAAACATGCGGCCGGATGGCACTGCATGAAACTGGTTCAATGCGTGTTCCAGACAGAAACATACTCCGGGATTTTAGCAAGCGGTACGCCATCCTCGTGCTTGCCGCCACGGTGAGATGCGGGCAGCTTGCGTACATCAGAGATGACGTCCATCTCGTGCGAATTTGCTGAGCGCGTGATTTGAATCTGCCCTCGTCGCTGACCAACTGCAGCGCATCACCGAACCCCTTCGGTACGCCGACATCACCTTGCGCAAGGGCCAAGGTGTCAATGAGGTCACGGGTTGTTCAACCGCCTGGGTAGTGAGTTGGAGAACGACTACGCGCTATGGCATGGTCTGCCGCAGTTGGCCAACCACGCGACCGTGGGCACGCTGGAGATCGCCGGTTCGCGCGATGCCTGGACCGGTTGGAAAATGGCCTTCAGCGGCGGGCTGTACTTCTGGCGCCGAAACCGCGCTGGGGAGGGGGTCTACGGTCTGTCCAACGCGCGCATGGTTGAAAAGCTGCGCATCGGCAGCTTCTGATCGAAAGGGTGCGGTCCCAAGGAGCCTCTTGCGCAGCCGGTCTGCTGGACCGTCCTACCGCTGTTCCGGGATGCAGACGTTCAACGACCTTCGTTTGACGCGGTGTCGACCATTTCGCTCAGCATGTTCATGAAAGCATGCTGGTCCCGGCCCATCAGGGGTGACATCACCTTCTGCTGCGCGGCGTCAGCCCGCGCAAGCAGGACCTGCGTTGCGACGAACCCGTCGTCAGT
>JAHBZL010000069.1 GCA_019635485.1 Piscinibacter sp. | reverse complement strand
CGTGAATGCCTCCTTGCCGTAGCCGACGCGCTTGCCGACCATGTAGGCACCCACCAGGCCGGCGACGGCCGCGTTGATGTGCACCACGGTGCCGCCCGCGAAGTCCAGGCCGCCCCACTGCCAGATCAGGCCGGCCTTGGCGTTCAGGCCGTCGACCAGGTCGGCGCTGGCGTAGGCGTCGGGGCCCATCCAGAACCAGACCATGTGCGCGATCGGCGCATAGCTGAACGTGAACCACAGCGCCATGAACAGCAGCACCGCGCTGAACTTGATGCGCTCGGCGAACGCGCCGACGATCAGGCAGCAGGTGATGCCCGCGAAGGTCGCCTGGAAGGCCGCGAACAGCAGTTCGGGGATGTAGACGCCCTTGCTGAACGTGGCACCCATCGCGAAGCTGCCGGACGCCGGATCGAACAGGCCCTTCATGAACAGCCGGTCGAAGCCGCCGACGTAGGCGTTGCCTTCGGTGAACGCGATGCTGTAGCCGTAGATGAACCACAGCACGACGATCATCGAGAACGTGACCATCACCTGCATCAGCACGGACAGCATGTTCTTGCTGCGCACCAGGCCGCCGTAGAACAGCGCGAGGCCCGGCACCGTCATCATGATGACGAGCAGCGTGGCCACGACCATCCAGGCCACGTCGCCCTTGTTGGCGACCGGCGCGGCGGCCGGGGCCGCCTCCGAGGCGGCCGCCTCGGGCGCCGCCGCGGCTTCGGCCATCGATGCGGCGGCTTCGGGCGCCGAAGCCGCCTGGGCCCAGGAGGCCCCGGAGAAGCCGAGGACCGCGAGGCCCAGGGCAAGAGTCGCAAGTAGTTTCTTCATGGTTGTCTCTTCGGTTCTCCTGCGCTCAGAGCGCGTCCTTGCCGGTCTCGCCCGTGCGGATGCGGACGACCTGCTCCAACGACGACACGAACACCTTGCCGTCCCCGATCTTGCCGGTGCGCGCCGCGCCCTCGATGGCTTCGATCACGCGGTCGACGATCGCGTCGTCGACGGCGGCCTCGATCTTCACCTTGGGCAGGAAGTCGACGACGTACTCCGCACCGCGGTACAGCTCGGTGTGGCCCTTCTGGCGACCGAAGCCCTTCACTTCGGTCACCGTGATGCCCTGCACGCCGATGGCGCTGAGGGCTTCACGCACTTCGTCGAGCTTGAACGGCTTGACGATCGCGGTCACCATCTTCATGGAATTCCCCTGTAGCTGAGAAAGTGGGCGGCGCCGCGGGCGGCGCCGCGCGGATCACATGGACTTGGTCAGCGTGACGATCAGCCGTCCCTTGTTGATGTCGCCCCAGACGTTCTTCTTGTTCGCGCCGACGTAGGCGCCGGCGAGCGCGAAGCCGTTGCCCAGGTCGTAGGTGGCGCCGACCTTGTAGTCGGTGTAGTTGACCAGGCCCGAGAGGTTCTTCGCGTCGCTGGACAGCAGCGTTGCGCCGACGTGCCCGTTCAACGTCAGGCCCGGCGCAATCTCGTAGTTGGCCGAGAGGTCGAGGTAGCCCGTGCCTTCGCCTTCCTCGATGCCGAAGTACTTGCTCGAAACCGTGTGCGAGTACTTCAGCGAGGCGATGCCGTAGCTCAGCGCGCCGTAGATCTCGGTGGTGTTCAGCGGCGAGGCGCCGGTGCCCGGGTAGTAGTAGGTCAGCACGCCGACGTCGTAGCCGATGCCCGACAGGTCGCCCTTGTAGCCGCCGTAGAAGTCCATCTCGGTGCCGTGCCCGAACCCGATCGACGAGTTCCAGTTGCCGAGGTAGAAGCCGCCGAGCGCGTAGTCGAAGCCGCCCTGGATGGCCGGCACGACATCCTTCTCGGAGTCGGACTGGTCCTGGCCGCGGTACTTGTACTTGCTCGCCAGGGTCACGTTGGCCGACAGGCCATCGGCCATGGCAGCGCCTGTGAACATGGCGAGCGCGGTGAATGCGAGCAAGATTTTCTTCATGAGCACAGCTCCTGGTTGGTGATCGAGTGACAGCCGACACCCGGTCTGCAGCTTCTGTGCCATCGATCCGCCCAGCCACCCGAGCGCCGCGCCGCGCGATGACGGCGCATGCCGACCTCGTGACGCACCATTCAGGTGCCGCCTCGGGAGACGCCCCAGACCGGTGCGAAGCACCGTGGGACGGCGTTCAGCCGGTCCGGCCCAGCCAGTCGGCCAGCGCGGCCGTGACCGCCTGCGGCTGCTCCATGGTGCTCATGTGGCCGCACTGCTCCAGGATCGTCAGCGAGGCGCCGGCGATGTGCGCGTGCATGAACTCGTGGCGCGCTGGCGGGCTCCAGCCGTCCTCCCGGCCGCACAGCAGCAGGGTCGGACACCGGATCTGCCCGAGCAGGGCGGTGGCGTCCGGCCGCGCCAGCAGCGCCTCGATCTGGGCCGCGAACTGCACCGGCGTGTGGCGCTCGAACATGTCGAGCACCGCTTCGAAGAGCGGCGTCCCGAGCCGGCTGGGGTGGACCATGCCGGTTGCCCACTGGCGCGCCATCGCGCGCATGCCCTGCGTTCGGGCGACCGCCAGCAGCGCGTAACGCCCTTCGCGCTCGCGCTGGCCCGCCTCGCCGTCGGCCAGCGGGTGGTAGGAGGTGTCCAGCAGGGCCAGGCGGGCGACCCGGTCCGGCGCCTGGCGCAGCATCTCGAACGCGACCCGGCCGCCCATCGAGTGCCCGGCCACCGCCAGCGGCCCCGGGGGCGCGGCGCGCAGCACCTGTTCGGCCATCGCGCCCAGGCTGTCCAGCGCGCCGTACACCGGCACGAACACCGGCCTGCGCACCGCGAGTTCCCGCGCCTGGTCGGCCCAGACGGCGGCATCGCACATCAGGCCGGGCAACAGCACCAGCGTCTCGGTTGCGCTCAGAACTCCTCCGTGTCGACGCCGGCCTGCGCCGCCGCGTCGTAGCGCCCGCCGACCACGGTGTGGCGGTTGATCAGGCGCTCCAGTTCGTCCAGCGTGCCCGCATCGAGCCGGACCGCCGCAGCCCCCAGGTTGTCCTCGAGGTGCGCGAGGCTCGTGGTGCCCGGGATCGGGATCACGTGCTCGCCGCGCGCCAGCAGCCAGGCCAGCGCCAGTTGCGCGTCACTGCAGCCGACGCGCCGCGCGACCGCCTCGAAGCCGTCCAGCAGCGTCAGGTTGGCCGCATAGCGGTCGGGCTCGAAGCGCGGCATCGTGCGCCGCAGGTCCTTCGGCCCCAGTGTGGACACATCGCGCAGCGCGCCGCCGAGAAAGCCGCGCGCGAGCGGGCTGAAGGCCACGAAGGCCGCGCCGATCTCGCGGCAGGCCTCGAGCACCGCGATCTCCGGATTGCGCGTCCACAGCGAATACTCGGTCTGCAGCGCGGCGATCGGGTGCACCGCGTGCGCGCGCCGCAGTGTCGCCGCCGACACCTCGGACAGCCCGATCGCACGCACCTTGCCGGCACGCACCAGGTCGCCGAGCGCGCCGACGCTGTCCTCGATCGGCACCGACTTGTCCCAGCGGTGCAGGTAGAACAGGTCGATCACGTCGGTGCGCAGGCGCTTCAGGCTCTGCTCGCAGCTCCACCTGAGCGTCTCGGGCCGGCCATCGACGACGCGCTTGCCGTCCACCCCGTGCAGCCCGCACTTGCTGGCCAGCACGAAGCGCTGCCGGTGCGGCGCCAGCGCGCGGCCGACCAGCTCCTCGTTGGCACCGAAGCCGTACAGCGCCGCGGTGTCGAACAGCGTGACGCCGAGGTCGAGCGCGCGCCGCAGCAGCTGCTCGGCGGCCTCCGCCGGCGGCGGGGCGCCGTAGGCGTGGCTGAGGTTCATGCAGCCGAGGCCGATCTCGGCGACCTCGAACGGGCCGATCCGGCGCAGTTTCACTGCTGCGCGAGCTGGCGCTCGAGGTCGTGCAGCACCTCGTAGCAGGGCAGCACCTGCGCGGCGCTGGCGTTGGGCTCGCGGCCCTCGCGGATCGCCGCGAAGAACTCGCGGTCCTGCAGCTCGATGCCGTTCATCGACACGTCGACCTTGGAGACATCGATCTTCTCCTCCTTGCCGTTGACCAGGTCGTCGTAGCGCGCGATGTAGGTGCCGCTGTCGCCGATGTAGCGGAAGAAGGTGCCCAGCGGGCCGTCGTTGTTGAACGACAGGCTCAGCGTGCAGATCGCACCGTTGGCGGCCTTGAGCTGGATGCTCATGTCCATCGCGATGCCCAGGTTCGGGTGGATCGGGCCCTGGATCGCGTTCGCCTTCACGATCGGGCTGCCGGCCTGGTAGGCGAACAGATCCACGGTGTGCGCGGCGTGGTGCCACAGCAGGTGGTCGGTCCACGAACGCGGCTGGCCGAGCGCGTTCATGTTCGTGCGCCGGAAGAAGTAGGTCTGCACGTCCATCTGCTGGATGTTGAACTCACCCGCCGCGATGCGCTTGTGCACCCACTGGTGGCTCGGGTTGAAGCGCCGCGTGTGGCCGCACATCGCCACCAGGCCGGTCTGGCGCTGCAGTTCGACCACCGCGTAGGCGTCACGCAGCGAGTCGGCCAGCGGGATCTCGGCCTGCACGTGTTTGCCGGCCTGCATGCAGGCGATCGCCTGCGAGGCATGCATCTGCGTCGGCGTGCACAGGATGACCGCGTCGACCTCCTTCAGCGCGAGCGAATCGGCCAGGTCCGTCGTGACGTGGCCGATGCCGTACCTGGCGGCGGTCTCCTTCGTCTTCTCCAGCTCGCGGCTGACCAGCGAGACCACCTCGACGCCCGGGATGTTCCTGATCGCGTCCAGGTGCTTGATGCCGAAGGCGCCGGCGCCTGCGAGGGCGGCCTTGATGGTCTTGCTCATGCCAGCCTCCGCCGAGCCGTCTCGAGGAGGATCGAGCCCCCGCGGGGGGCAGCGAACGAAAGAGAGCGTGGGGGCGTCATGTCAGTTCTCCAGGATCAGGTGGCCCACCGCGGTGTTGCTCGCGGGGACGTGGAAGAAGCGGTGCGCGACCCTCGGCTTCGCGCCGCCGGCCACGTCGGCCATCGCGCCACGCGCGATCAGCCACATCACCAGCTCGATGCCTTCCGAGCCGGCCTCGCGTACGTACTCGATGTGCGGCACGGCGGCCAGGTCGGCCGGGTCGGCGATCAGCCGGTCGAGGAATCGGTTGTCCCACTCGGCATTGATCAGGCCGGCTCGCGGCCCCTGCAGCTGGTGGCTCATGCCGCCGGTGCCCCAGATCTGCACCTTCAGCGGCTGGTCGAAGCTCTCGACCGCGCGCCGGATCGCCTGGCCGAGCATGAAGCAGCGCCTGCCCGAGGGCACCGGGTACTGCACCACGTTGACCGCAAACGGGATCACCGGGCAGGGCCAGGCCTCGGGCTGGCCGCACATCAGGCTCAGCGGCACCGTCAGGCCGTGGTCGACGTCCATCCGGTTCACGATCGTCAGGTCGAAGTCGTCCTGGATCACGCTCTGCGCGATGTGCGAAGCGAGCTCCGGGTGGCCGATCACCTTCGGTACCGGGCGCGGGCCATAGCCTTCGTCGGCCGGCTTGAACTCGGCCGCGCAACCGATCGCGAAGGTCGGGATCAGCTCCAGGCTGAAGGCCGTCGCGTGGTCGTTGTAGACGAGGAAGATCACGTCGGGCCGGTTCTCCTGCATCCAGTGCTTGGAGAACTCGTAGCCCTTGAAGAGCGGCTGCCAGTAGGGCTCGTGCGTCTTGCCGAGATCGATCGCGGCGCCGATGGCCGGCACGTGCGAGGTGTAGACGGAGGCGGTGATCTTCGCCATGTCAGGCCTTCGCCTTTCCGGCCGCGCCCGAATCACGCAATGCGCGGCCGGCCGCGCCCTGGGGTTGGCGGTGCGCCTGCGCGTCGCCGTCCTCGCCGACGACGCGGTTGCCTTCGACCGAGCGGCCGCCCTTGATCATCATGTCGCGGTATTCCTCTTCGGTCATGCCGGTCATGCTGCCGGCCATCTGCTGGAAGCTCCTGCCGTCGGTGGCACCGATCTTGGCCAGGAAATAGATGTTGCCGCCCAGCGCGATGCAGCGGTTCAGGTCACGCGCCAGCACGGCCAGCTTCTGGTCTTCCGTCATCGGCCACTCGTCGAGGTAGGCTCGTTCGCCGGCCTTGAAGCGCGCGCGGTTCTCGGCCTTCATCAGCGACATGCAGAACTGGTTCAGCCAGTAGCCCTTGCGCGACTGGTCGGCGTCGAAGATCGTCGTGCCCGGCACGTCGAGGTAGGGTTTCGCGAGCGACATCTAGTTCTCCTCGGGCCAGTACAGCCGCATCGGATTGTCGACCAGCAGCTTGCGCTGCAGCTCGGCCGTCGGCGCGATGTGCGGGATGAAGTCGACCAGCAGGCCGTCGTCGGGCATGTGGTTCTTCAGGTTCGGGTGCGGCCAGTCGGTGCCCCACAGCACGCGATCCGGGAAGGTCTCGACGATGCGCCGCGCGAACGGGACCACGTCGCGGTAGGCCTGGCGCTCGCCGTTCAGCGCCGGCGGCCCCGAGACCGAGAGCCGTTCGGGGCAGCTGACCTTGCTCCAGACGTTCGGGTACTCGCGCATGAAGCGCACGAACAGCTCGAACTCGGGACCGTCGATCGGCTTGCTCACGTCGGGGCGCCCCATGTGATCGACGACGACGGTGGTCGGCAGCGCGGTGAAGAAGTCCCACAGCTCGGGCAGGTCGACTGCCTCGAAGTAGATCACCACGTGCCAGCCGAGCTGGGCGATGCGCCCGGCGATCTCCATCAGCTCGTCCTTGGGCGTGAAGTCGACCAGGCGCTTGACGAAGTTGAAGCGCACGCCGCGCACGCCGGCCGCGTGCAGCTGCTCGAGCTCGGCGTCGCTGACACTGCGCTTGACGGTCGCGACGCCGCGCGCCTTGCCGCCGGAGGCGAGGCAGGCATCGACCATCGCGCGGTTGTCGGCGCCATGGCAGGTGGCCTGCACGATCACGTTGCGCGCGAAGCCGAGGTGGTCGCGCAGCGCGAACAGCTGCTGCTTGCTCGCGTCGCAGGGCGTGTACTTGCGCTCCGGCGCGAACGGGAACTCGGCGCCCGGGCCGAACACGTGGCAGTGCGCGTCGACGCTGCCGGGCGGCACTCGGAACTGCGGTGCGGTCGGGCCGGCGTACCAGTCCAGCCAGCCCGGCGTCTTGGTGAATTCCATCAGGATGTCCCCTTCAGATGCTTCAGGATCCGGTCGGCCTCGGTGCGCCAGTCGGCGCTGCGCGCGAAACCGGGCGCGCCGCGCGCGCCGAACAGCCCCGCGTCGGCCAGGTCGGCGACCCAGGCCTGGCGCTCGGCGGTACCGCTCGCGGACCAGGGCTCGAGTCCGGCTTCCCGGACGGTCTGCGCCACCTCGCGCACCTCCTCGCTGCGGCGCCGGCCATGCTCGATGACGCGCTGGAAGAAGTAGGCCGCCTGCTTTTCCCAGTCGACGCCGGGAAAGGTCTCGCGCAGCGAGGCGATCACCGCGTCCTCGACGCCGTAGTGACGCGCGGTCGTGAAGGCCTCGATGACCATCGCCTCCAGGCCCTTGATCATCACGCTGCGGCACATCTTGGTGGCGCTGGCCACGCCGAGCTGCGCGCTGGCCACCTGCGCCGCGAAGCCGAGCCCGTCGAGCACCGCCTGCAGCGCCGCCGCATCGGGGCCGCCGAGCAGCAGCGGCACCTTGATGCGGTACGGCGGCACGGAGGTCATCACCGCACCCTCGACATAGCGGCCGCCGGCCGCGCCGACGATCTCCGCGGCGCGGCACTTCGCGCCCGGCGAAGCGGAGTTGAAGTCGAGGAAGAACGCGCCCTCGTCGACGCCCGCCGCGCAGGCCTGCGCCACCGGCACGGCCTGGCTGGCGGTGACGGCCGAGATGATCAGCGCCGCGCCGCGCACCGCGTCGGCATGCGAGCCGGCCAGCGCGACACCGTGCGCCGCCGCGTGCTCGCGCAGCGCGTTGCCGGCTTCGCCGCCGAGCTTCAGATCGAAGGCGGTGACCGCTTCGCCGCGCGCACGCAGGTCCTCGGCCAGGATGCGTCCGACCTCGCCGTAGCCGATCAGGGTGATGTTCATACTGGCCCCTCGCCGCGCGGGTACGGGCGGCGATCCCCCGTGGGGAGGCCCATTTGCTCGGGACGGCCCGGCGCAGCGCTCGCGTCCATGGCGGCCCGTCAGTCGATGTAGCGCAGACCCGCCTTCTCGAGCGGCTCGCGCATCTTGTACATGTCCAGCCCCAGCACGCCGGACGCCAGCCTGGCGCGCTTCTCGCCCTCGTTGGCCTCGCGGGCGGCCGCCGCCTCGAGGGTCCTGGCGGCCATCGCGCGCGGCACGCAGACCACGCCGTCGTCGTCGGCGACGATCACGTCGCCCGGCGTCACCCAGGCGCCGGCGCAGACCACCGGGATGTTGACCGAACCGAGCGTCGCCTTGATCGTGCCCTTGCTGCTGATCGCGCGGCTCCAGACCGGGAACTTCATCTCGGCCAGCGTCTTGACGTCGCGCACACCGGCGTCGATCACCAGCGCGCGCGCGCCGCGGGCCTGGAACGAGGTGGCCAGCAGGTCGCCGAAGTAGCCATCCGTGCACTCGGCGGTGATGGCGGCGACGACGATGTCGCCGGGGCGGATCTGCTCCGCGACGACGTGCATCATCCAGTTGTCGCCCGGGTGCAGCAGCACGGTGACCGCGGTGCCCGAGACCTGGGCGCCGGCGTAGATCGGCCGCATGTAGGGCTTCAGCAACCCGACGCGCCCCATCGCCTCGTGCACCGTGGCGCTGCCGAACTTCGCCAGCGCATCCGCCGTCGGCGCGTCGGTGCGGGAGATGTTGCGGTAGACGACTCCGAGTTCATACATGTCGGTCTCCTTCACTGACCCTTGCGCTTCAGGGCGGCGTCCAGGCGCGGATACACGCGCCGCGCGTTGCCTTCGTAGATCTGCTGCTTCTGTGCCGGCGTCAGCTGCGTGCTTGCCTCGACGTAGCGCTTGGTGTCGTCGTAGTTGAAGCCGGTCTCGGGGTCGATGCCGCGCACCGCGCCGATCATCTCGCTGGCGAACAGGATGTTGTCGACCGGGATCACGCGCGTCAGCAGGTCGATGCCGGGCTGGTGGTAGACGCAGGTATCGAAGAACACGTTCTTCAGCAGGTGGTCGGCCAGCAGCGGCTTCTTCAGTTCCTGCGCCAGGCCGCGGTAGCGGCCCCAGTGGTAGGGCGCGGCGCCACCGCCGTGCGGCACGATGAAGCGCAAGGTCGGGAAGTCCTTGAACAGGTCGGCCTGGATCAGCTGCATGATCGCCGTCGTGTCGGCGTTGATGTAATGCGCGCCGGTGGTGTGGAAGCAGGCGTTGCAGCTGGTGCTGACGTGGACCATCGCCGGGATGTCGTACTCGACCATCTTCTCGTAGATCGGGTACCAGTGGCGGTCGGTCAGCGGCGGGCTGGTCCAGTGGCCGCCCGACGGGTCCGGGTTCAGGTTGATCGCGACGTTGCCGTACTGCTCGACGCACTTGACCAGCTCCGGGATGCAGGTGGCCGGGTCCACGCCAGGGCTCTGCGGCAGCATCGCGGCCGGGATGAAGTGGTCCGGGAACAGCTGCGAGACGCGGAAGCACAGCTCGTTGCAGATCGCGGCCCAGGTCGAGCTGACCTCGAAGTCGCCGATGTGGTGCGCCATGAAGCTGGCGCGCGGGCTGAAGATGGTCAGGTCGCTGCCGCGCTCCTTCATCAGGCGCAGCTGGTTGGACTGGATCGACTCGCGCAGTTCGTCGTCGCTGATCTTCAGGTCGGCGACCTTCGGGCGCGCCGCCGGGTCCTTGATGCCGGCGATCTGCTGGTTGCGCCAGTTCTCCAGCGCCTTCGGGGCGGTGGTGTAGTGGCCGTGGCAGTCGATGATCATGCAGTGTCTCCTTGGTATCGCTCAGGCCGGCTGCATGCCGTGCCGTTGTTTGATCTCGGCGCCTTCGGACGCCATGAACGCCAGCAGCGCACGCGCGGCGTCCGCCTGGGTCGATGCCGCGCAGACAGCGGCCGAGAACGTGGTCTCGATCTGGATCGCCGGCGGCAGCGGCCCGACGATCGTGATGCCCTCCAGCGGCAACAGTTCGCTGAGCTGCTGGACGCCGAGTTCGACCTCGCCGCGCGCGACCAGCGTGCCCACCGGCACGCCCGGCGGCGCCTGCACGACACGCTGCGCGACCTGTGCCGCGATGCCCCAGCGTTCGAACAGGCGCGTCAGCGCGACGCCGCTCGGCCCGGTCGAGTAGCCGATGGTGCGCGCGGCAAGCACGGCGCGCCGCACGGCCTCCTCGCTGCCCAGGTCCGGCAGCGGCGCACCGGCGCGCACCGCGACTGCCACGCCGGAGCGCACCACGTCCACCTTGCTGCCGGGCACCACGCGCCCGGCGGCGAGCAGCTTGTCGATCGCGTCGGCGGCGAGCACGACGACGTCGAACGCCTCGCCGGCCTGCACGCGTCGCGCCGCATCCACGCCGCCGACCGATTCGAACGTGACGCTGTCGCCGCTGCGCTGCGCATGCAGTGCGGCCAGTTCGGCGAGCACCAGGCGGGTGGCCATCGAGGAGATGCCGGTCAGCGTTGCACCCATGGGTCGTGTTGCACTCGGGGGACGATGCGCCGATTCTGGAAGCTGGCCCGCCCCCCCACAATGGGAATGGAGCGCTAACAGCTATCGAAGTTTGTTATGGCCCCGCGGCCGCTCGACGTTCGCCACGACGAGCTCGCGCAGCAGGCGCATCGCGCGCCGCACCAGCGGGGTGGCCGGCTTGTGCGCCGAGACCGCCATGCACAGGCGGCTGGTCAGCGCCGCCTCCGCCAGCGGCTGGACGCGGAACGCGGCCGGCTGGCCCGACGCCAGCACCGCGCTGCGCGCCAGCACGGCGTGCCCGTGCCCGTGGCGCACCAGCTCCAGGATGGCCTGCACGCTGGACACCTCGTAGGCGATGTTCAGTTTCAGCCCGGCCAGCGCGGCCTGCGTCTCGAGCAGCTTGCGGATCGCATGCGTGTGCTCGGGCACCACCAGCGGTACGCTGCAGAGCTCGGCGAAGGCGATCGGCGCCGCCCTGCGCGACGCCTCCGCGCGCCCGCCGCGCGCCGCGCCGACCAGGCACAGCGGCTCGTCGAGCACCGGCATCGTCTCGATGGCCGGGTTGGCGTCCGGGTTGTGGATCAGCCCGAGGTCGACCCGGCCGGTCGCGATCCACTCGTTGATGTGTGTCGACAGGCCCTCGACGATCGCCAGCCGGGCGCGGGGCATGTCGCGCCGGAAGGCGTCCACCAGCGGCAGCGTCAGCATGCGGCCCATGCTCGGCGGCAGGCCGACGACGATGCGGCCGGTGGCCTCGTCGCGGTTGGCGCCCAGGTCCTCGCGTGCACGGGCCACCAGTTGCAGGATGCCCACCGCGTGTTCGTACAGCCGCTTGCCCGGCTCCGTCAGCAGCACGCCGCGGCCGGTGCGCTGCAGCAGGTTCACGCGCAGGTCGGTCTCGAGCAGCCGCACCTGGCGGCTCAGCGCCGGCTGCGCGACATCGAGCTCGATCGCGGCCTTGCTGAAGCTGCCCATCTCGGCGACGCGGACGAAGTAGCGCAGCTGCGTGAGGTTCATGGGTGGCGACGAATGTAGCAGGCACAATCGCCGCCACTACCGGGGAGGACCATGTCGCTGGCCGTCGTGCACAGCCGCGCGCTGGACGGATTGCGCGCGCCGGAGGTGACCGTCGAGGTGCACCTCGCCAACGGCCTGCCGAGCTTCACGCTCGTCGGCCTGGCCGACACCGAGGTCAAGGAGTCGCGCGAGCGCGTGCGCGCCGCGCTGCAGACCAGCGGCCTGGAGTTCCCGGCGAACCGGCGCATCACGGTCAACCTGGCCCCGGCCGAGCTGCCGAAGGAGTCGGGGCGCTTCGACCTGCCGGTTGCGCTGGGCATCCTGGCGGCCAGCGGGCAGATCGACGCGGCGCGCCTGGCGGACTTCGAGTTCGCCGGCGAGCTGTCGCTGGCCGGCGACCTGCGCCCGGTGCGCGGCGCGCTGGCGATGGCGCTGGCCGTGCAGCGCGAAGGCGGCGCCGCATCGCGCACGCTGGTGCTGCCGGTCGAGAGCGCGGCCCAGGCCGCACAGGTCGGCGGGGCCGCGGTGCTCGCCGCCGGCCACCTGCTGGACGTGGTGCGAGCGCTGCTGCCGGGCGAGGCCGCGGTGCCGCTGCCGGCCGCGCCGGCGGTGATACCCGGCGCGGCCACTGCGTGGCCGGATCTCCGGGAGGTCCACGGGCAGTCCGCGGCCAAGCGCGCGCTCGAGATCGCCGCCGCCGGTGCGCACAGCGTGCTGATGGTCGGGCCGCCGGGTTCGGGCAAATCGATGCTCGCGCAGCGATTCGGCGGCCTGCTGCCGCCGCTGACGCGTGACGAAGCGCTCGAATCGGCCGCCGTTCTGAGCCTGGCCGGCGCCTTCACGCCGGCGGACTGGGGTCGGCGCGTGCTGCGCAGCCCGCACCACGGCGCGTCGTCGGTGGCGCTGGTGGGTGGCGGCTCGCCGCCGCGGCCGGGCGAGATCTCGCTCGCCCATCACGGCGTGCTGTTCCTCGACGAACTGCCGGAATTCGCCCGGGCCAGCCTGGAGGCGCTGCGCGAACCGCTCGAGACCGGGCGCATCACGATCTCGCGCGCCGCCCGTCAGGCCGACTTCCCGGCCCGCTTCCAGCTGCTCGCGGCGATGAATCCCTGCCCCTGCGGCCACCGCGGCAGCCCGCTGCAGGCCTGCCGCTGCACACCCGATGCCGTGGCGCGCTACCAGGGCCGGCTGAGCGGTCCGTTGCTGGACCGCATCGACATCCAGGTCGAGGTGCCGGCGGTGCCGCCGGAGGCGCTCGCCACCGCGCCGGACGGCGAGCCGAGCCACGTCGTCGCGGCCCGGGTGTCCACTGCACGCGAACGCGCGTGGCAACGCCAGGGCGGGCTCAACGCTGCGCTGGCCGGCGAGGACCTGGCGCAGCACGCCGCGCTCGATGCGGCCAGCCAGGCCTTCCTGAAGAACGCCGCCGCGCGGCTGGGCTGGTCGGCGCGCAGCTACCACCGCGTGCAGCGGCTGGCGCGCAGCATCGCCGACCTGGCCGGTGCGGACGCGATTGCGCTGCCGCACCTGGCCGAGGCGATCCAGTACCGGCGCGTGCTGGTCGCGCCGTAGCCGCGGCGGGCGCGGCGGGTCCGGGACTCAGAAGCTGTGAATGAACCCGGCGCGCCCGAGCGGGCCGCCAGAACGCGGCCAATCCAGGCGCAAAGCACAGCCATGGCTCGTGCCATGGCGAGCATTTGCAACGACGAGTGGCCGCGTTCTGGCGGGACGAGCGGG
>JAHBZL010000068.1 GCA_019635485.1 Piscinibacter sp. | reverse complement strand
CCCGGCGGCGAGCATCGGCTGGTCGATGCGGCGGCCCGTCAGGTCCGACAGCGCGAGGAACATGCCGGTGGATTCGATCATCACGACGATCATCACCAGCACCATCGTCAGGATCATCACCGGGTCGAACACCGGCATGCCGAACGCGAACGGCGTGACGACGTCGAACCAGTGCGCCTTGGCGACCTTGTCGAACGGCATCTGGCCCAGCGCCACGGCGATCACGCAGCCCAGCACGATGCCCAGCAGCACCGAGATGTTGGCGATGAAGCCCTTCGCGAACTTCACCAGCAGCAGGATGAAGACGAGCACGACGCCGGCCACGGCCATGTGGTCGAGGGCACCGTAGTTCGGGTTGTCCAGCATCGGGATCGGCCCGGCCAGCTTCACCGGCGCGCTGGCGGCCTCGGCCGCGGCCTTGGCCGCATCGACCATCGCGACCAGCTTCGGCACGTCCACGCTCTGCGCGAGTTGCGGCGGCCCGCCCATCGCCCAGCCCACGCCGACACGCATCAGGCTGATGCCGATGATCGCGATGATGGTGCCGGTCACCACCGGCGGGAAGAAGCGCAGCAGCTTGCTGACCACCGGGGCGATCAGCATCGAGACGATGCCGGCGCCGATGATGGCGCCGAAGATCGCCCGCGCGCCGTCGACCCCGGGCATCGCGTTGGCGAACGCCACCATCGGCCCGACGGCCGCGAAGGTCACGCCCATCATCACCGGCAGCCTGATGCCGAACCAGCGCGTGACGCCGAGCGACTGGATCAGCGTGACGAGACCGCAGCAGAACAGGTCCGCCGAGATCAGCAGCGCGACCTGCTCGGGCGCGAGCTTCAGCGCGCGGCCGACGATCAGCGGCACCGCCACCGCGCCGGCATACATGACCAGCACGTGCTGCAGGCCGAGCGCCGCGAGGCGCGGCGCGGGCAGGCGTTCGTCGACCGGGTGGACCGCGGTGTCGCTCATCGTCGCTCCTGGTGTGGTTCGGGGCGGATCAGTTCAGCGGCGCGCCGGCCTCGAACCAGCGCCCGAGCAGCGCGCGTTCTGCGTCGGTGATCTGGGTCGCGTTGTTCAGCGGCATGGTCTTCAGCACCACCGCCTGCTGGTACAGCGCCTGCGCGTTCTTCGCGATCAGCTCGGGCGTGTGCAGCTGCACGTTCTTGCTGATCACCTGCTCGTTGTGGCACATCGTGCAGCGCTGCGCGACGACCTGCTGCACCTGCGCGAAGTGCACCGGCTCGGCCTTCGCCGCGGCCGGCTGCGGCGCGGGAGCCAGCCAGCCCGCGACGCCGACCAGCACCAGCGTGCCGACGACCGCGTGCTCCCACGGCACGCGCCGGCCCGCGACCAGCGCCTTGTGGCGCGCGACGAACGAATGCCGGATCAGGGCGCCGGCGAGCATCACCAGCGCGAGCACCAGCCAGTTGTGCGGCGCACCGTACAGGAAGCCGTAGTGGTTGCTGAGCATCGCGATCAGCACCGGCAGCGTGAAGTAGGTGTTGTGCACGCTGCGCTGCTTGGCGCGCTGGCCGTGCACCGGATCGACCGGCTGGCCGGCCTTCATCTGCGCCATCACCGTGCGCTGGCCGGGGATGATCCAGAAGAACACGTTGGCGCTCATCGCCGTGGCCATCATCGCGCCGACGAGCAGGAAGGCCGCGCGCCCCGCGAACAGCTGGCAGGCCAGCCACGAGGCCAGCACCACGAACACCGCCACCAGCGCGCCGACCAGCCGGTCGCCGCCCTCGCGCTGGCCCAGCGTGCGGCAGATCAGGTCGTAGACGATCCAGAACACGACCAGGAAGCCGAGCGCCGCGGCGATCGCGCCGGCCGGCGTCCAGGCGTGCACGCTCTTGTCGATCAGGAAGGTGCTGGCCTGGTAGAGGTACAGCACCGTGAACAGCGCGAAGCCGGTCAGCCAGGTGGAGTAGCTCTCCCAGTAGAACCAGTGCAGGTGCGCCGGGATCTGCTTCGGCGCCACCATGTATTTCTGCGGGTGGTAGAAGCCGCCGCCGTGCACGGCCCACAGTTCGCCGTCGACACCCTTGGCCTTCAGGTCGGGCGCCTCGGGCTTCGTCAGGCTGTTGTCCAGGAAGACGAAATAGAAGGACGAGCCGATCCAGGCGATCGCCACGATGACATGGGCCCAGCGCAACAGCAGGTTGACCCAGTCCAGTACGTACGCATCCATGCGTTCACTCTCCGTCTGGCGGGGCGATTCGCAAGAACCGGGCCGCGAGGCCCCGCGAAACCCCCACCACAGCGGGCTCTGTGGGAGTGAACGTCGCGACCGGCGGCGGGGAGCCGCGGGCTCCGCGGCGACGTGCGCACAGTGTATACACTCTTCGCACCCGAGAACCGCGGGAAAACCCGCAGACCGTCAGCTGCCGCGGTAGGTCGAGTAGGCCCAGGGGCTGGCCAGCAGCGGCACGTGATAGTGCTCGCTGCCCGCCGCCAGCCCGAAGTCCAGTGGCACCTCGTCGAGGAACGGCGGCTCGGCCAGCGCCGCACCGCGCGCCCGGAAGTACGCCGCCACCTGGAACACGAGCCGGTAGCGCCCGGCCCGGAACTCGTCGCCCTGCAGCAGCGGTGCATCGGCCCGGCCGTCGTGGTTGAGCACCACCGTCTTCAGGCGCGTGGCGCCGCCGTCGGACTGCATCCGGTAGAGGGTGACCACCATGCCGGCAGCCGGGCAGCCGTTGGCGGTGTCGAGCACGTGAGTCGTGAGTGTTCCCATGGGAGTCCTTGAATCGGAAGCGAATGAATCGGGCCTTGCGGTCTCGCGAAAAGTGTATACACTTTACCGGCAAAGACAAGTACCGACGAGCCCGATGCCACGCACCCAAGCTTCCCTGCAGATCGTCCGCCCCGCCCCGAACATGGCGCGGCGGGCGCCGCCGAAGGCCGCGCGCCCGCGCGCCGAGGCGAGCAGCACCGAACGCATCGTCGCCTCCATCACCGCGGCCATCGTCGAACGGCGCCTGATGCCCGGCACCAAGCTGGCCGAGCAGAAGATCGCCGACATCTTCAAGGTGTCGCGCACGCTGGTGCGGCAGGCGCTGAACCAGCTCAGCCGCGACAAGCTGGTCACGCTGGAGCCGGCGCGCGGCGCGCGTGTGGCCGAGCCCAGCGTCGAGGAGGCGCGCCAGGTGTTCGAGGTGCGCCAGATGATCGAGAGCGCGCTGATCCGGCGCGCCGCCGCGGAGCTGACGCGCGAGCAGATCGCCGAGCTGCGTGCGCACCTGCGCGACGAGCAGGCCGCCGTGCAGCGCACCGACGTCTCGGGCCGCACGCGGCTGCTGGCCGATTTCCACGTCGTGCTCGCCCACATGCTCGGCAACGAGGTGCTGGCCGAGCTGCTCAACGACCTCGTCACGCGCTCCTCGCTGATCGCGCTGATGTACCAGTCCTCGCACTCGGCCGAACATTCCTGGGCCGAGCATGTCGCGATCGTCGACGCGCTGGAGAAGCGCGACGCCCGCAGCGCGGCGAAGCTGATGGAAGACCACCTGCACAACGTCGAGCGCAACCTGAAGCTCGATCCCCGCGTGCCCGACCTCGAAGCGGTGCTGCTGCCGCCCACGCCATGACCGACACCACCCCCTACCCCCGCGACCTGATCGGCTACGGCCACAACCCGCCGCACGCGCGCTGGCCGGGCGACGCGCGCATCGCGCTGCAGTTCGTCCTCAACTACGAGGAGGGCGGCGAGAACTCGGTGCTGCACGGCGACGCCGGCAGCGAGCAGTTCCTCTCCGAGATGTTCAACCCCGCGTCCTATGCGGACCGGCACCTGAGCATGGAGTCGATCTACGAGTACGGCTCGCGGGTCGGGGTGTGGCGGCTGCTGCGCGAGTTCGAGCGGCGCGGCCTGCCGCTGACCGTGTTCGGCGTCTCGATGGCGCTCGAGCGCCACCCCGAGCTGACGCAGGCCTTCGTCGAGCTGAAGCACGAGATCGCCTGCCACGGCTGGCGCTGGATCCACTACCAGGGCATGCCGGAGGCGCAGGAGCGCGAGCACCTGAAGACGGGCATGGCGATCATCGAGCGGCTGACCGGGCAGCGCCCGCTAGGCTGGTACACCGGCCGCGACAGCCCGAACACGCGCCGCCTCGTGGTCGAGCACGGCGGCTTCGAGTACGACAGCGACTACTACGGCGACGACCTGCCGTTCTGGACCGAGGTGCGCAAGTCCGACGGCACGACGGTGCCGCACCTGATCGTGCCCTACACGCTGGACACGAACGACATGCGCTTCGCGCTGCCGCAGGGCTTCGCGCAGGGGGACGACTTCTTCACCTACCTGCGCGACAGCTTCGACGTGCTGTACGCCGAGGGCGACGAGGCGCCGAAGATGCTCAGCATCGGCATGCACTGCCGGCTGCTGGGCCGGCCGGGGCGGATGCGGGCGCTGCAGCGCTTCCTGGACCATGTCGAGAAACACGACCGGGTCTGGGTCTGCCGGCGCATCGACATCGCCCGCCACTGGAAGCAGCACCACCCGTACCGGGCGCGGGCCTGATGTTTGCGTGATGACGGGTTCCCGTCCCACTCACGCAGGAGACTGCCCCATGTCCGCACCTTTCAACCCGCTTCCCCCCCTGACCCGGCGCACCTGCCTGCGCCTGGCCGCCAGTGGTGCCGCCTCGCTGGCGCTGCCGGCGCTGGCCGCCTACCCCGAGAAGCCGATCACGATCATCGTGACCTTCGCGGCCGGCGGCGCCAGCGACATCGTCGCCCGCGTGGTCGGCGAGCAGCTCGGCAAGAAGCTCGGCCAGCCGATCGTGATCGACAACAAGCCCGGCGCCGGCGGCAGCATCGGCGGCCTGGCGGTGGCACGCGCCGCGCCCGACGGCTACACGCTGATGCTGTCGAACTCGACGCCGGTCTCGATCGGCCCGTTCGCGCTCGCCAAGCAGCCCTACGACCCGGTCGCCGACTTCACCCACATCGCCTCGATCGGCAGCGCCCCCTGCGCGGTGATGGCCTTCCCGGGCGCCGGCATCAACACCGTCGTCGACCTGGAGAACGCCGCCCGCAAGGCCGAGAAGGGCGCCGGCCCGATGCAGTTCGGCTCCGGCGGTCCGGCCTCGATCGGCCACATCTGGGGCGAGCTGATGGTGCGCTCGATGGGCATCAAGATGGCGCACGTGCCGTACCGCGGCGGTGCGCCGATGACGACCGACCTGGTCGCCGGGCTGATCCCGGTCGGCATCGACGTCGTCACCGCCTACGTGCCGTTCTTCAAGTCGGGGCAGCTGCGGCCGCTGGCCGTCACCTCGGCGCAGCGCTGCCCGCTGGTGCCGGACGTGCCCAGCGTCGCCGAGTTCGGCTACCGCAAGCTCGTGCTGGACAACTTCTTCGGCCTGACCGGCCCGGCCAAGATGCCGCCGGACGTCGTCGCGCGGCTCAACACCGCCGTCAACGAAGTACTGGGCTCGGCCGACATCAAGAAGAAGCTGCTCGAGCTCGGCGTCTCCGAGACGCCGGGCAGTTCCGCCGCCTTCACCGCCTTCGTGCGCGACCAGGTTTCCTCGCTGGAGCCGCTGGTGAAGAGCATCCGCGTCACCTTGTAGAGACTCCTCCCCCGCCATGCCGCTGACCCTGGACCAACTGAACGCCGCCGGCGCCGACGAGGCCGCCGCCTGGCTGGACGGCCTGTACGAACACTCGCCGTGGATCGCGCAGCGCGCGCTCGCGCGGCGGCCGTTCGCCTCGCTGATGCAGTTGCAGCGCGCCATGGTGGAGGTGCTCGACGCCGCCGGCCCGGAAGCCCAGATCACGCTGATCCGGGCCCACCCGGAGCTGGCCGGCAAGGCCATGGTCAGCAACACGCTGACCGCCGAGTCGACGCACGAGCAGAGCGCCTCGGGCCTGACGGCCTGCTCGCCGGCGGAGTTCGAGCGCATCCAGCAGCTCAACGCCGACTACAACGAGAAGTTCGGCTGGCCGTTCATCCTGGCCGTGCGCGGCCCGCGCGGCGCCGGCCTGACGCGCGCCGAGATCATCGAGACCTTCGCGCGGCGCCTCGAGAACCCGCCCGACTACGAACTGCGCGAATGCCTGCGCAACATCCACCGCATCGTCGAGATGCGCCTGGCGGACAAGTTCGGCGTCGAGCCGGTGCTCGGCAACCAGGTGTGGGACTGCGCCGAGCTGCTCGCCCGCCACAGCGACCCGGGATATGCCGAGCAGGGCCAGCTCACGGTGACCTACCTGACCGAGGCCCACCAGGCCTGCCAGGTGCAGCTGCAACGCTGGATGGCCGACTGCGGGTTCGACGAGATCTCGGTCGACGCGGTCGGCAACGTGGTCGGCGTCTATCACGGCAGCGATCCGCAGGCGCAGCGCCTGCTGACCGGCTCGCACTACGACACGGTGCGCAACGGCGGCAAGTACGACGGGCGGCTCGGCATCTTCGTGCCGCTGGTGTGCGTGCGCGAACTGCACCGCGCCGGGCGGCGCCTGCCGTTCGGCCTGGAGGTGATCGGCTTTGCCGAGGAGGAAGGGCAGCGCTACAAGGCCACCTTCCTGGGCTCGGGCGCGGTGATCGGGCACTTCGACCCGGCCTGGCTCGAGCAGCGCGACGCCGACGGCGTGACGATGCGCGACGCGATGCGCGCCGCCGGCCGGCCGGCGACGCTGGAGGCGATCCGCGCGATGGCGCGCGACCCGTCGCGCTACCACGGCTTCGTCGAGGTGCACATCGAGCAGGGGCCGGTGCTCAACGAGCTGGGCCTGCCGCTGGGTGTGGTCACGTCGATCAACGGCAGCGTGCGCTACGTCGGCGAGGTGGTCGGCATGGCCAGCCATGCCGGCACGACGCCGATGGACCGGCGCCGCGACGCCGCCGCCGCGGTGGCCGAGCTGGTGCTGTTCCTGGAGGAACGCGCCGGCCGCGAGCCGAACCTCGTCGGCACGGTCGGCATGCTGGAGGTGCCCGGCGGCTCGATCAACGTCGTGCCCGGCCGCTGCCGCTTCAGCCTCGACATCCGCGCCACCACCAACGAGGCACGCGACGCCTGCACCGCCGATTCGCTGGCCGAGCTGGCGCGCATCTGCACGCGGCGCGGCCTGCACTACCGGCTGGAGGAGACGATGCGCGCGGCCGCCGCGCCCAGCGCGCCGGCCTGGCAGCAGCGCTGGGAACGTGCCGTCGAGTCGCTGGGCCTGCCCGTGTACCACATGCCCAGCGGCGCCGGCCACGACGCGATGAAGCTGCACGAGGTGATGCCGCAGGCGATGCTGTTCGTGCGCGGGCTGAACGCCGGCATCAGCCACAACCCGCTCGAATCGACCACCAACCACGACGCCGACCTCTGCGTGCGCGCCTTCCAGCACCTGCTGAACCAACTCGCCGACGAACTGACATGAGCGACCACGACCGCCTCGACGCCTGGATCGACGCCCACTTCGACGAGGAGGTGCGCTACCTGCAAGCGCTCGTCCAGGTGCCCACCGACACGCCGCCGGGCAACAACGCGCCGCATGCCGAGCGCACCGCCGAGCTGCTGCAGGCCGTCGGCTTCGAGGCCGAGAAGCACCCGGTGCCGGCCCCGGCCGTGCGGGACTACGGCCTGGAATCGATCACCAACCTGATCGTGCGCCGGCGCTACGGCGAGGGCCCGACGATCGCGCTGAACGCCCATGGCGACGTGGTGCCGCCCGGCGAGGGCTGGCAGCACGACCCGTACGGCGGCGAGGTCGAGGACGGCAAGCTGTACGGCCGGGCCTCCGCGGTCAGCAAGAGCGACTTCGCGACCTTCACCTTTGCGACCCGCGCGCTCGAGTCGCTCGGCGCGACGTTGCACGGCAGCGTCGAGCTGCACTTCACCTACGACGAGGAATTCGGCGGCGAACTCGGCCCGGGCTGGCTGCTGAAGAACGGGCTGACGAAGCCCGACCTGCTGATCGCCGCCGGCTTCAGCTACCAGGTCGTGACCGCGCACAACGGCTGCCTGCAGATGGAGGTCACCGTGCACGGCAAGATGGCGCACGCCGCCATCCCCGACACCGGGGTCGACGCGCTGCAGGGCGCGGTCGTGATCCTGAACGCGCTGTACGCGCAGAACCGCCTGTACCAGCAGGTCACGTCCCGGGTGCCGGGCATCAAGCACCCGTACCTGAACGTCGGCCGCATCGAGGGTGGCACCAACACCAACGTCGTGCCCGGCAAGGTGCTGCTCAAGCTCGACCGCCGCATGATCCCCGAGGAGAACCCGGCCGAGGTCGAGGCCTCGATCCGGCAGGTGATCGCCGAGGCGGCCGCGACCTTGCCCGGCATCACGGTCGAGATCCGGCGCCTGCTGCTGGCCCACTCGATGCAGCCGCTGCCGGGCAACCGGCCGCTGGTCGAGGCGATCCAGAAGCATGGCCGCGCGGTCTTCGGCGAGGAGATCCCGACCTCCGGCACGCCGCTGTACACCGACGTGCGCCTGTACGGCGAACACGGCGTGCCGGCGGTGATTTACGGCGCCGGCCCGCGCACGGTGCTGGAGAGCAACGCCAAGCGCGCCGACGAGCACCTCGTGCTGGAAGACCTGCGCCGCGCCACCAAGGTCGTCGCCCGCACGCTGTACGACCTGCTGGCGGCACGCTGAGGCCCGCCGGCCGCATACTCCCGGCTTCCGTCACGGCCCGGCGGGGCAGGAGAAGCGCATGGATGCAGGAAACGTCGCCGCCGGCGCACCGCGCGGCGTGGAGGCGGGGCGCGGCGTCACCTGGTGGAGCGACGCCTGGGCGCTGTTCACGAAGAACGTCGCCATGTGGGTGGTCCTGTCGCTGCTGATGCTGGTGATCTACATCGTGCTCAGCGTCATTCCGTTCGTCGGTGCGGTGGCGGCCACGCTGCTGGCGCCGGCATTCATCGGCAGCTGGATGCTGGCCGCGCGCAAGCTGGAGAACGGGGGCACGCTCGAGGTGGGCGACCTGTTCCTGGCCTTCAAGGACCGCCTCACGCCGCTGGTCGTGATCGGTGCGCTGCTGTTCGCCGCGACCCTGGTGATCGGCCTCGTGATCGGCATCCTCGGCTTCGGGGCGATCGGCGGGCTCTGGGCCGGCGCCGCGCAGCACAGCCGTGGGGGCATGATGATGGCGGCCGGCACCGGCATGCTCGCGCTGCTGATCGGGCTGCTGCTGGGCTTCGTCGTGGCCCTGGCGGTGTGGTTCGCGCCGGCGCTGGTGGTCTTCCAGGGCACGCCGCCGATCGACGCGCTGAAAGCCAGCGTTGCCGCGAGCCTGAAGAACGTCGGGCCGTTCTTGATCTACGGCCTGCTGTACATCGTCGCGGCGATCGTCGCCTCGATCCCGCTCGGGCTCGGCTGGCTCGTGCTGGTGCCGATCGTCATGCTGACGGTCTACGTGTCGTACAAGGACATCTTCGGGCCGCCGCCCGCCGCCTGAGGGTCCCCCGGCGCCGGCGCGCCGGTTCGGCCCGGATCGCCGTTGGGCACGGAACTTGAATGAGGGGCGGCATCCCTGTCGTCGCTCGAGGATTCCCCATGACCCTGCGCGCCCGCGCCGCCGCCCTGCTCGGCTCCCTGGCCCTGACCCTGCCCGCGTGGTCGCAGGAAACCCCGGTCAAGTTCCAGCTCGACTGGCGCTTCGAGGGCCCGTCCGCGCTGTTCCTGACGCCCGCGGCCAAGGGCTACTTCAAGGCCGAGAAGCTGGCCGTGACGATCGACGCCGGCAACGGCTCCGGCGGCACCGTCACGCGCGTGGCCTCCGGCACCTACGACATGGGTTTCGCCGACCTGGCCGCGCTGATGGAGTTCCACGCCAACAACCCGACCGCGCCGAACAAGCCGGTCGCGGTGATGATGGTCTACAACAACACGCCGGCCGCGGTGCTGGCGCTGAAGAAGTCCGGCATCAGGAGCCCGGCCGACCTGAACGGCAAGAAGCTCGGCGCCCCGGTGTTCGACGCCGGCCGGCGCGCCTGGCCGATCTTCGCGAAGGCCAACAACATCGGCAACGTCGCCTGGACGGCGATGGACCCGCCGCTGCGCGAAACCATGCTGGTGCGCGGCGACATCGACGCGATCACCGGCTTCTCGTTCACCTCGCTGCTCAACCTCGAGGCGCGCGGCGTGAAGGCGGAGGACATCGTCGTGCTGCCGTACCCGCAGTACGGCGTCAAGCTGTACGGCAACGTGGTGATCGCCGGCGAGGAGTTCCTGAAGAAGAACCCGGAGGCCGTGAAGGCCTTCCTGCGCGCCTTCACCAAGGGCGTGAAGGACGTGATCGCCGACCCCAAGGCCGCGGTCGCGACCGTCAAGGAGCGCGACGGCATCGTCAACGCCGACCTCGAGCTGCGGCGCCTCAAGCTCGCGCTCGACCAGACCGTGCTGACGCCGGACGCCAAGGCCGAAGGCTTCGGCGAGGTCAACCCCGGCCGGCTGAGCCTGATGGCCAGCCAGGTGTCCGACGCCTTCGCCACCAAGGAACGTGTCAACGCGGCCGCCGTGTGGACCGCCGGCTACCTGCCGCCGGCCGCCGACCGCAACATCTTCAAGAAGTGATGCAGCCGGCCGCGAAGCGGGCGAGCGCCGCGCCGGGCCGCCCCAGGCAAGCGAGCATCCCCTCAGGGGATCGCACGACGTACCCGTCGGGCGAGGGGCTGTCGTGACGCCCTTCGTCGACTTCCACGACGTCTGGCTGGCCTACAACGACGAGCTGTTCGCGAAAGGCCAGTTCGCCGTCGAGGCGATCGACCTGAAGGTCGGCGAGGGCGAGTTCATCGCCATCGTCGGGCCCTCGGGCTGCGGCAAGTCGACCTTCATGAAGCTCGCCACCGGGCTGAAGCGACCCAGCAAGGGCACGGTGATCATCGGGGGGCAGGAGGTCACCGGGCCGCTGAAGATCACCGGCATGGCCTTCCAGGCACCGAGCCTGCTGCCCTGGCGCACCACGCTTTCGAACGTGCTGCTGCCGCTGGAGATCGTCGAGCCCTACCGCTCGAGCTTCCGCGCGAAGAAGGCGGAGTACGCCGAGAAGGCGCGTGCGCTGCTGGCCAGCGTCGGCCTGGCCGGCTACGAGGACAAGTACCCCTGGCAGCTGTCCGGCGGCATGCAGCAGCGCGCCTCGATCTGCCGCGCGCTGATCCACGAGCCGAAGATGCTGCTGCTGGACGAACCGTTCGGCGCGCTCGACGCCTTCACGCGCGAGGAGCTGTGGTGCGCGCTGCGCGACCTGCAGGCGGCGCGCGGGTTCAACGTCATCCTCGTCACGCACGACCTGCGCGAGAGCGTCTTCCTCGCCGACACCGTCTACGTGATGAGCCGCAGCCCGGGCCGCTTCGTCGTGCGGCGCGAGATCGACCTGCCGCGCCCGCGCGACCTGGAGATCACCTACACGCCGGCGTTCACCGACATCGTGCACGAGTTGCGCGGGCACATCGGCGCCATTCGAAAGCCGGTCGGTGGCCTCGCCGAGGTCGCGCCATGAAGCGCACCCTGCTCGAACGCGCCGCGCCGTGGCTGCTGCTGGCCGTCACCGTCGGTGTCTGGCAGGCGATCTGCTCGGGCTTCTCGGTCAGCGAGTTCATCTTCCCGAGCCCGTGGCGCATCGCCGAGCAAACCTGGGAACACCGCGGCACCATCCTCGGCCACGCCTGGCACACCTTCTGGGTCACGATGGTCGGCTTCGCGATCGCCATCGTCGTCGGCGTGCTGCTCGGCTTCCTGATGGGCAGTTCGCGCCTCGCCTACGACGCGATGTACCCGCTGATGACCGGCTTCAACGCGCTGCCCAAGGCGGCCTTCGTGCCGATCCTGGTGGTGTGGTTCGGCATCGGCGTCGGCCCGGCGGTGCTGACGGCCTTCCTGATCAGCTTCTTCCCGATCATGGTCAACATCGCCACCGGGCTGGCGACACTCGAACCCGAGCTGGAGGACGTGCTGCGCGTGCTCGGCGCCAAGCGCTGGGACGTGCTGATGAAGATCGGCCTGCCGCGCTCGCTGCCCTACTTCTACGGCTCGCTGAAGGTGGCGATCACGCTGGCCTTCGTCGGCACCACGGTCAGCGAGATGACCGCCAGCAACGAGGGCATCGGCTACCTGCTGATCAGCGCCGGCAGCTCGATGCAGATGGGACTGGCCTTCTCCGGCCTGGTCGTCGTCGGCCTGATGGCGATGGCGATGTACGAGCTGTTCTCGGTGGTCGAGAAGCGCACCACCGCCTGGGCGCACCGGGGCAGCCAGGGCCACTGAGTAGGATCGCGGTCCATGAACCGCACCGAACCGACGCCGGCCCAGGTGGCCGCACTGCTGCAGCGCGCGCAGGCCATCGCGCAGCAGGCCCTGGACGCCGGCCACCATCCGTTCGGCGCGCTGCTGGCGGCACCCGACCACGAGACGGTGCTGATGGAGCAAGGCAACGTCGACGGCGTGAACCATGCCGAGGCCGTGCTGGCCCGCGAGGCCGCGGCGCGCTACACACCCGAGCAGCTGTGGGGCTGCACGCTGGTCACGACGGTCGAGCCCTGCGCGATGTGCGCCGGCACGCAGTACTGGGCGCACATCGGCCGCGTGGTCTACGGGCTGGAGGAGCGCGCGCTGCTCGCGATCACCGGCAACCACGCCGAGAACCCGACGCTGGACCTGCCCTGCCGCGAGATCTTCGCTCGCGGGCAGAAGGACGTGCGCGTGATCGGCCCGGTGCCGGAGCTGGCCGAGACGATCGCCGCGCTGCACCGCCGCTTCTGGTCCGCGCGCTGAAGGCCCTCGCCTACACTCGCGCGGTCTTCGTCCCCGCGCGGCCTCCGGCGCGCTGACCATGGGCTGGCACGGCCACCTCCGCATCGACTACCGCCGCGACGGCGCCGGCACCGTCGCACTCGACCGCCACGACGGCCCGCTGCGCGTCCTGCAGCGCCTGTATCCGGAGGGCCCGGCGATCTGCCACCACGTGCTCGTGCATCCGCCGGGCGGCATGGTCGCCGGCGACACGCTGGACCTCGCGCTGACGCTGGCCGAAGGCAGCCATGCCTTGCTGACCACGCCGGGCGCCGCGCGCTTCTACCGCAGCGGCGGCGAGCCCGCGGTGCAGACGCTGCAGGCCCGCCTCGCGGCCGGCGCGCGGCTCGAATGGCTGCCGCTCGAGACCATCGCCTACAGCGGCTGTGCGGGCGAGAACCGCATGCGATTCGAGCTCGCCCCCGACGCCGAGACGATCGGCTGGGACGTGCTGGCGCTCGGGCTGCCGACGGCAGGCCAGCCGTTCGAACGCGGCAGCTTCCTGCAGTCGGTCGAGCTGCCCGGCCGGTGGCTGGAGCGCGGCCGGATCGCCGCCGACGATGCGCTGCTGCTGGACTCGCCGCTCGGTCTCGACGGGCGGCGCGTGCTCGGCACGTTGTGGTTCGCCGCCGGTGCCCCGCTCGCTCCGGCCCGCCGCGAGGCGCTGCTCGACGCGGCGCGGTCCGAGACCGCGGATCAGCCGCTGCCGGCCGGGGCCACCGCGCCGGACGACGCCGTGGTGGTGCTGCGCATGCTGGCCGACCGCGTCGAGCCGCTGCTGGACCGGTTCAAGGCCGTGCGCGGCCGCTGGCGGACCCTGGCGTGGGCGCTGCCGGACAGCACCCCGCGCCTGTGGCGGACCTGAACGATCCGGTCAGTGGAAGGCCTTGAAAATCAGCCAGCCGGTCCAGAGCAGGAATGCGGCCGGGAACAGCACGATGCAGATGCGATCCGAGCGCTTCCACTTCGCCTCCTCGCCGGCCTCGTCCCATTTCAGCGAGATCGCGGACTGCACGACCGACGCGAAGATGAAGCCCATCGCGATCATGTGCATCTGGTCGGCCACCGTCAGCAGCGCCGACTCGGGCACCGTGGAGGCCACCACGAAGGCGCTGGCCGCCACCGCGAACAGCGCGCCGACGCCGAGGCCGAAGCGCGGGTCCACGTCCACCGGCCGGATGCCGAAGGCGACGAAGGACACCAGCGTCGCGAACACCACCGTGCTGAGCAGCTTGATCGCCGAACCCAGGCCGGCGCGGGCCATGTCCATGCCGAAGGTCAGCCGCGAGTAGGTCGACAGCGCGTCGGTCGGCAGCGAGCTGTCGCCGTAGTTGCTCTTGTAGACCTTCTGCGTGGCCTGGGCCTGGAAGCCCGACAGCACCCAGCCGGGCAGACCGATCTCGTCGCCCAGGCGCGAGTTGGCGATGTCCGGCTCGAACACCAGCGCGCTGTCGACGAACTGGCTGTCCTCCATGTGCACCTGCACGCGGTGGCTGTCGAACGGGAAGGTCTCCAGCGCCCAGTTCTTGAAGATCGTCGCCGTGATCCGCGCGGAGGCGTAGTTCAGGTCACCGATCTTCTTCTCGACGACGCTGGTCTTGCTCTCGATGCGGCCGTTGATCAGCTCCATGCTCTCCAGCGGCTTGTACTCGGCCAGCTCCCCCTCGGGCTTCCAGCGGAACCAGACGTAGAAGTCCAGCGAGAACTTGCTGTCCTTGAAGCTGACCTCGTTCATCTTGTTGATGTAGGTGCCGACGATCACCTTGCCCGGCGCGGCCAGCGCGGGAACGGCGGCGACGGCCAGCAGCCAGCCGGCGATGAGCAGACGCAGAAGCACGCGGAACGACACGGACATCCTCCTGACAGTGGACCTTGCTACCCGACGAACGGCGGATTCTGCGCCACCCTCCGGCCGGCAGCCACCCCCCGAATACCAGCGCTGCGCTGTCCGGATCGGGCGCGCTACAGCGTGGCGTAGCGGTACGGCCCGCCGCGCTGCAGCGCGCGGTGGTACGCGGGGCGGGCGTGGATGCGCTCCAGCCAGTCCATCAGCCGCGGCCGCGAGTCGTCCAGCCCCGCGCGCTGCGCCGCGGCCTCGACCGGGAAGCTCATCTGGATGTCCGCCGCACTGAACTCGGCGCCGGCGAACCAGGCGCGCTGCGCCAGTTCGCCCTCCATGAAGTCGAGCTGGCGCTCCAGGTTCGGCGTCACGAAGGACTTCAGCACCCGTTCGGAAATCGCCCGGGCGACCGGCCGCACGATGAACGGCATCGGCCCCCTCGCGATGCGATCGAACACCAGCTTCAGCAGCAGCTGCGGCATCGCCGAACCTTCGGCGAAGTGCAGCCAGTAGCGCCAGGCGAGCAGTTCCGGCGTGCCGGCGGCGGGCTTGAGCCGGCCACCGCCGTGGCGCTCGACGAGGTACTCGATGATCGCGCCCGACTCGGCCACCACCGCCTCGCCGTCGCTGACCACGGGCGACTTGCCCAGCGGGTGCACCGCGCGCAGTTCGGGCGGCGCCAGCATCTGCGCGTCGCGCCGGTAGTGATCTCGTAGGGCAGCTCGAGCTCCTCGAGCAGCCACAGCACGCGCTGCGAGCGCGAGTCGTTGAGGTGGTGGACGGTGATCATCGTGTGCGGAGGTCGAGGCGCGGCGATGGTGGCCCGGCGGCCCCGCTCAGCGGGCCACCAGCGTGACGCGCCGGTTCTCCGGGGCAGTCAGATCGCGCGGATTCAGCAGCCGGGTCGAACCGAAGCCCACCGCCTCCAGGCGCGCCGCCGCGACGCCGTGCCGCGCGACGAGGTAGTCGACCACGCTGCGGGCTCGGGCCTGCGACAGCGCCAGGTTGGCCGCGTCGTCACCGCGCGGATCGGCATGACCCTCGATCGTGAACGAGCGCGGCGCGAGCCGCTCGGACTGCAGCGCGCGCGCGACGATGTCGAGCGCGGCCCGCGCGGAGGTGGTGAGTTCGGCCGACCCGACCACGAAGGTCACCAGGATCGAAGCCCGCGCCGCCGCCGGTGGCGCGGCGGACGGCTGCGCGGGGCGGAAGCCGCGGGTCGCGCCCAGTGCCGGATCGGCGCCGCGCGGGGCCGGCGCGCCGAGGGCCTCGACCAGCGCCTTCTCGGTCAGGCCCTGCTCGCCGAACACACGCTCCTGGGCGCGGCCCGGGGCGGCGACCAGCGCGGCCAGCGCGACCAGCAGTGGGAGCGCAGCGGCCCGCCGGCGCCGTTCAGCGGCGCGCACTCTCGATTCCAGCCAGTTCACGGCGCAGCGCATAGTAGGGGTTGTCCGACACCACATGGACCTCGAGCACGACCGCCCGTTCCGGCTCGATCAGAACATGGCCCTGGATGGCGGCGCCATAGGTGCTCGCCACACCCGGAATGCCGTCGCGCCGCGAGGCGAAGCCGCTGACGGCGGCACGGACCAGCCGGAGTTCGCGCCCGCCGACCCGGCGCACCTCGTCGCGCTCGAAGCGCAGCTTCAGCGGCACGGGCTCGGCCTGGGCGGCCGCCGGGAGGAACTGCGCGGGCCAGACCCCGTCGACCCGCGGCCCGCTGGTCACGACCTCGGCGTGGGCATTGCCCTTCACGCTGCCGCGCGCGCCCGGCCCGATGCGCAGCAGGCCATCGTCGAACTCCAGTTCGTCGCCGGCGAGCCGGGTAACGGTGCGCGCGAACGCCTCGGTGCCGACGCCGGAGATCGGGTCCGAGTCCTTGAACAGCAGCCGATCGCCTGGCGCGAACAGGGCGGCGGCGAGCGCCGGCGCGACCGCGGGGGCCGGCGGACGCAGCGCCGCGACC
>JAHBZL010000067.1 GCA_019635485.1 Piscinibacter sp. | reverse complement strand
CCGTGGCGGCCGGTGATGACGAGTGAGGAATGGTCGGGGTGAGATGATTCGAACATCCGACCCACTGCTCCCAAAGCAGTTGCGCTACCAGGCTGCGCTACACCCCGAAGTGACGGATTGTATCGGCCTCAGGCCACGGTTTCGGTCGGCGCGGGCAGCGCCAGCTGGCGCGCCACCGCCATGCACTGGCGGATGTGCTGCTCGCAGACGTACTTCAACGCCGAGAAGGTGAGCAGCGCCGAAACCGCCTGCCCCGCCACCGGCACGTACTTCGCGGCCTGCTGCGTGGTCAGCCGCACGCCGACCATCTTGAGCAGCTTGATCAGCAGCTCGCGCGTCACGAGCTTGCCGACCAGCATGCCGCCGCCGGCGGAGATCGCCTTGTAGACCACCAGCTGGCGGTCCGGCGCGAGGCGCTCCACCTGCTCCGGCGTCAGGCCGAAGGCGTGGTTGATCTCCGGGATCAGCTTCATCAGGATGCCGATGTCGGTGACCCAGTCGACCCCCGGCACGGGCACCAGCGCCACGCCGGCGCCGACCAGGGCCCGCTTGGTGACCAGCCGCCGGCACTGCCGCGCGACGGCCTCGATCTGCTCGGGCGAGTCCGGCACCAGCACCCATTCCGCCGTGCTTGCTGTGGTCATGCGCACCTCCAGGGCCCGACTCTAGCGCTGGAGCTGTTCCCAGGCTTTCTCGAGCCGCTTGACACTGACCGGCTGCGGCGTGCGCAGTTCCTGCGCGAACAGGCTGACGCGCAGTTCCTCGAGCAGCCAGCGGAACTCCTCGAGCCGCGCATCCGGCACGCCCTTGCGCTCGGCCAGCGCGCGCAGGTAACGCTGCTCGAGCGGGCGCAGCTCTGCCAGGCGCTGGGCGTCGCGCGCCGGATCGGTGCGACCCTTGTCGAGCCGCATCTGCACGGCCTTCAGGTAGCGCGGCAGGTGCGCCAGCGCGGCCCAGGGCGTGCTGGTGACAAAGCGCTTCGGCACCAGGCGTGCCAGTTGCGCGGCGATGTCGTCGGCGGTCTCCTTCGCCGGCCGGCTGTCCTTGAGCTTGCGCGCGGCGGCGGCCCATTCGGCGAGCACGACCCCGGCGGCGCGGGCGATCTCGTTGGCGATCAGCGTCAGGCGCCCGCGCCCCTCCTCCACGCGGCGCGCGAACGCGGCCGCGTCGGCGGGCAGCGGCTCGCCCAGGAAGGCGCGCTCGAGCGCCAGCTCGACGACCTGCGCACGCAGCTCCTCGGCGCTGCCCAGCGGCAGGTAGGCCACCGCCATCTTCTGCAGATCGGGCTGGTTCTTCTCGAGGTACTTGAGCGCATCGCGGATCTGCAGCGACACCAGCCGGCGCAGGCCACCGCGGTGCTTCGCGGCGGCCACCTCGGGCTCGTCGAACACCTCGATCTCGACATGGTCGCCGTGGTCGATCAGCGCCGGGAAGCCGACCAGTGTCTGGCCGCCCTTGCGGAGTTCGAGCAGCTCCGGCAGCTCGCCGAAGGTCCAGGCGGTGTAGCGCTCGGCCGGGCGGTCCGGGACCGTCGCGGCCGGCGCGGGGGGCGCGGGCCCCGCCGGTGCCCGGGCCGCGGGCGCGGCCGACGCAGTGGGCGCGACCGCCGGCGCCGCCGCGGCCGGCACCTTGAGCGCGGCGAGCGCCTGGAAGGCGGAGCGCGCCTGGCCGCCCAGCTCGGCTTTCAGCGCCGCGAGGTTGCGGCCGGTGCCGAGCTGGCGGCCGTGTTCGTCGACGATGCGGAAGTTCATCGCCAGGTGCGGGCTCAGCTGCTCGCGCTTGAAGTCGTTGCGCTGCACCGCCAGCTGGGTGCGCTCGCGCACGTGGCGCAGCAGCACGTCCAGCAGGTCGCCCTGGGCGAACGGCGTCTCGGCGACGAACTCCTCCGCATAGGCCGGCAGCGGCACGAGGCGCGAGCGCGGCCGCTGGTGCAGCGTCTTGACGAGCGCGAGCACCTTGTCCTTCAGCATGCCGGGCACGAGCCAGTCGCAGCGCTCCTCGCTGACCTGGTTCAGCACGTAGATCGGCACGGTGACGGTGATGCCGTCCTTCGGGTCGCCGGGTTCGTGCAGGTAGGCGGCCGCGCAGTCGATGCCGCCCAGGCGCAGCGTCTTCGGGAACGTGGCGGTGGTGATGCCCGCGGCCTCGTGCCGCATCAGCTCGTCGCGCGTCAGCTGCAGCAGCCGCGGCTGCTTCTTGGACTCCTCCCGATACCAGCGCTCGAGCGTCGCGCCGCTGCAGACGTCCGCCGGCAGCTGCTGGTCGTAGAAGGCGAAGATCAGCTCGTCGTCCACCAGCACGTCCTGCCGGCGCGACTTGTGCTCCAGCTCCTCGACCTGCGCGATCAGCTTGCGGTTCGCGGCCAGGAACGGCAGGCGCGACTCCCACTCGCCGTTCACCAGCGCCTCGCGGATGAAGATCTCGCGCGCCGCGGCCGGGTCGACGTTGCCGAAGTTCACGCGCCGGTTGCTGTAGACGACGATGCCGTACAGCGTGGCGCGCTCGAGCGCGACCACCTCGGCGGCCTTCTTCTCCCAGTGCGGCTCGAGCAGCTGGGTCTTGATCACGTGCGCGGCGATGCCGGGCAGCCACTGCGGCTCGATGGCGGCGATGCCGCGGCCGAACAGGCGTGTCGTCTCGACCAGCTCGGCCGCGACGATCCAGCGCCCGGGTTTCTTCGACAGGTGCGTACCCGGGTGGCGGTGGAAGCGGATGCCGCGCGCGCCGAGGTACCAGTCCTCGTCGTCGCTCTTGCAGCCGATGTTGCCCAGCAGCCCGGCCAGCAGCGAAAGGTGGATCTGCTCGTAGGTCGCCGGCGAGGCATTCAGCCGCCAGCCGTGCTCGGCCACCACCGTGTGCAGCTGCGCATGCAGGTCGCGCCACTCGCGCACGCGGCGCGGCGAGATGAAGTGCTCGCGCAGGCGCTGCTCCTGCTGGCGATTGCTGAGCTTGTGCTCGCCCTTCTCCTTCGAGTGATGCGCGCCGCGGCCGTCCTCCAGCCACTGCCACAGCTTCAGGTCGCCGGTGAACTCGGACTTCTCGTCGTCGAACTTCCTGTGCGCCGCATCGGCCGCCTGCTGCTGCTCGAGCGGGCGGTCGCGCACGTCCTGCAGGCTGAAGGCGGCGGCGATCACCAGCACCTCGGTCAGCGCATGGCGGTCGCGCGCCTCCAGGATCATGCGGCCGACACGCGGGTCCAGCGGCAACCTGGCCAGTTCGCGGCCGATCTTCGTCAGCTCGTTCGCGTCGTCGACGGCGCCGAGTTCGGACAGCAGCTGGTAGCCGTCCGCGATCGCACGCCGCGGCGGCGGTTCGAGGAACGGAAACTCCTCGACGTTGCCGAGCCCGAGCGACTTCATGCGCAGGATCACGCCGGCCAGCGAGGAGCGCAGGATCTCGGGGTCGGTGAAGCGGGGGCGCCCGGCGAAGTCCTTCTCGTCGTACAGGCGGATGCAGATGCCGTTGGCGACCCGCCCGCAGCGGCCGGCGCGCTGGTTCGCCGCGGCCTGGCTGACCGGCTCGATCAGCAGCTGCTCGACCTTGTTGCGGTAGCTGTAGCGCTTGACGCGCGCAGTGCCGGCGTCGATCACGTAGCGGATGCCGGGCACCGTCAGCGAGGTTTCGGCGACGTTGGTCGTGAGCACGATGCGCGGCGCACCGTGCGGCTCGAACACGCGGTCCTGCTCCTGCTGCGAGAGCCGCGCGAACAGCGGCAGCACCTCGACGCCCGGCGGGTGGTGGCGGCGCAGGTGCTCGGCCGCCTCGCGGATCTCGCGCTCGCCGGGCAGGAACACCAGCACGTCGCCGGGGCCCTCGCGCCACAGCTCGTCGACGGCCTCGCCGATGGCGTCGTTCAGGTCGAATTCCTTCGACTCCTCGAACGGCCGCCAGCGCTGCTCGACCGGATAGAGCCGCCCCGACACCTGGATCACCGGCGCTGGCCCCTGACGGGAGGCGAAGTGCTGCGCGAAACGGTCGGCATCGATCGTGGCCGAGGTGACGATCAGCTTCAGGTCGGGCCGGCGCGGCAGGATCTGGCGCAGGTAGCCGAGCAGGAAGTCGATGTTCAGGCTGCGCTCGTGCGCCTCGTCGATGATCAGCGTGTCGTAGGCGCGCAGCAGCGGGTCGGTCTGCGTCTCGGCGAGCAGGATGCCGTCGGTCATCAGCTTGACCGAGGCGCCGCGCTGCAGGCGGTCCTGGAAGCGCACCTTGTAGCCCACCACCTCGCCGAGCGGCGATTGCAGCTCCTCGGCGATGCGCTTGGCCACGCTGGAGGCGGCGATGCGGCGCGGCTGGGTGTGGCCGATCAGCCCGCGCCCGCCGGCGCCGAGGCCGCGGCCGAGCGAAAGCGCGATCTTGGGCAGCTGCGTCGTCTTGCCCGAACCGGTCTCGCCGCAGACGATGACGACGGGGTGCGCCTGCACGGCCTGCGCGATCTCGTCGCGCCGGGCGGAGACGGGCAGCGCTTCGGGAAAGGTGATCGGGGGCACCGCGTTGGCGGGGCGCTCGGCGGTCGGGGTCTTGGACACGAGGGGCCGGATTATCCGGGAAGCCTCCGGCCGGGCCGCGGCCGCTGCGGCAGAATTGGCGGCTGCCTTCAACGCGCCATCGATGGACCTCGTCTTCCCCCACACCTTCGTGCCCTGGTTCCGGCACGTCGCCCCCTACATCCACGCCTACCGCGGCAAGACCTTCGTGGTCGCGATCGCAGGCGAGCTGATCGCCGGCGGCAAGCTGGACCGCTTCGCGCAGGACCTGGCGATCCTGCAGGCGATGGGCATCAAGCTGGTGCTGGTGCATGGCTTCCGCCCCCAGGTCAGCGAGCAGCTGCGCGTCAAGGGCCACCCGGCGCGCTTCAGCCACGGCATGCGCATCACCGACGCGGTGGCGCTGGACTGTGCGCAGGAGGCCGCCGGCCAGCTGCGCTTCGAGATCGAGGCCGCCTTCTCGCAGGGCCTGCCGAACACGCCGATGGCCAACGCGATCGTGCGCGTGGTGTCGGGCAACTTTCTGACGGCGCGGCCGGTGGGCATCGTCGACGGCGTGGACTTCATGCACAGCGGCGTGGTGCGCCGGGTCGATGCCACGGCGATCCGGCGCGCGATGGACATCGGCGCGCTGGTGCTGCTGTCGCCGTTCGGTTTCTCGCCGACCGGCGAGGCCTTCAACCTGACGATGGAGGACGTCGCGACCTCCACCGCGGTCGCACTGCAGGCCGACAAGCTGCTCTTCATGACCGAGGTGCCGGGCATCCAGGAGAAACCCGGCGACCCGGAGAGCTCGATCGACACCGAGCTGTCGCTCGCCGAGGCCGAGCGCATGCTGGCCAGCCTGCCCGACCCGACGCAGCCGACCGACACCGCGTTCTACCTGCGCCACTGCGTCAAGGCCTGCCGCGGCGGCGTGGAGCGCTCGCACATCCTGCCGTTCGCGGTGGACGGTGCGCTGCTGATGGAGGTGTTCACGCACGACGGCATCGGCACGATGGTGGTCGACGAGAAGCTCGAGAGCCTGCGCGAGGCGACGGCCGACGACATCGGCGGCATCCTGCAGCTGATCGAGCCGTTCGAGCGCGACGGCACGCTGGTCAAGCGCAGCCGCACGGAGATCGAGCGCGACATCGGCCACTACACGGTGATCGAGCACGACGGCGTGATCTTCGGCTGCGCGGCGCTGTACGCCTTCCCTGAGACGCGCACGGCGGAACTGGCGGCGCTGACGGTGTCGCCCAACGTGCAGGGCCAGGGCGACGGCGAGCGCATCCTCAAGCGCGTGGAGCAGCGCGCCAAGGCGATGGGCCTGGAGAGCATCTTCGTGCTGACGACGCGCACGATGCACTGGTTCATCAAGCGCGGCTTCGCGCAGGTCGACCCGGAGTGGCTGCCGGAGGCGCGCAAGCGCAAGTACAACTGGGACCGGCGCTCGCAGGTGCTGGTCAAGAAACTCTGAACCTGAAAGGACGCATCCCATGCCGCGCACCATCACCTGCAGCTACCTGAAGAAGGAGGCCGAGGGCCTCGACTTCGCGCCCTACCCCGGCGAACTCGGCAAGCGCATCTACAACGAGATCAGCAAGGAGGCCTGGCAGCTGTGGATGAAGCACCAGACGATGCTGGTCAACGAGAACCGCCTGAACCTGGCCGACCAGCGCGCCCGCCAGTACCTGGCGCGCCAGATGGAGCGCTTCTTCTTCGGCGAGGGCGCCGAACAGCCGGCGGGGTACGTCCCGCCGGCGGCATGAGCCGCAGGCTCATGGAAAAGCGCGGGCGAGACTCATGAACGCGCAGCGTTCGTGATGGCGAGACCAACGCTTCTTCTTCGGCAAAGGCGCCGAGCAGCCGGCGGGGTACGTGCCGCCGGCGAACTGATCCCCTGTTGACCTATCGCAATTGAGAACGATTCGCGTTCGTCGCTAGAATGGGTGCTCCTGCCGTGCATTCCCCTGGAGCCCCCGCATGCCTTCCCTTCGCGCCCTCGCCGCCGCCACCGCGCTCGCCCTGCCTCTCGCTGCCGCCGCCCAGGAGCAGGTGCTGAACCTCTATTCGGCCCGCCACTACCAGACCGACGAGGCGCTGTACGCCAACTTCACCAAGGCCACCGGCATCAAGATCAACCGCATCGATGCGGACGACGCCGGCATCCTCGCGCGCCTGAAGAGCGAAGGTGCTTCCAGCCCGGCCGACGTGATCCTGCTGGTCGATGCCGCGCGGCTGTGGCGCGGCGAGGCCGACGGGCTGTTCCAGCCGCTCAAGTCGGCCGTGCTCGAGCAGCGCATCCCCGTCACGCTGCGCAGCGAGGACAAAGGCCAGGGTTCGGCGTGGTTCGGTTTCTCGACCCGCGCCCGCGTGATCGTCTACAACAAGCTGGGCGTGAAGCGCGACGACGTCGACACCTACGAGGAACTGGCCGACCCGAAGAACAAAGGCAAGGTCTGCACCCGCTCCGGCTCGCACCCGTACAACCTGTCGCTGTTCGGCGCGGTCACGCAGCACCTCGGCGAGGCGGCCGCGGAGAAGTGGCTCAAGGGCATCGTCGACAACATGGCCCGCGCCCCCAAGGGCGGCGACACCGACCAGATCAAGGCGGTGGCCAGCGGCGAATGCCAGATCGGCCTGACCAACACCTATTACCTTGCGCGCCTGATGCGTTCGTCCAATCCGGACGACCGGGCCGTGGTCGAAAAGATCGGGGTGGTGTTTCCCAACCAGTCGACCTGGGGCACGCACGTGAATATCGCCGGTGCCGGGATGGCGAAGAATGCGCCGCACCGCGCGGCCGCGCAGCAGTTCCTCGAATACCTCGCCAGCGACCAGGCGCAGATCTATTTCGCCGACGGCAACAACGAATGGCCGGCGGTCGCGTCCGTGCGCAGCAACAACCCGGCGCTGGCCGCGATGGGTGATTTCAGGACCGAGACGATCCCGGTGTCGGTGATCGGGATGAACCAGTCCAAGGTGCAGCAGATGCTGGACCGCGTGGGCTACAAGTGACATTTCGATAAACTCCCGCCGTATCGCGCGACGGGAGAATCGAAAATGGCCACGCTGCAGGAACTGCTCGTCCAGAAGGAAGCACTCGAGCGGGAAATCGAACTGCGCAAGAAGCAGGACCGGGCCGACGCGATCGCCCGCGTGCGTGCGCTGATGGACGAATATGGCCTGACGGTCGCGGACCTGAGTTCGCGCACGGCCGCCAAGGCCGGCCCCAAACCCGCGGGCAAGGTGGCGGCGAAATACCGCAACCCGGCCACCGGCGACACCTGGAGCGGCCGCGGCCTGCAGCCGAACTGGCTGAAGAAGGCGCTCGCCGAGGGTGCCCGGATCGATGACTTCCGGGTCTGATTTCGGGTTTGAGGTCGGGGGCTGACGTCGGGATCCGCGCCCGCCCTGCCCGCGTAGACTTGCCGGGTGATCCCACCCGGCTTCATCCAGGACCTGCTGTCCCGCGCCGACATCGTCGAGCTGGTCGGCCGCTACGTCCAGCTGAAGAAGGCCGGGGTCAACCACAAGGGACTGTGCCCCTTCCACGGGGAGAAGTCGCCCAGCTTCATCGTCAGCCCGTCGCGACAGACCTACCACTGCTTCGGCTGCGGCGCGCATGGCAACGCGGTCGGCTTCCTGATGGAACATGCCGGCCTGAGCTTCCCGGACGCGGTGCGCGACCTGGCGCAGCAACTCGGCATGACCGTGCCCGAGGACGACAGTTCGCCAGCCGAGCGCGAGCGGGCCGCCGCGCAGAAGCAGCGCCAGGCGACGCTGACCGAGGTGCTGGCCAAGGCGGCCGAGCACTACCGCAAGGCGCTGAAGGCCGATCCGCGCGCGATCGACTACCTGAAGCGGCGCGGCCTGACCGGCGAGATCGCGGCCCGCTTCGGGCTCGGCTACGCCCCGGCCGGCTGGCGCCACCTGGCCAGCGCCTTCGCGCGCTACGACGACCCGCTGCTGGAGGAGGCCGGCCTCGTCATCGCCAAGCCCGCGGAGGACGGCGACGAAGGCGACGCAAAACGCTACGACCGCTTCCGCGACCGCGTGATGTTCCCGATCCGCTCGGTGCAGGGCGAGGTGATCGGTTTCGGCGGGCGGGTCATCGACCAGGGTGAGCCGAAGTACCTGAACTCGCCCGAGACGCCGGTGTTCAGCAAGGGCCGCGAACTGTACGGGCTGTTCGAGGGCCGTGCGGCGATCCGCCAGCGCGGCTACGTGCTGGTCGTCGAAGGCTACATGGACGTGGTCGCCCTCGCCCAGTCGGGCTTCGGCAACGCGGTCGCGACGTTGGGCACCGCGTGCACGGCCGAACATGTGCAGAAGCTGTTCCGATTCACCGACTCGGTGGTGTTCAGCTTCGACGGCGATGCCGCCGGTCGGCGGGCCGCCGGCCGGGCGCTCGAGGCCTGCCTGCCGCACGCGGGCGACACCCGCACGGTGCGCTTCCTGTTCCTGCCGCCCGAGCATGACCCGGATTCGTTCGTGCGCGAGCTCGGGGCGGAGGCCTTCGAGCGCAGCGTCGCCGAGGCGGTGCCGCTGTCGCGCCAGCTGATCGACGCGGCCGGCGAAGGCTGCGACCTGGACAGTGCCGAGGGGCGCGCCCGCCTGCTCGCCGCGGCCCGGCCCTGGTGGAACGCCCTGCCCGACGGCGCGCTGAAGCGCCAGCTGCTGGCGGACATCGCGGCGGCCGGCCGGCTCCCGGTCGCCGACCTCGACGTGCTGTGGGAGCTGACGCCGGCCGGCCAGCCGGCGCCGCGCGCGGAGCCCGCCCGGTCGCGCGCGCCGCGCCGGTCGACGCGGGTCCTGCGCGGGGCGGCCAATTTGCTCGACCGGGCGTTGTGGCTGCTCGTGCAGCACGTCGACCTCTGGTCGCGGCTGGACGGCGAGTCGCACGACCTGCTGGCCGACCAGGACGCGCCGTATGGCGGGCTGTTCGCCTGCCTGGAGCGCGGCCTGCTGGAGCACGGGCCGCAGGCCCGGGCCGCGGTGCTCGCGGAGCTGCAGGCGCACGCCGAGCAGGCCGGCTGCGTGGACGTGGTGAGCCGCATCGCGGCCTTCCACCCGCCGGAGCCCTCGTCGGACCTGGGAACGGAGCTGGCCATCGTGCTGCGCCGGCTGCGCCTGCAGGCGATCGAGGAGGAGCTCAAGCTGCTGTTCGAGTCCGGCGACCTGTCGCCCGACGCCCAGCAGCACGGCAGGGAACTCGGGCAGCAGCGGGCGCGTCTGAAGGCCATGCTGGCCGGAAGCGCCGTCGGCGCCCCCGGCTGAGACATGCTGGGGCCCACTGCTTTGACGGCAGCGCCCCGATCGACGATAATTGCCGGTTTGCTACGCGCGGCAAGAGTGACAGCAGCACCTCCGGGCCCCGGCCACCCTCTGATCCAGGGTCACAAATCAGGCCACCCGCACCCCGCAAGGACTGCACCCTACAGGATGGTCACGCCAGCTTGTCCGCCGCATGCCGCCGTCCGGCCCGATTTCGGGCCCGGCGTGAATGAGCATTGCCACGGCCCTCGTGCCGCCGCTGACGCGGCGGTCGATCGTCGGCCACCCACCATCCGAGGATCTGCATGACCGCGAAGAAGACCGCCGCCCCTGCCAAGGTCGCGAAGCCTGCCACGCCCGCCAAGGCGGCCGGCAAGCCCGCCAAGGCCGAGCCGGAGGACAAGAAGAAGACCGCCGCCAAGGCTGCCGAACCGGTCAAGGCCGCGTCCAAGCCGGCGGCCAAGGCGCCGGCCAAGGCGGTCGAGGCCGCCAAGGCCAAGGGCCCGGCGAAAAAGGGTGGCAAGGTCGACGAGAAGGCCAAGAAGGAAGAGATCGTCGAGGACGACTTCGTCGACGACGAAGCCGAGATCGAGGCGGAGCCCGAGGTCGAGGCGGCCGAGGACGCCAAGGAAGCCAAGGCCAAGCCGCTGCGCATGAAGGTCAGCCGCGCCAAGGAGCGCGCGCTGATGCGCGAGTTCGGCCTGGACGAGACCGCGCTGACCGAGGAAGAGGTCGCCAAGCGCCGGCAGGAGCTGAAGACGCTCATCAAGATGGGCAAGACGCGTGGTTTCCTGACCCATCAGGAAATCAACGACCACCTGCCCGAAAAGCTGGTCGACAACGAGATCCTCGAGGCCATCGTCTCGATGCTCAACGACATGGGCATCGCGGTCTACGAGCAGGCCCCCGATGCGGCCACGCTGCTGATCGCCGGCGGCGGCACCACCACCGCCACGGAGGAGGAGGCCGAGGAAGCGGCCGAGGCCGCGCTCTCCACCGTCGACTCCGAATTCGGCCGCACGACCGACCCGGTGCGCATGTACATGCGCGAGATGGGCACCGTCGAGCTGCTGACGCGCGAGGGCGAGATCGAGATCGCCAAGCGCATCGAAGGCGGCCTGCAGGCCATGATGCTGGCCATCTCGGCCTCGCCGACCACGATCGCCGAGCTGCTCAGCTACGCCGACCGGATCGGCGCCGGCGAGATGCAGATCTCCGAGGTGGTCGACGGCTTCGTGTCGGAGGACGAGGCGGACGACTACGTCGCCGAGGAGGACGTCGACTTCTTCGACGACGACGACGACGACGACGGCAACGGCGGCAGCAAGGCGCTGACCAAGAAGCTCGAGGAGCTGAAGACCGCCGCGATGGTCAAGTTCGACTCGCTGCGCGGCAACTTCGAGAAGATGCGCCGCGCGTTCGAGAAGGAAGGCTACAAGTCGCACGCCTACGACAAGGCGCAGCACGCCATCAGCGGCGAGCTGATGACGATCCGCTTCACGGTCAAGACGATCGAGAAGCTGTGCGGCATCCTGCGTTCGCAGGTCGACGACGTGCGCCGCTACGAGCGCGAGCTGCGCAAGATCCTGGTCGACAAGTGCGGCATGCCGCAGGAGTACTTCGTCAAGCACTTCCCGCCCCACGCGCTGAACCTGAAGTGGGCCGAGAAGGAAGCCGCCTCGGGCAAGCCCTACAGCGTGGTGCTGCAGCGCAACCTGCCGCCCGTGCAGGAGCTGCAGAAGAAGCTGATCGACGTGCAGGCCAAGGCAGTCGTGCCGCTGGAGGACCTGAAGGACATCAACCGCAAGATGAACGAGGGCGAGAAGGCCTCGCGCGACGCGAAGAAGGAGATGATCGAGGCCAATCTGCGCCTGGTGATCTCGATCGCGAAGAAGTACACCAACCGCGGCCTGCAGTTCCTCGACCTGATCCAGGAAGGCAACATCGGGCTGATGAAGGCGGTCGACAAGTTCGAATACCGCCGCGGCTACAAGTTCTCGACCTACGCCACGTGGTGGATCCGCCAGGCGATCACGCGCTCGATCGCCGACCAGGCGCGCACGATCCGCATCCCGGTGCACATGATCGAGACGATCAACAAGATGAACCGGCTCTCGCGCCAGCACCTGCAGGAATTCGGCTTCGAGCCGGACGCGCCCACGCTCGCGGAGAAGATGGAGATCCCCGAGGACAAGATCCGCAAGATCATGAAGATCGCCAAGGAGCCGATCTCCATGGAGACGCCGATCGGCGACGACGACGATTCGCACCTGGGCGATTTCATCGAGGACACCAACAACACCGCGCCGATCGAGGCTGCGATGCAGGCCGGCCTGCGCGACGTGGTCAAGGACATCCTCGACAGCCTGACGCCGCGCGAAGCCAAGGTGCTGCGCATGCGCTTCGGCATCGAGATGTCCACCGACCACACGCTGGAGGAAGTGGGCAAGCAGTTCGACGTGACGCGCGAGCGCATCCGCCAGATCGAGGCGAAGGCGATCCGCAAGCTCAAGCACCCGAGCCGTTCGGACAAGCTGCGGACCTACCTCGACAACCTGTAAGGACCGCAGGCGCGCCGGATGACTCAGCTGGTCGAACGCACGATCCTGTTCGCCGACCTGCGCGGCAGCACGGCGCTGTACGAGAGCATGGGCAACGCCGAGGCGACGGCGGTGGTCACGCAGAGCGTGTCGCTGCTGGCGCGCATCGTCGCGAACCACGGCGGCCAGGTCGTCAAGACGCTCGGCGACGGGCTGATGGCGATGTTCGAGGCGCCGCCCGCGGCGGTGCTGGCGGCCGACGACATGCACGAGTCGATGGAGCGCATCGGGGGCCCCGGCGCGCGGCCGGCCGCCAACCTGCCGCAGCCGCTGAAGCTGCAGGTGGCGCTGGCCCGTGGCGAGGTCGTCGAGATGGCGGGCGACGTGTTCGGCGACGCGGTCAACGTGGCCGCGCGGCTGCTCGACCACGCCGGCGACAACGAAACCCTGCTGACGGCCAACGTGCTGGCCGGGCTGGACGAGGAGCAGCGCGCCCGCTTCCGCAGTCTGGACCGCATGCAGCTGCGCGGCCGTGTCGAGCCGGTGCACGTCCACCTGCTGGAGGCGCGGCGGCACGGTTTCGATCCGGCGGCCACCGCCTTCGGGGACATCGCCCCGGCCGCGGAGCCGGAAGGCATCCGGCTGGTCTGGCTGGACGTCAACCGCGTCTACAGCGGCGCCAGCCTGCCGATCGTGCTCGGACGCAGCCCGCAGGCCACCTACTGCATCGACGACACGCGGGTGTCGAGACTTCATGCACGAGTCGACTGGCACGGCGGCACGTTCCAGCTCACCGACCTGAGCTACAACGGCACGTATGTGCGCTTCGACCACGACCCGGAAGTGATCAGCCTGCGCCGCGGCACCTGCACGCTGCACGGCAGCGGGCTGATCGGCCTCGGCACGCCTCCGGTCGATGAACAGAGCCCCTGCGTGCGATTCGAAGTGATCAAGTTCGCGGACACGCAGCCGCACGACCTGCCTCGCCGAGCATGATCCCCGCGGCGCAGCCCGCACGCGAATCCGAACGCCTGGCGCTGCTGCGCGAACTCCAGCTGCCCGCGGCGACGATGACCCCGGCGCTGTCCGCGCTGGCCCGCCAGGCGGCCCGCGCCTGCGGCTGCCGGATCGGGGCGGTCAGCGTCGTCGACGAGCGGCACCAGTGGATGGTCGCCTCCAGCGGCGCCCGCGTGGTCGAGCAGCCCCGCGAGCAGTCGTTCTCGGCGCACGCGCTGGACACCGAGGCGCTGTTCGAGATCGAGGACGTGGCAGCCGACCCGCGCTTCGCCGGCCATCCGCTGCTGGACGCGCCGACGCCGACACGCTTCTTCGCCGGGATGCCGATCCGGCTCGAGGGCCTGACGCTGGGCACCGTCAGCGTGGTCGACCGGGTGCCGCGCCGGCTCGAAGCCGCTGAGCGCGAGGCGCTGCAGGACCTGGCCGTGACGGCCGCGTTCCTGTTCGAGTCGCGCCTGCGCGAAGTGCGCCAGCACGTGAAGGACGAGCGCGTGCGGGTGGCCAGCGCCGCCGGCAGCGACTGGCTGTGGGAGTCCGACGCGCAGGGCGTGCTGACCTGGGTGTCCGACAGCGTGCAGGCGCACACCGGCTGGCCGGCGAGCCGCGAGATCGGCGTCGATGCCCTGAGCATCAACCGCCCCCCGCCCGGTGAACTGCGCGCGGCGTGGGACCGCTACCGCGCCGATCGCGACGCCCACCGCCCGTTCCGCGATGGCATCGCCGCGCGCGATTCGGCGCACGGCCCGATGCTGATCTCGATCAGCGGGCAGCCGATGTTCGACGCGCTGGGACGCTTCGCCGGCTACCGCGGCGCGGCGCGCAACATCACACGGGAAGTCGCCGATCGGGCGCAGGCGCGGCGCGCGCAGGACCTGCTGCTGCAGGCCATCGACAGCGTGCGCGCCGGCGTGATGATCAGCGGGCCGGACGGGCGGGTGCTGCTGTGCAACCAGGCCTGGCGCTCGCAGATCGGCCCGTTCGGCGACCTCGACACGCTCACCTGGGAGGAGCTGGTGCGCGCGATGGTGCAGCGTGGCGCCTACCCGGAAGCCGCCGGCCGCGAGGAGGACTTCATCCGCTGGCGGCTCTCGCTCGCCTCGCCCGAAGCCACGCCGCACCAGCTGCGCTTCCTCGACCAGGATGTGCTGGTCAGCGACCAGCAATTGCCGGACGGCAGCGTGGTGCATCTGTCGCTGAACATCAGCGAGCGGCTCGCCGCCGAACGAGCGCTGCGGGCCAGCCAGGAGCGCCTGGCGGCGGTGCTGCGCGCGGTGCCGGACCTCTGGATGGTGATCGACGCGGACGACCGCTATGCGGACTGCAGCGATGACGTGCATCCCTGGCTGGTCGTGCCGTTCGCCCAGCTGCGGGGCCAGCGCTTCGGCGACCTGCTGACGTCCGAACTGGCGCAGCGCAGCCGCGCCGCGCTGCAGCAGGCACGCGAGAAGGGCGAACTGCAGCGCTTCGAGTACGAACTGCAGACGCTCGACGGCCTGGAACACCGCTTCGAGGCCCGCGTCGCCCCGATGCCCGGCAGCCAGCTGCTGTTCCTGACGCGCGACATCACCGAACTGCGCCGCCTCGAGCGCGACATCCTGGTCATGCAGCGCGCGGTGGAGGCGGACGCCGCGGTGCCGATCGTCGTGACGGACGCGACGCGCCCGGACCTGCCGATCATCTACATCAACCCGGCGTTCGAACGGCTGACCGGCTACACACGCGAGGAGGTGCTCGGACGGAACTGCCGCTTCCTGCAAGGCGGCGAGACCGACCAGCCGGGGCTGCAGACGCTGCGCGAGGCGCTGCGGCGCGGCGAGGCCTGCACGGTGCTGCTGCACAACCGCCGCCGCGACGGCAGCCCGTTCCACAACGAGCTGCATGTCGCGCCGGTGCTGGACGCGGCAGGCCGGCCGGTCCAGTACATCGGCGTGCTGAACGACGTCAGCGACCGCGTGCGCGCGGCCGAGCGGCTGCGCATCAGCGAGGACCTGTACCGATCGGTGGCGGCGACGATCAGCGACGGCCTGCTGGTGATCGGGCCGAACGGCAGCATCATCGCGAGCAACCCGTCGGCTTGCGAGATGCTCGGCGTGCCGGCGGCGGACCTGGTCGGGCACGGCCTGCGCCACCACGGGTTCCGGCTGCACACCGAGGACGACCGGCCCGTGCTGCAGGCCGATCATCCGGTCCGGCAGGTGCTGCTCGGCCAGCGTGCCGTGCGCGACGAACCCTACCTGCTGCACCGCCCCGACGGCGACGCGCGGCTGATGCTCGTCACCGTGCTGGCGCTGCAGGGGTCTCCTTCGGGCCTGCCGGCCTCGTGCCTGGTGACCTTCCGCGACATCACCGACCAGCGCGCCGCCGAGAACGCGCTGGCGGCCGCCGAGGCACGCTGGAAGTTCGCGCTCGAAGGTGCCGGCGACGGCGTGTGGGACTACGACGAAGACACACGCAACGCCTACTTCTCGCCGCGCTGGAAGGAGATGCTGGGCTTCGCGGAACACGAGATCGGCAGCTCGCTGCGCGAGTGGCTGGATCGTGTGCATCCCGACGATCGCACCATCGTTCAGCAGGCGATCGACCAGTACCGCGGGGGCGTCACGCCGGGCTACCGCACCGAGCACCGCCTGCATCACCGCGACGGCCGCTGGATCTGGGTGCTGGACCGCGGCAAGATCGTCGAGCGCCACGCCGACGGGCGGCCGCGCCGCGTGGTCGGCACGCACACCGATATCACGCTGCTCAAGCGGGCCGAACAGGCCCTGCTGGACAAGCAGGCCGCCGAGCTGGCGAGCCGTGCGAAGACCGAGTTCCTGTCGCGCATGAGCCACGAGATCCGCACGCCCCTGAACGCGGTGATCGGCTTCAGCCAGTTGCTGCGCCTGCAGCCCGACAGCGGCGGCGCCAAGGTGGCCGAGTACGCCGATCACGTGCTGCGCGCGAGCGAACATCTGCTGGCCCTCGTCAACGAGGTGCTCGACCTGCAGCGTGTCGAGGCCGGTCGCATCCCGCTGCAGACCGAACCGATCGAGATCGCCCCGTTTGCGGAGGCGACGCTCGAACTGGTGCGGCCGGCCGCGCAGCAGCGCGGCGTGGCGATCGACAGCCGCGTGCCGCGCGGCCGCTGGCTGAGCGCCGACGCCCGGGCGCTGCGACAGGTGCTCGTGAACGTGATGTCGAACGCCGTCAAGTACAACCGCCAGGGCGGCTGGGTCTGCATCACGCTGCTGGAGGCGCCGCCGGGGCGCTGCGTGATCGGCGTCGAGGACACCGGCGCCGGCCTCAGCGATGCGCAGCTGGCGCGCCTGTTCCAGCCGTTCGAACGGCTCGGCCACGAGACCTCCGGCATCCAGGGCACGGGGCTCGGCCTTGTGATCGCGCGCGGCCTGACCGAGCAGATGGGCGGCACGCTGGCGCTGTCCAGCGTGCCCGGCGCCGGCACGCTGGCGCGCATCGAACTGGCCGCCTGCGCC
>JAHBZL010000066.1 GCA_019635485.1 Piscinibacter sp. | reverse complement strand
GCGGCGGGCGCCCCGGCCGGCGCCGAGCCGAGCTGGAAGGCCCCGGCGAGCGCGGCACCGAGCGCGATCAGGCCGAGTCCGGCCAGCTTGAAGGGGAACGCCATCCGCCTGCCTTTCGCTGTCATGCGCTTCAGCGCGCGATGCGCACCACGCCCCGGCGTGTGCCGGCCCACACCGAGCCGCCCGGGGCGACGGCCAGCGCGTAGACGTTGCGGTCGAGCAGGCCGTCGCGCAGGTCCAGCGTCTGCCACGTCCGGCCGTCCCAGCGCGAGACGCCCTGGTTGGTGCCGAACCACAGCGCGCCCTCCTCGTCCTGCGCGAGGCTGTAGACGATGTTGCCGGCCAGGCCGTCGGCGGCGGTCAGGTTGGTCCAGGCGCGTCCGTCCCAGCGCGCGGCGCCGCCGCCCCAGGTCCCGGCCCAGATGCTGCCGTCGCGCGCCGCGAGGATCGCGAACACGTAGTTCGGGTTGTAGGTGCCCGGGCCGTCGGCGCCGACGGTCAGGTCGTGGCGCGAGCGGGTGCCGAGCCCGGTGTTGGTCGAGAACGGCAAGGCGTCGTTGTTCGGCGCGCCGAGCCCGTCCTTGTGCGTCCACGACACCCAGCGCTGCCCGTCGTAGCGCGTCACGCCGCCTTCGGTGCCGAACCAGACGCGGTCGCGTGCGTCCACCGCGATGCCGTACACCCACTCGTTGACGAGTTCCTTCACGTAGGTGCTGAACTTGCCCGTGCGCGCCGCCACCCGGTTCACGCCGGCCCAGGTGCCGATCCAGAAGTCGCCGTTGCGCTGCTGCGCGAACGAGTAGACCCAGTAGTCCGCCAGGCCGTGCATCGGGAAGAAGGTCTTCCACTGCCCGTCCCGGTAGCGCGAGACGCCGCCGGCGTTGGTGCCGAACCACTTGTACCCCTGCCGGTCCAGGCCGATCGCGAACACGTACTCGTTGGCCAGGCCTTCCTTGCGCGTGAAGGTGCGCCGCAGCTTGCCGCCCTCGAGCTCGACCTCGTGCACGCCGGCCGAGGTGCCGACCCACAGCGCGCCGCGTGCCGGCTCGACGGTCAGCGCGCGCACGTAGACGGCCGGGCCGACCTCGAAGCTCTCCTGCACGCGCCAGACGCGCTGCGCCCCGGCCGCGCCGGCGAGGCCCATCAGCAGCGCGGCCATCGCCGCTCGAACAACCGCCTTCATCGCAGCGTGCGCAGGTGCGCGACGATGTCCAGGATCTCGCGATCGCGCAGCAGGCCCTGGTAGGCCGGCATCGCGCCGCGGCCGGCACGGATCGCGGCCAGCAGCGCCGGGTCCGGGCGCAGCAGCGCGCCGGGGCGTGCGAAGTCCGGCGCGCCCGGCATCACCGGGCGGCCGTCGCCGCCGTGGCAGCCGGCGCAGTGGTGCCGGTACAGGTCGCCGCCGCGGATCACGTCGGCGGCCCGCGCGGCCGTGGCCGAGGCCGCCAGCGCGGCCGCCCCCAGGAACAGCAGCGCCTTCATCAGCGCGGCACCCCGGACGCCGCCGGCGCGCCGGCCAGCTGCGCGAGCGCCTGGCGTGCGCCTTCGTGGCCCTGCGCTGCCGCCTTCGAGAATTGCTCGAACGCGGCCTTCTCATCTTTGGCAATGCCGCGGCCGGTCAGCAGCAGGTTGGCCAGGCCGGCCTGGCCCTCCGCATCGCCCTGTTCGGCGGCCTGCCGGTACAGCTGCGCGGCTTCGAGCGGGAAGTCGCCGCGATCGAGGATGAAGGCCAACAGCACCTGCGAGGGCGCGTGGCCGGCGCGCGCCGCGGGCCGCAGTGCGGCCATCGCCGCGACCACGTCGCCGCGCTGGTAGGCCTGCAGGCCGCGCCTGTGCGCGTCGTCCTCCGGTGCGGCCGCCACCGCCACGCCGGCGCAGACCAGCGCCGCTGCCGCGATCGTGCCCCGCCCGAGCCTGCCCATGTCGTGCCTCCCTCCGGTGGCTTACGTCGGGCGGTTTCTGCGAATTCCATGCCACGCGCCGGTAGCGGCGCGGCCACCGCCGCGGCGGTCAGGGCGCGGCCGGCGGCGGCAGTTCGCCGGGGTACTCCTCCAGCTTGCGGTACAGGCTCGACAGCCCGATGCCCAGGCGCTGCGCGGCGAGCCGGCGGTCGCCGCCGGCGTCCTCGATCGCGCGCAGGATCAGCGACAGCTCGAAGCGCCGCACCCGCTCGCGCAGGCCGGGCTCGCCGGTGCCCGGCTCGGCCTCGGCCACCGGCGCGGCGGCCGGGGCCACGCGCGCCACCTCGGGCGGCAGGTCGGCCACGCGGATGCAGCCGCCATCGGCCAGGATCGCGGCGCGGTGCAGCACGTTCTCGAGCTGGCGCACGTTGCCCGGCCAGGCGAAGGAGACCAGCAGATCCTCGGCCTCGGGATCGAGGGTCAGCGCCTGCTTAGCGCCCGAGGGCATCACGCGCTGCGCGATCAGGTGGCGCATCAGCGCGGGGATGTCGGCGCGGCGTTCGCGCAGCGGCGGCATCGGAATCTGGAACACGCTCAGGCGGAAGAACAGGTCCTCGCGGAAGCGGCCCTGCGCGACCATCGCGGGCAGGTCGCGGTTGGTCGCGGCGACGATGCGCACGTCGATGCGGCGGCTCTGCTCGGCACCCAGCGGACGCACCTCGCGCGCCTCGAGCACGTGCAGCAGCTTGGTCTGCAGCGGCAGCGGCAGTTCGCCGATCTCGTCGAGGAAGATGGTGCCGCGGTCGGCCTGCACGAACAGGCCCTTGCGCGGCCGGTCCGCGCCGGTGAAGGCACCCTTGGTGTGGCCGAACAGCTCGCTCTCGATCAGGTTCTCGGGGATCGCGCCGCAGTTGACGGCGACGAACGGCCCCTCGCGCCGTGCCGACAGTTCGTGCAGCCGGCGCGCCGTGACGCCCTTGCCGGTGCCGCTCTCGCCGGTGATCAGCACCGTGCTGTCGGTCGGCGCGACGCGCCCCACCAGGCGCTCGACGGCCTGCATCGCCGGCGACGTGAACGCGAACGGCGCCCCGCCGGGGCCGAGCACCAGCTTGCGCAGCGCGCGGTTCTCCTCGCGCAGGCCGCGCAGCGCGTCGATCTGCTCGAGCCGGTGCAGGATCTCCTCGTGGCGGACCGGCTTGGTGATGTAGTCCCAGGCGCCCGCCTTGATGGCCTCGATCGCCGAATCGACCGACGCGAACGCGGTGACCATGATGAAGGTGGCCGCGTGCCCGCGCGCACGCGCCTGCTTGAGCAGCTCGATGCCGTCGGTGACCGGCATGAAGACGTCGCTGAGCACCACGTCCACGTGGCCCGCGTCGAGCTTGGCCAGTGCCTCGGCCGCGGAGGCGGCGCTGTCGACCGCATATCCCGCCTTGCCGAGCGCCGAGCCCAGCACCTGCCGGAGTGCCGGCTCGTCGTCGACGACCAGCACGTTGAGTTCCGGCATCGCGTTCATTCCTTCCGATCGGCCTCCGCGATCGGCAGGGTCAATTGGACGCGCAGCGCAGGGCCCGCGTCTTGAGCAAGCACAAGCCGGCCGCCGAGCGGCTCGATCATGGCACGTGTCAGCAACGCGTCGCGCTGCCGCTCGTCGCGCCACGGCTCGGCGGCGGCCGGAAAACACAGCATCAACTCGACCCGATCCGCCTCGGCGCGGCTGCGCAGCGTCGCGGGCGCGCCGCGGCCCTCGTGCACCAGCGCCTCGCAGCCGATCGCGAGCCACTGCATCAGCACCTGCTGCACCGCATCGGCCGAGGTCCGCACGGCCGGCAGCTGCGGATCGAGATCGAGCTCGACCCGCACCGCGCGGTAGCGCTTGTCGTAGCCGTGCAGCTGCACGACCCGCCGCACCAGCGCGTTCAGGTCCACCCAGTCGGTGGCTGCCGAATACGGCGCCGCCGCGTCGGCCAGCATGCGCGCGGCCTGCGCGGCACGCTGCGCCTGCTCGAGGATGGTGGTGGCCGCGGCGCTCGCGGCGGCCGCATCCGGTGCGGCCTGCAGCGACTGCGCGACGCCGCTGATCACCGCCAGCGGGTTGTTCACCTCGTGTGCGACGCCGGCTGCCAGTGCGCCGACCGAACGCATCTTCTCGGCGTGCGCGCGCCGTTCGCCTTCCAGCTCGATGCGGCGCTCGCGCTCGTCCAGGTCCGAGGCCATGCGGTTGACGGCATGCATCAGCCGGCCGACCTCGTCGTCGCGCCGCACCGGCAGCACGACGCCGCGTTCGCCGCGCACGATGCGCCGCGCATGCGACTCGAGCGCGCCGATGTCGCGCGCCAGGCGGCCGAAGAACCACGCCGCCAGCGAACCGAACAGCACGAAGCCGGCCACCGCGAGCAGCATCGACTGCAGCGTCATGCGGTCGGACTCGCGCTGGTAGCCGTCGTTCAGCGCGCGCAGCCGCTCGCCCAGCGCATGCCGGCGCGCCTCCAGCGCCTCGGTCGTGTGGTGCAGCGTCTCGCGCATGTCGATCCAGTTCGCCCGCGCGGGCGCCGCGCGCAGGCCCTCGTAGCTGCGCTGGATCGAGCGCTGCAGCAGCGCATACGCCGGATCGAACTCGTCGAGCGCGGCGAACAGGCGGGTGCAGGTCTCCATGTAGAGCACGATCTCCTGCGGCAGCGGCGGGTCGCCGCCGCCGGCGGCGCTGCTCAGTTCGGCCACGTCGACCACCGCGCCGCCCACCGCGGCCTCGGCCAGCGCGAGGGCCTTGTCGTGCCGCTGCAGCGCCTCCAGCGCCTGCAGGCTCTCCAGCAGGCGCATGCGCTCGTGGGCGACGTAGCCGGCCGAGACCAGCAGGTAGGCGAGCAGCGCCAGCGCCGCGATCCAGCCGCGCGCACGCAGCGAACGCCATGCGCCCAGCGGCGGCAGGCCGGCGTCCGGCTCAGCCATGCGACGCCCCTGCGACTGGAACGGCGATTGCATCCGCGGCCGGTGCTGCCCGGAGGATCCCGATGCCCCGCCGCCGAATTGTCTGCGTCTTCATCGCGTCACTGCTGCTGCCGGTATTGTCGGTGCGCGCCGACCCGCTGCAGGACGGCATCGCCGCCGTGCAGCGCAAGGACTACCCCCAGGCCGTGCGCCTGCTGGAGCCGCTCGCGCGCGACGGCAACGCGCTCGCGCAGCTGCGCCTCGGGCTGCTCTACTACCACGGCCACGGCGTGCGCGAGAGCGACGCCCAGGCGCTGCAATGGTTCGAGCGCGCCGCGCGGCAGGGTCTGGCCGACGCGCAGTTCCACCTAGGCAACATGTATGCCTACGGTCTGGTGACGCTGAGCGGCGACGACGACCCGGCGCGCCTGGCCGCGCAGTGGTACTTCGAGGCCGCGCGCCAGGGCCACGCGGACGCGCAGTACAGCCTGGGCATCCTGTTCCTGACCGGCAGCGGCGTCGTGCAGGATCCGGCCGAGGCCACCCGCTGGATCGAGCGCGCCGCGGCGCGTGGCCACACCGACGCGGCGGCCTATCTCAAGGGCCGCTAGGGCGCCCGGGCCTAGAGCGGCTTCTTGTACGTGACCGCGCCGCGCACGCGGCCGAGCGCGAGGCCGGTGGCCTTGTCGTGCGGATAGTCGTGCGCGAGCTGCTGGCGGATCGGCTCGGACATCTGCTCGGCCGGCCCGTGGCAATGCATGCACGGCGCCGCCATCGGCAGCGCCTTCATGTAGCGCAGGAAGCGCCCGCTCGGCTCGGTCACCACCTCGGCGTGCTCCAGCGCCTCGGCCTTCTCGCCGCGCGCGACGCGCTCGTCGAAGTCCATCAGCACCTTCTGCTCCCAGGCGTCGCCCCAGCCCAGCGACGGATTGCGCGGCGTCAGGCTGACGCGCGTGACGCGCGCGCCGTACTTGCGCGAGATCGCCGAGGCGATCTCCGGCACGGTGTACTTGCAGACCACGATCGCGCGCAGCGGGCCGCTCGCGTCGATCGCCTTCACCAGCTCGCTGCGCACGCTGGTGACGAGTTCGGTCGAGGCCTTGCGGGCCTCCTCCAGCGCCGCCTTCGGAATCTCGTCGGCCGCGCCCGCGACACCGGCGGCCACGGCGGCGACGGCGAGCAGGCCGGCAAGGCGGAGAGGCACGTTCATGGGCGGGGATTGTCGGCGTTCTCGAGACGCTGCGCCTCCAGCAAGCTGCCTGCCACCGATCGCGCGAGCGGCGAGCCGGGCGGCAGCGCCGCGAGGGCGCGCTGCCAGTGGGCCCGCGCGCCGGCGTAGTCGGCCGCCTCGAAGGCCGCGCTGCCCGCCAGCGCAAGCGCCTTCGGGTGCTGCGGGTTCGCGGCCAGCGCCTGCTGCACCAGGCGCGCCGGCGCACCCGCCAGGCGGCGGCCCTGCGCCGCTGCCAGCACATCGGCCTGGTCGGCCAGCACATCGGCGTCGCCGGGGCGCAAGTCCGCCGCCCGCTGGTAGGCGAGCGCCGCGTCTCGGTAGCGGCCCAGCGAGGTGTAGGAGCGCGCCAGCAGCAGCCAGCCGGCGGCGTCGTGCGGCTCGCGCCGCAGCCGCTCGAGCAGGCCGTCGGCCAGCCGCCGCACGCGTTCCGGCGTGACGCCGCCGCGCAGCATCTCGGCGGCGTCGGGGCGCGCCGCGGGGCGCAGCACGTCGGGGTGGCCGAAAGCGAGCCACCCGGCCACGCCGAGCGCGGGCCAGCCCAGCCCGATCGCCAGGCCGAGCCGCCACGGACGCGGCGAACCGGGCGCCGCGGCGACCCACAGCGGCGGCAGCACCAGCAGCAGCGCCCCGCCGACGAACAGCGCGGCGACGGTCCAGAACAGCGTCATCGCGGGCCTCGCGCCTCCCGATCGCGGGAATCCGTTCCCGATTGCGGGAAGGGCCGGCGCGCCGCCTCCCACTCCCACAGCGCCGCCCGGGCGCGGCGCAGGTGCGCCGCATCGGCATCACGCGCGCGGTGCAGGTAGCTGCGCATCGCGCCGATGGCGAGTTCGGTGTCGCCTTCCGCCTCGTGCGCGAGCGCCAGGCCGTAGTACGCGTTCGCCTGCTCCGGCCGCAGCGCGGTCGCGGCCTCGAAGAAGTCGCGCGCCGCGGCGGCGCGCCCCAGCCCGAGCAGCGCGAAGCCCATGTTGACGTGCGCTTCGGGCAGCCGCGGCGCCAGCTCGAGCACGCGGTGCAGCGCGGTCACCGCGTGCTCGTACTGCTTCGCGTGCAGCATCAGCACCGCCTGCTCGAAGCGCTCGCGCAGTTCGTCGCGCGGCGGCGCGACCAGCGGCTCCGCCGGGTGCAGCGGCGCCAGCGCCTGCAGCAGCGCCCCGCCGCCGAACACCACGGCGAGCGTCAGCAGCGCGCCGAGCCGGCGGCGGTCGCGCCGCGCGGGTGCGCAGCCGCCGTTCGCAGCTTGCAGCACGCTCACAGGGCTCCCTGGTGCGGCGCCGTCGAGACGAACGGCACACCGAAGAAGGTCAGGAACGCCAGCCCGAACACCGCGGCCAGCCAGACAGCGTGGCGGCGCGGCGCCGGCCGCAGCGCGGCACGCGCATGCAGCGCGGCGGCCAGCGCGAGCCAGCTCGCGAAGGCCCAGGTCTCGAGCGGATCCCAGGCCCAGTAACGGCCCCAGGCGTCCTGCGCCCAGGCCGCGCCGACGATCAGCATCAGCGTGTCGAACACGAACGCGACCGCCGCGAAGCGGTACGCCAGCTCGTCGCTGCGCGCCGCATCGCCCGGCCACCACGCGCGCGCGCCGAGCGCCACGGCGACCAGCAGCAGCCCGAGGTAGAGCTTGCCGACCAGCGTGTGCAGGTACAGCAGCGGCGTCGCGTAGGTCGGCGGCAGGTGGCCGGGCGAGGCGTCGGACAGCGCCAGCCAGCCGGCCAGCACGGCGAGCACGGGCAACGCCGCGGGCCACGCCGCACGCACCTCGGGCCGCGTCGCGGCGGCGAGCGCGAGCACCAGCGACAGGCTCCACAGGTTGCTCGACAGGATCTCGTGCAGCGTCGTGAACGGCCCGTGCCCGAGCGCGGCCCAGCGCAGGCCGAGCGCGCCGGTGTGCAGCAGCACGCCGAGCGCGAACAGCGGCAGCGCCATCCCGACCGCGATGCGCCGCCAGGCCGCGAGGCCGGCGCTGCCGTAGGCCGCGAGCGCCAGGCCGAGCAGCAGCGCCTCAGGCATGGCCGGGCCTCGCGAGCGTCCGCGCCCGCGCGGGCGGCGCGAACTTCAACGCGTAGTGGACGCCGAGCGAACCCGCCGCCAGCAGCGCGGCGGCCAGCAGCCAGGGCAGTGTCGGATCGTGGTGCACGCGGTAGCCCATCCAGGTCCGCAGCTCCTCGTAGACCAGCGTGCCGCCGGGCAGTGCGACCGCCTGCCCCGGGCGCAGCTCCGCGCGCAGCTCGCCGACACGCAGCACCAGGTGCTGTCGCTGCGGCAGCCGGAAGCGCGCCGCGCCCGCCGGGTCGATCAGCGGCTCGTCGATGACCAGCTGCACCCAGGCCGTGCGCCCGTCCGGCAGCGACCACTCGCGGTGCTGGCGCAGCTCCTGCGCCGGATAGCTCGGCAGGTGCACCGTGCCGAGCTGCGGGCTGCCGTGCTCCGGCACCCAGCGCAGCAGTGGCGCGAAGCCCTTGTTCGGGCTGGTGTAGAAGCGGTAGCCCGCCAGGCGCAAGGGATGGTGGTCGCCGATCACCGCGCGGCGCGCGTCGCCCTCCTCGTCGACCCACGCGACGAGGTTGCGTGTTGCGCCGCGCTTGCGCCCGGGGGCGTAGTCGATCTCGAAGCCGGCATGGCGGAAGCGCAACCGCTGCAGCGCGTCGTGGTGCCAGGGGCCGCGGCGCGCGTCGAGCAGCGTGCCGTCGAACTCGACCCCTTCGGCGAGCTCGAAGCGACCGTCCAGCGAGACCAGCCGCGACAGGCCCGCGAGCACCACCAGCACGAGCAGCGCGAGATGCGCGAGCAGCAGCGGCAGCTGGCGGCGCAGCAGCGGATGCACGGCCAGCGCAGCCAGCAGGTTCAGCGCCAGACCGGCGAGCACCGCGCCGAGCGCCAGCGTCCAGCCGGTCTCGACGACGCGCCCGGCCAGCACGACCGCGCCGAGCAGCGCGAACCACGCCAGCGTCGCGCGCAGCGATCCGAGGTGGGCCAGCAGGGCGGTCGGCTTCATGGCGCCTTCATGGCGGATTGCTGCAGACATCCCTCATCCAGTCCCGGCCGCTGAGCGTGCTGTTGCCGTTCGCGCCGAAGGTCGTCGCCGAACCGGCCGAGCCGCAGTTGGTGTCGACCCAGTTGCCGCTGGTCGCGAAGCTGCGCACCTTCAGCTTCGCGTTCAGGTAGTACGGCTCCTGGTTGAAGGCCTGGGCCGGCGCGTTCATGCGCCACTCCTCGTTGCCGGCGCGGCCGGCCTCGGGGCCGACGTCGTTCAGGTTCACCAGCAGCGCCTTGTTCTTCCAGCCATGCGGCACGGCGACGTGGCACCAGTTGCAGCGGATGCGCTCGATCTTGTCGGTGTGGAAGGCGTGCAGGTTGCCCTTGTCGCTGCTGAAGAAGCCGGTCTGGCCGCTGCCGTTGCGGTTCGCGTAGGTGGCCGGGTTGTGGCACTTGAAGCACAGGCCGTTCGGATTCGGCCCGTTGTCGCCGCGGTTGTCGGCGCCGACGTTCGTGTTCCACAGGCCCTTGAGCAGGAAGGCGTTCTGCGAGCCGTGCGGCCCCCAGGGTGCACCGTCCTCGCCGCCGACCGGGACGACGCTGTTGTCCGCGGTGTTCGAGCCATGGCAGTCGCTGCAGTACATGGTCTGCGTGCCGACCGCATTGCCCCACGGTGCACGGAAGGCGTTTGCACCCGCGCCGCTGCGACCGGTCGGCCCGACCACCGGGTGCCAGCCGCGATGGTTGTTGGCCGCGAAGTTCGAACCGGCGCCGGAGTTCGGCTTGGTGCCCTCGCCCTGGTGGCTCACGGGCGCCTGGAACTCCTTCGCCTGGTTGGTGTAGACGGTCAGGTTGTTCGTGCCCGGCGCCGTGCCGCCGCTGCGGCCCAGCGCCGGCCGGTTGCCCGCCGGGTAGAGGTTGTTGTCTGCATAGCCGTAGTCCGAATGGCACTTGAGGCAGACCTGGTACTCGCGCGTCACGTGCGGTGCGGCGGCCGAGGTGTCGGCGCTCGCGCCGGGGTCGCCGCGCTTGACCGTGTAGCCCGAAGGCAGGCTCTGGAACGAGGTCGAGCCGTACAGCGGCTCCACGCCCCAGGCGCCGCGCAGCACGCCCGACGCGAGGTTGCTGTGCGTGGTGCCCGTCGTCTCGTCGTGCCGGTGCGTGCCGGCCGGGTCGGGCGCGCCGGCCAGGCCGGCGGCGCCGCCGGCGAAGCTGCGGAACTTCACGACACGGTGCGGGTTGTGGCAGTCGGTGCACTCGGCATGGCGCTGCGCGAGTGTCGTGCGCGGCTCGAGGAAGTCCGCGCCGCAGCGGTTCGTCGGGCCGTTGCAGTCCAGGCCCGGCTCGCTGAAGTTGGACGCGATGTCGTGCACCTCCTCCGTGCTGCCGCCCTGCTCGGCGGTGGTGATGGGCATGCGCACCGCGAGGTTGAAGTCGGTCTCGACATTCGGCACCTGGTTCGTGAGCGCCAGCACCGACTGCGCCGCGGTCGTGTGGCACTGATAGCAGGTCTTCTCGAGCGCAGGATTGCCGCCCTGCCTGGCCGCGAGCGGGTTGCCCGGCGGCAGCGGCGCATCGGTGCCTTCGCGCGTCAGCCGCCGCGCCCCCTGCACGGTGTGCGTGTCGTGGCAGTTCAGGCAGGCGGCCTTCCACACCGGCAGCGCGGCGGGGAACTCGCGCAGCCCGGCGGCCGCGGCGAGGTAGGTTTCGTCGGCCACCTCGGGCCGCGCATGGGCCGAGAACGACCAGACGCCGAAGCCGCCGTTCTTGTCGTGGCAGGCGAGGCAGACGATGTCCGTCTGCGCGTTGTGCGCCGGCGTCGGCGTGGCCTCCTGGAAGCGCTGCGCGCGCAGGAACTTCTGGTTGCCCTTGGCCGCATCGAGCTCGCGCAGGTGCGGGTCGTGGCAGGTGGCGCACTGCACCTGCGCGGCGCCGTTCGGGCCGGTGGGTTCCAGCGGCAGCAGCGGCTTGTGGCCGCTCGAGCGCGGGCCGACCACGCTGCCGCTGCCGGCCGGCCAGCGCTGCGCCGCGTCGACCGGGCGCAGCTCGCCGTCGCGTGCTGCCAACGCGCTGTTGTAGGTCAGCGAGATCGGGTGGTCGTTGCGCAGGTCGGTGCCGAGGTAACGCGTGAAGCCGCTCGTCGTGCCTTCGCCGGCCGGCATCGTGCCGCCCGGGCCGGCGCCCGTCATCGGGATGCTGGCGTTCTGGTTCCCGTTCAGCACGTTGACGTTGCCGATCGCCAGCGTGCCGTCGTGGCAGGACAGGCACAGCTTCGAGCTGCCGCCCGGCTGCGCGTTCAGGCCGTCGGTGATGGACTGCGCGTCCAGCGTCGACGAGGTGTAGGGCGTGTAGGTCGCGCCGGCCGGCACGCGCCGGTTCCACAGCGGCGCGCGCAGCGGCGTGCCGCCCTGGTCCTGCTGCGACGCGCCGTGCGGCGTGTGGCAGAACACGCAGACCTCCGTGGTGCCGCCGGCCGCCGCCTTCACCGTGCCCGGCCCGTCGACCGACAGGTTGTGCTTCGTGCCCCGCACGTCCGAGACCCGCTGCGCTTCGGCACTGCGAACGAGCAGCGTACCGGCCAGCACGCACACCAGGGCTAGCACCACCCACCCAGCGAACGCGGCGGATCCGGCTCCGCCGGTCCGCTCGCGTTGCCCCCCTGGGGGGGCGAGGGCCGAGGCGACGAGCCCGCCTGCGCGGGCTCGGACGGCCCGAGCGACGCGAGCTCCGCGAGCGGCTGGAATGGCGCCGCAGGCGCTTCCGGGGGGGGTTGTCATGACCCTCCCCCAAGAAACTGGAACAGCACGATGCGGCCGTTGAACATGTCGGCCACGTGCACGCGGTTGCGCGCGTCGACCCAAACGCCGGAGGGCAGGTAGAAGCGCCCGGTGGCGGTGCCGGTGCCGCCGATCGGCATCAGGAACTCGCCCTGCGGCGAAAACACGAGCAGGCTGTCGTAGTACGACTCGACGACGTAGACGTTGCCCTCGCCGTCCACCGCGACGCCCTTGGGCCGCACGAGGTTGCCGACGTACAGCCCGCGCTCGCCGATGCGGCGCACCCGCCCGTCGGCGTCGAAGGCCTGCACGCGGTGGTTCAGCGTGTCGGTGACGTACAGCGTGCCCTGCGCGAACGCGAGGTGGGTCGGGTAATTGAACTCGCCCTCGGCCGCGCCGCGCCGGCCGATCACCTGCCGCAGCGTGCCCGCGTCGTCGAACACCTTGACGTCGTGCGCCGTCGTGTCGGCGACGAACAGGCGGCCGCCGGCCGCGTCGCGTGCCAGCCCGGTGGGCCGCTGCAGTGTGCCGCGGCCGAGCATCGCGCGTGGCCGGCCGGCGGCGTCCAGGCGCACCACGACACCGAGCTCGGCGTCGGCGACGTACAGGCCGCCGTCCGGCGCGACGGCCAGCCCGGCCGGCGCGACGAAGCGCAGCGTCGCATCGGCCTGCTCCCAGACCTGCAGTTCGCCCGCGGCGGCATCGAACACGAACACCGCCTGGCGGCTCGTGTCGCTGACGTACAACCGGCCGTGTTCGTCGCCGGCCACTGCCACGGGCCGCTGCAGCACGACCGGCGCGCGCTCGCGTCCGTCCAGGCCGACCAGCCAGCGGCCGAAGGACTCGAGCGTGCCCGCCGCGGCCGCGTCGCGCCGGAAGTTCGGCTCGCCGGTCAGCGTGCCGGTGTAGGCGAAGCGCGGCACCTCGGGGGGCTGCGGCCAGAGCAGGCGCTGGCCTTCCGGCGCGTCGGCCAGCCCCAGGTGCAGGCGACCGCGCACGATGCCGTCGTTCGCGCAGCCGGCAACGAACAGCAGCAACGCGAGCACGGCAGCGCGCGCCGGAGTGTTCACGCCGGCCCCCCGGGACGCAGCGTGAACAGCTGCACCTGGCCGAGCAGCCGGTCGGACACCGCGAGCACCCGTTCGTCGATCGCGAGGCCGCCGATCTGCTGCACGCCCAGTGCCGCGGCGTCCAGCGTCTGCGGCGCGGCGCCGACTTGCAGCACGTGCAGCGCCGGCCCCTGCGTATCGGCGACGAAGACCCGCTCGTCGCGGTCGACCGCGAGCGCGAACGGCTGGCGCAGCGTGCCCTCGCCGAGGCTCGCCAGCACGCGGCCGTCGCGCGCGACGCGATGCACGCGCGCCGCGGCGCGGTCGAGCACCCAGACCGCCGTGCGGCTCACGGCCAGCGCATCGGTGCCGCTGATGCGCTGGCCGTCGCGCGCCGGCAGCGCCGTCGGCACCACTGCGCCGGCGCTGCGCAGCTCGACCCACTGGGCCAGGCCGGCATCGGCCACCAGCAGGGTCGCGCCGCCGTCGGCCAGCGCCAGCGCGCCGGGCGTCGGCGTGCCGGCGCGGAAGGTCTGCAGCAATCGGCCGTCGCGCGCGAAGCGCAGCACCTGGCGCGCGGCCACGTCGAGCACCCAGGCCGACAGGTCCGGGCCGAGGGCGAGCGCGCTGCCCGGGCCGACCGGCGCGCCGGCGACGGCGGAGACACTCAGCGCGCCGAGGTCGGCACGCCAGAGCCGGCCGCCGGCGAGGTCCGCGACGAGCAGATCGCTGGCACGCAGCGCGATCGCCGCCGGCGCGACCCACTTCACGAACGCGCCGCTGCCCGGCCGGGCGGGCAGGCCGAACGGTGGTGCGGCCGGCGCCAGGAAACCGCCGGCGACGCTGCGCCAGGGTGTGGCCAGCGCACCGGCGGCGGACGCTCCGTGCGGGGCGTCCGGCGCGTTCGAAACCACCGGATCGCCCGCGCAGCCGGCCACGGCCAGGCCCGCGGCCGCGAGCAGGCGACGCCGCGCGTGGTTCACCACCGCCCCGGCCCCGAGGTCTGCGCGCCGCCGACGATGCCCGACGGGCGCCCGGGCAGTCCGGTGTGGCAGAGCTCGCAGCGCTCCGGCCCCCAGGCGATCTGGCCGTTGTGGCACATGCCGCAGAAGCGCCCGTCGATGATGTCGCTCATCAGCACGTCGTTGGCGCCGGCACGCATGCGGAAGCCGAGCTCGGCGTGGCAGACCTTGCAGCGGAAGCGGATGCGGTGGAACCAGTGCGGGAACACCACCGGCCGCACGCCGTTCGCTTCGGCGCGCTTGTTCAGCACCACGTCGCCGTACTCGGCCCAGGGCGCGGCCGCCGGCAGCAGCGCCAGCAGCAGGCCGAGCGCGGTGCTGCGTGCAGCCCTCACTTCACGAGCCCCCGTTTCAGCGCCTCGTTGGAGACACTGTGGCAGCGGTTGCACTCGGTGAGCGGGAACGCCACCGCGCCGTGGCACAGCCCGCACTGCTCGCCGTTCAGGATCGCGACCATGCTGAGCCGGTTCGCGCCGGCCTGTTCCTTGAACGGCAGGGGATGGCAGTTGCTGCAGTCCAGCCAGAGCGTGTGCTGGCGATGCGGGAAGCGCACCGCCGGCATCGAGCCGAAGCGGGAGACGATCAGGTCCTGGTCGAGCACGCGGACTGGCGTGCTTTCCAGCAGCGCGCTGCGCGGCACGATCGCGCCCGACTCCAGCGCCTGCACCCAGCGCACCAGGTTGCCGGCGGTGTCGCGCGGCAGCGGCGCAAGCGCCTCGGCCGGCTGCTGCAGCAGCGCGAGGCCGGGCGCCTGCGGGTCGTGCACGCCGTCGGCCGCGAGCGGCAACCAGGGTTGCGGCGCCGCGCTGGCCGCGGCGGCGAGCACCACGGCCAGGCAGGCGCTGCGTCGGGGCCATGTCACGGGACCCTCACCCGGGGATGTACAGGCCGCCGGCGCGGATCGCCCGCACGAGTTCGCGCGTCGACTCCTCGAGCAGGCGGATCGCGCCGGCATGGTCACCCCGCCGCGCCTGCGCCTCGGCCTCGCCGCGCAGCCGCGCGGCCCGGTCGACGGGGCCCTGCATCGCCGCCGGCAGCGCCGTCTCCGGGTGATCGGCCCGCAACACCCGCACCAGCATGCGGTGCGTGTCGTTGCGGTCGATCTCGTAGTCGTACTCCTCGCGCGGGCTGGCGAAGTTCAGCGAGCGCACCAGCGTGTCGCCGCGCCGCATCGACTCGATCGAGACGCGGGCCGTCAGGTAGGCACGGTCCAGCAGCGGGCGCGCCTCGTCGAGCCGCTCCTGCGCCGCCAGCTGCTGCGCCTGGCCGATCTGCTGCTCGATCGTGCGCGCCGCCTGCAGGGCCTCGCGCCCGGCGTTCTTCTCCTGCGTGATGCGCTGCTGCGCGGCGAGCAGCGCACGGGCGCTGTCCAGCCGCGCCGCGAAGTCGCGCTTCGCCTTCTCGGCGGCCACCTGCTCGGGTCGCGCCAGGCGCACGCCGGCCATCATCTCGCGCGCTGCCTCGTCGAGCAGGCGGCTGGCGCCGTCGGCATCGCCGCGTGCCAGCGCCGCCGTCGCCTCGCGGTGGATCAGGCGGGCGTTGTCGCGCCGCTCGCGCGCGGCCGCCTCGCCGCTGGTGTCGATCTGCTTCGCGGCCGACGAGGACTCGATCAGCGTCGCGACCGATTGCAGCCGGCGCTCGACCTGCTCCGGCGCCCCCGCGGCGCACGCCGGGCCGACCGCGACGAGCAGCAGCAACCACAGGGCCGCCGCGCGGCAGGCCCGCCGCGGTCCGGCCGATGCCCTCACGGCGGGCTCCCGGTGGACGGCGGCACGACCAGGCCGGCCGCCTGCAGCGCCCGCTGCAGGTACAGCGTCGCGCTGCGCAGCTGCTCCAGCGCCTCGGCGGCGGCGCCCTGCTCGAAGCGCTGCTGCGCCTGCGCGCGCAGGGTCTGGCTGGTCTCGCTGTAACGCTCGACCAGCGCGAGCGCCTCGGGCCGCGGCCGCAGGTCGCGCACCGCGAGCGGCACCAGTTCGGCGAAGCCGCGCTGGCGCGCGAGCTCCTGCTGGAACGCCTCGGCCGGCGTGGCCGGCCGCAGCGTGTAGTCCAGCGTCGTCGCGCCGAGCGCACGCGACAGGCCGGCGAGCACCAGGCGCTCGGCCTGCGCGAGCCGCGCCTGCGCCTCGTCGTAGCGCTGCTCCTGGGCGAGCGCACGGGCCTGCGCGAGTACGCCGATGGCATCGACGAGTTCGATGCCGTCCGGACCGGCGCGCGTGCGCCAGGACTCGAGCAGGCGCTCGACGCTGGCGAGCTGCTGCTCGTGGCGCGCCCGCGCCGCCGCCTGGCGCGCCGGCGCATCGGGCACCAGCCGGCGCGCGAGCCCGAGGTGGCGCAGCGCCTCGTCGGCGGCCTGGCGTGCGCCGGCCAGGTCGCCGCGCGCCAGCAGGTCCTCGGCGAGCGACTGGTGCACGCGGCCTTCGTCCAGATGGGCCAGGGCCTGCACCTGCCCGCTCGCGCCGATGCGTTGCGCCGTGGCCTGGTCGGAGAGCAGGCGTGCCGTCAGGCGGATCTTCTGCTCGACCTGCGCGCGCTGCGGCTCGTCGTGCGCCAGCGCCTGCGCCGCGACGACCGCGGCCAGCGCCGCGACGAGCGCTGCGCGTTCGTTCACGGGCGCGCCTCCGCCGACGTCGCCGCCGCCTTCTTGCGCGAGTGGCAGAGCCGGCACTCGGAAACCGGGAAGGCGACCTTGCCGTGGCACACGCCGCACTTCTGTCCGAGCAGGATGGCCGCCATGCTGATCTGGTTGGCGCCCTTCTGCGGCACGAAGATGGCCGGGTGGCAGTTCGAGCAGTCGAGCCACTCGGTGTGCTGCTTGTGCGGGTAGACCACGTCGGGCATCGAGCCCTTCACCTCGCGCACGATGTTCAGGTCCATCACCACCGCCGGTGCGGCCGGGTCGTTGCGGTCCCAGCGCGGCGTGATCGCCTTGCCCTCCAGCGCCTTGACCCAGTCGACGTGGTTGCCGGCCATGCTGCGCGGCAGTGCCGCGAAGGCGGTGGCCGGCGGCTGCAGCTGCAGCGTCATGTCGTTGCTCGGGTCGTGGATGCCGGACTCGGCGGCCGGCCGGTTGATGCGGCCGAGCGGCTTGAGCAGACGGTTGAAGGCGTTCACCTCGGCGCTCGGCGCGGGCGTCGGTGCGGCGCGGGCGGCGGCGACCA
>JAHBZL010000065.1 GCA_019635485.1 Piscinibacter sp. | reverse complement strand
CGAATCGCATGTTCGCGACACCCAGGAGGCCGGCGCCGGCCTGGTCGACGAGGACACGGCCCGCTTCATCGCCCGCCACAGCGCGCAGGCCGTGGAATGGCTGGTGGCGCGCGGCGTGCCGTTCTCGGCCGATCCGGATGGGCCGCTCGGGCTGCACCTGACGCGCGAGGGCGGCCACGCGGTGCGGCGCATCGCGCACGCGGCGGACGCCACCGGCAAGGCCATCCACGACGTGCTGCTCGAGGAGGTCAAGCGCCACCCCAACATCACGCTGCGCGAGCGCTGGATGGCGCTGGACCTCGTGACCTCGCGGCACGTGCGGCGCGAGGAGTCGCCGCGCGTCTACGGCATCTACGCGCTCGACATCGACCGCCAGCGCGTCGAGACGCTGCCGGCGCGCGCCGTGGTGCTCGCCACGGGCGGCGCCGGCAAGGTCTACCGCTACACGACCAATCCCGACACGTCGACCGGCGACGGCATCGCGATGGCCTGGCGGGCCGGCTGCCGCGTCGGCAACATGGAGTTCGTCCAGTTCCACCCGACCTGCCTGTACCACCCGCAGGAGCGCAGCTTCCTGATCACCGAGGCGCTGCGCGGCGAGGGTGGCCAATTGAAACTGCCGGACGGCACGCGCTTCATGGCCGCGCACGACAGCCGGGCCGAACTGGCGCCGCGCGACATCGTGGCGCGTGCGATCGACTTCGAGATGAAGAAACACGGCCTGGACTACGTGCTGCTGGACGCCACGCACCTGGGCGAGGCCTTCCTGAAGGAGCATTTCCCGACCATCCACGCGCGCTGCCTGCGCCTGGGCATCGACATCGCGACCCAGCCGATCCCGGTCGTGCCGGCGGCGCACTACACCTGCGGCGGCATCGTCACCGACCTGCAGGGGCGCAGCGACCTGCCCGGGCTGTACGCGGTCGGCGAGACCACCTACACCGGGCTGCACGGCGCGAACCGGCTGGCCAGCAACTCGCTGCTCGAGTGCGTCGTGCTGGGACGCAGCTGCGCCGAGGACATCCTCGGCCGGCCGGTGGTCGACGACGTCGCGCTGCCGGCCTGGGACGAGAGCCAGGTCGAGAACGCCGACGAGCAGGTCGTCATCGCGCACAACTGGGACGAACTGCGCCTGCTGATGTGGAACTACGTCGGCATCGTGCGCACCACGCGCCGCCTGGAGCGCGCGCTGCACCGGATCAAGCTGCTGAAGAGCGAAATCGACGACTACTACGCGAACTTCCGCGTCAACCGCGACCTGCTCGAGCTGCGCAACCTGGTCGACTGCGCCGAACTGATCGTGCGCTCGGCGCTGATGCGCCAGGAAAGCCGCGGGTTGCACTACAGCCGAGACTTCCCGAACACGCTTCCGGTGAGCTTCCCGACCGTGCTGGTGCGGCGCGCGCGCAGCCGCAGCAAGGACAAGGTCTACGGGCTGAGCGGCTGAAGCCGGCTGCTGGCGTGCACGCCCAGCACGCCGATGACGACCAGGCCGATGCTCGCCAGCTTCAACGCCGTGGCCGGCTCCCTGAAGTACCAGATGCCGATCGCCGCGGTGATCGCGGTGCCGGCGCCGGACCAGACGGCGTACACGACGCTGAGCCCCAACACCTTGATCACGAAGGTGTTGAGCGCGAACGAGACGGCGTAGAAGCCGAACAGCGCGAGCGACGGCGCCAGCCGCGTGAAGCCCTCGGACAGCCGCATGCAGACCGTGCCGGCGATCTCGAAGGCGATCGCCGCCGCCAGCATCCACCAGGCCTGGGTGAAGCTGGGCGTGAATCCGGACAGGGGTGGGGGCATGGCGGTCGGCGGGTTTGCGGCTATACTAGCGGGCTTTCCTTGCCATACCCGGATGAAGAGACGCTTCGGGGTGGCTTCCAGCAACTGCGGGCGGCGCCGCTGCCCGTGCGGAATCCAGAAGGAGTCTGAATGCGTCACTACGAAATCGTGCTCTTGATCCACCCGGATCAGAGCGAACAGGTTCCGGCCATGCTGGAGCGCTACAAGGGCATCGTCACCGCCGGCGGCGGCAAGGTGCACCGGGTGGAGGACTGGGGTCGTCGCCAGATGGCCTACATGATCCAGAAGCTCGCCAAGGCGCACTACCTGTGCATCAACATCGAGTGCGGCAAGGACGTGCTCAACGAGCTCGAGACCGGCTTCCGCTTCAACGACGCGGTGCTGCGCCACCTGACCGTCGTGAAGGCCCAGGCCGAGACGACGCCGTCGGTGATGATGAAGATGGTCGAGAAGGAAGAGGCCCGCAAGGCGCCGCAGGAGTCGGCGGCCTGAACCGGCTGCTGCTGACGGCCACGCTGGTCGAACGCGGCGCGCTGCGCTACACCCCCGCCGGACTGCCGGCCCTCGATCTCGCGCTCCGGCACGAATCGCAGGTGACGCAGGACGGCCAGCCCCGCAAGGTGTCGATGGACATCAAGGCGCGGGCGATCGGGGAGATCACGCAACGCCTCGCCGGCCTGGAACTCGGAAGCGAGCACGGCTTCGCCGGCTTCCTCGGTTCCCAGCGCAACGGCCGCGGCATCGTCTTCCACGTGACCGAGCTCGATTGAACGGTTTCAGACAGTTTTCGAAAGAGGTGAACCATGCCCCCGCCCCGTGGTAAAGGCCGTTTCGGCAAGGACCGCAAGCCCAAGCGCAACCAGCAGTCGCTCCTGTTCCGTCGCAAGCGGTTCTGCCGCTTCACCGTCACCGGCGTGAAGGAGATCGACTACAAGGACATCGACACGCTGCGCGACTTCATCAGCGAGAACGGCAAGATCACGCCGGCGCGCCTGACCGGCACGCGCGCGTTCTTCCAGCGCCAGCTGACCACCTGCATCAAGCGCGCGCGCTTCCTGGCCCTGCTGCCGTACAGCGACCAGCACAAGGTCTGAAGGAGCCGACGCCATGCAAGTGATCCTGCTCGAGAAGGTGCACAACCTCGGCAACCTCGGCGACGTCGTCAAGGTGAAGGACGGTTATGCCCGCAACTTCCTGATTCCGACCCGCGCGGCGCGGCGCGCCACCGAGGCGGCGATCAAGGAATTCGAAGCCAAGCGCGCCGAACTGGAGAAGGCCGCCGCCGACAAGCTCACGGCCGCCCAGGCGCTGGGCGAGAAGATGAACGGCCGCACCGTGCACATCACGCAGAAGGCCGGCGTCGACGGCCGCCTGTTCGGCTCGGTGACGAACGCCGACATCGCCGATGCGCTGACGCGCATCGACTTCAAGGTCCAGAAGGCGCAGGTCCGCCTGCCCAACGGTCCGCTGAAGCATATCGGCGAGCACACCGTCACTGTCGTGCCGCACAGCGACGTGTCGGTGGAGGTGAAGGTGGTGGTGATCGGCGAGACGGACTGACCCGCGCTGCCCATGCACCGAAACGGGCCGGCCATGCCGGCCCGTTGCGTTTTCGGGGGCCGGTTTTCAACGGCTGACCCCAGCTTGCCCACCGGTTGTCCCCAGTGCTGTTCACACACAGGGTTCGACCCCATCCGGCAGGCCGCCGGCTTGCTAGAGGATCCGAGCGATGTCCAAGGTGTTCGATTCCGCCGAGTCCGCCACCGCGCCGCGCGACGACGAGGTCGCCCGGCTGCGCATCCCGCCGCATTCGATCGAGGCCGAGCAGAGCGTGCTGGGCGGCCTGCTGCTGGACAACAGCGCCTGGGACCGCGCCGGCGACCTGCTGACCGACAGCGACTTCTACCGCTACGAGCACCGCCTGATCTACCAGGCGATCGGCGGCCTGGTGAATGCGACCAAGCCGGCCGACGTGATCACCGTCTTCGAGCAGCTGCAGAGCCTGGGCAAGGCGGAGGACTGCGGCGGGCTGGTGTACCTGAACGCGCTCGCGCAGAGCGTGCCGAGCGCGGCCAACCTGCGCCGCTACGCCGAGATCGTGCGCGAGCGTGCGGTGCTGCGCAAGCTCGTGGCCACGGCCGACGAGATCGCGACGGACGCCTTCAACCCGCAGGGGCGGGCCGTCTCCGAGATCCTGGACGACGCGGAGGGCAAGATCTTCCGCATCGGCGAGGAGGGTTCGCGCTCGAAGCAGGGCTTCCAGAGCATGGACCAGCTGGTCGTGCAACTGATCGACCGCGTCAACGAGCTGCACGAGAACGGCGCCGAGGAAGTGACCGGCGTGCGCACCGGCTTCTACGACCTCGACCGCATGACGGCCGGACTGCAGCCTGGCGACCTGATCGTCCTCGCGGCGCGCCCCTCCATGGGCAAGACGGCGTTCGCGCTGAACATCGGCGAGCACGTGGCGGTCAACGAGGGACTGCCGGTGGTGGTGTTCTCGATGGAAATGGGCGCTGCGCAGCTCGCGCTGCGCATGGTCGGCTCGCTCGGCCGCATCGACCAGAGCAACCTGCGCACCGGACGCCTGCGCGACGACGAGTGGAGCCGCCTGTCCGAGGCGGTCGAGAAGCTCGGCAAGGTCAGCATGTACATCGACGAGAGCCCGGGCCTGACGCCCAGCGAGCTGCGTGCGCGCGCCCGCCGTCAGGCGCGGCAGTGCGGCCAGCTCGGGCTGATCGTGGTCGACTATCTCCAGCTGATGAGCGGCAGCGGTGGCAGCAGCGAGGAGAACCGCGCCACCGTGATCGGCGAGATCTCGCGCGGGCTGAAGGGGCTGGCCAAGGAGCTGAAGTGCCCGGTGATCGCGCTTTCGCAGCTGAACCGCAGCGTCGAGACGCGCACCGACAAGCGGCCCATGATGAGCGACCTGCGCGAGTCCGGCGCCATCGAGCAGGACGCCGACGTCATCATGTTCATCTACCGCGACGAGTACTACACGAAGGAAGCGTGCAAGGAGCCGGGCGTGGCCGAGATCATCATCGGCAAGCAGCGCAACGGGCCGACCGGCACCGTGAAGCTGACCTTCCTGAAGCCGCTGACCAAGTTCGACAACCTGGCGCCGGGCATGGGCGGCGGCGACGGCGACTACTGACGCGGTGCACTGGCCGTTGCGGCTTCGACCTGCCGGCCAAGCCGCAGGCCACTTCCCCGCGCCGATGCGAGCCCGGCCGCGCGAGCCGCTGCCGGCCGCTCACGACGCCAGGAAAAGCGCCGGATCGACGGGTGTGGCGTTCAGGTAGACGCTGAAATGCAGGTGGGCGCCGGTGACGCGACCGGTCGCACCGACGCGGCCGATCTGCACGCCGGGCTCGACCAGCGCACCGACCGTGGTCTCGATCGCGGACAGGTGGCAGTACAGCGTCAGGAAGCCCTGGCCGTGGTCGATGATCACGGTGTTGCCGTTGAAGAAGTAGTCGCCCGTGTCAGTCACGCTGCCGGCAGCAGCGGCAAGGACCGGCGCGCCTACGGGCGCGGCGATGTCCATTCCGCTGTGCGGGTTGCGCTTTTCGCCGTTGAAGATGCGGCGCAGACCGAACGACGAGGATCGTGGTCCGTCCACCGGGCTCACGAGCAGCAGCGTTGCCGGTTCGCGCGAGGTGAAGCGCCTCGACACATCGGCGAGGTGGTCGCGCTCGCGTTCGTAGCGGGCCAGGTCCTGCGCCGAGAGATCGACATGCCGCCGGGGGACCGTCAGCCGCTGCTCGGCATACCGCTTGGGCTCGAGCGCGAGCGCGATTTCGCGCGCCCGGCCCTCGCCGACGCGGACGCTGAGCATTTGCGGCCTCTTCGGATCGGCGTTGAGTCCGATGCCGACGACGGCGATCCAGTACCCCGGCCGGTCTGGTTCGGACAACACCATCACGCGCCGGCCGCCAATCGTCGCTGACGGTCTCTGCGCGCCGGCGCCGAGCTCGACGATCGCGACACCTCCCGGCACCGCCGCAGCGTGCGGCAGCGTGACCGGTGAGGCGCGCGCGAACCCTGGCGCGGCCAGTCCGGCCGCAAACCATGTAATAACCAGGCGACGCTGCACGATGCGCGTGATCGTAGCCCAGCGTTGGGGCGACGACGTCTCGTCCCACCGCGAGGCGTCACGTCCCGGCGTCGACGGTCAGCCGAGTCCGTCGGCTGCACGAGCACGGGTCGGGCGGCCCCACACCAACAACAGGTTGTTGGCGGGCATCGCCACGCGCTCGAGCAAGGTCAGGCCGACCGCCGCCGCCTCATGGGCCACCGCCTGCACGCGGCGCAGGCCCCAGGTGGGGTCCCGGGCTCGCAGGTCGTCGTCGAAGGCCAGGTTGCTGGACGTGGTGGGCACGTCGTCTTCGAGGTAGGGGCCATAGGTGACGAGCAGCCCGTCCGGCGTCAGGTGCCGGGCAGCGCCCTGCAGCAGCGCGGCCGTGCAGGACCAGGGGGCGACGTGGATCATGTTGGCGCAGAACATGCCATCCGCGGCGCTCGGCAGCTCGCTCGGCCAGGTGCCGGCGGTCACGTCCAAGTGAAGCGCCCGGTGTACGTTCGCCAAGCCGGCGCACCAGTCGCTGATGGACGCCAGCGCGGCCACATCCGCGTCGGTGGGATACCACCGCCAGCCGGGGAGACCCTGGCTCAGGCAGGCAGCGTGCTGGCCGGTGCCACTGGCGATTTCGATCATCAGCCCGCGCGGCGGGAGCAGGCGCTGCAGAGCGCCCAGGATGGGCGGCCCGTTGCGTTCGGCTGCGGGGCTGTAGCGGCGGGAGTCGGCGGCGCGCATGCCATCCTTCTACCCCAGTCGCGGAGGGTTCGTGGCAGTTGGCTGCGTGAAACGATGGGACGGCCGGCAGCCCCGCTGACGCGCATGCCGCATCCGCTGTTCGACTTGGCGGGCCGTGAAGGACTGTATATATTCACAGTATGCGCCACGCCCGCCACATCGAACTGATTCCGGCCGAATCCGTCAAGGGCCGCGGCGCGGCCGGGCGCGTCGAGCATCGTTTCGCGACGCAGACGCACGAGCCCTGCGACGACGGCTGGGGCACCGTCGAGCAACTGGCCGCCGAGGTGCAGGTTGCGCCGGCGACACAGATCATCGAGGAGCGGGTCAAGTCCATCATCGCGAGCAACGACTCGCCGGACATCTCGTTCGACTACTCGATCAATCCGTACCGCGGCTGCGAACACGGCTGCGTCTACTGCTACGCGCGGCCGACGCACAGCTACCTGAACCTGTCGCCCGGGCTGGACTTCGAGACGCGCATCGTCGCCAAGGTGAACGCCGCCGAACGGTTGCGCGAAACCTTCGCGCGGCGCGGCTACCGGCCGGCGCAGCTCAACATCGGCGCCGCCACGGACGCGTACCAGCCCGCCGAGCGCCGGCTGCGCATCACGCGCGGCGTGATCGAGGTGATGCAGCAGTGGCGGCATCCGTTCTCGCTGGTCACGAAGTCGTCCGGCGTCGAACGCGACCTCGACCTGATCGCGCCGATGGCCGCACAGCGCCTGGCCGCGGTCTATGTCTCGGTCACGACGCTGGACGGCGAACTGGCACGCATCCTCGAACCGCGTGCCGCGGCACCGCACCGGCGCCTGCGCACGATCGAGGCACTGGCGCGCGCCGGCGTCCCCGTGGGGGTCAGCGTGTCGCCGATGATTCCCTTCATCAACGAGCCCGAGCTAGAGCGGCTGCTCGAGGCGGCCGCGGCGGCCGGCGCGCGCTCGGCCTTCATGGTCGTGCTGCGCCTGCCATGGGAGGTGAATCCGATCTTCCAGGACTGGCTGCAGCGCCACTTCCCGCAGCGCGCCGAGCGCGTGATGGCGCGCGTGCGCGAGATGCGCGGCGGCAGTGACTACCGGGCCGAGTTCGGGCGGCGCATGCAGGGAGAAGGGGTGTGGGCCGAACTGCTGCAGCAGCGCTTCCGCAAGGCGAGCGCCCGGTTCGGCCTGGACCGCGAACGGGTCGAACTCGACCTGACGCAGTTCGGCCCGCCGCCTTCGGACGCGCCGCAGGCGTCGCTGTTCTGACGCCTGGCGCTGCGGCTACGCCTCAGGCGCGCAGCGTCAGCCCGCCGGCCGCGCGACCGGCCCCGCCGCCCAAGGCGATCTGCGTGCCGCGTGTGCAGTAGCGCTGGCGCAGGTCGCCGATCATCTCGCCGAGCGCGCCGCTGCCGCCGATCTTGGCCTCGTGCCGGTGCAGCACGAGGCCGGCGAGTTCGATCAGCTTGGCGTTCAGCGTCTCGCGGCCGCGTACCATCAGCGCCTTGACCGCCGCCTCGGGCGAACCCGTGACGCTGTGCGTCATCGCCTTCTCGGCCATGCCCGTGATGTTCTGGTGCGTGCCGCGGATCAGCGCGACGTGGGCCTCGGACGGGCGCGCCGCCAGGCACAGCATGTCGGTCGCCGCGCGCGAGACGCAGAAACGCAGCGCGATCTTCGAGACCCAGTCCTCGCCGTCCGGCAGCACGATCTCGGTGGAGGCCAGACGCGCGATGGTCGCGAGCAGGTTGCTGGCGGCCTCGAAGTCGAAGTCCTCCTCGCGGATGCCGGCGGCGACCGTGCGGACGGCCAGCAGCGCCTCGGGCACCTGGCGCTGCAGCAACGCGCGGAACACCTCGCCGGTGCGCAGGAAACGCTGCAGCCGCGCGCTGTCCGGCCGCCGCTCGGCAGCCAGCGACAGGTTCGCATGGGTGCGCAGGAAGGCCTTGGTGTCGCGCTGGTCGAACTGCAGGAAGGACAGCAGCACGAGCGATTGGCAGTCGAACATCTTCGAACTGATGCCGATGCGGACCGCACGCTCGAGGCAGTCGACCGCCTCGTCGGTCTGCTCGGCGAAGAAGGCCAGCATGCCCTGCTTCTGCAGCCGCGTGATGCTGGCCGGCGTCAGCTTGGTCGCGTTGCGGTAGGTCTCGAGCGCCGATTCGACCTTGCCCTGCTCGAGATGCGCGCGGCCCATGACGTCATAGGCGTCGGCGTAGCTCGGCTGCTCCGCGATCAGGCCTTCCAGCGTCCGGCAGGCCTGCTGCGGCTGGCCGCTTTCCAGCTCGACGCGGGCGATGCCGAGCTTGGCCCACGGCAGGGCCTGCGTCGACTGCACCGCCTCGTACAGCCGGCGCGCGGCGTCGTGGTCGCCCTGGCGCAGGAACAGCTCGGCGCCGATGCGGGCCGCGTACAGCCAGTAGTCGCCGCGCTGCTCGAAGCGCGCCAGGCACAGCTGCGCCGCGTCGGCGAAGCGGCCGGTTTCGATCGCCTCGAAGATGGCGCCGAGCGACTTCTTGCGGTGGCGCGCCTGCAGCAGCCGTTCCTCGAGCGCCGCCGCGGTGTGCGGCTTGAGCAGGTAGCTGTCCAGCGCCGCCTCGGCGACCTCGGCGACTCGGGTATACGAGGCCTCGCCGGTGACCATCACGAATACCGTCGAGTAGGGCAGCAGCTGGGCGCGCCGCAGGTCGTCCAGCAGGTCCTGGCCGGACATCGGCGAGTGGTCGAAGTGGTAGTCGCACAGCACGATGTCGAACGTGCGGTGCTCCAGCGTGCGGCGCGCGTCGATGACGCGGCTGGCCTGCGCCACGTGGCCCACGCCCATCTGGCGCAGCATGTCCGCAAGGATGCTGCGCGAGGTGGGGTTGCCGTCGACGATCAGCGCACGGCAGTCGCCGATGTCGGGATAGAGCAGTCGGGACATCGAGGCAAGGGCAGGGGACCTGTGCCTCGTTATCGGCCGGGGGAGACGCTACTTGAACAGGTCGCGCACCCGGTCGGTCCAGCTCTTCGCGTTCGGCGAATGCTTGTCGCCGCCCTTGCGGAACGATTCCTCGAGCTCCTTCAGCAGCTTGCGCTGGTGTTCGGTGAGCTTGATCGGCGTCTCCACCGCGACATGGCAGTACAGGTCGCCCGGGTAGCTCGAGCGCACGCCCTTGATGCCCTTGCCGCGCAGGCGGAAGGTCTTGCCGTGCTGCGTGCCCTCGGGCAGCTCGATCTCGGCCTTGCCGCCCAGCGTCGGCACCTCGATGTTGCCGCCCAGCGCCGCGGTGGTCAGGCCGACCGGCACGGTGCAGTGCAGGTCGTCGCCGTCGCGTTCGAAGATGTCGTGCTGCTTGATGCGGATCTCGATGTACAGGTCGCCCGGCGGCCCGCCGTTGGCGCCCGGTTCGCCGTTGCCGCTGGAGCGGATGCGCATGCCCTCGCCGATGCCGGCCGGGATCTTCACCTCCAGCGTCTTGTTGCGCTTGATCTTGCCCTGGCCGCTGCAGGTGGTGCAGGGGTCCGGGATGATCTTGCCGCTGCCATGGCAGTGAGGGCAGGTCTGCTGGATGCTGAAGAAACCCTGGCGCATGTGCACCGTGCCCGCGCCGCCGCAGGTCGAGCAGGGCTTCGGGCTGGTGCCCGGCTTGGCGCCGCTGCCGTGGCAGGTCTCGCAGGTGTCCCAGCTCGGGATGCGGATCTGCGTTTCCTTGCCGTTCGCGGCCTCCTCGAGCGTGATCTCCATCGCGTAGCTGAGGTCGCTGCCGCGGTAGACCTGCTGGCCGCCGCCGCGCCGGCCGCCCGGGCCGCCGCCGCCGAAGATGTCGCCGAAGATGTCGCCGAACGCCTCGGCGAAGCCGCCGAAGCCCTCCGCCCCGGGGCCGCCCGGGCGGAAGCCGCCGCCGGCGCCCATGTTCGGGTCGACGCCGGCATGGCCGTACTGGTCGTAGGCCGCGCGCTTCTGGCCGTCCGAGAGCATCTCGTAGGCCTCCTTGGCCTCCTTGAACTTCTCTTCCGCCTTCTTCGCGTCGTCACCCTGGTTGCGGTCAGGGTGGTGCTTCATGGCCAGCTTGCGGTAGGCCTTCTTGATGTCGTCCTCGCTGGCGTTCTTGGCCACGCCGAGGACTTCGTAGTAGTCGCGCTTTGCCATCGATGTTCTCAGTGCTCTACAAGCGAAACCGCCGCGTTGAACGGCAGGCCGGGCCTGCCCGTTCGAACGCGGCGAGATATCACGGCAGCCGGCCCGCGGCCGGCTGTCCGGGATATCACTTCTTCACTTCCTTGAACTCCGCGTCGACCACGTTGTCGTCCGCCGGCTTGGCTTCCGCCGAAGCCTGCGCGCCCTGCGGCGCTTCCGCCCCGGCGGCACCCGCGGCGGCCTGCGCTTCCGCATAGACCTTCTCGCCGAGCTTCTGGCTGGCGGCCATCAGCGCCTCGGTCTTGGCCTCGATCGCCGCCTTGTCCTCGCCCTTGAGCGCCTCTTCGGCTTCCTTCAGCGCGGTCTCGATCTTCTCCTTCTCGCCGGCCTCGAGCTTCTCGCCATGCTCGGACAGGCTCTTGCGGACGCTGTGCACCATCGCGTCGGCCTGGTTGCGGGCCTGGACGAGCTCGAACTTCTTGTGGTCCTCGGCCGCGTTCAGCTCGGCGTCCTTCACCATCTTCTCGATCTCGTCCTCGGTGAGGCCGGAGTTCGCCTTGATGGTGATCTTGTTCTCCTTGCCGGTGGCCTTGTCCTTCGCGCCGACGTGCAGGATGCCGTTGGCGTCGATGTCGAAGGTCACCTCGATCTGCGGCATGCCACGCGGCGCCGGCGGGATGCCCTCGAGGTTGAACTCGCCCAGGCTCTTGTTGCCCGAGGCCATCTCGCGCTCGCCCTGGTAGACCTTGATCGTCACCGCCGGCTGGTTGTCGTCGGCGGTCGAGAAGGTCTGCGCGAACTTGGTCGGGATGGTCGTGTTCTTCTTGATCATCTTGGTCATCACGCCGCCCAGGGTCTCGATGCCCAGCGACAGCGGCGTGACGTCCAGCAGCAGCACGTCCTTGCGCTCGCCGCCCAGCACCTGGCCCTGGATCGCCGCGCCGACGGCGACGGCCTCGTCCGGGTTGACGTCCTTGCGCGGCTCCTTGCCGAAGAACTCCTTGACCTTCTCCTGCACCTTGGGCATGCGCGTCATGCCGCCGACCAGGATCACGTCGTCGATCTGGCCGGCACTCACGCCGGCATCCTTGATCGCGATGCGGCACGGCTCGATCGTGCGCGAGATCAGGTCCTCGACCAGCGACTCGAGCTTGGCGCGCGTGAGCTTGATGTTCAGGTGCTTCGGGCCCGAGGCATCGGCCGTCACGTAGGGCAGGTTGATGTCGGTCTGCGTGCTGTTGGACAGCTCGATCTTGGCCTTCTCGGCGGCTTCCTTCAGGCGCTGCAGCGCGAGCACGTCCTTGGACAGGTCGACGCCCTGTTCCTTCTTGAACTCGCTGATGATGTAGTCGATCACGCGCTGGTCGAAGTCCTCGCCGCCCAGGAACGTGTCGCCGTTGGTCGAGAGCACCTCGAACTGCTTCTCGCCGTCGACGTCGGCGATCTCGATGATCGAGATGTCGAAGGTGCCGCCGCCGAGGTCGAACACCGCGATCTTGCGGTCGCCCTTGCCGTGCTTGTCCAGGCCGAACGCGAGCGCGGCCGCGGTCGGTTCGTTGATGATGCGCTTGACGTCCAGGCCCGCGATGCGCCCGGCGTCCTTCGTGGCCTGGCGCTGGCTGTCGTTGAAGTAGGCCGGCACGGTGATCACGGCCTCGGTGACCGTCTCGCCGAGGTAGTCCTCGGCGGTCTTCTTCATCTTGCGCAGCACCTCGGCGCTGACCTGCGGCGGCGCGAGCTTCTTGCCGCGCACCTCGACCCACGCGTCACCGTTGTCGGCGGCGGAGATCTTGTAGGGCATCAGGTCGATGTCCTTCTGCACTTCCTTCTCGGTGAACTTGCGGCCGATCAGGCGCTTCACCGCGTACAGCGTGTTGCGCGGGTTGGTCACCGCCTGGCGCTTGGCGGACGCGCCGACCAGCACCTCGCCGTCCTCCTGGTACGCGACGATCGACGGCGTGGTGCGGGCGCCCTCGCTGTTCTCGATCACCTTGGTCGAGTTGCCTTCCATGATCGCCACGCACGAGTTGGTCGTGCCGAGGTCGATGCCGATGATCTTTGCCATGTGAGTTCTCCTGGGGATCTGAATCCGGTTGTCTTCGAATTGTGGATAACCGTTGCTATTTCAAGGGTATGCCGCCTGTGGACGGATCACTTCGGCGCGGCCACCGTCACGAGCGCCGGGCGCAGCACCCGCTCGGCGATCAGGTAGCCCTTCTGGAGCACCGCGACCACGGTGTTCGCTTCCTGCTCGGCCGGCACCATCGAGATCGCCTGGTGCTGGTGCGGATCGAACTTGCTGCCCGGCGCTGGGTTGAGTTCGACCACCTTGTTGCGCTCCAGCGCGGCCGAGAGCTGGCGCAGCGTCGCGTGCACGCCCTCGAGCAGCTGTTCATTGGTGGCGTTCTGGATCGCGATGGCCGCCTCCAGGCTGTCCTTCACCGGCACCATGCTCTCGGCGAAGCCTTCGACGGCGTACTTGCGCGCCTTCGCCATTTCCTCGTCGGCGCGGCGGCGCACGTTCTCGATCTCGGCCTTGGCGCGCAGGTAGGCGTCGGACACCTCGGCATGCTTGGCTTCCAGCTCGGCGAGGCGGCTCGCCAGGTCGGTTCCGGCCGGCGCCGGGGCAGCGGCGGACTCGGGGGCGGCGTTGGGGGTCTCCTGCGGGGGGATGGGGGTCTCGTTGTTCGTCATGACGGGGTCGGAACGGTTGCAGCCGGGGACCTTGGGGTGCATCTCCCCGGTTTCAAGAGGGGAATCGCGAATAATCGCACGCATGCGACGCCGACTGTTCCTTGCCGGGGGGCTGACCGCAGGACTGGCCAGGCCTGCGGCGGCCGAGACGGCGGCCGGCTTCAGGGACGAGCAGTGGGCCGACCCGGCGCGGCCGGGTCGCGTGCTGCCGCTGCGGCTGCGCTGGCCGGTCGGCAACGCCCCCTGCGCCCTGGTGATCCACTCGCACGGCCTGGGCGGCAACCGGGCCGGCGGGGCGGCCTGGGGCGAAGCCTGGCAGGCCGCCGGGTTCGCGGTGCTGCACCTGCAGCACCCGGGCAGCGACACGGACACGTTGCGCGAAGGGGGGCTGCGCGCGCTGCGACAGGCGGCCGGGGCGGAAGCCTACGTGCAGCGCATCGCCGACGCGCACTTTGTGCTCGACGAGATCGAGCGCCGCCGCTCCGACGGCCCCTGGCGCCGGGTGCGCCCGGAGGCGATCGGGTTCTCCGGGCACTCGTTCGGCGCGCGGCTGACCCAGGCCCTGGCGGGCGAGATACCCCCGCGCGCACCGCGCGGCGCGGCCGAGCGCATGGTCGAGCGGCGGCTGCGCGCCTTCGTCGCCTTCAGTCCGGGCTTCAACGAGCGCGACGGCCTGGACGATGCCAGCCTGCAACGGCGCTTCGGCGCGATCACGCGGCCGTTCCTGTGCGTCACCGGCACCGAGGACGACGCGATGATCGTGGGCGACGCCACCAACGCCGCGCGGCGCGCCGTCTACCGCGGCCTGCCGCCCGGGCACAGGGCCGAACTGGTGCTGGCCGGGGCCGACCACATGACCTTCGGCGGCGGCTCGGGCGTGCCGGAGCGGCGTGGCGGCTTCCGCCTGATCCGCCGCGCGCCGGACGCCGCGGCGCTCGAGCCGGCTCACCACCAGTTGGTGGCCGCGCTCACGACCGACTGGTGGCGTGCCCACCTGCTCGGCGATGCCATGGCTGCGGCACGGCTGCGTTCACCGGCCGGGCTCGGCGCGGGCGATCGCTGGCAGATGGGTTGAGGCCGACCGGCGAGACCGTCAGCGCCCGCGCCGTGGCGGCTCGGCCGAGGCGCTCCAGCGATCCCATTCGGCCAGCTGGCGGCGGTCGCGTTTGGTGGGTCGGCCCTGTTCGATGGACAGCGCCGGCTCGGCAGCCAGCCGGCGCTGCTCGGCCAGCCGTTCGCGCTGGGCCCGGCTGTCGGCGGTCTCCTCGTAGAGCGCCTGTGCCGCCGCCGCCGGGCCGCGCACGGAGCCGACGGCGCGCACGACCACCGTGCGCGGCACGGCACCCTGGCGCAGCGCGACCGTGTCGCCCGCGCGCAGCTCGCGCGACGCCTTGGCCTGCTGGCCGTTGACCTGCACGCGGCCCTTGCCGATCTCCTCCGCCGCCAGGCTGCGCGTCTTGAAGAAGCGCGCCGCCCACAGCCACTTGTCCAGCCGCACGCCGGCGTTGTCGTCGTTCATCGGGGCGGATTCTGCGCCAGCGGCAGGCGCACGGTCGCATCCAGGCCGCCCTCCGCGCGGTTCGTCAGGGCGATCGTGCCGCCGAGCGTGCGCACGATCTCCTGGCAGATCGCCAGGCCCAAGCCGGTGCCGCCGCGCACGCCGGCGGCGAAGGGCTGGAACAGGCGCGCCCGCTGTTCCTCGCTCAGCCCGGGGCCGCCGTCGGCCACCGTCAGGACCGCTTCGCTCCCTTGGACCTGCAGGCGCAGCGCGAGCCGGCTGCCCGGTGGACCGTGGCGGATCGCGTTGTGCAGCAGGTTGCGCGTCAGCTCGCGCAATGCCCACTCGTGCCCGCGCACCTCGGCCGGCTCGGTCTCGATCTCGAAGTCGAGCTGACCCTCGGCGATCAGCGCCCCCAGGTCGAGCGCGACGTTGCGGGCGATCGGCGCCCAGTCGCTGCGCGGCGCGTCGCCCTGCTGCCGCAGCTGCTCGACCTTGGCCAGCGCGAGCATCTGGTTGGCCAGCTCGGTGGCGCGCTCGACCGTGTGGCCGACCTCCTCGAGCGCCTGCGCCGGCGCGACGTCCCCGCGCCGTGCCGACTGCAGCTGCGCCTTCAGTACCGCGAGCGGTGTGCGCAGCTGGTGCGCGGTGTCGCGCACGAAGCGCTTCTGATGGTCGAGCAGCTGGGCGAGGCGGCCCATCACCTGGTTGGTCGCGTCCAGCAGCGGCTGCAGCTCGCGCGGCGCGCTGGCGACCTCGATCGGCGCGAGGTCGTTCTCGGCACGGTTGCGCAGCCGCTCGCTGAGCTCGCGCACCGGCCGCGTCGCGACCTGCACCACCACCAGGACCACGGTCGTCAGCACGGCCAGCAAGGCGGCCTGGCGCCACAGCGTGTCGACCAGGATCTGCCGCGCCAGCGTCTGGCGCAGCTCGAGCGTCTCGGCCACCTGCACGGTCGCCATGCCGCGGCCTTCGGTGCCGGCGACCGGCTGCAGCAGCACGGCCACGCGCACAGGCTCGTCGTGGAAGCGGTCGTCGTAGAAGTCGACCAGCGCCGCGTACGGGCCCTTGGCCGGGATGCTGCCGCGCCAGCTCGGCAGGTCGGCGAAGCCGGACACCATCTCGCCGCGGAAGCCGCTGACCTTGTAGTAGAGCCGGCTGCGGTTGTCGGCCTCGAAGGCCTCCAGCGCCGAGTAGGGCACGTTGGCCAGCAGCCGGGCGGCGTCGCCGCTGCCTTCCACCGCCAGCTGCTCGCCGATCGACTTCGCGCTCGCCAGCAGCGTACGGTCGTAGGCCGTGTCGGCGGCGCGCAGCGCCTGGCGGTACAGGCTCGCCGTGTTGATGCCGACCAGCAGCAGCACCGGCAACAGGATGCCCAGCAACAGCTGGCGGCGCAGCGAGCGGCGGCGGGCCGCCATCAGCCGGCCTTCAGCAGGTAGCCGAGCCCGCGCAGCGTCACGAGCTGCACGCCGGTCGCGACGAGCTTCTTGCGCAGTCGGTAGGCCACCACCTCGATGGCCTCGGCCTGCACCGCCTCGCCGGGGAACACCGTCTCGCAGAGCTGCTCCTTCGCGACGGCGCGGCCCGGCCGCTGCAGCAGCGCACGCAGCAGGGCCGCCTCGCGCGGTGCCAGCTCGAGCGCCGCGCCGCGGTGGTAGACCGCGCCGGCCTCGGCGCGCAGCCCGGCGAACTCGCTGGCCGGCTCGCCGGCGTCGGCGCGGCGGGCGAGGGCGCGAATGCGCGCCTCCAGTTCGTCGAGGTCGAAGGGCTTGGGCAGGTAGTCGTCGGCACCGCTGTTCAGCCCGAGGATGCGGTCGCCGACCGTGCCGCGGGCCGTCAGGATCAGCACCGGCGAGCGCAGCCCCTCGGCCCGCGCCTGCGTCAGCACCTGCAGGCCGTCGACGCCGGGCAGGCTGAGGTCGAGCACCACCACGTCGGGCAGGCTGGCACGCCAGCGGTCCAGCGCGCGGGCACCGTCGGCGCACAGCACGACCTGCATGCCGCGCCGCTCGAACGAGCGCTGCAGCGTGGTCTGCATCGCCGGGTTGTCCTCGATCAGCAGCAGCTTCATGGGCGTGCGCAGTCTGCGCGATGCGTCCGCCGGCCCTTGGGGTCGGCGAACTAGAGATTTCCCTAGGTGAACGGACAGCCGACTGACAGCTTTTGCGCCGAACATGCGGGTCGACCCTCACCCGACAGGAGACAAACCATGCGTCGCGACACCTTCCTGCGCAGCCTTGCCGCTCTCGCCGCCGCCGGCGCCCTGCCGCTGACCGCGCGGGCCGAAGCCAACCTCAAGATGATGATCCCCGCCAACCCCGGCGGTGGCTGGGATTCCACCGGCCGCGCACTCGGCCGGGCACTGCAGGAGTCCGGCGTCTCGTCGGTGAACTACGAAAACAAGGGCGGCGCGGCCGGCGCGATCGGCCTCGCGCAGTTCGCCAACGGCAGCAAGAACGATCCGAACGCGCTGATGGTGATGGGCGCGGTGATGCTGGGTGGCATCATCACCGGCAAGCCGCCGGTCAGCCTGTCGCAGGTGACGCCGATCGCGCGCCTGACCAGCGAGTACAACGTGTTCGTGCTGCCGGCCGGCTCGCCGTTCAAGACGATGGCCGACGTCATCGAGGCGCTCAAGAAGGATCCCGGCAGCGTCAAGTGGGGCGGCGGCTCGCGCGGCTCCACCGAGCACATCGCCGCGGCGATGATCGCGCGCGAGGTCGGCGCCGATCCGTCGAAGATCAATTACGTCGCGTTCCGGGGCGGTGGCGAAGCGGTCGCGGCGATCCTGGGCGGCAACGTCACCATCGGCGGCAGCGGCTACAGCGAGTTCGCCGAATACATCGCCGCGGGCAAGATGCGCGCGATCGGTGTGACGTCGGAGAAGCGCCTGAAGGGCATCGACGTGCCGACGCTGAAGGAGCAGGGCATCAACGTCGTGATCGGCAACTGGCGCGGCGTGTACGGCGCTTCCGGCATCACCCCCGCGCAGCGCAAGGCACTGACCGACATGGTCACCAAGGCCACCAAGACCAAGGCCTGGGCCGAGGCGCTGGAGAAGAACGGCTGGACACCCGCCTTCATGGCCGGCCCCGAGTTCGACGCCTTCGTCGACAACGAGTTCGCGAGCCTGCGCGCCGTGATGGCCAAGTCCGGAATGATCTGATGCATGCGCGGCACGCGGCCGTCGCGGCCGGCACGCTGCTGATCGCGGCGGTGATCGTCGCCGGCGCCACGCAGATCAGCGGCGAGGCCGGCTACGGCGGGGTCGGACCGAACTTCCTGCCCTGGCTGGTGGGGATCGCGCTGCTGGTCTGCGGCGCGCTCCTCGCCTGGCAGGCCCTGTCCGGCGGCTTCCGCGAGATGGACGAGGCGTCCGGTCTGGAGCGGGGCCACTGGCCGGGCTTCGCCTGGGTGTCCGCCGGCATCCTGCTGAATGCGCTGCTGATCACGACGATCGGCTTCGTGCTGTCCTGCGCGCTGTGCTTCATGCTGGCGGTGCGCGGCTTCCGCTCGTCCGAGGGCCGGCCCGACAGGGGCCTGCGCGGCTGGCTGACGGACCTGCTGGTCGGCGCGGCGATCGCGGCGCCGGTGTACTGGATGTTCGGCAAGCTGCTGGCGATCAACCTGCCCGGACTCACGCAGACCGGCTGGATCTAGCCGGCTCCCACATGGACATCCTGAACAACCTGATGCAGGGCTTCGCCACCGCGGCGACGCCCATCAACCTGCTGTGGGCGCTGGTGGGTTGCACCATCGGGACCGCGGTCGGGGTGCTGCCGGGCATCGGCCCCGCCACCGCGGTGGCCATGCTGCTGCCCATCACACTGAAGGTCGACCCGACCGCCTCGATGATCTTCTTCGCCGGCATCTACTACGGCGCGATGTACGGTGGCTCGACGACCTCGATCCTGCTGAACACGCCCGGCGAGGCGGGCTCGATGGTCACCGCGATGGAGGGCAACCGGATGGCCAAGAGCGGCCGCGCCGGCGCGGCGCTGGCCACCGCCGCGATCGGCTCCTTCGTCGCCGGCACGATCGCGACGGTGGTGGTCACGCTGTTCGCTCCCTTCATCGCGGTGCAGGCCGTCAAGCTCGGGCCGCCGGAGTACTTCCTGCTGATGGTGCTGGCCTTCTGCACCGTGAGTGCCGTGCTGGGCAAGAGCACGCTGCGCGGGCTCACCTCGCTGTTCATCGGGCTGGCGATGGGCCTGGTCGGGCTGGACCAGATCTCCGGCCACGCGCGCTACACCGCCGGCGTGCCTGAACTGCTGGACGGGCTGGAGGTGGTGCTGATCGCCGTCGGCCTGTTCGCCGTCGCCGAGGCCTTGTACGTCGTGCTGTACGAAGGCCGCGTTGTCGAGACGCGCAACGAGATGGGCAAGGTGCACATGACGCGCGAGGAGTGGCGCCGCTCCTGGCCCGCCTGGCTGCGCGCCACCGTGATCGGCACGCCGTTCGGCTGCATCCCGGCCGGCGGCAGCGAGATCCCGACCTTCCTCAGCTACGCCACCGAGAAGAAGCTCTCCAAGCACCAGGAGGAGTTCGGCACGACCGGCGCGATCGAGGGCGTCGCGGGTCCCGAGGCGGCCAACAACGCGGCCATCACCGCCACGCTGATCCCGCTGCTGACGCTGGGCATCCCGACTTCGAACACCACGGCGATCCTGCTCGGCGCGTTCCAGAACTACGGCATCAACCCCGGGCCGCAGCTGTTCGACAGCAACGCCGCGCTGGTGTGGGCGCTGATCGCGTCGCTGTACATCGGCAACGTGATGCTGCTGGTGCTGAACCTGCCGATGGTCGGGCTCTGGGTCAAGCTGCTGAACATCCCGAAGGCGCCGCTGTACGCCGGCATCCTGATCTTCGCGACGGTCGGCGTCTACGGCATGCGCCAGTCCGCCTTCGATCTGCTGCTGCTGTACGTGATCGGCCTGCTGGGGGTCGTGATGCGGCGTTTCGACTTCCCGGCCGCGCCGGTGGTGGTCGGCATGATCCTGGGCCCGCTGGCGGAGGCGCAGATGCGCAACGCGGTGGCGATCGGCGAGGGCAGCTTCTCGGTGTTCGTGCAGCGGCCCGTCTCGCTGATCCTGCTGATCGTCATCGTCGCGGTGCTGGTGGTGCCGCGCCTGCTGCGCATGCGGCGGCGGCATCGCTTCTGACGGCCGGACGGGGCCGCCCGAGTTCGCTCCGGCGGCTCGGGCAGCCGCGTCTCAGTCCGATGCGCCCGCGGCCAGCGCCCGTTCGCGCCGGGCCGTGAGTTCCGCGGCCGCCGGGCTCGCTTCGGGCCATCCCTGCAGGTGCCGGATCGCGATGGCCGACAGCGCGGCGATCCACGCCGGGCTGTCGTTCAGGCAGGGGATGTAGCGGAACTCGCGCCCGCCGGCCGCCAGGAAGGCCGCGCGGGCCTCCTGGTCGATCTCCTCCAGCGTCTCCAGGCAGTCGGCGGTGAAGCCGGGGCACATCACGTCGACGCTGCCCGTGCCCGTGCCCTGGCGCGCCAGCTCGACGAGCGTCGGTTCGGTGTAGGGCTGCAGCCACTCGGCCTTGCCGAAGCGGCTCTGGAAGGTCACCACGAGGCGGTCCGGCGCCAGGCCGAGGCGCTCGCCCAGCAGGCGCGCGGTCTTCAGGCACTCGCAGTGGTACGGGTCGCCGAGCAGCAGCGTGCGCCGCGGCACGCCGTGGAAACTGAGCACGAGGCGATCGGCGCGGCCCTCGCGCTGCCAGTGCTCGGTGACGCGCCGGGCCAGCGCGTCGATGTACAGCGGATCGTCGTGGTAGCGGTTCACGAAACGCAGTTCGGGCACGTGGCGCACGTTGCGAGCCCACGCCGTCACCGCATCGATCGCGCTGGCTGTCGTCGAGCCGGCGTATTGTGGATACAGCGGCAGCACCAGGATGCGCGTGGCGCCTTCGGCCTTCAACGCGTCCAGCACCGAGGGGATCGAGGGGTTGCCGTAGCGCATCGCGTGGCGCACGGCGACCGGCCGCCCCCGTTCGCCGAGGAAGCCGCGCAGCAGCGTCGCCTGCTTGGCCGTCCAGGCCGCGAGCGGCGAGCCTTCGTCGGTCCAGATGCTGGCGTACTTCTTCGCCGAGCGCGCCGGGCGCACGCGCAGGATGATCCCGTGCAGGATCGGCCACCAGGCCCAGCGCGGGATCTCGACGACCCGCGGATCGCTGAGGAACTGGCCCAGATAGCGCCGCAGCGCCGACGGCGTGGGCGCGTCGGGCGTGCCGAGGTTGACCAGCAGCACGGCGGTGCTGCCGGCGCTGCCATGGTGGAACGGAGGTTCGGGAGACATGTTCATGCCGGTGCGGCCAGGCGGCGGCGCAGCGCGTCGAGTTCGGCAGCCACCACGGCCATTTCGATGGGCTTGGTCCAGTAGCCGGTGAAGCCGGCATCCATCGCGCGGCGGATGTCCTCGGGCATCGCGTCGGCCGAGCACATGTAGGCCGGCACCTGCGCGAGCGCAGGCATCTCGCGCAGCCGGCGCAGCACCTCGTGGCCGCTCATGTCGGGCAGGTGGGCATCGAGCACGAGCACCTCCGGGATCCAGTCGCGCACTTCGGCCAGCGCGCTCTCGCCATCCTCGGCGACGCGCAGCTCGCAGCCGCCGAGCACGCGCATCGCCTCCTCGAAGAGCAGCGCGTTGATGCGGTTGTCCTCGACGTAGAGCAGGCGCAACTGGGGCGCAGCCTCGGCCGGTGCCGGCAGCGGGGCAGGGGGCGGCGCCGGCCGCAGCGCTGCGG
>JAHBZL010000064.1 GCA_019635485.1 Piscinibacter sp. | reverse complement strand
AGGACCGACAGGGCGAAGCGCAGCGCCAGGAAGCTCAGCGGCGGCGCATGCGGCATGGCATACCGCGCGACGATGAACCCCGTGCTCCAGATCAGCACGAACACCCAGGGCATGGCCCGCAGCGGGCCTGACTCCGTCGTGTCCACGACGGTCAGCGCGCCTTCGCGCGGATCTCCGGCAGCGCCCGTTGCAGGTAGTAGACCATCGACCAGATCGTCAGCACCGCCGCCGCGTAGATCAGCAGCGTGCCCCACCAGTGCGTGTCCAGCAGCCCGAGCAGGCGACCGTCGTAGAGCAGGAACGGGATCGCCACCATCTGCACCGTCGTCTTCACCTTGCCGAGCATGTGCACCGCGACGCTGCGGGCCGCGCCGATCTGGGCCATCCATTCGCGCAGTGCCGAGATCGCGATCTCGCGCCCGATGATCACCAGCGCCACGAGGGCGTGCAGCCGGTTGAGGTGCACGAGCACCAGCAGCGCGGCGCAGACCAGGAACTTGTCGGCCACCGGGTCCAGGAAGGCACCGAACGACGACGTCAGGTTCATGCGGCGCGCCAGCCAGCCGTCCGCCCAGTCCGTCAATGCGACGATCACGAACAACACGGTGGCCAGCAGGTTCTGCAGCGGCGCCTCGAGCTGCAGGTAGAAGACGCCGACGATCAGCGGGATCGCGACGATTCGCGCCCAGGTCAGCAAAGTCGGCAGGTTGAAGAACATCGGCGGGATTGTGCCGAAGTTCTTGGCCCCGCCGTTCCGACGGGAAAGCGCGCTACAGCTGGCCTTCGGTCAGCGTGTCGAGCTGGAAGCGCCCGCTCTTGTCGACCAGCCAGGTGTCGACGTACTTGACGGTCCCCAGCCGCGCCGGCGCCGGCAGCGGCGATGCACGGCGGATCATGTCGCGCACCCGCGCCGTCACGTCCGGCGCGTGGCTCGGGGCCCGCAGCATGGTGACGTTGCGCACGTTGCCGTTTGAGTCGACGTCGGTTTCCACGACGACGATGGCATGCAGCAGCGGCGGCAGCTTGCCCTTGTAGATGCTTTCCGGATAGGCGGCGTAGATCGCACGCGCGCCGTCGACGCGATAGCCGCGCGCATCGGTGGCCTGCGACACCCGCGCGTTCGTTGCGCGCGGCGACGCAGGTGCCGGCGCGGGCGCCGGGGCGCGCGCCACGGGTGCCGGCGGCGGTGGGGCCGGCGGCGGTGGTGTGGCGCAGCCCGCCAGGCCGGCGCCGATCACGAGTCCGAGCGCCAGGCGCCGATCAATGCAGGGCACGATAGATCTCCTCAGCCAGTTCCCTCGAAATGCCGTCCACCGTCGCCAGGTCCTCGACGCTCGCATGGCCCACGCCGCGCACGCCACCGAAGCGCTGCAGCAGCTTGGCCCGCTTGCGCGGCCCGACGCCGGGAATGTCCTCCAGCCGGCTGCCGCCAGTGCGCACGCTGGCGCGCCGCGCCCGCATGCCGGTGATCGCGAAGCGGTGCGCCTCGTCGCGGATCTGGGCGATCAGCATCAGCGCCGCCGACTCGCGCCCGAGCGCCACCTTGGCCCGGCCGTCGGCGAACACCAGTTCCTCCAGGCCGACCTTGCGTCCCTCGCCCTTCTCGACGCCGACGATCAGGCCGAGATCGAGGCCGAGTTCCTCGAACACCTCGCGCGCCATCGCCACCTGTCCACGCCCGCCGTCGACCAGCACCAGGTCCGGCAGGCGCGCGCCGCCGGTGGCGGCGGCACCTTCGGCCAGCTTCGCATAGCGCCGCGTGAGCACCTGGCGCATCGCGGCGTAGTCGTCGCCGCCGGTGATGCCGTCGATGTTGAAGCGCCGGTACTGCGAGTTCTGCATGCGGTGGTTCTCGAACACGACGCACGATGCCTGGGTCGCCTCCCCGGCGGTGTGACTGATGTCGAAACACTCGATGCGAAAGGTGTCCAGGTCCTGCACGGCAAGGTCCAAAGCGTCGACCAGTGCACGGGTTCGCGCCCGCTGCGACCCTTCTTCGGCCAGCAGCTGCGCCAACTTGAGCTGGGCGCCCTGCTCGCACATGTCCAGCCAGGCGCGGCGCTGACCGCGCGGCTGGTGCTGCGCGGCCACCTTGCCGCCGCCCGCGGCGGCAAGCGCCTCGACCAGCTCGCGGTCGACGGCGTGGCTGAGCACCAGCAGCGGCGGCGCCCCGCCGTCGAGGTAGTGCTGCGCGATGAAGGCCTCCAGCACCTGCACCTCCGGCGCGGCGCCCTCGCCGAGTTCGGCCGCGTCATCCACGTGGGCGGGGAAGTACGGCCGGTCGCCGAGATGGCGGCCGCCGCGCACCATCGCCAGGTTGACGCAGGCGCGCCCGCCCTCGACGCGTGCAGCGAGGATGTCCGCATCCTTGGTGGCGACGCCGCTGTTGTCCTCGACCGCCTGCTGGTGCAGCACCCGCGACAGCGCGCCGAGCTGGTCGCGGATCTCGGCCGCCTTCTCGAACTGCAGCGCGTCGGCGTGGGCCATCATCTGCGTCTGCAGCGCATCGATCACCTCCTGCTCGCCGCCGCGCAGGAAGCGTTCCGCGTTGGCGACATCGCGTGCGTAGTCGGCGGCGTCGATCAGCTTCACGCAGGGGCCCGAGCAGCGCTTGATCTGGTACAGCAGGCACGGCCGCGTGCGGTTCGTGAACACCGTGTCCTCGCAGGTGCGCAGCCGGAACACCTTCTGCAGCAGCTGGATCGAATCCTTCACCGCCCAGGCGCTCGGGTACGGACCGAAGTAGCGGTGTTTCTGGTCGACCGCGCCGCGGTAGTAGGCCATGCGCGGGAAGGTGTGCGAGACGATCTTCAGGTACGGGTAGCTCTTGTCGTCGCGGAACAGGATGTTGTAGCGCGGCTGCAGCGTCTTGATCAGGTTGTTCTCGAGCAGCAGCGCCTCGGCTTCGGAGCGCACCACGGTGGTCTCCAGCCGGGCGATCTTGCCCACCATCAAGCCGATGCGCGTGCCACCATGGTTCTTGTGGAAGTAGCTCGAGACCCGCTTCTTCAGATCGCGCGCCTTGCCGACGTACAGCACGCGGCCCTGGGCGTCGAAATAGCGGTACACGCCGGGGCGACCCGGCAATGCCGCCACCTCGTCGAGCAAGCGCTGGCGCGCCTCGTCGGCCGCGGGGTCGGGATCGCTGGTCGGTTCCATCGGCGGCGATTATCGAGCCGGGATAATCGGGCGCGATGCAGTGGGATCTGTTCTGCCACGTGGTCGACAACCACGGTGACCTCGGCGTCTGCTGGCGCCTCGCGGCGGACCTCGGCGCCCGCGGCGAGGCCGTGCGCCTGTGGGTCGACGATCCGTCGGCACTGGCCTGGATGGCACCGCAGGGCGCGCCCGGCGTCGCGCTGCACGGGTGGGCCGAAGCGGCCGACGCGGCGCTACCGGGCGATGTCGTCGTCGAGACCTTCGGTGCCGCGCCGCCGGCGGGCTTCGTCGACCGGATGGCACGGGCACCGCGGCCGCCGCTGTGGATCAACCTCGAGTACCTGAGCGCCGAACCCTATGTCGAGCGATCGCACCGGCTGCCCTCGCCGCAGCGCAACGGGCTGACGGCGTGGTTCTTCTATCCGGGCTTCACTGCCGCCACCGGCGGCCTGCTGCGCGAGGCGGATCTCATGACGCGCCGGGCCGCCTTCGATGCCGACGCCTGGCTGGCGGGTCGCGGACTGCAGCGGCGCCCGGGCGAACGTGTGGTGAGCCTGTTCTGCTATCCGGAAGCGCCGGTGCCGGCCCTGCTCGACGCGCTGGCGGGCGCGCCGACGCTGTTGCTCGCGACACCCGGTTCCGTCGCCGCCTCGGTCCGCGCGGTGCTCGGCGATTCGCTGCAACGCGGCGCCTTGCGAGCCGCTCTCCTGCCCTGGCTGACCCAGCGCGACTACGATCACCTGCTCTGGTCCAGCGACCTGAACTTCGTGCGCGGCGAGGATTCGTTCGTGCGTGCACAGTGGGCGGGCGCGCCGTTCGTCTGGCACATCTATCCGCAGCACGACGGCGCGCACGAGGCCAAGCTGGCGGCCTTCCTCGGCCGCTTCCTCGCCGACGCCCCGCCGGCACTGGCACGGGCCTGCACCGGACTCTGGCGAACCTGGAACGGATTCGATCGCGGCAGCGGCGCCTCAACGACCTGGCCCTCGCTTCCCGACGACGATGCCTGGCGCCGCCATTGCGGAAGCTGGCGCGATCGACTTCTCTCCGTGCCCGACCTCACGGCGCAGCTCCTGCGTTTCGTCCGGGAAAAAGGCTAGAATCAAGGGCTTTGCGCAAAGCGCAGCCCCCACCGCTCTACCCGCCGCGATCGACCAGGCGATCGCGCGAACCACGGAAGTCATCATGAAGATCGCACAGGAAATCCGCGCCGGCAACGTGATCATGCAGGGCAAGGACCCGATGGTCGTGCTCAAGACCGAGTACAGCCGCGGCGGGCGCAACGCCGCCACGGTGCGCATGAAGCTGAAGAACCTGCTGAACAGCTCCGGCACCGAAGTCGTCTTCAAGGCCGACGACAAGATGGATCAGATCGTGCTGGACAAGAAGGAGTGCACCTACTCCTACTTCGCCGACCCGATGTACGTCTTCATGGATGCCGAGTACAACCAGTTCGAGGTCGAGGCCGAGAACATGGGCGACGCGATCAGCTACCTCGAGGACGGCATGGCGGTCGAGGTTGTGTTCTACGACGGCAAGGCGATCTCGGTCGAGCTGCCGACCACCGTCGTGCGTGAAGTCACCACCGAGCCGGCCGTCAAGGGCGACACCTCGGGCAAGGTGATGAAGCCCGCGAAGATCGCGACCGGCTTCGAGATCTCGGTGCCGCTGTTCGTCGAGAACGGCGACAAGATCGAGATCGACACGCGCACGCACGAGTACCGCAAGCGGGTCTGAGGCGCGTTCGGGGAGCATCTCCGACCGCCGACACGAGGGCGCCCACGGGCGCCCTTGCCATTTCAGGGGCGCCCTCGCCATTTGGGCATCATGCCGGCCATGCCGTTCGATTTCGCCGCCGTCGCCGCACCCTTCCGCATGCAGCCCGGCCTGCGCCGGCTGGCCCCCGGTGCGACGCAACTCACGCCGAATCGCCCCAGTGACGCCGCGCTCACCGCCAAGCTCGAGGTGCTCTCGGCGCATGCATCCCAGGCCCTGCTGTGCAGCGACGGCTTCGACCCCGGGCCGATGCTCGATGCGCTGGCGCGGCACGCCGGCCGCGAGCAGCCGCAGGCCCTGAAGCACGACGCCGGCGGCGGCCTGCACGCGCCTCTGCTGGGCTGGTCGGTGCACGCCGGCCAGGTGTCCGGCGACGGACCCGAGGCCATCGGCCGCTGCCTGAAGGCACTGCCGGCCGACTGGCGTGCCACCGGACTGCTGTGCCTCGCGTTCGCCGAGGACTTCGCGATCATCGACGGCACCAGCGCGCACATCCCGTGGCTGGCCGTCTGCCTGCCGTCGCATTGGTCGCCGCAGGACAAGGTCGGTCGCCACTTCGCCGAAGTGCATGCGCCGGTCGCGGACAACCAGCTGCTGCTGGCCGCCAGCGATCACCTGGCCCGCCTGGTCACCGGCGAGGAGGCCTGGGAGCGCTTCGTCTGGACCGTCACGCACGCCTCGGGACTGGACCAGCACCCGCAGCGCCATCCGCCCGTGCCGTGGCCGGCGGACCTCGATGCCGGCGGTCTGGCGGACTGCGCCTGGTTCCGCACCGAGCGGCAGACCTTCATTCCGCTGGCGCGCCAGCACCAGGCGATCTTCACGATCCACGTCGAATGCCGGCCGCTCGCGGCGGCCATCCGCACGCCGGCGCAGGCCGCGCAGCTGCACGACGCACTGGCCAGCATGAGCCCCGCGGTGCTGGCCTACCGCGGCCTGAGCGATGCCCGCGAGCGGCTGCTGGCGTGGCTCGCCACGCACCGATGACCCGGCCGCCGCTGCAATGGGACGAGCACGGCTTGCCGCGTTCGGCCGAGTACGGCGACGTCTACCACCCCCGCGCCGGCGCCTTGCAGCAGGCGCGGCACGTCTTCCTGGCCAGCAACGGCCTGCCGCAGCGCTGGGCCGGCCGCGACCACTTCGTCGTGCTCGAGACGGGGTTCGGTCTGGGCAACAACTTCCTCGCCACCTGGCAGGCCTGGCGCGAGGATCCGCAGCGCAGCGCCCGGCTGCATTTCGTCTCCGTCGAACGCCATCCGGTCACGCGGGACGAGCTTGCCGCGGTGCCGCGCGACGACACCCTGCGCGAATTGGCGCGCCCGCTGGCCGAGGCCTGGCCGCCGCTCGTGCCCGGCACGCACCGCCTGGCCTTCGACGATGGACGCGTCGAGCTGCTGCTGACGCTGGGCGACGTCGCCGACTGGGCCGCCGGGCTGGTGCTGAGCGCGGACGCCGTCTTCCTGGATGGCTTCGCGCCGGCCCGCAACCCGGCGATGTGGACGCCGCGGCTGATGCAGGCGATCGCCAGGCGCTGCCGGCCCGGGACCACGGCCGCCACCTGGTCCTCCGCGCGCGACGTGCGCGATGCGCTTGTCGGCGCCGGCTTCCGGGTCGAATCGGCGGCGGGCAGCGGCGGCAAGCGCGACATCACGCGGGCCGTCTACGCGCCGGCGTTCCTCGCACCCGCCCCGCCGGGGCGGCCGACCCTGCGCGGCGTGGCAAACCAGGCCCTGATCGTCGGCGGCGGCCTGGCCGGCTGCGCTGCGGCGATGGCGCTGGCCGAACAGGGTTGGGACAGCGTGGTGTTCGACCGCCATCCCGCGCCCGCCGCCGAAGGCTCCGGCAACCCGGCCGGCCTGTTCCACGGCACGGTGCATGCGGAGGACGGACCGCATGCCCGCTGGAACCGAGCGGCCGCCCTGCAGGCGCAAGTGGCCGTCGCACAGGCAGTCGCGCACGACGGTGTGCCCGGCTCGGCCGAAGGTTTGCTGCGGATCGAAACAGCCACCTCGCTGGAGACCATGCGCGAGCTCCTGGCCCGCCAGGAACTCGCGCCGGACTACGTGCAGGCGCTCGATGCCGCTGTGGCCAGCGCGCGCGCCGGCATCGCGCTGTCGCAGCCGGCCTGGTTCTATCCCGGTGGCGGCTGGGTGTCGCCCGCGGCGCTGGCCGCGTCGTTCCTGCGCCGCGCCGGTGTCTCGGCGACTTGGCGCGGTGGCACGCCCATCGCGGCGCTGCGACGCCATGGTTCGCAGTGGGCCCTGCTCGATGCGGCCGGTGCGACGGTCGCCGAATCCTCGACCGTGATCCTCGCCAATGCCGCCGAGGCGCTGACGCTGGCGCAGGCGGACACCACGCCGCTTGAGCAGCTGCGCGGCCAGTTGTCAGGCATTCCGGCTGCCGCGACTCCCGCCGGCGCTCCGATCTTGCCGCTGTCTGGCCAGGGCTATGTACTGCCGGCGATCGACGGCCGCCTGTGGTTCGGCGCGACATCGCAAGCGGACGATCCGGACGACACGCTGCGCACGGATGACCACCGGCACAACCTTGCCCGGCTGGCAACCTTGACCGGCGTGACGCCCGCGGTCGCAGCGGAGGACTGCACCGGCCGCGTCGGCTGGCGCTGCAGCAGCCGCGACCGGCTGCCCCTGATCGGCGCGCTGCCAGACGCAGGCGCGGCTGTCGATCAGTTGCGCTTCGTGACGCGTCAGCCAGGGCTGTTCGTGTTCACGGGATTGGGTTCGCGCGGCATCACCTGGGCCGCGCTCGGGGCACGCGTGCTCGCCTCGTGGGTCTGCGGCACGCCGGCGCCGGTGGAGGCCCGCCTGCTCGAGGCGGTCGATCCGGCACGCTTCGCGCTACGCGCCCGCAGGCGCGCGGACTCCGTCAGAGCGCGCTCGAGCCCGGCTGGGGCGGGGTGACCGCCTCTTCGGCGGCGCTGCCTTCTTCGGCAGGCGACTCTTCGCCTCCCACGACACCCGGGTTGGCCTTGCGTTCGGCCTTCTCGCGCGCCTTCTCTTCCTTCTTCTTCTTCTTTGCCAGCTCGCGCTGGCGCTTCTCGAACGAATAGTTGGGTTTGGCCATCAGCCGTCCTTCCGTGGGCGTCGCGTGATCAGCCCCGAGGTTACGCGCTTTTCGGTGCGCTTCGGCACCGGGTACGGGGAATCGATCAGAAAGTCATCGTCCGCACGCCCTGGGCGGTACCCAGCAGGCACACCGCAGCGCGGTGCCGCGCGAAGATGCCGACCGTGACCACGCCCGGCCACTGGTTGATCTCCTGCTCCATCGCGAGCGGATCGGCGATCGCCAGGCCGCGCACGTCGACGATGCAGCCGCCGTTGTCGGTCACCACGCCACGGCGCACCTGCGGCTGGCCGCCGAGCGCGGCGAAGCGGCGCATCACCTGCGCCGTCGCCATCGGGACCACCTCCACCGGCAGCGGGAAGCGGCCCAGCGTCGGCACCAGCTTCGACTCGTCGGCGATGCACACGAAGCGCTCCGCCAGGTCGGCCACGATCTTCTCGCGCGTCAGGGCCGCACCGCCGCCCTTGATCATGTGGCCGCGCGGGTCGATCTCGTCCGCGCCGTCGATGTACACGGGCAGGCGCTCGATGGTGTTGCTGTCCAGCACCGCGATGCCGTGCTCGCGCAGCCGCTGCGTGCTTTTCTCGCTGCTCGAGACGGCCCCGGCGATGCGGTCCTTCATGCCGGCCAGCGCGTCGATGAAGCAGTTCACCGTCGAGCCCGTTCCGACCCCCACCACCGAGCCGGGTTGCACGTAGGCCAGTGCGGCCTGGCCGACGAGGGCCTTGAGTTCGTCCTGGGTCATGGTCGCGGTCGCGGTGGGTCGGTTTGAGACAATCCCTCGATTATCCAAGAGCCTCCCGCATGGCCCTGCTGCCCTACGCCCTCGCCCGCCCGTTCCTCTTCGGCCTCGACCCCGAGCGGGCCCATGACCTCACCCTCGGCGCGCTGGCGCGCATCCAGCACACGCCGCTGCGCTGCACGATCGCCCAGCCGCGGGTCGACGACCCGGTCACGCTCGCCGGGCTGCGCTTTCCGAACCGCGTCGGCCTCGCCGCCGGGCTGGACAAGAACGGCCGCTGCATCGACGGCCTCGGCGCGCTCGGCTTCGGCTTCGTCGAGGTCGGCACGGTGACGCCGAAGGCGCAGCCGGGCAATCCGAAGCCGCGCATCTTCCGCCTGCCGGAGGCGAATGCGCTGATCAACCGGCTCGGCTTCAACAACGACGGGCTCGACGCCTTCCTCGCCAACGTGCAGCGCGCCCGCTTTCGCGGCGAGGGCGGCATCCTCGGCCTGAACATCGGCAAGAACGCGACGACGCCGATCGAACGTGCCGCCGACGACTACCTCGTCGGCCTGGACGGCGTCTACCCGCACGCCGACTACGTGACGGTGAACATCTCGAGCCCGAACACGAAGAACCTGCGCGAGCTGCAGGGCGACGCCGCGCTCGACGCACTGCTCGGCGCCCTGCATGCGCGGCGCGAGCAGCTCGCCGCGCGGCATGCCCGGCGCGTGCCGATGTTCGTGAAGATCGCCCCCGACCTGGACGAGGACCAGGTGGGCGCGATCGCCGCGGCGCTGCGCCGCAACGGCATCGACGGCGTGATCGCCACCAACACCACGATCGCGCGCGACGCCGTGCGCCACCTGCCGCACGGGGAGGAAACCGGTGGCCTGTCCGGCGCACCGGTCGCCGAGGCGAGCAACCGCGTGATCCGCGGGCTGCGGGCCGCGCTCGGGCCGGACTTCCCGATCATCGGCGTCGGCGGCGTGCTCAGCGGCGCCGACGCCCGCGCCAAGCGCGAGGCCGGCGCCGACCTGGTGCAGATCTACACCGGCTTCATCTACCGCGGCCCGCCGCTGGTCACCGAGGTCGCGCAGGCACTGAAGTCCGCCCGCTAGCGCGGCGCCGAGGTCTGCTGCACGCCGCTGTCGCGGTTGGTCAGGCCGATGCGGCCGTCGTCGACATCGGCCTGGAGATCGAAGTTCAGCACCTGGCCGGCCGCGAACGGCAGCGCCGGATGGGGCTGGGCGACCACCAGCGTGAGCCGCGCGCCATCCAGCGTCGAGCTGCCCGAGGCCACCCCGCCGTTGGCGGCAAGGCTGAACGGCAGCACGAAGGCGGCCCCGGCCGCCTGGGAGGCACCGAAGGTCAGCGTCGTCGTCGCGCGATCGAGCGACGGGTCGAACACCGCGCCGTAGCTGAAGCCGGTGAAGACGAAGGACTCGCCTGCGATGTCCGCCACGGTCGGGTCGCGCGGATTCAGGGGGTCCCAGTCGACATCGTCGCCACCGCCGCAGCCGGCCAGTGCGGCGGCGGCCGCCAGGGTGAGGCCGAGGGCGGCGCGTCGGGACAGGCGCACACCCGGCGCGCAGTTCAGGAAACGGAAGGTCATCGAGAGCACCACGAGGTTGGACATCGCGGCATCCTCCGGCGCCGGCACGCTCTCGTCGCGCCGGAATCTGCGCGACGCTGGCCGATTCCGGAATCGGTGCGTCAGACCGGGTTTTCAGCCGTTTCGGGGGACGTGCCGGCGCGCCGGAACTCGGTCGGCGTCTGCCCGAAGGCGTCGCGGAAGGCGCGGTTGAACGGGCCGATGCTGGCGTAACCCGTGTCCAGCGCGATGGTCAGGATCGGCAGGTGCGCGTCCTCGGCGCTGCGCAGCCGCCGCGCGACCTCGCGCAGCCGGAAATGGTTCAGGAACGCGGTGTAGTTGCGGAAACCCAGATGCCCGTTGATCACGCTGCGCACGCGGTGCTCGGGCAACTGCAGGTGGCGCGCCAGTTCACCGATGCTCAGGCCCTGGCGCCGGTACAGCCCGCCGGCCTCGACCGCCTCGATGATGCGTGCCGCCTGGCGCGCGGCCAGTGCCTCGCCGACCGGGTTGCGCGCGGCGGTGGCATCCTCCCCGACCGACGGCACGGCCGCCCGCGGCGCGAGCACCTGCGCCGGCGACGGCTCGGCGGCGTGCGTCGTCGCGTACAGGCGGGCGAGCGGGCTGGGACTGCCCACGGTCAACGCCAGCCAGGCCAGCTTGAACGTCGCCTGCACCCCGGCCTGGGCGATCGCGGCGAGCACGGGCCGGCCTTCGCGCCAGTCCATGAAGTAGGCGAGCAGCACGAGGCCGATGTACAGCGAGCCGCCGCCGGCCAGCAGCAGCCGCAACAGGCGCCGATAGGCGTCCAGGTCGTCGCGCCGCCCCAGCAGCAGCAGCCCGAGCATGTGCAGCAGCAACGCCGCCACGAGCACGACGCTCACGCCGATCGCCGCCGGGCGCAGCTTCGGCACCAGCGCACCGGCCAGCGCTGGCGCGACGATGCCGGCACCGATCAGCCACAGCGGCCACAGGCGCATCTGCCGCTCCGTGTAGTGCCGGTCGAACAGCATGCGCACGATCGACCACAGCAACACGACGGCCGAAGCCGCCACGACACGCGCGGCGACCAGTTGCACCGGCGTGAACAGCGCGGCAGCCGGGCCGGCGACCGCGTTGTAGAGCGCCCCTGCCAGCACCATCAGCGTGGCCGACCAGCGCAGCGTCGGATGGACGCTGCGGTCACGCCACAGCGCGATCACGATCGCGAACGACAGCGCGATCGACGCCCCCAGCAGCAGGAAATAGGTATCGGTGTGGGTCATCGGCAGCGACGCGGCCGCGCGCGCGGAAGCGGCGCGCGCCGATTCCGGAATCGGCCCGTTTCCCGGCGCTTTCGGCGCGACGGCGGATTGTCATGCAGCGACGATGGCCGCATGACAGGACTCGGCTTCTTCACCGTGATCGGACTGCTCGGCGGCTATGCACTGCTGGACGGGCCGGTCGAGCGCCGCGCCGAGTTCGGCGTCGACGTCGTCACGCCGTTGCACGCGAATCGCCAGATCCGCCTCGTCAACGCGCAGGCAGCGCTGCGGCGCAAGACCTGGGACGCCGCCGGCCTGACGCTGGACCTCGGCGTCACGGCCTCGCAGGCACGCGGCGAGATCGTCCAGCCCGATGCACAGGGCCGGCCGCAGACACTCGCCAGCCCGGCCTGGGGCATCGGGCCGAGCGTGACGGCACGCTACACGCTCGCGGGCAGCGATGCGCTGCGCGTCGGCCTCGACCTGGGCGCCGCGTTGATGCTGTACGACCGGCCGTTTCCAGCCGGCGGCAAGCGCTACGACGGCATGTTCCAGATCGGGCCGCATGTTGTCTTCGCAGTCCCGGGCGGCGGGCGCATCGCGCTCGGCACGCACTGGCTGCACCTGTCCAACGGCCGCGGGCTGACGCCGCAGAACCCGGCCTACGAGGGCCGCGCACTGGCGCTGCGCTACACCGTGCCGCTGTAGCGGGCCCTATTGCAGCGGCACGCCGGTCTTGGACTGCACTTCCTCGCGCGTGACGCCCGGCGCCAGTTCGACCAGCTTCAGCCCGTGGGGCGTCACGTCGAGCACGCACAGGTCGGTGATGATGCGGTCGACGACACCGACGCCGGTCAGCGGCAGCGTGCAGTGCGGCAGGATCTTCAGGTCGATCGTGCCGTCCTTCTTCTTCGCGACGTGCTCCATCAGCACGACGACGCTCTTCACGCCGCCGACGAGGTCCATCGCGCCGCCCATCCCCTTGACCATCTTGCCCGGGATCATCCAGTTCGCCAGGTCGCCTTTCTCGCTGACCTGCATCGCCCCGAGGATCGACAGGTTGATCTTGCCGCCGCGGATCATCGCGAAGCTGTCGTGGCTGCCGAAGATGCTCGAGCCCGGCAGCGTCGTCACGGTCTGCTTGCCGGCGTTGATCAGGTCGGCGTCGACCTCGCTCTCGTCCGGGAACGGGCCGATGCCGAGCATGCCGTTCTCGCTCTGCAGCCAGACCTCGATGGCCGGGTCGACGAAGTTGGCCACCAGCGTCGGCAGCCCGATCCCCAGGTTCACGTAGAAGCCGTCGGAGAGTTCCTTGGCCGCACGGGCGGCCATCTGGTCGTGGGTCCAGGCCATGGTCAAGCCTCCTGATGAGCCGCCTCGAAGGAGGCTTGAGCCCCCGCGGGGGGCAGCGAACGAAGTGAGTGTGGGGGCCGCATCGTCAGGCTCCTTTGGGATTCTGCTTCGTCGTGCGCTTCTCGATGCGCTTCTCGGGCTGCGCGTTCAGCACGATGCGGTGCACGTAGATCCCGGGCAGGTGCACGCTGTCCGGATCGAAGCTGCCGGTCGCGGCGATCTCCTCGACCTCGACGACCGTGATGCGCCCGGCCATCGCGCAGGCCGGATTGAAGTTGCGCGCGGTGCGGCGGAAGATCAGGTTGCCGCTCTTGTCCGCCTTCCAGGCCTTGACCAGCGCCACTTCGGGCAGCAGCGCCCGCTCCATCACGTAGGTGTGGCCGTCGAACTCGCGCGTTTCCTTGCCTTCGGCGACCATCGTGCCGACGCCGCTGCGGGTGAAGAAGGCCGGGATGCCGGCGCCGCCGGCGCGCAGCTTCTCGGCCAGCGTGCCCTGCGGCGTGAACTCGAGCTCCAGCTCGCCGGCCAGGTACTGGCGTTCGAACTCCTTGTTCTCGCCGACGTAGCTGGAGATCATCTTCTTGATCTGGCGCGTCTCGAGCAGCTTGCCGAGGCCGAAGCCGTCGACGCCGGCGTTGTTCGAGATGACCGTCAGGCCCTTGACGCCGCTGTCGCGCAGCGCGTCGATCAGCGCCTCGGGAATGCCGCACAGCCCGAAGCCGCCGACCGCCATCAGCTGGCCATCGCGCACGATGCCTTCGAGCGCCTTGGCCGCGCTCGGGTAGACCTTGTTCATGGATCGTCTCCTCTCGGAACAGCGCGGAAGCGTACTACGTATCGAAATACGTAGTCGTTACGTAGAATCAATTAAGCAAGAACCGCGCAGGCAGGGAGGAACGTCAGGCATGGAGAACAGCAGTTCGACGGTGGATCGCTCGGTGCTCGAGCACGCGCTCGCCACCGTCTTCGCCCCCTGGGTGCAGCAGCTCGACCTGCGCGTGCTCGACGCGCAAGCCGGCGAGGTGCTGCTCGCGCTGCCGGTCACCCAGCAGCACGTGCACACCGGCAACGTGGTGTGCGGCCAGACGCTGATGGCCGCCGCCGACACGGCGATGGTGCTCGCCGTGATGACCCGCGCCGGCGGCTTCAAGCCGATGACCACCGTGCAGATGCAGACCAGCTTCCTGCGGCCGGTGCCGGCGGAATCGGGCGTGGCCCAGGTGCGCGCCCGGGTGCTGCGGATGGGGCGCAACCTGGTGTTCGGCGAGATCCGCATCACCAGCGCCGACGACCTGCTCGCCGCCCACGCCACCACCACCTGCGCGCTGCTGTGACCCGCGAACTCGACTACCGGACCGCCTTCGATCTCGCGCCGATCGGCCTCGTGCTGTCGCGCAACCGCCTGATGGTCGACTGCAACCAGGCCGCGCTGGAGATGTTCGGCGCCGCGCGCGACCAGCTGATCGGCCAGAGCTTCGAGGTGCTGTACCCGACGCACGACGAGTTCGAGCGCACCGGCGCGCGCATCGTCGCGAGCCTGGACGCCGACGGCCGCTACGCCGACGAGCGCGTGATGAAGCGCCTGGATGGCCCGCAGCGCGGCGAGCTGTTCTGGTGCCACGTGTCGGGCCGCGCGCTCGACCCCGCCGCGCCGCACGCGGCCGGCATCTGGGCCTTCGAAGACCTCTCCTCGCGGCGCCGCCTCGCCGTCGACCTGACGCCGCGCGAGCGCGAGATCGCCGCGCTGCTGATCGAGGGCTTGACCAGCAAGCTGATCGGCAAGCGCCTGGAGATCAGCCCGCGCACCGTGGACGTCTACCGCGCGCGGCTGATGAAGAAGCACCGCGCGGCGACCACGCCGGAACTGGTGCAGAAGCTGCTGCGCGCCTAGCCAGTTTTGTCAGGTCCGGCGCCTATGCTGTGAGAGGACCGTGAAAAGGCTCCGGCGCGGCCCCTTCCTCGAGGAGCCGCTCATCAGGAGACCACCATGGCGCTCTACACCGTGCTCGCGAACTTCACCGACCAGGGCATCCGCAACGTCAAGGAGACGACGCACCGCGCGGAAGCCGTCGAGGCAGCGGCGCGCAAGGCCGGCATCACCGTCAAGAGCATCCTCTGGACGCTCGGAAGCTACGACCTGGTCTGCCAGTTCGAAGCCAGCGACGACGCAGCCGTCACGGCCTTCGGGCTGGCGATCGGCATGCAGGGCAACGTGCGCACGCAGACGATGCGCAGCTACACGCGCGACGAGATGAACGCGATCCTCGCGCGCCTGCCCGGCTGAATCAGACGATCAGCGTGCGCAGCCAGTCCGGCAGCGGCGTCGACTTCTGCTTCGGAAAGTCCACCCATACCGTCTTGGCCCCGCCCTCGGCGTAGACCACGCCGGGGGCATCGGTCCGCTCCAGCGTCATGTAGGTATCGAAGCTGGTGCGGCCGGCGTTCGTCACGTAGTGCTTCGCCAGGATGTCACCCGGGAACTCGAGCTGCCGGATGAAGTTGCAGAAGGCATTGACGATCACCGGGCCCTCGCCGTCCGGGTTCGGCTGGCCGCCGATGCGCTCGAACCACTCGATGCGCACGATCTCGAAGTAGCGGAAGTAGACGGTGTTGTTGACATGGCCCATCGCATCCATGTCGCCCCAGCGGATCGGGATCACCAGCTCGTGGGTCAGCTTCTTTTCTTCCGGCACCGTGAAGCGCATCGTCATCCTTTGCTCACGCCCAGCTCGGCATACAGCCGCTCGACCAGCGCACGCAGCTGCTCGACCTCGCCGCGCAACGCGGCCTGCTGCGCCTTCAGCGCGGCGATCTCGGTGGCGGCGACGAAGTCCTCGCCGGCTGCCGCGACCGGCAGCGCCGCCACGTCGACCGGGCCTGTCAGCAGCTGGGTCCAGCGCGGCTCGCGCGCGCCGGCGGCGCGCGGCAGCTTCAGCGCCAGCGCACCGCCCTTGTCCTCCGGCCGCGCGGCGAGCTCGTCGAGAAAGGCCTCGACCGACGAGACGTCCGCGAAGCGGTGCAGCCGCTCGCAGTTGGCGCGCAGCTCGGAGGCGGTCTGCGGGCCGCGCAGCGCCAGCACCGCGAGCAGCGCGACCGACTGCGAGGGCACACCCAGCGCGCGCGCCATGTTGTGCTCGTAGCGCGTCACGCGCGATCCGCTGCCCTCGAACACGAGGCTGAGCGACTTCAGCGCATCGAGCGTCGCCTGCACCTCCGCGTCGCTGGCGTTGAGCACCGGGTCGCGCGCGGTCTTCTGGTTGCAGCCGAGGGTGAGCGCGTTCAGCGAGAGCGGGTAGCTGTCCGGCACGGTGTGCTGCTTCTCGACCAGCACGCCGAGCACACGGGCCTCGAGCACCGACAGCGGGCGCATCGTCGGGGCCGCCGCCGCGCCGCTCAGACCGCGAAGCCGTCGTCGACCTGGATGACGGCGCCGTTCACGAAGTGGCTCTGGTTGGCCACCAGCATCATCAGCACCGAGTCCAGGTCCTGCGGCTGGCCGATGCGCTTGCGCGGCAGCATGTCGATCAGCTTGCGGCCCTGTTCGGTCTGCCAGTGGTGGTGGTTGATCTCGGTATCGATGTAGCCGGGGCAGATCGCGTTGACGTTGATGCCGAAGCGGCCCCATTCGAGCGCCATCGCGCGTGTCATGTGGATCACCGCCGCCTTGCTCATGCAGTAGGTGCCGATCTGCCCGAGCACGCGCAGCCCGGCCATCGACGCGATGTTGACGATGCGCCCGCCGGTGAAGGTGCCGGGCGCCGCGCCCTTGGCGCGCGCCAGCATGCGCTTGCCGACCTCTTGCGCGACGAAGAAGGCACCCTTGGTGTTGGTGTCGAAGACGTAGTCGTAGTCTTCCTCGGTGACGTCGATCAGCTTCTGCGTCGTGCTGACGCCGGAGTTGTTGATCAGGATGTCCAGCGTGCCCATCTCGGTCTCGGCATGGGCGATCGCCGCCTTGATGCTGACCAGGTCGGTCACGTCCATCGCCACCACGTGCGCGTCGCCGCCGCCGGCCTCGATCTCCGCGCGCAGCGTCTTCAGCCGCTCGACGCGCCGGCCCGACAGCACGACGCCGCAGCCGGCAGCCGCCAGAGTCTTCGCGAACTGCGCGCCCAGACCGCTGGACGCGCCGGTGACGAGCGCCACGCGGCCCGCCAGATCGATGGTGTAGCTCATGCCTGCCCGCCTCGGGTCGATGCCTCGGGGCGACGACGATAGCACGCGCGCACGACGTGCATGCCTCGCGGCCGGCCGCCTCGGCGTGCGACTGGAGAGTCCTCCCGAGCCTATCGAACGATCGTGCTTTTCTGTACACCCAGCCCGTAGAATCTCCCGCGACCGGCCCTTCCAGGAAACCCGATGACGCCCCAAGAGATCCTCGACCAGCATGGCCCGCGCGAAGCGATGGAGTACGACGTCGTGGTCGTCGGCGGCGGCCCGGCCGGGCTGGCCACCGCGATCCGGCTGAAGCAGTTGGCGGCGCTTGAGCAGCGCGAGGTGTCGGTGGTGGTGCTCGAGAAGGGTTCGGAGCCGGGGGCGCACATCCTGTCCGGCGCGATCATGGACCCGCGCGCGATCACGGAGCTGTTCCCGAAGTGGAACGAGATGGAGGCGCCGCTCACGCAGCAGGTCACCGAGGACCGCTTCCTGTTCCTCGACGAGAAGGGCGCGAAGGCGACGCCGGACTTCTTCCTGCCCGACTGCTTCAAGAACCACGGCAATTACATCGTCAGCCTCGGCAACGTCGTGCGCTGGCTGGGCCGCCAGGCCGAGGCGCTGGGCGTGGAGATCTTTCCAGGCTTCGCGGCCGCCGAAGTGCTCTACCACGACGACGGCGCGGTCAAGGGCGTGGCCACCGGCAACATGGGCATCGGCAAGGACGGCGAGCCGACCGAGGCCTTCCAGCTCGGCATGGAACTGCACGCGAAGTACACCGTGTTCGCCGAGGGCGCGCGCGGGCACCTGGGCAAGCAGGTCATCGCGCGCTTCCAGCTCGACGCAGGGCGCGACCCGCAGAGCTACGGCATCGGCCTGAAGGAGCTCTGGGAGGTCGACGCCTCGAAGCACCGGCCCGGGCTCGTGATCCACACCGCCGGCTGGCCGCTGGACGACGCCACCTACGGCGGGTCGTTCCTGTACCACGCCGAGAATCGCCAGGTCGCGCTCGGCTTCGTCGTCGGCCTCGACTACGCGAACCCGTGGCTCAGCCCGTTCGAGGAGTTCCAGCGCTGGAAGACCCACCCGGCGATCCGCACCACGCTGGAAGGCGGCAAGCGGCTGGGCTACGGTGCGCGCGCCATCACCGCCGGCGGCCTGCTGAGCCTGCCGAAGACGGTGTTCCCGGGCGGCGCGCTGGTCGGTTGCGAGGCGGGCTTCCTGAACGCCAGCCGCATCAAGGGCAGCCACGCCGCGATCAAGACCGGCATGCTGGCCGCCGAAGCCGCCTTCGCCGCCATCGGGCAAGGCCGCGCCCACGATGAACTCACCGCCTACCCGCAAGCCTTCGAGCAAAGCTGGCTGCACGCGGAATTGAAGAAATCCAAGAATTTCAAGCAGTGGTTCAAGAAAGGGTTGTGGATCGCCACCGTGATGAACGGCATCGAGCAGTGGCTGCTGCCCAAACTCGGCTTCAAGGCCCCGCCGTGGACGCTGCGCCACAGCACGCCCGATCACGCCTGCCTTGAACCTGCGAAGCAGCACGAAAAAATCGCCTACCCCAAACCCGATGGCGTGCTCACCTTCGATCGTTTGAGTTCGGTATTCCTTTCCAGCACCCACCACGACGAGAACCAGCCCGCGCATCTCACGCTGAAAGACGCGGCAATTCCGGTCGAAGTCAACTTTTCCATCTACGCCGGCCCGGAAGCGCGCTACTGCCCCGCCGGCGTGTATGAATTCGTCGGCACGGAACAAGGCCAGCCGCGCCTGCAGATCAACGCCGCCAACTGCGTCCACTGCAAGACCTGCGACATCAAGGACCCTACGCAGAACATCGTTTGGGTGGCTCCACAGGGCGGCGGGGGGCCGGGTTATGCCGGCATGTGACGCGGACATGCGATATACCGCCCCATGAGCCCGGCTCACTGCACTCCAGCCGGCCATCGCTGATGTCCGCCTCGCACGCACCATTCCCGTGGCGCGGCAGCGATGTCTTTGCAGCTCTGTTCATCACAGCGCTTGCCTTGGGCGTGCTGTGGCCGCTGCGCCACGCTGGCTACCAGGACGACGACTGGATCTGGTTGGCGCTGGCCAAGCATCTGGACAACCCGCTGCCGGCGTTCTGGAACAACGTGCTCTGGGGCTATTTCTGGCGGCCCCTGCCGTTGCTGTCCGACTGGCTCGCGGCTCGCCTGTTCGACACTGCGGCATTGCCACGCTACGTCTTCAGCGCTGTGCAGCACGCGTCGAATGCCCTGCTCGGTGCCGCGCTCGTGGCGCAGGCCACGCGCCAGCGCCTGCCCGCGCTCGCCGCCGGACTTCTGATCGCGACCCTGCCCGCAGTCGCCGGTCTGGCGTTGTGGCTCTCGAACCGCAACGAATTGCTGGCGCTGAACTTCGGCCTGGCGGCACTGTTCTGGCTGGAACGCATGCTCGCCGACCAGCGCGGCGTCACCGCTTGGCGGGCCTTGGTGCTGGCGCTGGCGCTGTTTCTGGCGCTGGCTTCCAAGGAAAGCGCCTATGTCGTGGCGCTCGCGCTCGGCCTGCGCACGCTGTTTGCGATACCAAGGCTATCCCTTGGGCAATTCCTGCGTCTGGTGTTGGCGCTCGGCGTTCCGGTCGGGCTGGCCTTGCTCGGTCGCGCGGCCACAGTGGGTGAATTCGCCGGCACGCTGGGGGGTGACGACCGTTTCGCCGTTGCCCGGCAAGGCATCGTCGCGTGGTTCTCGCTACTGCCGCACGCATTGGCCGGCTTCCATGAAGCGCCATGGCGCGGGCTGGCCACGGCGGCCGTGTTCGCACTGCTCATGCTGGCCTTGGGCCGGCGTCGCAAAGCCTCCAGCACTGACCTGGCCCGCCCCGCCCTACTGGCTACCGGCGTGGTGTTGCTGATCGTGCCTGCGCTGGTGCAGTGGCCAGTCACCGGGCATGTGTTGCCGCATGCCGAGGCAATCCAGCACATCGTCAACCTGCGTTTCTTCGCGCTCGCCTCGGTTGGCGCAGCCCTGATCGCAGCCGGCGCGGCAGCGCTGACGGGCTGGCGCATTCCCGCCTTCGTCGCATTGCTCCTGCTCATCGCGACCGGCACGCTGGCCAGCCATGGACAGAGCTCGAACTGGGCACGGCACTCCGGCTGGACCAATGCCCGCCTCGCCGCCAGCGCGCAGGCCGCCGTGACCGAACTCGACGCCCTGCCCGCGCCGGCCGCCAGTTCCTGCACGCTGGACCTGCACGGCCCGAACATCGCGATCCCTTACTGGGATTCGATCCTGAAAGCGCACCTGCCGCGCGATTCGCCGTGGTTGGGTTGCACCGTCTTCGTGGACGGCCAGGCGCCCTACCACGGCATCGCCCCCGCCAGCGTCTGCCGCAATGCCGATACCGCACCCGCCGTGCAAAACTCCGCCGTCATCGTGTTCGGCGGCCTCTGCCAACGTATCTACACCCTGCCCGACAACACCCGCAACGATACGCGGCTTATACGAATCGATCTGCCATGAACCCGCCTCTTCTCGCCCTCGCCACCACCGCCGCCGCCCGCGATCTCGACGACGATCTGATTCCGCTCGACGCCGCGCTGCGCGATGCCGGCCTCCAGACCCGCATCGTGGATTGGGACGACGAGCGCACCGACTGGTCGAAGTTCGCCGCGGTACTGCTGCGCTCGACCTGGGATTACACCTTCCGCCTGGAGGAATTCCTGACGTGGTGCAAGCGTGTGTCCTTCGTTACCACGCTGCTGAATCCGCTGGAGGTGGTGCGCTGGAACACCGACAAGCACTACCTGCGCGATCTCGCGCGGCTTGGCATCGCGACGGTGGAAAGCCATTTCATCGAACCAGAGCAGGCGCCGGATACGTTTCCCCAGTTCGACGAACTCGTCGTGAAGCCCGCCGTGGGCGCGGGATCGCGCGATACGCAGCGCTACCTCCTCACCGACCGCGCCAGCGCGGTGGATCATGTGAAGCGGCTGATCCGCGCCAACCGGTCGGCGCTGGTGCAGCCCTATCTTTCGCGCGTGGACGACGAAGGCGAAACCGCGCTGGTGTTCTTCGAGGGCGAGTTCTCGCACGCGATCCGCAAAGGACCGCTGCTGCGCCGGGGCGAAGGCCCGACGCGCACGCTGTTCGCCGCCGAACACATCACCGCGCGCGCGCCTTCCGACGCCGAACTGGCGCTGGCGCGGCGCGTGATGGACGCCCTTCCTTTCGGGAGTCCGGCCTATGCCCGCGTCGATCTGCTGCCTTCGGCCAGCGGCCCGAAACTGCTGGAGCTAGAACTGACCGAGCCATCGCTGTTCTTCGCGCAGGCGGAAGGTTCGGCGCAGCGCTTCGCGCAGGCGCTCGCTGCGCGACTGCACGCCATCGCGGCGGATTGAGATGAACCCGGCGCTTTCCCATCTCGACCAGCTCGAGGCCGAGAGCATCCACATCCTGCGCGAAGTCGCGGCCACCTGCGAACGGCCGGTGCTGCTGTATTCCATCGGCAAGGACAGTTCGGTGCTTTTGCACCTGCTGCAAAAGGCGTTCGCACCGGGGAAACCGCCGCTGCCGCTGCTGCATGTGGATACCGGCTGGAAGTTCCGCGAAATGATCGCCTTCCGCGACCTGCGCGTGGCGCAGACCGGCCTGACGCTGCACGTCCACATCAATCCCGATGGCCTGCGCGAGGGCATCAATCCCATCACGCATGGCTCGGCGATCCATACCGATGTAATGAAAACCCAGGGGCTGAAACAAGCGCTGGGAAAATACGGCTTTACCGCCGCCATCGGCGGGGCGCGCCGCGACGAGGAAAAATCCCGCGCCAAGGAGCGCGTCTTCTCCTTCCGCAACGCGCAGCAGCGCTGGGATCCCAAGGCGCAGCGGCCCGAACTGTGGAACCTCTACAACGCGCACCTTTGCAAGGGCGAAAGCCTGCGCGTGTTTCCACTCTCGAACTGGACGGAACTGGACGTGTGGCAGTACATCCGGCGCGAGGGAATTCCCGTGGTGCCATTGTATTTCGCCAAGGAACGTCCGGTGGTGGAACGCGACGGCGCGCTGATTCTGGTGGACGACGAACGCCTGCCGCTGGCGCCCGGCGAAACGCCCGCGATGAAGCGCGTGCGCTTCCGCACGCTCGGCTGCTATCCCTTGACCGGCGCGATCGAATCGGCGGCGCAAACACTGGACGACATCATCGAGGAAATGCGCACCTCCCGCAGTTCCGAACGCCAGGGCCGCGTCATCGACCGCGACGGCGGCGCGTCGATGGAGAAGAAGAAACAGGAAGGGTA
>JAHBZL010000063.1 GCA_019635485.1 Piscinibacter sp. | reverse complement strand
CTGCTCGGACACGCCGGGTTCATTCACACCTTGTGAGCCGGCCCGGCGCCGACCGATCCCCGATGGCCACCCACTTCAAGCACTTCATCAACGGGCGCTGGGAGACCGGCGTCACGCTCGGCGTCAGCGAGAACCCGTCCGACCTGTCCGACATCGTCGGCGAGTTCGCGCGCGCCGACGCGGCACAGACCGAGAGCGCGATCCGCGCCGCCGTCGATGCGCGCGAGGCCTGGGGATCCAGCACGCCGCAGCGCCGCTTCGAGGTGCTGGACTTCGTCGGCAGCGAGCTGCTCGCACGCAAGGAGGAGCTGGGCACGCTGCTCGCGCGCGAGGAGGGCAAGACGCTGCCCGAGGCGATCGGCGAGGCGGCCCGCGCCGGCATGATCTTCAAGTTCTTCGCCGGCGAGGCGCTGCGCATCCCCGGCGAGCGGCTGGCCTCGGTGCGGCCGGGCGTCGACGTCGAGGTCACGCGCGAGCCGCTCGGCGTGGTCGCGCTGATCACGCCGTGGAACTTCCCGCTCGCGATCCCGGCCTGGAAGATCGCGCCGGCACTGGCCTACGGCAACACGGTCGTGTTCAAGCCGGCCGAGCTGGTGCCCGGTTGCGGCTGGGCGCTGGCCGAGATTCTCAGCCGCGCGGGGCTGCCTGCCGGCGCGTTCAACCTGGTGCTGGGCAGCGGCCGGCGCGTCGGGCAGACGCTGGTCGAGAGTCCGTTGGTGGACGCGATCAGCTTCACCGGTTCGGTCACCGTCGGCGAGGCCATCCTCGCGGCGGCCAGCGCACGGCGGGCCAAGGTGCAGCTGGAGATGGGCGGCAAGAACCCGCTGGTGGTGCTGGCCGACGCGCCGCTGGAGCGCGCCGCCGAGCACGCGGTGCAGGGGGCGTTCTACTCGACCGGCCAGCGCTGCACCGCGTCGAGCCGGCTGATCGTCGAGGCACCGGTGTTCGACCGCTTCGCCGAACTGATGCGCCAGCGCACGCGCGCGCTGGTCGTCGGCCACGCGCTCGAGCGCGGCACGCAGATCGGCCCGGTGGTCAGCCGCGAGCAGCTCGAGCAGGACCTCTCCTACGTCGCGATCGGCCGCCACGAAGGCGCCGAGTGGCTGGCCGGCGGCGAGGCGCTGGAGCGCCCGACGCGCGGGCACTACATCAGCCCGGCGCTGTTCGTCGCGCAGCCGAAGCAGCGCATCGCGCGCGAGGAGGTGTTCGGTCCGCTGGCCTGCCTGATCCGTGCCGACGACTACGAGCACGCGCTGGCGCTCGCGAACGACACCCCGTTCGGCCTGTGCGCCGGCATCTGCACCGATTCGCTCGCCAAGGCCACGCACTTCAAGCGCCACGCGCAGGCCGGCATGGTGATGGTCAACCTGCCGACCGCGGGCGTCGACCCGCACGTGCCGTTCGGCGGACGCAAGGCCTCCAGCCACGGTCCGCGCGAGCAGGGCCGCCACGCGGCCGAGTTCTACACGACCGTGAAGACCGCCTACACGGCCACGGGCTGACGCCGTCCCGGGCTGCGACCGGCCGCAACGACGGCCTGCCGGCGCCGCCACCTCTCGACCCGCCGTCCACCCCAGGAGACAAACATGACAAGGAACAGAAGACAGACCCTCGCCCTGCTGGGCGCCACCCCGCTCGTGGCCGCGCTGCCGATGCTGGCGCGTGCACAGGGCAAGATCGTGCTCGGCTTCTCGCAGATCGGTGCCGAGTCCGAGTGGCGCACCGCGAACACCGAGTCGATCAAGTCGGCCGCCAAGGAGGCCGGCATCGAGCTGAAGTTCTCCGACGCCCAGCAGAAGCAGGAGAACCAGATCAAGGCGATCCGCTCGTTCATCGCGCAGAAGGTCGACGTGATCGCCTTCTCGCCGGTGGTCGAGTCCGGCTGGGGCACGGTGCTGCGCGAGGCCAAGGCGGCCAAGATCCCGGTGATCCTGTCCGACCGCGCGGTCAACGAGAAGGACGACTCGCTGTGGGTCTCCTTCATGGGCTCGGACTTCGTCGAGGAGGGCCGCAAGGCGGGCCGCTGGCTGCTGGAGAACTACAAGGGCCAGGGCGACGTCAACATCGTCGAGCTGCAGGGCACCGTGGGCTCGGCGCCGGCGATCGACCGCAAGAAGGGCTTCGAGGAGATCATCAAGGCGCAGCCGCGCTTCAAGATCATCCGCTCGCAGACCGGCGACTTCACGCGCGCCAAGGGCAAGGAGGTGATGGAAGCCTTCCTGAAGGCCGAGGGCAAGAAGATCAACGTGCTGTACGCGCACAACGACGACATGGCGATCGGCGCGATCCAGGCCATCGAGGAGGCCGGGATGAAGCCGGCCAAGGACATCACGATCATCTCGATCGACGCGGTCAAGGGTGCGTTCGAGGCGATGATGGCCGGCAAGCTGAACGTCAGCGTCGAGTGCAGCCCGCTGCTCGGGCCCCAGCTGATGCAGGCCGTCAAGGACCTGAAGGCCGGCAAGACGCTGCCGCGGCGCATCGTTACCGAGGAAGGCATCTTCCCGATGGAGGTGGCGGCCAAGGAGTTCCCGAAGCGCAAATACTGAGTCGGACGACCGTCTCCTCCGGCCAGGGTTGGCATGCGCGTGCGTGAGGGTGCGCGCATGCCCTTTTTCACGAGGGCTGCTCCATCGACCCGATCCGCGAACCGATCCTCGAACTGAGGGGCGTCAGCCGCTCGTTCGTCGGCGTCAAGGCCCTGCAGCAGGCCGACCTGCGCCTGTACCCCGGTGAGGTCCACGCGCTGATGGGTCAGAACGGCGACGGCAAGTCGACGCTGATCAAGGTGCTGACCGGCGTGTTCCCGCCCGATGCCGGCACGCTGACGCTGGCGAGCCGGCCGATCCGCCCCGCCTCGCCGCGCGAGGCGCAGGCGCTGGGCATCGCCACCGTCTACCAGGAGGTCAACCTCTGCCCGAACCTGTCGGTGGCGGAGAACATCCTCGCCGGCCGCATGCCGCGGCGCTTCGGCTGGATTCACTGGCGCGCCGTCGCGCGCGAGGCGCGGGCCGCGCTGGAAGTGCTGCAGATCGACGTCGACCCCGGCCGGCTGCTCGGCGAGTACCCGGTCGCGGTGCAGCAGATGGTCGCGATCGCACGCGCGGTCGGCCAGCAGGCGCGCATCCTGATCCTCGACGAACCGACCTCCAGCCTCGACGAGGCCGAGACCGAACGGCTGTTCGCGGTGATGCGCCGCCTGAAGGAACGTGGCGTCGCGATCCTGTTCGTGACCCACTTCCTCGACCAGGCGTACGCGATGGCCGACCGCATCACCGTGATGCGCAACGGTCGCGTGGTCGGTGAGCACGCCGCGGCGGCGTTGCCGCGGCTCGCGCTGGTCGGGGCGATGGTCGGCCGCACGCTGCGTGAAGGCGAGCTCGACGCGCAGCGCCCGGCCGAGGGCACGACGCGGCCGCTGCTCGAGGCGCGCGGCCTGGGTCGGCGCGGCAGCGTCGCGCCGCTGGACCTCGACGTGCGCGGCGGCGCGGTGCTCGGCCTGGCCGGGTTGCTCGGCTCGGGCCGCACCGAGACCGCGCGCCTGCTGTTCGGGGCCGACCGCGCCGACAGCGGCGCGCTGACGCTGGAGGGCCGGCCGCTCGTGCTGCGTTCGCCGCGTGACGCGCTGCAGGCCGGGCTGGCCTTCTGCCCGGAGGAGCGCAAGACCGACGGCATCGTCGCCGAGCTCGGCGTGCGCGAGAACATCATGCTCGCGCTGCAGGCACGGCGCGGCGCGTTCCGCCACCTGCCGGCGCCGGCGCAGCGCGCGCTCGCGCAGCGCTACGTCGACGCGCTGGGCATCGTCACCGCGGACACCGAGACGCCCGTCGGCCAGCTCTCCGGCGGCAACCAGCAGAAGGTCATCCTCGCACGCTGGCTGGCCACCGAGCCGCGCGTGCTGATCCTGGACGAACCGACCCGCGGCATCGACGTGGCCGCCAAGCAGGAGATCATGCAGCGCGTGCTCGAGCTGTGTGCGCAGGGCATGGCGATCGTCTTCATCTCGGCGGAGTTGGAGGAGGTGCTCGCGACCAGCCACCGCGTCGCGGTGCTGCGCGAGCGTCGCAAGGTCGCCGAGCTGCCGGCCGCCGAGCTCGACGAGGCGCGTGTGCTGCGCATCGTCGCGGGCCATGACGAGCCCGCGGAGGCGGCCGCATGACGTGGCGGCGGCTGAGCGCACATCCGCAGTTCTGGCCCGCGGCCGTGCTGTTGCTGCTGCTGGCGGTCAACGGCGTGCTGAACCCGGGCTTCTTCGCGCTGACCTGGCGTGAAGGCCATCTGTACGGCGCGCTGATCGACATCCTGAACCGCGCGGCACCGCTGATGGCGGTGGCGCTCGGCATGACGGTCGTGATCGCGACGCGCGGCATCGACATCTCGGTCGGCGCGACGGTCGCGATCACCGCGGCCGTCGCGGCGGCGCTGATCGGCGGCCAGCTGGTGATCGTCGACGGCCAGCAGACCTACGTGACACGCACCTCGATGCCGCTGGCGCTGGCTGCGGCGCTCGGCGTCGCCACGCTGTGCGGGCTGTTCAACGGTGCGCTGGTGGCCGGCGTCGGCATCCAGCCGATCATCGCCACGCTGATCCTGATGGTGGCCGGGCGCGGCATCGCGCAGCTGGTCACCGGCGGCCAGATCATCACGATCTACTACAAGCCCTACTTCTTCATCGGCGGGGGCTACCTGCTCGGCCTGCCGTTCGCGCTCTGGCTCGTGGCGGGGCTGCTCGCGCTGATGGGCTGGCTGAAGCACCGCACCGCGCTCGGGCTGTTCATCCAGGCCAGCGGCGGCAACCCGGCGGCGGCGCGGCTGGCCGGCATCAACGCCCGCGGCCTGCTGGTCGGCGCCTACGCGTTCTGCGGCCTGACCGCGGGCCTCGCCGGCCTGATGATCAGCTCGAACGTGAAGAGCGCGGACGGCAACAACGCCGGGCAGCTGCTCGAGCTCGACGCGATCCTCGCCGTCACGCTGGGCGGCACCTCGCTGCTGGGTGGGCGCTTCAGCCTGCGCGGCAGCGTGCTGGGGGCGCTGATCATCCAGACCTTGACCACCAGCATCTACTCGCTGGGCGTGCCGCCGGAGATCAACCTGGTCGTCAAGGCGGTGGTCGTGTTCTTCGTCTGTCTCGTGCAGTCGGCCGAGGCGCGCGCCTGGGTGGTCGCGCGCTGGCGGCGCGCGATCGGTGGCGGCCGGCCGATGGTGCCCGAGCCCGCACGCAGCACCGCCGCGGAGCCGGCGTCGGCCCCGGACGAGGGGCGGGCATGAGGCTGAACGCGCAGACGCTGCCGAGCTGGGTGGCCGTGGCGCTGTTCGGCGCGATGTACCTGGCCGGTTCGCTCGCCTACACCGGCTTCTTCTCGGGCCAGGTGTTCCTGAACCTGCTGATCGACAACGCCTTCCTGCTCGTGGTCGCGATCGGCATGACCTTCGTGATCCTGGCCGGCGGCATCGACCTCTCGGTCGGCTCGGTGGTCGCGCTGACCACGATGCTGCTCGCCTGGGGCGTCGAACGGGCGCACTGGCCGCCCGCGGTGCTGATCCCGCTGCTGCTGGCCGGCGGTGCGCTGTTCGGCGCCGCGATGGGCGCCGTGATCCACTGGTTCCAGATTCCCGCCTTCATCGTCACGCTGGCCGGCATGTTCCTCGCGCGTGGCCTGTGTTACCTGATCAGCATCGACTCGATCGCGATCGGCGAGGCGCAGCTCACGGCCTGGTCGCAGACGCGCATCCCGATCGGTCCGCTCGGCGAGGTCTCGCCCGGCGTGCTGATCGCGCTGGCGGTGCTGGTGCTCGCGGTCTGGCTCGCGCATGGCACCGGCTTCGGCCGCGCCGTCTACGCGATCGGCGGCAACGAGCGCTCGGCACTGCTGATGGGGTTGCCGGTCGCGCGCACGCGGGTCACCGTCTACGCGGTCAGCGGCCTGTGCGCCTCGATGGGCGGTGTGCTGTTCGGGGTCTACACGCTGTCGGGTTACGGCCTGCATGCGCAGGGGCTGGAGCTCGACGCGATCGCCGCCACCGTGATCGGCGGCGCGCTGCTGTCCGGTGGCGTCGGCTACGTGCTGGGCACGCTGACCGGCGTGCTGATGCTGGGCGTGATCCAGACGCTGATCATCTTCGACGGATCGCTCAGCTCATGGTGGACGCGCATCGCGATCGGCGCGCTGCTCGGCCTGTTCTGCGTGCTGCAGCGGGTGATGGAACTGGCGCATCGCCGGCGCCGGGCCTGACGCACGGCCGCGTTCGGTGCGGGCGGGCTCCGGGGCGTCCGTTTGCAGATGCGACTGGTTCTTATTTACAATCGGCCGCATGACGTTCGACAAGCCGTCGCCGAGCCGCCTGCCGCCCGCCGCGCCCCTGGGGCCGGAGGCGCCGGCCGTGCCGCCGCGCTGGACCAGCGAGGCGCTGCTCGGGCAGCAACGCGAGGCCCTGATCGAACACCGGGGAGAGCACTACCGCCTGCGGCTGACCGCCGCGGGCAAGCTGATCCTCACCAAGTAGCTGGCGGCACAGCGCGCGTCGAATCGCTGGGCCAGAATCGCCGCGTGAGACGACGCAGCCTGCTCGCCGCCCCGCTCGTGCTCGCCGGATGCGCCGGCTGGCACCGCGGCGGCGAACGCATCGTCGAGGCGGCCAGCGGACGCGTGGTGACACGCGACGAACTGCTGGGGCTGACCAGCGGCAGCGACTTCGCGCTGCTCGGCGAACTGCACGACAACCCGCATCACCACGTGCGCCGCGGCGAGCTGCTGCGCGACCTGGGGCGCGCAGGCGTCCGCGCGGCGGTCGTCGCCGAGCACCTGATGCGTGGCAGGCCACTGGGCGACGGACCGGACCTGCGCGACCGGCTCGTGGCGGCCGGCTTCGATGCGAAGGGGTGGGGCTGGCCGCTGCACGAGCCGCTGTTCGCCCCTGTGGTGCGGGCCGGGCTGCCGCTCGCCGGCGGCAACCTGCCGCGCGAGCTGGTGCGCGGCATCGCGCGTGACGGCGAGCCCGCGTTGCCACCGGAGCTGGCCGTGTTGCTGCGCACCGCGCCACTCGATGCGACGGCCGAAGCCGGGCTGGACGCCGAGCTCGTCGAAGGCCACTGCGGCCAGCTGCCGGCGGCGCGTCTCGGCGGCCTGCGCCGGGCGCAGCGGGCCCGCGATGCGTCGATGGCGCTGGCGCTGCTCGAGGCGCCGGGCCGACCGGCCGTGCTCGTGGCCGGCAACGGTCATGTGCGGCTGGACCACGGGGTGGGCCAGTTGCTGGCCGTGCAGCGGCCGACAGCGCGGATCGTCAGCGTGGCGTTCGGCGAACCAGGCATGTCGGCCGCGGAGCTGTCCTGCACGCATCTGTGGATCACCGCACCGGCCACGCGCGACGACCCCTGCGCCGGCATGACGTTGCCGGCGTCGGGGCCGCGTCGCGCCTGACAAGTTCCTCGGCGCGACAATCCGTGGCACCAGAAGGAGATCTCCGATGAGACTGCAAGGCAAGGCCGCAATCGTCACGGGCGGCGGCTCGGGCTTCGGGGAAGGCATCGTGCGCAAGTTCGTCGCGGAGGGCGCGCGCGTGCTGGTCGCCGACCGTGACGCGGCCAATGCGCAGCGGGTTGCCGCCGCGACCGGCGCGCAGGCGCTGGTGGTGGACGTCGCCGTCGCCGCCGACGCGCAGCGCATGGTCGCCACGGCGATCGAACGCTTCGGTGCGCTCGACATCCTCGTCAACAACGCCGGGGTCGGCCACCTGCCGCAGCCGCTGGAGGAGCTGCCCGAGGACGAGTTCGACCGCATCGTGGCGGTCAACATGAAGGCGATCTATCTGGCCGCGCGGGCGGCGGTGCCGCACCTGAAGGCGCAGCGGCGCGGCGTGATCCTGAACATGGCCAGCACGGCCGGCGTGAGCCCGCGGCCGCGCCTGACCTGGTACAACGCCAGCAAGGGCTGGGTCATCACCGCGACCCGCTCGATGGCGGTGGAGTTGGCGCCGAGCGGCGTGCGCGTCGTGGCGCTCAATCCGGTGGCCGGTGAGACACCGATGCTGGCCACCTTCATGGGCGGCGACACGCCGGAGACTCGCGCGAAGTTCCTCGCCAGCATTCCGCTCGGGCGCTTCTCGACACCGGAGGATCTGGGCAACGCCGCGTGTTTCCTGTGCAGCGACGAGGCCGCGATGATCACCGGCGTGGCGATGGAGGTGGACGGCGGGCGCTGCATCTGAGCGCCGCGCCGTCGGTTCCGGCGGCTAGGGCCTGTTCACACTACGGGAGGGCTCGCGCCGGGGTGGCCCAAGGCGCTGGGCAAGGCGCGCCGCGCCGCCCAGGCTGGCCGCCTGGGCCAGCGGTGCAACGCGGCCCGGCGCCTTGGGCCACCCCGGCCCGAAGGGTGATCTCGACAAGCAGGCGCCCGCCGCGTTGCTCGTCTTGCCCAGGCGTCCAGCCTGGGCTGCGCCGTGCGCCTTGCGGGCGCCTGCTTGTCGAGTCACGCGTGACCTCCCGTAGTGTGAACAGGCCCTAGTGCTTGTTCTTGCCGCGGCCGTGTCCCTTGCCGGGATGGTCGTCGCCGCGGCCGCGGTGCTCGTGCTCGTAGCGCTCGACGACCCAGCGTTCCTGGACGAAGTACACCGGCTGGCCACAGGCCGCATAGCGGCCGCAGTGCTTGGCCCAGTTCTTCTGGTGGCCGGGCGGGACGTACAGGTAGACCGGGCGCTGATAGACGGCGACCGGCGTCGGCGCGATGACCACCGGCTGCGAGTAGATCACCGGCGGCGGCGGGAAGTTGCCGATGTCGATGCGGCCGTAGACGCCCGGCTGCTGGATGCCGATGGACACGCCGACGCTGGTCTGCGCGGCGGCGGACAGCGAGGCGAGGGCCGCGACTGCGGCGATGAAGGTCTTGATCATGCGTGGCTCCCGACAGGGTCGATGACCAGACTCCCTGGCAGGGTGTCGAACCACTCGACTTCGGTTTCCGCCCACTCGGTGGGGAGCTCGTCGTAGGCGAGGTCCTCGCGACCGCGCGCAGCCTGAGCGGCGCGCGCCAGCGCGGCATCGCGCGTGCGGAAGAAGTTTCTCCAGTGGCCGATTTCCTGAGCCAGGGTGGTCAACGACGTTTTCATGGGACGTGTGATTCTCGCGTTCAGGGGAAGAGGAACGTAACCGGCGGTACGGGCAGGTTCACGTCGACCGGCTGGGTCAGCAGCGTGCCGCCGGACTCCGCCTCGAGCGTGAACCGGCCTGCCGCGGCCGCGTCCGGCGCGAACGTGATCGTGGCCGGGTTGGCGACGTAGGCGGTCTTGCCCGGCGGGGCCAGCGCCAGCAGGAACTCGAAGGCACCCGTGTCCGCATCCACCGGCGCGAATCCGACCTCGACCGTCGGCCCGCCGGTCAGCGTCTGCAGTGCGCGCACCGTGGCCGTTGCGGGCGTCACGCTGCCGGGCACGGCCACCGGCGCGGAGGCCGCGGCGGCCGGCGCGATCGGCACTGTCATGCTGCTGACCTGCGTCGGGGTCCCGGAGACCACCGGCACGGCCGTCATCACGGCCGTCGAATGTGTCGGCGCGGTGACCACCAGGTCATAGCTTCCCGCCGGCACCGGGCGCAGCTCGAAGCGGCCGGTGCTGTCCGGGATCGTCGCCTTGATCGGTACGCCGCTGGCCTGCACGGACACGGCGGTGGCCGCGTTCGCGAGCGCCGGCGCGACATAGCCGATCACGCGCAGCCCGGCGTCGGACAGCACCGGGATCACGGCGATCACCGGCTTCAGGTTGTAGCGGCCCGAGTTGCCGGCCTTGACGACCGACTTGCAGGCATCGAAGTCGAGCACCACGTCCAGCACCTGGCCGGCCGGCACGTCGATGTTGGCATTCAGCTTCAGGCCGCTCTGCTGGGCGCTGGGGGTGTTCAGCGCGACTTCCGTGCCGCTGCCGGTGAGCACCACCGAGTTGGCCGGCGGCAGCGTGCTGCCGTTGGCGGCCAGCACCAGGCGCAGCTGGGTGTACTTGCCGGCCGGCAGCTCGACCTGGCCAAGCTCCGCGAGCGCGCCGTTGGTCAGTGTCAGCAGGTCGATGCGCTGGGGCGGGTTCAGCACGATGTCCGACCAGCCCGCGTCGTTTTCGCCGGCGTTCGAACTCTGGTGCACGCGCACCTTCTCGACCGTCACGTTGACCTCGTCGTAGCCGCAGGCCGGTGCATCCGTCATCGACACGCGCAGCGTGCCCATCGGGCTGCCGGTGCCGCCGATGCCACCGCCGCCGCCGCACGCGGCCACCACCAGCGCCAGCGCGCCCGCGGCGCCGGTCAACCATCGTTGCAGATTCATCGCGGTTCTCCTTGCGAGGGGGGAGTCGCACCGGACAGGCGCTCCTCGAAGTAGTGGATGCCCACGCCAACGCGGGCCCGTTCGGGGCCGGTGCCGGTGCCGTCGTCGGGCAGGTCGGTGTCGTGGGCGAGCAGCCAGCGGTCGAGACGCTCGAGCAGGGCCTGGCCCTGCGCGGCCGACAGCTTGCGGAACGCCGGCAGCGCGGTGACCGGGATGCTGTGGTACATCACCTTGCGCTGGAAGCGCGGATCCGTCTCGCCGTGCTCCATGTTGTGTTCGATGGTGGCGACGAGGTCGGCCACGTCGGCGCCGAGGATCGCGAGCTTGTCCGACGGGCTGCGCTGCGGCACGTAAGCCCGGGCGATCAGCTGGTAGCTGCCGTCCTCGCGCTGGCACACCGCGCCGACGCGAACCAGTTCGTCCAGCACGGCGCGGGCCGGCATGTCGCCGCTGTGGCGGCGCACCAGTGCGGCGAAGCCGGTCTCGCCGTCGAACGGCAGCGCACGCGGTTCGCCGTCGTCGGCGAGGAACTCGGAATCGCGCGTCCAGCCGGTCAGCACGCGCGCCGCGCGGTTGTATCGTTCGCCGCTGTCACCTTCGTAGCCGCCGGGCTCGGCCAACAGGCGCTGCACTTCCTTGCGCGTCAGCCCGGAGAGGATGGAGGCGCGCGAGATCGACGGCTTCTTGCCCTCGATCGCGAAGTCGTTCATCGCGACCTCGACGTAGAGGCGCTTGGCCAGTTCCTCGAACGCGACGAAGGACATCGACTGGCGCAGCAGGACGCGGAACAGCGGCTTCAGCAACTGCCGCAGCGCGGCCGTCAAGGCGCGATGGGTCTGGGTGACGGCATCCATGATTGGGAAAATTATCCCAAACGTGCCGCTGCTTGCCTAGCCCAGATGTGTGCGCACGTGACAGGGTCATCCCCTCCAATCAAGTGGAGGCGAGTGCCAACTAACCGGAAATCAGTGCAATGCCGACAGGAACTGCTTCAGTTCCGCGGTCTGGGGCGAGCCGAACAGCTGCTCCGGCGGGCCGACCTCGTGGATGCGGCCGGCGTGCATGAAGACCACCCGGTCGCTCACCTTGCGCGCGAAGTTCATCTCGTGCGTGACCATCAGCAGCGTCATGCCTTCGTCGGCCAGGCTCTCGACCACGCGCAGCACCTCGCCGACGAGTTCGGGATCGAGCGCCGAGGTGATCTCGTCGCACAGCATCACGCTCGGCTGCATCGCCAGCGCGCGGGCGATCGCCACGCGCTGCTGCTGGCCGCCGGAAAGCTGGTCCGGCCAGGCGTCGAACTTGTCGGCCAGGCCGACGCGCTCCAGCAGCGCGCGGGCCCGCTGTTCGGCCTCCGGGCCCGAGGCCTTCTTCACCAGCGTCGGGGCGAGCATCACGTTGCGACCGACCGTGAGGTGCGGGAACAGGTTGAAGCTCTGGAAGATCATGCCCACGTGCTGGCGCAGCTCGCGCATCGCCTTCGCGTCGCCATGTTTCAGGGCCTGCCCGTCGACCTGCAGCGAGCCTTCCTGGAACTCCTCGAGCCCGTTGACGCAGCGCAGCAGCGTGCTTTTGCCCGAGCCGCTCTTGCCGATGATGGCGATCACCTCGCCGCGCTTGACGTCCATGTCGATGCCCTTGAGCACCTCGTTCGTGCCGAAGCGCTTGCGCAGCCCGGCGATGGAAACGATCGAATCAGCCACGCCGCAGCTTCCTTTCGAGGCGCCGGCTCCAGGCCGAGATCGGCCAGCACAGCGCGAAGTACATCAGCGCCACGCAGGCGTAGACGGTGAACGGGCGGAAGGTCGCGTTGGTGATCATCGTGCCCGCCTTGGTCAGCTCGATGAAGCCGATCACCGACGCCAGCGCGGTGCCCTTGACCACCTGCACGAGGAACCCGACCGTCGGCGGCACCGCGACCCTCAGCGCCTGGGGGCCGATCACGTGACGCATCTTCTCGGTGAACGACAGCGCGAGGCTGTCCGCCGCCTCCCACTGGCCCTTCGGGATCGATTCGACGCAGCCGCGCCAGATCTCCGTCAGGAAGGCGCTGCTGTACAGCGTCAGCGCCAGCCCGGCGGCGAGCCAGGCCGGCACGTTGACGCCGAACAGCGCGAGTCCGAAGTAGGCGAGGAACAGCTGCATCAGCAGCGGCGTGCCCTGGAACAGCTGCACGTACGCCGCCACCGGCGTGCGCACGCCGCGCAGCCGCGCCAGCAGCAGCGCCAGGCCGACGAGCCCGCCGCCGGCGAACGCGACCAGCGACAGCAGCACCGTCCAGCGCGCCGCCAGCAGCAGGTTGCGGAAGATGTCCCAGAGGCCGAACTCGACCATGTCAGTGGCGCCCGGCCGACCGAAGCCGCTGACGCGCCCCTCGGGGGCCGCGAACGCAGTGAGCTTGGGGTCGTTTCATGTCAGTGGCGCCCGGCCGCCCGAAGCCGCTGACGCGCCCCTCGGGGGCCGCGAACGGAGTGCGCTGGGGGCACCATGTCAGCGTGCCTGCGGGGTGCGGCCGAAGATCCAGCGCGGGCCGATGCGGCGCAGCACCTCGCGCAGCAGCACCGACAGACCCAGGTACAGCAGCGTCGCGACGATGAAGGACTCGAACGCGCGGAAGTTGCGGCTCTGGATCAGGTTGGCCTCGTAGCTCAGTTCCTGCGCCGCGATCTGCCCGCACACGGCCGAGCCCAGCATCACGATGACGATCTGGCTCGTCATCGCCGGCCAGACGCGCGCCAGCGCCGGCGGCAGCACGACACGCAGGAACACCTGCACCTCGGTCAGCGCGAGCGAGCGGGCCGCCTCGAGCTGGCCGCGCGGCGTGCCCTCGATGCCGGCGCGCGCGATCTCGGCCGCGTAGGCGCCGAGGTTCAGCACCATCGCGATCACCGAGGCGAGCTCGGGTGTCAGCTTCACCCCCAGGCTGGGCAGCCCGAAGAAGATGAAGAACAGCTGCACGATGAAGGGCGTGTTGCGGATCAGCTCCACGTAGACGCCGACCACCCAGCGCAGCGCCGGCCCGCCCCAGGCACGCGCCCAGCCGCAGGCCACGCCGAGGGCGACGCCCAGCACGGCGGAGATCACCGTCAGCCCGAGCGTCATCGCGAGGCCGCGCAGCAGCTGCGGCCAGTGCGAGAGAACCGCTGCAAAGTCCAGAACGATCATGCGGACTACGTCCTCCGTGCTGTCAAGCGAACGCCGCGGATCCAGGCTCCGCCGGTGCGCCGGCGTGGCCCCCTGGGGGGAGGCGCCGCAGGCGCTTCCGGCGGGTACGTCAATTCGGCAGCTCGCCCGCCGGCCGGCCCAGCCATTTGGTGGCGAGCTTGTCGAGCTCGCCCGCGGCCTTCGCGCCGGCAATGATCTCGTTGACCTTGGCGCGCAGCTTGTCCTCGCCCTTGGCGACGCCGATGAAGTTGGGCGAATCCTTCAGCACGAACTTGAATTCGGTGCCGAGCTGCGGGTTGCGCGCCATCAGGTTGCCAGCCACCGAGGCGCCGGTCGCGATCGCCTGCACCTGGCCGGAGACGAAGGCGGACACCGTGGCGTTGTTGTCCTCGAAGCGCTTCACGTCGGCGCTGGCCGGCGCGAGCTTGGTGAGCTCCATGTCCTCGATCGCGCCGCGCGTCACGCCGACCGACTTGCCGGCCAGGTCGCCCGGCCCCTTGATCGCGACGGACTTGGCCGCGAACACCGCCTGGAAGAAGGGCGAGTAGGCGGCGGTGAAGTCGATCACCTTCTCGCGCTCCGGGTTCTTGCCGAGCGTCGAGATCACGAGGTCGGCCTTCTTGGTCTGCAGGTACGGGATGCGGTTCGCGCTGGTCACCGGCACCAGCTCGACCGCGACGCCGAGCTTGGCGCCGATCAGCTGGGCCATGTCGATGTCCAGGCCCTGCGGCTTCAGGTCGGTGCCGACGAACCCGTAGGGCGGGAAGTCGGTCGGGATGGCGATCGTGATCTGCTTCTTCGCGACGATCTCGTCGAGCGCGTTCTGGGCACGCGCTCCGGTGGCGGCGGCCAGCGCGAGCGCGCCGGCGAGGATGAGGACGGTACGGCGGGACATGTTCGAGGTCTCCTCGCTGCAATCGACGCAGCGGCGAAGACCTCACGCAAGCACCGTGCCTGCGACCGCCCTAGACTGGCCGCATGAACCGTCCGACCCTCTCGATCGACTTCGTCTCCGACGTCGTCTGCCCCTGGTGCGCGGTCGGGCTCAACGGCCTGGAGATCGCGCTGCAGCGCCTGGCCGGCGAGCTCGACGTGCAGATCCGCTTCCAGCCCTTCGAGCTGAACCCGCAGATGCCGCCCGAGGGGGAGGACATCGTCGAGCACCTGAGCCGCAAGTACGGCCTGACGCCCGAGCAGGTGCGCCGCAATGGCGACGCCCTGCGCGAACGCGGTGCGACGGTCGGCTTCGACTTCGACCTCGTGCGCCGGGCCCGCACCTGGAACACCTTCGATGCGCACCGCCTCCTCCACTGGGCCGGCGAGCAGGGGCCGGATCGGCAGCGCGCACTCAAGCACGCGCTGCTGAAAGCGTACTTCGGGGCTGGGGAAAACCCGGGGGCGCGGGAGGTCCTGCTGCGCGCCGCCGAGACGGCCGGGCTGGACCCGCAGGAAGCCGCGCGCGTGTTCGACGCCGGCACCTATGCCGACGCGGTGCGCGCGGAGGAACGCCACTGGCTGGAACTGGGCATCCACTCGGTGCCCTCGGTGATCGTCCAGGGGCGGCACCTGATCCAGGGCGGGCAGCCGCCGGAGGTCTTCGAGCAGGCGCTGCGCCAGATCGCCGCAGCCGCGCCGGTCGCCTGACTATCATCCGCCCCGGGCGGCCCGCCGGGCCGCACGAAAAGGGGCAGGCGTGCGAGTCCTGATCGTCGAGGACGACCCGCTGCTTGGCGAGGCGCTGGCCGCGGGCCTGCGCCAGCTCGGGCATGCAGTGGACTGGTTCCGTGACGGTGCGCGCGCCGATGCCGCGCTGGCCGGCGCCGAGTACGACGCCGTGGTGCTCGACCTCGGCCTGCCCGGCGGCGACGGCATGCAGTGGCTGGCGCGCTGGCGCGGCGGCGCGGCGCACGACGTGCCGGTGCTGATCCTGACCGCGCGCGACGGCGTGCAGGACCGCATCACCGGCCTGGACACGGGCGCGGACGACTACCTCGTCAAGCCGATCACCGTCGACGAACTGGCGGCCCGGCTGCGCGCGCTGCTGCGGCGGCGCAGCGGCCGGGCACAGGTCGTCTGGCAGCACGGGGCGCTGAGCTACGACCCGGCCGGCAAGCGCGTCACCTGGCAGGGCCAGCCCGTCGACCTCACCGCGCGCGAGCTGGCGCTGCTGGAGGCGCTGATGGCCAACGCCGGACGCATCCTCTCCAAGGCGCAGCTGCAGGAGAAGCTGTACGACTGGGGCGAGGCGCTGGAGAGCAACACGCTGGAGGTCCACGTGCACCACCTGCGCCGCAAGCTCGGGCGCGACGTCGTGCGCACCGTGCGCGGCGTCGGCTACGCGCTCGGCGCGGCGCAGGGCGGAGAGGCGCCGTGAGCCGCCGGTGCCTCCCGTCCGGCGCGCCGCGGGCGCGTCTAACGGTCCCGGTCGACGAGGGGCAGTCATCTCAGCGGGCCGAGCGCCGGGCCGCTCCCCAGCCGGCCCGCATCCCCGCGGGGGATCGTCGAACGCTTGCGTTCGACGAGGGGTCGTCATGAGACACCCTGTGTCAACCAGTCTGCCGCGGGCCGAGCGCCCGGCCGCTCCCAAGCCGGCCCGCATCCCCGCGGGGGATCGTCGAACGTACTCGTTCGACGAGGGGTCGTCATGAGCCTGCGCCGCCGGCTGCTGCTGTACCTGCTGATCAGCGCGCCGCTGGTCTGGCTGGTCGCGCTGGGCGTCTCGCTGCAGGCGGCGCGCCACGAGGTCGACGAACTGTTCGACACCGAGATGATCCGTCTTGCGCGCCAGGTGCAGGTGACGCTCGCCACGCCGGTGCCCGGCGCGATGCAGGCGGCCGCGCCGGCCAGCGGGTCCAGCGGCGAGGCCGACATGAGCGACCTCGCGATCGCGGTCTGGGATGCCGGCGGCCACCTGAGCGTCGCCGACCGGGAGGGCGTGCTGCTGCCCTACCGTGCGGAGGCGGCCGGGTTCGTCGACGTGGACCTGGCCGGCGACGCCTGGCGCGTCTACTACCTGCAGGCCTTCGACGGCAGCTCGCTGGTGGCGGCCGGGCAGCGCATCTACGAGCGCGAGGAGCTGACGGTCGACCTGACGCTGTCGCAGCTCGTGCCCTGGCTGGTGATGCTGCCGGTGCTGCTCGGGGCGATGGCCTGGGCCGTGCGCCAGGCGCTGACGCCGGTCGAGCAGCTCAGTGCCGAACTGCGTGCGCGCGGCGCGGACGAACTGCAGCCGGTGCAGGTCGGCGCGACGCCGTCCGAGCTGAAGCCGCTGGTCGAGGCGATGAACGGGCTGTTCGAGCGCATCGAGCAGACGCTCGCGCGCGAGCGCCGCTTCACCGCCGACGCCGCGCACGAGCTGCGCACCCCGCTGGCGGTGCTGCGCGCCCAGTGGGACGTGCTGCGCCGCGCGGCGCCGGGGCAGGAGCGCGCCGAGGCCGAAGCCCGGCTCGACCAGGGGCTGGCGCGGCTGGACCGGCTGGTCACGCAGATGCTCGCGCTGTCGCGGCTCGAGGCCGGCGGTCCGGCGCCGGCGCAGCGCGACGTGGACTGGGCGCCGATCGTCGAGCAGGCGATGAGCGATTGCCTGCCCCTGGCCGAGCGACGCCGCATCGAGCTGGCGTGCGAGGGCCTGCAGGGCGCGCCGCGGCCGCCGCTGGCGCTGCTGGGCGATGCGGACCTGCTGCGCGTGCTGCTGCGCAACCTGCTCGACAACGCGGTGCGCTACGCGCCGCCGGGCTCGACGGTGTGGCTGCGCTTCGGCGAGGAGGAGTTGGTGGTCGAGAACGACGGCGAACCGTTGCCGGCCGAGCGCCTGGCGCGGCTCGGCGAGCGCTTCTACCGCCCGGACGGGCAGGACGAGGTCGGCAGCGGCCTCGGCCTGTCGATCGTGCAGCGCATCGCCGCGCTGCACGGCCTCGCGCTGCAATTCGCGGCCCGCGACGACGGGCGCGGCCTGCGCGTGCGGCTCGGCTTCGCGCCGCCGCGCTGAGCGTCCGCGGGCCGGCGCGTCAGCGGCTCGCCCGCGCCTTCTCGAGCAGCGCGCGCGCTTCCTCGCGCCGGCCGGTGTCGGCCACCTGGCGGCCCGGGCGCGGCGGTGCGGCAATGGCCCGTTCGAGGTAGGTGACCGCTTCGGCGGGTTGGCCGTTCTCGAGCAGGAACTCGCCGTAGAAGTAGTTCGGGTCGATCCCCGCCGGGTTGATCGCCAGCGCCTTGAGCAGCAGTTCCTTCGCCTTGGCCTTGTCGCCGAAGCCGAGCGGCCAGCCGGGCACCTTGTAGTACAGCACGCCCAGGCTGTTGTAGGCCGAGCCGTCGAGCGTGTTGCCGTCGATGCGGATCGCGGACTCGTACATCGTGCGCGCCTTCTTGACCAGGCCGAGCGCCCCGAGCCCGCCCTTCTCGCCGGCCCACGAGCTGACGATGATGCCCTCCCACACGAGCGGCTCGCTGCGCTGCGGGAAGGACTCGCTCAGCTCGTGCGCACGCGCGGCCAGCACCTCGAAGCGCTTCTCGCGCTCGGCGGCCGGGGTCTGGTAGCGGATCACCTCCCAGTCGTGCTGCAGCGCCACCACGCCGTCCTCCACCGGGTCGGCGCCGGCCAGGGCGGGGGCGAGCAGCGTGAACAGCAGGGTCAGGGTCGTCAGGCGCTTCATGACGGGTTCTCCAGGGTCGTGGGCAGGCTGGCGCGGTGCTTGTCGAACGCGCCGTCCAGCAGGGTCGGGACGAGGCCGCCGAGGCGGGCGGCGACCGATTCGGGAAAGCCGAGGAAACGTTCCGCGGCGCCGCTCTCGAGCAGATCGGCGAGCGCGACCGCGACGCGCCGCGGGTCGTCCATCGCGGTGCCGGTGGCGCTGTTGTAGGCCTCGACGCGGCGGTCGTTGAAGGCGGTGCGCGTGCTGCGCGGCCCGAGGTACTGCACCCGCACCGGACTGCCGCGCAGCTCGCGGCGCAGCGCCTCGGAGAAACCGCGCAGGCCGAACTTGCTGGCGCTGTAGACGCTGTAGCCGGGCAGGCCGAGGCGGCCTAGCACGGAGCCGATCTGGATCACCTGCGCCTGCGGGCGGCTGCGCAGCCACGGCAGCAGCGCCTGCGTCAGGCGCATCGGGGCGAGCAGGTTGGTGCACAGCACGCGCTCGAGGTGGGCCGGGTCCAGCTGTTCGAGGCGGCCGAAGCTGGCCACCCCGGCGTTGTTGACCAGCACGTTGGCCTGCCAGGCCACCGCGGCATCGCGCAGGCCCGCCAATGCGGCCGGATCGTCCAGGTCGGCCGGGTGCCAGTGCACCAGCGCCCGTTGCGCCGGCGTGCGGCCGAGCTCGCGCGCCAGCGCCGCCAGCCGGCCGGGCGAACGCCCGCTCAGCAGCACCGCGGCGCCGCGGTCGAGCAGCTCGGCGGCCACGGCATGGCCGATGCCGCCCGTCGCCCCGGTCAGCAGCACGCGCGCGTCGGCCGCCTTCATGCCGGCACCTCGTCGGGCTGCGGCAGCGGCAGGCTGCGGAACACGTTGCCGTACAGCCGGTAGAACGCGCGCGCGGCGTGCACGACGGCGGCACGGTCGGCCGGGTCGTCGAGCTGGTCCATCAGCAGCGCGAAGTGCGCGGTGTGCTCCCGGTCCAAGGTGCCGTGCGAACGCAGGTAGCTGAACGCGGCGTCGGGCAGCGCGAGCCGGGCCTGGATCTGGTCGGCTGCCTGCAGCGCCAGCGCGACGCTGGTGCCCTCGAGCACGTGCACCATGCCGAAGAAGCCGAGCGGGTTGCCGCGCGCGATGGTGTCGTACGCGTAGGCGACCATCACCTCCGTCGCATGGCCGGGGCGGCCATGGCGCACGGCGTGCACGTCGGCGCCGCAGGCGGCCAGGTCGTCGAGGATCCATTCGTCGTGGCCCTGCTCCTCCTCGACGTATTCGTCCAGCGCCTCGTCCAGCCACGCGGCCCGCCGCGGCGCCAGCGCGGTGCGGCAGGCGCGCAGCAGCGGCACGGTGTGGCGCACGTGGTGATAGGCCTCGGTCAGGAAGGCGACGTAGCTCGGCCGCGAGACGCGCCCGGCCAGGCAGCCCTGGATGATCGGCGCGGCGACGAGGCCGGCGCGGTCGGCGGCGGTGTCGCGCACGAGCTGGGCGAAGAAGGAATCGGTGGGCAGGTTCATGGCGTCTCCAGCGCGGCCGGCGCGCCGAGGCCGAGCGCGTCCGCGTGCAGGGTCAGGATCGCGGCGCGGCGGGGCCGGCCGTTCGGGGTGGCGAGGCCGGCGGCAGCGTCGAACGGTGCCGCGCCGCGGCACCAGCGCGCCACGCGGGCGTAGTCGGGCAGCGTCGCGTTGGCCCGGTCGACGGCCGCCTGCAGCGCGGCATCGGGCAGGTCGGCATGGGTCGGCCACAACACCGCGCCGAGCGCGGGCTGGCCATCGCCGAACACGACCGCCTGGGCGACCGCATCGTGGCTGCGCAGCGCGGTCTCGACCCATTCCGGGCTGACGTTGCGGCCGTAGGCCGTGATCAGCACCTGCTTCTTGCGTCCGCGCACGTGCAGGAAGCCGTCCGCATCCAGGTGGCCGAGGTCGCCGCTGGGCCACCATTCCGGGGCCGGGTTGGTGTCGCCGAGGTAGCCGAGGAACAGGCTGCCGGCCACCTCGATCTCGCCGTCCGGCGCGATGCGCAGGCGCGCGTGCGGCAGCGGCCGGCCGGCGGAGCCGGGACGCTCGGCGCCGGGCAGGTTCAGCGTCTGCACCGACGCCGCCTCGGACAGCCCGTAGCCCTCGCAGGCCGGAATGCCGACCTGCCGGGCCGCCTCGATCAGCGGGGCGCCGACCGCGGCGCCACCGACCGCCACCAGCGCCAGCGACGGATTGGCGCGCCGCCCGCTGGCACGCAGCCAGGCCGTCCAGGCGCGCAGCATCTGCGGCAGCAGGATCACGCTGTGCGGCCGCGTGCGCTCGACGGTGGCGTCGAAACGCGCCGGGTCGAACGAACTCGCTCCGCCGAGCCCGATCTCCGCGAGCGGGAGCGCGATGCAGGTCGCGCCCTCGGCCAATGGCGCCAGCACCCCGGCGATGTTCTCGAGCAGCAGTGCGAAGGGCAGGGCGCTCAGGTGGCGCGTGATGCCCAGCGGCCGCGTCGCCTCCGCCAGCCCGGCGGCGACGCGTCCGACCGCCCCATCGCCGAGGCAGACACCCTTGGGCGTGCCGGTCGTGCCGGAGGTGAAGGTCAGCCGGGTCGTGCCGGCGGGCAACGCCACGGCGGACGCGGGCAGTGCGATCCAGGCCAGTGCCCGGTCGGCCACCGGGCAGGTTTCGGCCGCGGCGGGGGCGAAGGCGGGTGCTGCGGCGGGTTCGGCCAGCAGCGTGTCGACGCCGGCCTGCCGCAGCGCATGGGCCCACTGGGCCGGGGTGAAGAAGCCGGGCAGCGGCAGATGCACCGCCCCCGCCGCGGCCGCCGCCAGCTCGGCGACGACCCACGGCGCGCCGTTGTCCAACAGCGTGGCGAGCACGCGCACCCGGCGCTCGCGCAGGCGCGCGGACAGCGCGTCCACCTCGGCCAGCAGTTCGGCGTAGGTCCAGGTACGGTCCGCCGTCTCCAGGGCGCCGGCGCCGGCGGCGGCGTGGCGCCGCAGCGTATCCAGCGACGGCGTCATGCCGCCACCTCCTGAGCGATGCGGCGGGCCAGCCGGCGCAGCGCCAGTGGCAGGTGCCCGGCCAGGACCACCGGGCGGTGCGCGTAGTAATCGCCCCAGTCGGCCGCCTCGGCGCCGAGCACCCGGGCGTCGGCCACGCCAAGCGCGAGCGGTGTGACGCCGATGCGCACGAACAGCTGGCGCAGTTCCTCGGTCAGCGTGCTGACCACCCACTGGTAACCCTGGGCGGCGAGGTGCGGCCCGAGCGCGAGGATCAGGCGCCGGCCCTCGCCGGCCTGGCTGGCCGCGAGGTGGCCGACTTCGACGATCTCTGCGCGCGACGGCAGGCCGCCGGCATGGGTGCCGAGCGCCGACTCGACCGGCCGCTCCAGGTAGCGTTCCAGGAACAGCGGCGCGGCGTCCGCGCTGCGGTAGCCCGCGGCCGCGACCAGCCGGCCGCCCGGCGCGCGCAGCGCGACCAGCTGCGGCGCGAAATGGCGCAGCACCGCGCCGAAGCGCTCGGCGTACACCGCGCGGATGAACGCCTCCACCTCGGCCCGCCGCGGATCGTCCGGCCCGACCAGCTCCAGCACCGGCCGCGCCGCCGCGCGTTCACCATCCCCGTCTCGACAGGCCATCGGCATGCAGCATCCCTCGGGCGCCGCGGGGCGCCGTGTTCGATGGGGGGATGCTCGGCAGGGCGGGTTAGCCCTGCCTTAAGGAATCCGGGCCGGGCCGGCGTCGGGGCCTCAGGCGAGGCATTCGTCCACGACTTCGACCCAGTGGCGCACCGGCGTGGACGTGCCGGACTGCAGGTGCTGGATGCAGCCGATGTTGGCCGACACGATCGCCTGCGGCTGCAGCGGCGCCAGGTTCGCCAGCTTGCGGTCGCGCAGCCGGGTGGCGAGCTCGGGCTGCAGCACCGAGTAGGTGCCGGCAGAGCCGCAGCACAGGTGCGACTCGGCACCGGCCACCTGCACTTCGAAACCGAGCGCCGCCAGCCCCGCCTCGACGCCGCCGCGCAGCTGCTGGCCGTGCTGCAGCGTGCAGGGCGGGTGGAACGCGAGCCGGGACAGCGTGCGCCGCTGCAGGCGCGGCTTCAGCCGCGATACGAGGTCGGGCAGCAGCTCGGAGAGGTCACGCGTCAGCTCGGCGATGCGCGCGGCGCGTTCGGCATAGGCCGGGTCGTGCGCGAGCGCGTGGCCGTATTCCTTGACCGTCACGCCGCAGCCGGAGGCGTTCATCACGATCGCCTCGACGGTGCCGGCGGAAACCAGCGGCCACCACGCGTCGACGTTGCGGCGCATGTCGTCCAGCCCGCCGGCCTGGTCGTTCAGGTGCGTGCGGATCGCGCCGCAGCAGCCTGCGCCGTCGGCCACCAGGGTCTGGATGCCCGCGGCGTCGAGCACCCGCGCGGTTGCGCTGTTCACGTTCGGCATCATCGCCGGCTGCACGCAGCCCAGCAGCAGCAGCACCTTGCGCTCGTGGGTGCGGGTCGGCCAGCGGTGCGCCTGCGGGCCGGCGGCGGCCGGCACCTTCGCCTTCAGCACGCCGGGCAGCAATGGCCGCGCCAGCCGGCCGAGCGCCATCGCCGGGGAAAAGATCGGCGAGGTCAGGCCTTCCTTCAGCAGCCAGCGCAGCGTGCGCTCGCCGGCCGGCCGGGTGACGCGCTCCTCGACGACATGGCGCCCGATGTCCACCAGCCGGCCGTACTGCACGCCGCTCGGGCAGGTGCTCTCGCAGTTGCGGCAGGTCAGGCAGCGGTCCAGGTGCTGCTGCGTGCTGCGCGTGACCGGTGCGCCTTCGAGCACCTGCTTCATCAGGTAGATGCGGCCGCGCGGGCCATCCAGCTCGTCGCCCAGCAGCTGGTAGGTCGGGCAGGTCGCGGTGCAGAAGCCGCAGTGCACGCACTTGCGCAGGATCGCCTCGGCTTCCTGGCCTTCGCGGGTGGTCTTGAACTCGGGCGCGAGCGTGGTCTGCATGGAAGGGTCGTCGTCAGAGGAATCGGGCCAGCAGCGGCATCAGCAGCGCGGCGAGCACGGCCTGCACGCCCAGCGCGAGGCCGGCGTAGGCGCCGGCGTCCGGGTGCACCTGCAGCGCCCGCGCGGCGCCGATGCCGTGCGAGGCGGTGCCGAGCGCGAAGCCGCGCACCTCGGGCGGGCCGATGCGCAGCGCGTCGAACAGGTAGCGCGCGCCGATCGCGCCGGTCAGGCCGGTCAGCACCGCGAACACCGCGGCCAGCGCCGGGATGCCGCCGAGCTGCTCGGCGATGCCCATCGCCACCGGCGCCGTGACCGACTTGGGCGCCAGCGAACGCAGCACCGGGCCGGGCAGGCCCAGCGCCGCGCCGAGCGCGACCGCGCTGCCG